>NZ_LPNP01000081.1:0-96064 GCF_019266045.1 Rhodococcus sp. MH15
AGGTCAATGCCGATGTGGTCGGTGGGGTTTTCGTGAACAACTTCGTTGTTCCGGGGACGACTCCGCCGGTTGATCCTCCGGAGGTGTGTGATCCGGTGACGCAGCTGTGCACGACGCATCCGGTGAAGGTTCCGGGGTTCACGGTCGCGAAGGCTGCGGATCCGGTGTCGGGTACCAATGTTGCTGCGGGTCAGACGATCACGTATACGGTGACGGGTGCGAATACGGGTAACACGACTCTTGATCCGGTGGTGTTGACCGATGATCTGTCGAAGGTTCTCGACAACGCGACGTTGGTGGACGGTTCGCTGAAGGCGACTGTTGACGGTGTCGACGGTGCTGCTCCGACCCTGTCGGGCACCACGCTCACCTGGACCGGTGCATTGGAAGCCGGTAAGTCGGTTGTCCTGACCTACCAGGTGAAGATCAACGATGGTGTCGCCGGCGGGGTTCTGATCAACAACAAGGTCACCGGTACTGCGAAGCCGCCGACGGGTCCGGAGATCACTCCTCCGCCGGTGACGACCGAGCATCCGGTGGATGGCACACCCGCGATCGAGGTACTGAAGTCCTCTGTTCCGTCCACCACGAACCGTGTGGTTGGCGGCCAGGAGATCACGTACACGCTCACGTTCAAGAATGTGGGCACCGCGGATGGTGAGATCAGTTTCTACGACGATCTGACCGATGTTCTCGACGATGCAGTAATGACGAAGGATCCGGCTACCACTTCCACGCTGGTTGTTTCGGGTGTCGTCGACAACGTCTTCACGGTCACCGGCAAGCTGGCCAAGGGTGAGAGCGCGACCGTGACGTACACCGTCAAGGTCAATCCTGAGATCGGAACGTTGTCAGGTCCCGGATTCACTCCGGGTGTCCTGAACAACTACCTGGTGGTTGGTGGCGAGAACCCGCCAGTGGACTGTGTCCCGGGCGACGCTCTCTGCACCGAACACCCGATAGACCCGCCGGAGACCACCACTACGGTGCCGCCGACGACCACCACGACGCCGCCGGTCACGACGGAGCCCTGTGTTCCTCCGACGACGACCACGCGGATGGTTCCGACGACAACGGTTGCGACGACGACGGCTAGCGCGATCACTGCCGGTGACGCTGATGTGACCGGTACGGAGGAATCCACCACCACGGAGGAGACCACCACAGAGGAGACCACGACAGAAGAAGTTGTCGCGGAGGAGATTGTGGATCCGTGTGGCGTGACGACAACGACGCCGCCGACGACAACGCTGCCGGTCACGACAGTTCCGCCGACCACGACGGTTCCGAACACGACGGTGCCGGTTACACCGACGATCATCATTCCCCCGATCGTCGTTGTGCCTCCGATCGTCGTACCGCCGACGGTTCCGGGTCAGCCGGTTCCGAGCACGGTTCCGGGACAGCCGAAGCCGCCGACAGCAAACCCGGGTCAGCCGGGTCAGCCGAAGCCGTCTGCTCCTCAGGGCGGGACGATCAACTCGGGTGGTGGCGCTGGTGAGAGTGGCGTGAACACCGGGTTGCTCGCAGCAGGTGGATTGGTTCTGCTGCTGGCGCTGGGAACGGGTGTTGTTCTCCTGACGCGTAAGCGTCGCGAGGACGGTGACAACTGATTCTCTTGAGAATCTGAGGTAAACGACGTGGGGCAGATCGCAGAGTATGCGATCTGCCCCACGTCGTTTTCATGTGTGTTACGAGCCGAGCCGAGATCCGTCCTTCTTCCAGGCTGCAACTACCGACGGGCGAGGCTGGGAAGAACCACCGTCTGGCCAATGGGATGCGGGGCTTTCGATGCTGGCGTCGTCGGTCTCGCCGGGGTGCTGGACGCAGACGATGACGCGCTTCTCGTCCACGATGGGGCCGCAGGTTTCGGCGCCGACGGGAACGGTGAGGAACTGCTTTGTCTCACCGCGGTTTTCGCCTTCGAGGACAACGCTGAACAGCCCGTCGTTGGACTTGAGTGCGTTGCCGTCGGTGGAGATCCACAGATTGCCGTGCGGGTCGAAGGCAAGGTTGTCCGGGCATGAGATGGGGCTGACCTTGCCCTTGTCGAACCCGCCGAAGTAAGTATCGGCTGTGGCCGGATCTCCGCAGACGAGAAGAAGATTCCAGCCGAAGGTGGTGCCGGCGTGGTCGTCGGTGATTTCGAGGACCTGGCCGTTCTTGTTGTTGTTCCTCGGGTTCGCCTCGTCGGCCGCGGCGCCGCCGTCGACTCCGCGCTTGGTGTTGTTGGTCAGCGCGACGTAAACCTTGCCGCTCTTCGGGTTTGCCTCGAAGTCCTCGGGGCGGTCCATCTTCGTTGCCCCGACCTTGTCGCCGGCCTGGCGGGTGAAGACAGCTACCTCTTCGGCACTCATGCCGTCGACCAGCGATTCGCCCTTGCCGTCTTCGCCGGTGCGCAGGATGGCTACCCACTCGCCGGTTCCGTCGAACTTGCCGTCCGACGGAAGTTTGCCGCTGCCGTCGATCTCGCCGGCGGAGTTTCCGCTGAGCTTTGCGACGTACAGTGTTCCGGCGTCGAGCAGAGTCATGTTGTGGCGCATGGCTGCTTGACTCTTGCCGTCCTGCATCTTTCGGCTGGAGACGAACTTGTACATGTAGTCGAAGCGCTCGTCGTCGCCGCTGTAGGCGACGACGGTGCCGTCCGACGTGATGTAAATGGTGGCGGCTTCGTGCTTGAAACGTCCGAGCGCTGTGTGCTTGATCGGAGTCGACGACGGATCCCAGGGATCGATCTCGACGACGTATCCGAATCGGTTGACCTCGTTGGGTTCTGCGACCAGATCGAACCGCTTGTCGAAGCGTTCCCACTTGCGCTCGGAAGCGGCACCGGCAAGACCGTAGCGCTTCAGCCGTGCTGCCACCGTGGGATCGGTGACACCCTCGGCGTTCGCGAAGTACTGGTTGAAGTTCTCTTCGCCGGAAAGCACTGTGCCCCAGGGGGTGACGCCGCCGGCGCAATTGTTGAGGGTGCCGAGCACTTTGGTTCCCGTGGGATCGGCACTCGTCTTGAGGAAGTCGCTACCTGCAGCGGGGCCGGTCACGACAAATTCCGTGGTTCCGGTGATGCGGCGGTTGTTCGATCCGATCTCCGGTACGAGCTTGCCGTTGTCGGATTCGCCCTTGACCTGGACGACCGACAGTCCGTGGCTGGCGAGGCCGATCTTGAACTGCTCCTCGGTCGGGTTCTCCGCATCGTAGCCGCGGAACATCGCCGGCTCGGTGGAGTATTCGTGATTGACCACGAGTAGGTAGGTGTTGGGCTGCCCGTCGACCGGGAGCAATCCGGCGAAGTCGTTGTTGAATCCGAACTGCAGTTCCTGCGCTGCCGCAGTCTGCTTGTCGAAGTCGAAAGCCGGGGCGCCGGCGAGAACGGCGTCACCCCAGCGAATCACGACGGCTTGATCGTATCCGTCAGGGACGGTGACCTTGTCTTCCTTGTTGGGCGCGACAGCGCTGAAGTTCGTCCCCGTTGGTGTCGATCCGCCGCTGCTGCCGCTCGTCGAACCGGTTCCCGGTTCCGCACTTGCGGATTCGTCCGAACACGCGACGAGGGCGCTGCCCGCTCCCACCGCGAGGACTGCCATGCCGCTGCCCCGGAGCAAGCCGCGACGACTCAGCGCTGTGCGTGCGATGTCGCGGAAGTACTCGCCGCCCGAGGTGTTGGGGACCTCGTGAGAGCACGCGTTTCCGCACTTGTACTGGCAGGTGATCGACGCGCGTGCAGACACGCCGTCGTGTTTGACGAACAAGGCCAAAGGCTTGATAGCCACCGTGAACTCCCGAGATTCGATGTACGGACTTCGGGAACCGTAGAAGCTCTAAGCAAGGGTAAAGGAACGTAAAAATGAACGGCAAAACAACGAGGTGACCCTTACCCGCGGTTTACGACGCGTCCCCGCGGGGACGTCGCATGACATTTGTCATCGCCGATCCGTGACGGTGTCACCGCAGGTGATGACGCTGTGCACTGTTTTCGGCTCTGACTTCCCGCGAAGCTTGGATGCATGAGAGAACCACATGAGGGAAGCCTCCTGACGGACCTGATGGACATCGGACCCGCACCCACGATGGGCCGCGAACTTGTTGTGATCGTCGTGAATATCGCGATCATCGGAGTGCTGTTCGTGATCATCGGCTCCAATCCCGTGTTCTGGATTCTTGTTGCCGCTCTCGCTGTCTATGCGGGTATCCGATTCGTGATCGGACTGCGCGGCTGGAACCGAGCGGAGGCGCAGCGATGAAGGGCGATCCCGTGATCGACGTAGTCGGAATGTCGCGGCGTTACGGCTCCGGTAAGGAGGCGTTCGATGCTGTTCGCAATCTGGATCTGAGTGTTCAGGAAGGCGAGCTGTTCGGCCTCCTCGGAACCAATGGTGCCGGCAAGACATCCACCCTCGAAGTGATTCAGGGTCTTTCACGAGCCAGTGCCGGAACGGTGCGCGTTCTGGGCATGGATCCGGTGCGCAACCGCAAGCAGATTCGCCCGTCGCTTGGCATCATGCTTCAGAAGGGTGGCTTGCCCCAAGACCTGACTGCTCGTGAGAGTTTGGCGATGTGGGCCGGAACCTGCTCGAATCCGCTGCCCGTGGACGAGGTGCTCAAGCGCGTGGACATGCGTGACCGTGGTGATACCCGCGTGAAGTTCCTCTCGGGAGGTGAGGCGCGGCGACTGGATCTGGCGTGCGCGATCATCGGCCGGCCACTCGTCCTGTTTCTCGACGAGCCGACTACTGGTTTGGATCCCGAAAGTCGACGTAACACTTGGCAATTGATCGCTGACTTGAAAGCGTCGGGCGTCACCATCATGTTGACGACGCATTACCTGGACGAAGCCGAGTCCCTGTGCGACCAGTTGGCGATCATGCACCGAGGATCGGTGGTGCGCAGCGGAACCGTGGCGGACGTCGTCGCGGATCATCCTGCCCAGATCAAACTGCACCGTCCCGGTCTTCCGCTCCCGGCCCTGGCCGGCGCGGAGGTACGCGTCGAAAACGATCTGGTGGTGATCACCACTCGCACAGTGCAGGAGACGCTGACGGAACTGCTGCTGTGGGCACAGCACAACAACATCCTGCTGACCGGCCTGGATGCCCGCGCGGCATCCCTGGAGACCGTATTCCTCTCCATTGCAGACCAATTCGATCATCACGCAACTCTCGAAGGAGCGTCAGCATGAACCGCATAGCAACCCTGTCTCGTTCGGAGTTCACGCTCCTGGGACGAAATCGACTGTTGCTCTTCAACGCAATCGTCCTCCCGTTGATCTTTCCCGTGGGGATGCTGTACCTGTCGCGCGATGGCGGGTTGTCCGACAAGTCGGTGTCGGCAGGCCTCGAGGTGTTTGCACTCTTCCTGCTCGTGTTCGTGGTCTTCTACAACCTCCTGTCGGTGTACGCGACGCGTCGTGACGAGTTGGTTCTCAAGCGACTACGGACAGGGGAATGCAGCGACGCCGAGATCCTCGCGGGCCCGGCAGTGCCGTCGTGGGTTCTCACCGGCCTGTTGACGGTGGTGATCGGAATCGCCGTGATGGTTCTGGGCGGTAGTGCTCCGGTCAATCCGGTCCTGGTGCTGGTCGCGGTGATCGGCGGCGCCGCGCTCTTCACGGCGCTGGCGTTGATCACTTCGGCTGTCACGCGAAATGCAGAGGCGGCGCAGATCACCTGCATGCCGATTCTGATTCTGGCGACGGCAGGTATGTCCTCGATCAGGAATGTCGTGCCGGACAACGTTGCTCGCATTCTCGATTTCACTCCGCTGGCCGCAGTAGTGGACCTTCTCAATCTCGGATGGCTGGGGCGGACCACTGGCGAACTGGCTGATCTGGGCGATGCGCCCGGTGCGGCAGCGGGATTTGTCGACACCTTCGGTTCGGCTGCGCAACCGCTGTTGGTCATGCTGGCGTGGATCGTCGGTTCGGTTCTGATCGCGAACGTCCACTTCCGCTGGGAACCGCGTTCGTAGAACTCTGAGAAGGTAGTGGGCATGATCGCGCAGAACTTCGGACGCTGGAATCCGAGACGGACGTGGCGAACCGCGTCGAACGTCGACAAGGTTCGCCTCTACACGCGGCAATCGTTCATCATGGTCGCAGTGGTTTTCGGGGGCTTCGGTGCGGTCACCGAGATAGTTGCGGATCGGTACCTGTCGGGTGTCTTCCTCGGAATCAGTGCCGTTGCGTGCGTCATCGCCGTGTCTCGGATGCCTGATCTGGGCGGAGTCGTGGCCAAGCCCGTCCAGATTCCTCTTGCCGTGATGACGTTGTCGGCGTTCTGCTCGGCGGGAATTGCCTTGGGAAGCAATGGCGAGAACGGCCCGTACTTCTGGCTGGCGGCAATCCTTGTCGTGCCACTTGCGGGGTTGACGTCGTTGCGCTGGCTGATCGTGGGCTCGGTGGCCGCCGGGGTTGTACTGGGACTGCTTGCGGGTCCGGAAAGCGGCGTGTCCGTCGGAATCGTCGCCGCCTTCATGGGGCTGACCGTCTACATGTCGGTGTGGCTGCTGCGGATGGTCACCGAATTGGACGAGGCACGCGGAGCCGCTGCCGCTCTGTCCGTCGCCGAGGAACGGTTGCGATTTTCACGCGACCTCCATGACGTCGTCGGGCGGGCACTGTCTGCAATTGCGGTGAAAAGTGAACTTGCAGCTACTCTTTCACGACGCGGCGACGATCGTGCCGCCGCGCAGATGGACGAAGTACGCGAACTTGCGCAAGATTCACTCGACGAAGCGCGCGAGTTGGTTCGGGGATACCGGTCCATCGCCTTGGCATCGGAGCTGGCCGGTGCGCAGTCTCTGCTCGAGGCCGCCGGAATCTCCACTGCGATACGTGGATCGGCAGATCAGCTGCCGGTGGAACTGGCCGAAGCTGCCGCCTGGGTCGTCCGTGAAGGCGTCACCAACATTCTCCGGCACTCCAGTGCCGAGAATTGCAGCATCGAAGTGTTCGCGGACGGCGTCGTGATCGCCAACGACGGCGCACGGATCGCAGAGCCGAACAACGGAACCGGCCTGAACGGATTGCGCGAGCGCGTCGGCGCCGTCGGAGGAACTGTCGAAACCGTGCAGGACGAAGATCGCTTCACCCTCACCGCCCACTTTCCGTCCCGAACGAAGGAGTCTCGGTGACCGAGCCGATCAAGGTACTGCTGGCCGACGACGAGAACCTGATCCGCTCGGCTCTGGCCATGATGTTGTCGCTCGAGGACGACATCGTTGTCGTCGCGGAAGCCGAATCCGGCGAGGATGCCGTGGTCGCTGCTGCAAAACATCAACCTGACGTAGCCGTGCTCGACCTTCAAATGGCAGGTATCGACGGCATCGAGACGGCGCAACAGATTGCGCAGACGGTCTCGGGGTGCGTCTCGATCATCGTGACGAGCCACGGGCGTCCCGGGTATCTGAAGAAGGCACTGTCAGCAGGCGTCCGAGGATTTCTGCCGAAGACGACGCCTGCGGCGACGCTCGCCGAGGTGGTCCGCAGCGTCCATGCCGGCGGGAGGTACGTCGACCCGTCGTTGGCTGCCGAGGCAATCGGCGCCGGCGACTCACCGCTTACTCCGCGCGAAGCGGACGTACTCGAGTACGCGGCCGACGGAGCATCCATCGAGCAGATCGCTTCCCGGGCACACCTCTCGGCAGGAACCACCCGGAACTATCTGTCGTCAGCTGTCACCAAACTCGGTGCTGCCAACCGGCACGAAGCTGCGGTGATCGCCCGCCGGCAGGGGTGGATTTAGGGCCTCCGGCCCCCGTGCGCCTTTCTGGTTGCGGGCACTACCAAAAAGGCGCACAGGGCCGAAGGCCCCGCGATGTCGAGAATCCCCGACTTGCTTCGTCCCTGTAGTGAAGTGCGACCAGAATGGGTGGCACCGACACAGAGGAGATTCACGATGGCCAAGTACTTGCTGCTCAAGCACTACCGCGGCGCTCCGGCTGCAGTCAACGACGTGCCGATGGACCAGTGGACGCCGGACGAGATCACTGCCCACGTGAAGTACATGCAGGACTTCGCGGATCGGCTCGAGAAGGCGGGCGAGTTCGTCGACGGTCAGGCTCTCGCTCCTGAGGGCACCTTTGTCCGGTACGACGGTGAGGGTCGCCCGCCGGTCACCGACGGTCCGTTCGCGGAAACCAAGGACCTCATTGCCGGCTGGATGGTGATCGACGTCGACAACTACGACCGTGCCGTCCAATTGGCCGGCGAGCTCTCGGCCGCGCCCGGCGCAGGCGGGAAGCCGATTCACGAATGGCTCGAACTGCGCCCGTTCCTGACCGAGCCGCCGACCATCACGGACTGAACCTGTCATGGACGACGCCCTGCTTCGGAGTCTGACGCCGTGCAAGACGCTCTGCTCGAGGCGGTCAGGGTCTGGCCGGACAACCCGCCGCGGGACCCGAAGGGCTGGCTGGTCACGGTGGCCTGGCGGCGGTTCCTCGACGGGATCCGGTCGGATGCGGCTCGCCGTAAGCGGGAGTTTCTGGCTGACGAGCAGCCAGGCGAGCGGCCGGTCAGCGGGCGGTGCCGGGCGTGGACGACACACTCCAGCTCTACTTTCTGTGCGCGCACCCGTCGTTGACGCCGTCGTCCGCCGTCGCACTCACGCTGCGCGCTGTCGGCGGGCTGACCACCCGCCAGATTGCGCAGGCCTACCTGGTGCCCGAGGCGACTATGGCTCAGCGCATCAGCCGAGCCAAGCGCACGGTCTCCGGCGTCCGGTTCGAGCAACCCGGCGATGTCGCCACCGTCCTGCGTGTCCTCTACCTGGTCTTCAACGAGGGGTACTCCGGCGACGTCGACCTGGCTGCCGAGGCCATCCGGCTCACCCGGCAGTTGGCGGCCGCGATCGATCACCCCGAAGTCGCAGGGTTGCTCGCACTGATGCTGCTCCATCACGCTCGTCGAGCCGCGCGAACTGCCGCGGACGGCAGTCTGGTTCCGCTAGCCGAGCAGGATCGCAGCCGGTGGGACACCGATTCGATTGCCGAAGGAGTCGCAATCCTCCAGTCAGCTCTCGCCCGCGACCGGCTCGGTGAGTTCCAGGCCCAGGCCGCCATTGCCGCACTCCATGCCGACGCTTTCACAGCAGACGAGACCGATTGGGTGCAGATCGTGGAGTGGTACGACGAACTCGCAGCCTTGACCGACAGCCCGATCGTCCGGCTCAACCGAGCGGTGGCGGTCGGCGAGGCAGACGGACCACGCGCCGGATTGGCAGCTCTTGCAGCGCTGGACGATTCACTTCCACGCCATGCCGCAGTCGAGGCCTATCTGCGTGAACGCGACGGAGACCTGGAGTCGGCGGCGAGGTTGTATGCCGATGCAGCGCACAAGGCATCCAACCTCGCCGAACGCGACCATCTGATGCTTCAGGCGTCCAGGATCAACGCCCGTCGATCTCCTGCAAGCGCCCCTGAGTCAGAGAACCTGTGAGAGGAACGCTTGCAGTCGATCTGTTTCGGGATCGTCGAAAAGCTGTTCCGGAGTACCGGTTTCGACAACGGCACCGCGATCCATGAACAGCACCTTGTCGGAAACGGAACGCGCGAAACCCATTTCGTGCGTCACGACGACCATGGTCATGCCGGACTTCGCGAGATCGGCCATCAATGCCAGAACACCCTTGACCAGTTCGGGGTCGAGAGCTGACGTCGCCTCGTCGAAGAACATGACCTCGGGCTTCATCGCCAGGGCGCGGGCAATGGCGACGCGCTGCTGCTGACCGCCGGAAAGGTTGCCGGGCCGCGAGTCGGCCTTCTCCCTGAGCCCCACCAGATCCAGCTGCTCGAGCGCGAGCGCCCGAGCTTGCTCCTTCGACAAACCCTTGAGCTTGTTCGGCCCGAGTGCGATGTTCTCGGCGACGGTCTTGTGTGGGAACAGGTTGAAGTGCTGGAACACCATGCCGATCCGCTGGCGTAGCTCGTCGGGGTTGTCCTTCAGGACGGACTTCCCGTCGAGCAGCACGTCACCCTGCTCGGGCTCGTGCAGACGGTTCAGCACGCGCAGGAGCGTCGACTTGCCCGAACCGGAGGGCCCGATGACGGTGACGGTGTTTCCGGCGTCGACGTGCAGGTTGACGCCGCGAAGCACCTTGTTGGTACCGAAGGACAGATGCAGGTCCTTGCCGGTGAGCGATACGGACTTCAGTTCAGAGCTGGTGGTCATGTCCTCAGCCCCTTTCCACGACGATGGCCTGCTCGAGCGGATCCAACGTGCCTGAAGTGTCGGCGCGTCCGGTCCGGAGTCGGTTGTCGATGTAGTTGACGAGGTGCGTCAGCGGGATGGTCAGAGCAAGGTAGAACAAGCCTGCCGCAACGAGCGGGGACAGGCTGCCGGTCTGGGCGTTGAGATCACGTCCGACGGCAAAGAGTTCCCGCTGGGTGACGAGCAGACCGAGGAAGTAGATCAGCGACGAGTCCTTGATCAGCGAGATGAACTGGTTCATCAACGCCGGCAGAACGCGTCGTACACCCTGCGGGATGACGACCAGCGACATGGACTTTCGGTAGCTGAAACCGAGGGCACGTGAAGCCTCGAGCTGCCCGGACTCGACGCTCTGGATTCCGGATCTGAAGATCTCACCGATGTATGCCGACGCGAGCAGTGACAGCGCCGCGACACCGAGCCAGTACGGATTGCTACCGGTGATTCCCTTGACGATCGGTCCGACGCCGAGCCCGATGATCAAGATGATGACGACTGCGGGTAGGCCACGGAAGATGTCGGTGTAGACGCGGGCCGGCCAGCGCAGCCAACGGGTGCGCGAGATACCGGCGACAGCGAGCAGCATGCCGAGGATCGTGCCGATGATGCCGGACGCGAGCGCAAGGATCAGGGTGTTGGGAAGACCGGTCTTGAGGAGATCGGGGAATGCCTTCTTGTACAGATCCCAGTCGAAGAACGTGTCCTTGAGCTGTTCGAGCGTCGACTTCGGTTGGTACGACGCGGTATCGCCACCGTCGCCGTTCGCTGCGTTTTCCGCGGCAATGGCTGCGAAGTCGGGCAGTTCCGGAGTGGCCGCGGCCTTGGATCCGGGCTTCCAGCCTTCAGGGAGTTGGCGCGGTACCCAGTCGGCGTACAGCTGAGACCAGGTTCCGTCGTCGATGACTGCGTCGAGGCCGGAGTTGAGGGCGTCGATCAGCGGCTGGTTTTCCTTGTTCACCGCCCAGCCGACGAAGTTGTTGACCGAGAAGGTGTTCTGGATGATCGAGGTCGGATCACCGGGAGCGATTGCACCTTCGGCCTGCTGAGACGGAGCTACCCAGGCGTCGATCTGTCCGGACTTGAGGTTCGCGTACGCCGTGGCGTAGTCGGGAAACTTCACGGGATCGAGCTTGAGCGTGTTCACGACGTAGTCGTCCTGCACGGTTCCCTGTACGACGCCGATGCGCTTTGATGCGTCCAGGTCTCCGAAGCCGGTGATCGGGCTGCCGTTAGGCACGACGAGGGAGAAGTATCCGAAGTCGTAACCGTTGGTGAAGCCGACGGTGTTGCGACGGTCGTCCGTGGTGGTGATGGACGACGAGCCGACGTCGAAGCGTCGACCGGCAACCTGGGCGAGAAGCCCGGCGAACTCGGTGCCGACGAACTCGACCTTCAGGCCCAGCTTGTCCGCGACGGCCTTCAGCAGCTCGTTGTCGTATCCGGTGTACTGATTCTCGGAGTTGACGCAGATGCTCGGGGGCGCGTCACCGAGCGTGCCGACCGTGATGACCCCGGGTTTGATCAGATTCAGCTTCGAGGTGTCGATCTGATCGACAGGGGTGACGGTGGCCGTGGTGTAGCGGTCTTCGGCGCCCGCACCCGCTGCCGCGTCCAGATTGGTGGGCGCCGCGGTTGCAGCTCCCACTCCTGGAGGTGCACACAGGTCTGTGGGGGCTGCCGACGAATCCGAGCCACTCGAGCACGATGACAGAGTCAGCGCCAGGAGGGCAGTGAGGAGCAGTGCCACCACCAGGCGGATCTTCGCTGCGACGGAAGAAAACATGCGTGCAGCGTAAGCCTAAGGGTAGCCATTTCTCCGTGTAGAACTGTTGACAGTTTTCGGACAAGGGGCCGTTGCGCTGCGGGCATGCCTTCAAATCAGCGTGATTTTAAGTATCGCCAGGTCGGGGAATCTCGTGCCGTAGAGATCGGCGTCAGCGGACGGGTGCGAGTTCGACGCCCGACGGAGGTACCAGGCGACGCAGCGTTCCGTCGAAGCCGGTGACGTAGAGCGCCCAGCCGTCGCCGTCCTGTCCTATACGCACTGAACTCGGCCCGTTCCACCCATTCGACAGACCCGAAGCGACGACGCAGGAAGTGCCGGTTTCAGGGTGTACGCGATAGATCGAGCCTTCGACGTGAGCAGCGGCGTAGAGCATTCCATCCTGCGACATGGTCAGATCGTCGAGTCCGGGTATCAGGCTCGGGACCGTCGCTACAACTGTCCACGCGTCAGGGGTATCCAAGGGCACTCGAATGATCTGACCGGTGAACAGGTCATCGGTGTACACGGCTCGATGATCCGGACTGAGCGCGAGTCCCTCCGAACGCGGCACTGTCGACCAATTGGGAACGACGGCTCCGGAGTCGTGCAGATAGCGCGAGACGCCCTTTGGCGGACCTCCTTCTGTTCCGACCCACGTGGTCAGCAGATCGCCGTCGGGAAGCCGGAGCAGGCCGTTGCCCGCGAAGTCGACGGGTGCGGACAGCTGATCCGTCGAGGTGTCCAGGTGCCACAGCTTGCCGTCCTGTCTGGTGAGGAAGGACAGCCTCGAACCGTCGAGTTGCAAACCGCCAGGGGCAGCCATGTCGTCGAGGACAGTTCGTACCTGTCCTGCGGCGTCGACGTGATAGATCTTCGACTCGCCGGAGAGGTAGAACCCGCCGTTGTCATCGGGCTCGAGGTTTTCGAGCTGTTCCAACCCTTGCGCTACGGTTTCGACCCGCCACTCGCCGCACATCGGCGCGACTGTCCAGGTGGCCCCCGCCGGCGTAGCTGCGGCCACGGTCCCGGCTGCGATCGCCGCGACGATCAACAACGCCCGAGTTCGGTTGCGTGATACCCCCATTGCGCACAACTTACGGCAAACCGGACCAATATCAAACGGTCTGGTCGGTATAGCCGACGCCCAGGGGGTCGCTCCAGGTGGTCCACACGTCTGGCCCGAGTTCGATCTCGGCTGTGGTGAGTAGACACGCGTCGAGTTCTCGGTGCAGTCGAGACGGGTCGATGGATTGGCCGATGAAGACGAGTTCTTGTCGGCAGTCTCCGACGGGTTCTTCCCACTTGTCGAGGATTCCGTCACGACGGTAATCGTCGGCCGGCCACTCGTCACGGGGTAGAAACTTCCACCAACGGCCGACGTATCCGTGGCGAATGAGATGACCGGCCTGAGAAATACTCCCGATCTCGGTGAACCGACCGGCATTCCAGTAGTAGCCCTTGGCTCGAAGCAACTTTCCGTTGGTCCACTCGCTGCTGAGGAAATCATGCAGGCGTTGGGGGTGGAAGGGCGCGCGCTCGCGGTACACCACCGAACCGATTCCGTACTCTTCGGTTTCGGGGGTGTGTTCACCTTGGAGTTCTTGTAACCATCCGGGGGCCTGTGCAGCCTTTTCGAGCGAGAACAAACCGGTGTCGAGAATCGTGTCGAGTGGGATGCGACCGAGCGTCATCGGAACTATCGCAGCGGATGCGTTCAAAGAGCGCAGGACTGCGGTCAATTCGACCAGGTGCTGGTGCGAGACGAGATCGGCCTTGCTCACCAGGATGACGTCGGCAAATTCGATCTGATCGACAAGCAGATCCGCGATGTCTCGTTCGTCTTCCGGGGCATCGGCTTCGACGCGGCCCCCAGCCGTGTAGTCGCGCAGAAAACTGTGGCCGTCGACGACGGTGACCATGGTGTCGAGTCGGGCGACGTCGGCGAGGGCGTGGCCGTCGGTATCGATGAATGTGAACGTCTCTGCGACGGGAAGCGGTTCGGAGATGCCGGAAGATTCGATGAGTAGGTAGTCGAATCGGCCATCGGCGGCCAAGGCACTGATCTCGGAGAGAAGATCCTCTCGCAGAGTGCAGCAGATGCAGCCGTTCGTCATCTCGACCAGTTTCTCCTCGGAGCGACTGAGCGAGATCTCACGCTCGACTTCTGCACTGTCGATGTTGATTTCGCTCATGTCGTTGACGATCACCGCGACCCGCCGACCCTCTCGATTTCGCAGGATCTCGTTGAGTAGTGTCGTCTTCCCGGCGCCCAGGAAACCTGACAGCACCGTGACCGGAAGTCGTGTGTCGACCATGATTTCCAGTGTCCTTCCGAATGAGAGAATTGCTGTGATCAGGCGGCGGTCACGCGAAACGCTGTGATCGCGTGACCGCCGCCCGGAATGTTGGACGATCAGGCCGCAGGCTCGAGGTAACCCTCGAAAAGGTCGACTACGACGCTGCCGCCGTCGGTGTCGCTACCGAACAATTCCTCGGCGGCGAACTTCACGTGGTACGTCGGTTCTTCGCCGGCGTCGTTGCGCCCGTGGCCGATTGCGTCGGGAAACGGCCACTTCTCGCTAGTCCGATGAGAGATGGTTCCCACTCGTCCGCGGCAGTACGCAGGCATTCGAATATGCCCCGGAACGTACTCGTCGCGCACGCGTACTCGCTGACCGATTTCGAAGGTGGTCGTCTCGGCGGGTGCCGGCCGCCCTTCGGATTCGCTGGGCCGCGACAGTGGGAACGGTCCCCCTGCAAGGCTTTCGAGTTCTTCCTGCGTCAGGATTCCCTTTTCGACCATCAGTGTCGCGACGCCGATGACGTACCTCTCGTAGTACGGGGTCATCATGTAGTGGCGTGGTTCCATCCGCTCGACGACGTATCGAACTTCGTCGACGCTGAATGCCCCGAGTTCGGCGACACCGGCGAACATCAGGCTGTACGGCAGGTGTTCCCACTCGGCGTGGAAGGTGGGGCCGATGTCGGCGTTGACGGTATGCGGGACTTTGCCGAAGCCTTGAACTCCGGCAAGATCGTGTACTCCATCCATGGTGTGCTTCTTTCTTGTCGGGGTGATCAGACGGTGGGGACCTGCGGGACTGCGACGCCGATCAGGCAGTCCTTGGTGACGATCTCTTGAAGCTGTTCCTGGCTCCAGCCTTCGGTGCCTGCGGGACGTTGCGGGAGAACCATGTAGCGAGTTTCGGCGGTGGTGTCGTAGACGCGGATCTCGACGTCCGACGCGATCTCGGTTCCCATCTCGGAGAGAACCTTCCGTGGCTCACGTACCACTCGCGCACGGTATTCGAAACTCTTGTACCAGGTAGGGGGCAGGCCGAGAATGGGCCACGCGGTGCATGAACACAGCGAGCACACGATCACGTTCTTGAGGGTCGGGGTGTCTTCGACTGCCACGATGTATTCGCCCTGGGGGCCCAGATATCCGTACTGGGCAACCGCGGCGGTACCGTCGGTGAGAAGCAACTGCCGGAACTCGGGGTCGGTCCACGCCCGCGCGACCAATTCCGCTCCGCGCCTTGGACTGAAGTCCTCCTCGAAGGTTTTCTTCCATCCTTCGACGTAACCGTCGGGTACCAATCCCTTACCGTCGAGTGCGCGGAACAGTGCCCACGCCCGGTCGGAGACCGGCGCCTGGGCCGGTGCGGCGTTCTCCGTTGTGTGGTCGATCGTTACTGACATCTGGTTCACCTTTTCTATGCGGGCTGATCATGTGTGAATCGGTGGAATTTGTTGTGCAAGTGCGGATACAGAACTAGGTGAGGCTGAGTTGTGGTGCAGAGTCGGAGATGTGGTCGGCAGGCGTCGGAAACGCGCCGCGAAGCTTTTCGAATGCGCGCCCGACCCGGAGGACCGTCGCATCGTCGAAGGTCTTGCCGGTGATCATCATTCCGACCGGAAGCCCGTTCACCAGGCCGGCGGGAACGGACAGGGACGGATGTCCGGTCACGTCGAACGGTGCTGTGTTGGCGATCATCCCGAGAGCCTTCGTGATGAAGGTTGCACGATCCACGTCCTTCGCCGGTAGTTCGGATGCGACGTAGGGCAGTGTGGGCATCACCAGGACGTCGAATTGTCTCAAGGCAGTGTCGTAGGCGGCGCGGGCGAGCGGTACGAGGTTCCGGGCTTTGCCGTAGCTCGCGCCGCCGAGGGTGGTGATGCCGTGGTGGCCGGTCAGAGCCACCAGTTTGACGGTTTCGGACAGAGCGTCGGCGTGCTGAAGGCGTCGAGAAGCAAAGTGTGCCATCAGTTCCGGATCGTACAAACCTTCGGCGTTCATGCCGTATCCGTTGCCGTCCAACATCTGGTAGGCACCACCGTCCGTGGCGATCACGTTCCAGATGTGGAAAGCATGTAGGTGCCACGGGATGTTTACTTCCTCTACCGTGCAACCGATTTCGGCCAGACTGTGTGCCGCTGCGCGGACTGCGTCGTCGACCTCGGGCTGTGAGACCGCGTGCCCGAAACCTTCTCGAACGATCCCGATTCGCAGACCATCCACATCGGAGTCGAGGGTGGACAGATAGTCACCTGCTTCGACGCTGTCGGCTTGGCGTGGGTCGTTACCGTCGCGACCGGCGATGACCGAGAGCATCAGTGCGGCATCGTGGACCGTGCGTGTGATCGGGCCGAGATGGTCGATTGTTCGCTCGATGGGAAATGCACCGGTATACGGGACGAGCCCGAACGTCGGCTTGTGTCCGACGACGCCGCAGAATGCCGCCGGGATCCGGATCGATCCACCCTGATCCCCGCCGATGGCAAAATCGACGTCACCGTTTGCGACGAGAGCCGCACTGCCACCGGATGATCCACCTGCTTCACGCTGTGGGGCCCATGGATTGCGGACCGGTCCGCTTGCCGGTGTGAAGCTCGAACCGGAGAAACACAGGTCCTCACACACAGCTTTGCCCGCGACGGTTGCACCGGCCGCCAGTAGTCGAGTGACCACAGTCGCGTCGCGAGACGGAGTGAACCCCTCTACTGTCCGAGACCCGTTCATCATCGGAATTCCGGCCACGGTCACGTTGTCCTTGATCGCCACGCGTCGGCCGGTCAGGACGCCGTCCGACGTCGGCGGGATGCTTGTGGTCACATACCAAGCGCTCAAAGGATTTTCGCTCGCTGTTGGCACCGTGTGCTCACGTGACGTGGTCGGCGGGGTTGCCTCGTCGGCGTACAACTGGTCGACGACGTCGTAGGAGCCCAGTGCTCCGTCGATCAGTGCCGGCCACTCGAGCCGGGCTGATTGGTCGAGAGTGATGCCGTAATGCTTTGCGGCGGTGTCTATTGCATTGTCGTCAGGTCGGATTGTCGCCATGAGAAGTGTGCTCCTGATGTGATCGGCTTCACTTGTCTTTCAGACTAGGGCCGGATCCATAATTGCGTCAATAGGTATCGACATATCGACTCGTTAAGTTCGGGTTACGCGCGCTCAGAGAGAACGGGGGTACAGGCGCCCACGGCGTGATTCAGCGAGCAGAATCGGTCGATGCAGTGGAACGCCGTTGTTCGTAGAGCTTTTCGACGTCGTGACAAGCTGCCGAAGTACTGTTTCCGGATCGCCTGCGGACGTTCGTTCGACGGCGCGTGCGTAAGCGACGATCGCTTCGTACGTTGTCTCCGACAGGGAACTGAGCGGAGGCAGGAGTTCGTTCGAGCTCGCGCTGTATCGCTTTTCGAGGTCGTGATCGCCGGCTGCGGATTGAAAGTAGCCGAATGCCGCCCAGACTCCGTCAGCATCGGAATTGCCGATGAGCTGCTGAGTGGCCTCGTCGAGGACCAATGCAAACGTCCGCGTGGTGGCCCGCAGTCCGTGCTGGGCGCATTGTCGTTCGAAGAAGACCTCGTCATGGCCCACCAGGGTGGAAAGAATCAGTTCGGCCCCGGAGTCGGCTATCGACTCGATGATGCGTGAGAAGTCGGTTGTCCCCAACGGTACGTAGACTTCGCCGGCCACCGAACCTGTGGATTCGGCGATCACACGCCGGGCCGCCCAATGCGCTCCGAACGACCACGAATACTGCTGGCCGACCAGGAACCAAGTGCGAGAACCGGTCTCGGACATCATTGCGGGTATACCTGCTCGCGTCTGGTCGAGTGGTCGCTCACCCAATCGAAGGACTCCCGGACGCGATCGACCTCCCTCGTTGAGAACTGTGTGCACCAACAGCACACCGGTGTTCTGCAATGCAGATGCAGCGGCATTGAAGGTCGACGATGTCACGCACGCGAAAACGGCGCGACATCCGCTTTTCACCAATCGCAGTGCGGTCGCCGCTCCGGCCGCCGAGTCGGAAGCGTCATCGCCGATCACCAAGTCGACGAGAACGCCGCCGATGCCGCCGTCGGCATTGATTTCTTCCACGGCCAGGGCTGCGAGTGTTTCTGTCGCCTGGGCGAATACAGCTGCCGGGCCGGATTTGCTGACCAGCAGCCCGATCCGATGTCGGTCGGAACGCGGAGGTTCGGGTGGAGCGAATCCGCGCTTGTTGGCAAGCCAGGAAATGCCGTCCTGATCGAGGCTGGACTCGAGAACGATCCGGGTCCCGGCGCCGTCGGGAAAGAACCGGATCGTCAGGCGGCCGCGCCACGGTTGGTGGTGCACGATCACGACCGATCGGCCCCGCTTCACGCCGGCGACGTATCCCAACAGCGTGATCGGCATTCCGACTGGATCTGCGCGTGCGCCGTCGCCGACGGGAAGAGAGATGGCGGCAGCGGCCCCGACCGTCAGTTGCTCACATTCGAGTTCGAGCAGTTGCCCCGTTTCGAGGCGCTCGAAGGCTGACCCTGGTGGGTCGGTCGTTACGATCTGTGCCGTTACGGAGAGACCTGGCACGTTCTACTTCCTGCCTGAAATAGGTGCTGGGGCTCAACAAGGCCTCACGCTCGGCGACGCACCGATGCGACGTCTGAATCCTCAGTCGCAGTGGCCGGCAACTCGGAGGCGTTCGAACCTGCTTCCAGCGCTCGCCCGAGGACGTCGCGCAGGAACTGGAGTGCATCGTTGGCGGGCCCCGATGGATCTATCGAGAACAGGCGATGACGTCCTTGACGCCGTTCGACGATCACGCCGGACAACCGCAGCGCCTTGAGATGTGTGGATACCGTGGTGCGACCGACCGTCGAAATTTGATCGCTGATGAAGCCCGCGTTGCACTCGCCGTGTGTAGCCAGCGTGTCGAGAATCTGTCGACGCACTTGGTCGGCCAGCACAGCAAACGCCAACTCTTCGTTTCGTTGAGTAGTCACTGTCTGCTGTCCGCGCTTCCTCGATGGTCTCTACTGAGATATGTCGACACCCGTCAACATATCTCGAGTTGCCTCCGAGGGAAAGAATGTGGCCGAAGATTGCCGGCGACTTCGGTCAGTGCTCGGCGGTGATCACCGCGTCGCGCAGCATTCCGGTCCCGGGATGGCAATTGATGTACTCGTAGAGCTGATCGGCGGCATCGAATACCGAGACCTCATGGTAGAGACGCAATTTCGACAGGCCCTCGGCCACCCGGAAGAACGTCGTGAAGATCCGTAGATGGGTCGGGTGGGATTCCGACCACCGTTCGAGTTGGTCGAGGGAGGCCCAGTGGCCGATGTTGTAGCTCAAGTCGAGGAAGTTTCCGTCGATGTCGATATTGCGTACGAATCGGTTGCTGTAGCACCCGACGGCCGAGCCGTTGTCGCGGAGGAAGTCCATGCCCGATTGAAGAGTGGGCAGGATTTCGTCCAGGTAGAGGCTGCGCTCGTCTGCTTCCGCGTCGGCCCAGTCCTGCCCGGACCTGATCAGTGCGATGTTGTCGTGTCCCCGCACTACTACGCGTCCACCTACGGCGGGGTCACCGGCGACGACCCGCAGTTCGCCCGAGGCCTGCATCCAGTCGGTTTGGGAGATCGGAAACCGCTCGCGCATCGAACCCCAGTAGCCGTGCTCGTTGATTTCGCCGCTGACACCGTCCATGACAGCTCCCACCCCGGGGAGGTCGTCTTGGAACGCGTAGAGCGTTTCGAATTGTTCGGCTCTCGGTGCCACGATCTCGCGGAAGAACCCCAATCCGTCCGACAGGCGGTCTTCGGACTCCCACCAGGAGGACACTGGAGGTGATGTGCTCCAACGATGTTGGGAAGAAACATCTTTCCAGTAACCGACCACGATCAGGTTCTCGTAGCCCTGGTTGTCGATGTGATGGGTGAGATCGTGGTGTGCCGGTCCGTCCGGCAAGTCGAAGCCGGCGACGATATCCCGCATCGCCCGCAGTGCTGCCGGGCGCTGATCCTCGCCGCGGAACTGCACGCCGAGATAGCCCATCACGACCTGGTGCAATGTGTCGTCTGCGCGCCCGACCCACATGGGAAACGGTGGCGTATAGGTATCCGGGACCCGCCTGGTCAGAGTGCGCGGGCATTGAAGGTGTTCGCCGATTGCAGATTCCATGAGTGCTCCCTGTGATGTAGGTGGTCGAATCGGGTGCCTGGCACTTGGCAACGCCGTGCCGAAAATCTACGCCCGCTCAGCCGAGCAAACTTGGCCGTCAGCGCCCGATGCTTGGCCTACCGTGCCAAGAATTGTGGATACGCTTCGGCGACAGAAAATTTTGAACACCATGTTCAATGGGTAAGTGTCCGAAGATGTTACAGATCAGCGGGTAGTACTTGTGGGGGCCGCTGCTTGCGACCGGTACCGCCGCGGGCTGATCCCGAATTCCGCCTTGAAGGCTCGACTGAAGGCGGCCAGGTCGGTGAATCCCCAGCGGTGAGAAATCTGGGTCAGCGACCGCTCTACTCCGTGTCGTTGCACGATCTCACGACGGCAACCGTCGAGTCGACGGCTGCGAATCGACCGTGACACCGTCGTGCCGTGTTCGGCGAAGGCTCGGTGCAACTGCCGAATGGAGACTTTGACCGATCCCGCGATGTCCACCGGAGACAGGGCCGGGTCTGCGATGCGGGCGTCTATGACCGACAGGGCGGATTCGTAGAGGCTGGTTCGCCGCGAGGTGATCGGTCGCGCAGTTGTGTGAAGAACGGACTTGACCAGGTTGCCGATCTCGTTGACGACTTCCTCTTCGTCTCCGCTTGCGTCGGACGTCATGCGGACGGAGGCAAGATCGTGAAGAAAGCGACCGAGCAGGCCACTCAGGCCCGCGTGTCCGTCGAAGGCGATGGCGGTCAGGCTCGTGACCTCCGCGTCGCTGAGCGACAGGTACGACCGTGGCCAGGTGAACACCTCGAGTCCCCAGATGCCGTCGTGTGCGTGTCCCTCGATCTGCCAATCGAAGGGGCGCGTGGTGTCGTACAGGACGTAGTCGCCACGTCGCAGGACGCATTCGCGGTCGTCTTGGCGCACTACCGCGCTACCGCGGCGGATCATCCCGATCTGCAGATAGTCCGCGCCGTCGCTTTTGATGAGGCTGTTGCTACGGACTATTCGTTGTTCCATCGATTGAACTGCGGATACCCGAACGTGTGCGAGTTGGGCCGAGTGGACGGCCCCGCTGAATCGATCGCCGTCTCCGATATCGGATACGTCGAGCGCGACAAAATGCTCGCGCAACAAATCTGCCCAGTCGCCCGTGAGAGTCGTGCGTGTGGGCAGGGAGAAGCCGGATCGCGCGAGCATTGCAGGGCGCCTCCTCGCAGAAAAGCCGAAGTTCTCGGGTGCTCGATGTTCAGAGAGTAATCCCGCACATCAGACATGTCGATAGAAGTCGACATGTCATCGCGTCGGGAAGAAATTGTTTGCCATACAAACAACGCCGAGTTATTGTTTGTCGTACAAACAAGTAGGAGTTCGTGATGGCCACCGAGGCAGTTCCCGCAGCGCGCGCGACGCGTGAGTCGGGCAAGCAGACGCGCATGGCGCTGTTCAACGCCGCAACCGAGCTGTTCCTCGAGCACGGCGACAGCGTCTCCATCGCGCAGATCTGCACGGCCGCCGGCGCCCATCCCAACCAGGTGACCTACTACTACGGCTCCAAAGAAAAGCTCTTCGTCGAGGTGGCGTGCGCGGCCGTTCTGCGCGCAGGCAAGCGTGCCGAGGTCGATGCCGCCGACGCCGACACGGTCGGCGATTACACCGAGAAGCTGGTCGGATCCCTCCTGGGCTCGGGCGCTCCCAGCGTCGAACTCTTCGTGGAAGCGATGATGATGACGGGTCGTCGTGGTGAACTCCGCGACCTGATCTCCGAAACGCTTCGCACTCTGCACTCCTCGGGCGAAACCGCCCTCCTCCGTACCTTGATCCGCACCGGCTGGCAGCTGCGCGCGGGCATCGACGTCGAGTCCAAGGCCTTCTGGTCTGCGATCTTCGGCCTCGTCATCCAGAAGACTGCCACCGGCGAGAGCTTCGGCTACTCCCTCGAGGAGGCGGTTGCCGTCATCTTCGCCACCCTCCAGATACCCGACGCCGTACTCAACAGCTCGATGGAATGAACTCTCTTCGAGCGTGATTCTCCGACAAGGACTTCGATGAATATCGTTCGCGTATTCGACAGCAACGTCACCAAGACCCCGGACAAACCCTTCCTGATATTCGACGGTCACGATCACACGTACTCCCAGGTTCAGGACGGAAGTCGACGCGCCGCAGGCTATTTGCAGTCGCTGGGCGTGCAGCCGGGCGACCGCGTCGCGCTGATGTGTTACAACACTCCGGGATTCGTGTACGCGATGCTCGGTGCCTGGCGCTTGGGCGCCGTCGTGGTCCCCATCAACCACAAGATGCAGACTCCGGAAGTTGCCTACGTGCTGGGACACGCGAAGGTGTCGGTGTGCGTCTTCGACGGTGAGTTGGCGCCGGTTGTCGGTCGACTGGAGACAACGGCCAAGCTGATCAGCACGGACTCTGTCGCAGACGGTTTCGACTTCTTCGACGACGCCATCACCCGCCAGGACGGCGTTGACGGTATCGACATCGACGAGAACGATCCGGCCGAAATCCTCTACACCTCGGGGACTACCGGCTCGCCCAAGGGCTGCGTCCACAGCCACCGCAACGTCGTCGGTGTTGCCGTCACCGCGGCCCTCGCCGTGTCGACGACTCGGGACGAGCGACTGCTCATGGCCGTCCCGATCTGGCACGCTTCCCCGCTCAACAACTGGTTCATGTCCATGCTCTACATGGGCGGAACCGTCGTGCTGCTGCGCGAGTACCATCCCGTCAAATTCCTGGAAACAGTTCAGGAACAACGCATTACCCTCTGCTTCGGCCCGCCGGTCATCTACACCACTGCACTCAACCTCGTGCCGAACTTTGCCGACTACAACCTCGGAAGCGTTCGTGCGTGGTTGTACGGCGGGGGACCGATCGGCGCGGATGTCGCTCGGCGACTGGTGGAGTCGTACGGCACCACCGAATTCCGGCAGGTCTACGGCATGACCGAGACCGGGCCAGTGGGCACCGTGCTGTACCCCGAAGAGCAGTTGAGCAAGGCGGGCTCGATCGGCCGCGTCGCGCTGGCCGGCGTCGACCTGCGCCTGGTTGCCGATGACGGCACCGACGCGGAGCCCGATCAGATCGGTGAGATCTGGCTGCGCGCCGACACCGTCATGCAGGGGTACCTCGACGACCCCGCTGCCACGAAGGCTGCTTTTGCCGACGGCGGTTGGTATCGCACCGGCGATCTGGCGCGCAAGGATGCGGACGGTTACCTCTTCATCGTCGACCGCGCGAAGGACATGATCATCACGGGCGGCGAGAACGTCTACTCCAAGGAGGTCGAGGACGTGATCTCCGGCCACCCGGACGTCGTCGACGTCGCCGTTGTCGGAAAACCCAACGAAGAATGGGGCGAGACCGTCGTCGCGCACGTCGTCTGGCGTGAACCGGATGTCATCAGCGCCGACGACATCAAGGACTACCTCTCGGACAAGTTGGCGCGCTACAAGATTCCGCGTGAAGTGTTGTTCGCGACGATTCTTCCGCGTACACCGACCGGCAAGATCCAGAAGCACCTCATCCGCGCAGCGAGCTGAAAGGCCTGTCATGACTGATATTTCCGAGAAGACCGTCACCCACCCGGCTCCGCATCGCACCCATGCAGTGCTCAACCAGTCGGTACCGCGCACGGACGTCAACGAGTTCCTGCTCGATACGGTCCTAGCCGAAGGCGTCGCGCGTCACGACGCCGATTGGGCCACCAGTGAACTCACCGATATCGGTGAACTGGTCGGCAGTGCCGGGTTCCAGCACGACGCCGAGCTGGCCAACACGGTGATCCCCGAATTGAAGACCTTCGATCGCTGGGGAAACCGCATCGACGAGGTCGAATACCATCCGTCGTATCACCGGATCATCTCTGCCGCCGTTGCGCACGGTGCTCACACCTCTGCCTGGGCTGACCCGAAGCCGGGTGCCAACGTGGCTCGGGCCGCGGCATTCATGCTCTTCTCCCAGGTCGAACCGGGCCACGCGTGCCCGATCTCCATGACGCACGCTGTGATCCCCTCGCTCGAGCTGCAACCCGATGTAGCCGCCATCTGGACCCCGCGTGCCCTTTCTCGGAGTTACACCCCCGAGTTGGATGCTCCCGGAAAGGCATCCGCGATCTTCGGAATGTCGATGACGGAAAAGCAGGGTGGCTCCGACGTGCGAGCCAACACGACCATCGCCAAGCCGGCCGGACGTGGCGGCCCGGGTGCGGACTACCTCCTCACCGGACACAAGTGGTTCTGCTCCGCGCCGATGTCCGACGCCTTCCTGGTTCTCGCTCAGGCCGAAGGTGCTGCCGGCGAGGGACTTTCCTGCTTCCTTCTCCCCCGCATCCTGCCCGACGGCACACGCAACGTCTTCCGCATCCAGCGTCTGAAGAACAAGCTGGGCAACAAGTCCAACGCGTCGTCCGAGATCGAGCTCGACGGCACCGTCGGCACCATGATCGGCGAACCGGGACGTGGCGTGCGGACCATCATCGAAATGGTGTCCCAGACGCGACTCGACTGCATCCTCGGCAGCACGGCAGGTATGCGTCAGTCGGTCGCCGAAGCGGTGTGGCACGCACGGCACCGCAGCGCTTTCGGTGCCGTCCTGGCAGATCAGCCGGCGATGACCTCGGTGCTTGCCGATCTGGCTCTCGAATCCGAAGCCGCGACCATCACCGCACTGCGATTGGCCCGTGCGCAGGACGAGGACGCGAATGAGCAGGAAAAGGCGTTCCGCCGACTCGCGACGGCTGTTGCGAAGTACTGGATCTGCAAGCGCGGCCCGCACCACTCCTACGAAGCCCTCGAGTGCCTGGGCGGCAACGGTTACACCGAGGACTTCCCGCTTGCCCGTCGCTACCGTGAGCAGCCCGTCATGGCCGTGTGGGAGGGGTCGGGCAACGTCATCGCGCTCGACGTCCTGCGCGCGATGACCCATGAACCCGACTCCGTTGCCGCCTTCGACCACGAGATCAACCTCGCCCGCGGCAACAACCCGGTCCTCGATCAGCACCTCGATCGGGTACGACGCCAACTCGGTGAGCTCGCCACGATGGCACCTGCCGACGCTCAACTCCGCGCTCGGACCGTCGTCGAGGCTATGGCGTTGGCACTGCAGGCTTCGCTCATGGTGCGCCACTCCCCGGCCGCCTCGTCCGATGCGTTCATTGCCGCTCGCCTCAGCGCCGACCGTGGTCACGAGTACGGAACTCTGCCTGTGGGAACAGATTTCGCCGGAATTCTCGCGAGAGCCTAAGGCTGCTCCCTCAGTACCCTGGTGACGGTGTGTACTGCCGGCGTCGGATTGTTGGGTCGCCATGCCATCGCGATTTTCAGCGTGGGCGTGGCCCCGGCGATCGGCAGGTACACGACCCCGTCCATGGACAGATGCGCCGTCGACTCCACGACGACGGCGATCCCGACCCCCGCTCCGACCATGGCCAACAGGCTGTACGGATCGGGGGCTTCGTGTGCGATGGTGGGCGTGAAACCTGCTGTGGCGCAAACGGACAACGTTGCATCGCGCACCACCGAGCCGTGCTCGGCGGGATACATCACGAATCGTTCGGTTGCCAGGTCTTCCGGTGACACCGAGTCATGCGTACCGAGGTGATGCCTGGCCGGAACCGCGACCATCAAGGTTTCCTCCCGCACAGTGTGAGTCTCGAATCCGCGCGGAATGGGCAGGCCGACTATGCCCATGTCCAGTGCTCCGCGTCGGAGAGCGTCGAGCACCTCACCCGAGTACATCTGCGGCCGTAGTTCCAGTTCGATTCCCGGATGGGAGTCGGCCAAGGACCGTGTGAGGGCCGATAGGACGGTGTAGCCGCCTGTTCCGCCGAAACCCACTGTGACACGGCCCGTCTCGCCAGTCGACGCGGCCGATGCGATTTCTCGTACCACGGCGATCTGCGCTTCGATGATTCGTGCGGGCGTGACCAAGGCTTCGCCGGCTGCGGTCAGTTGCACTGATCTGGTGGTCCGGACGAACAGGTCGGTGCCGAGTTCGCGCTCGAGCGCCCGAATGGTCTGGCTGAGCGGGGACTGCCCGATGTGGAGTCGCTCGGCGGCCCGGCCGAAATGAAGTTCGTCGGCGACTGCGAGAAACGCGCGCAGCTGACGCAATTCCATGTCGCTCCTCCCGGTCTTCATTATGTGGTTCTCCCACATAAATGAGTCGAACTAAGTCTTGGACTCTACATGGATTTCGGACGATAGTGATTCACGCCTCACATTGCATCCCTTGGTGATGCCCGACGCGAGAATCAGGGAGAACCGTGGATCAAAACCCAGGTCAAGACACCAATCCGCCTGAATACAACACCAAACAGGCACGCAAGGCCGGAATCACGGCGTTTGTCGGAACGACCATCGAATGGTTCGACTTCTACATCTACGGAACCGCATCCGCCTTGGTGCTCGGCCCGCTGTTCTTCCCGGATGCGTCGCCGGCGGTGGGGACACTCGCAGCCTTCGCGACTTTTGCCGTGGGATTCGTGGCTCGTCCGGTCGGCGGAGTGGTGTTCGGTCATTTCGGAGACAAGTTCGGTCGCAAGAACGCCGTGATCATCACCCTCGCGCTCATGGGGTTGGGAACCGTCGGTGTCGGCCTCCTCCCTACGTACTCCCAGATCGGGATCTGGGCACCGATACTGCTTGTGGCACTGCGTGTTCTCCAGGGCATTGCCATGGGCGGCGAATGGGGTGGCGCCGTATTGATCGCCACAGAGTTCGCTCCCCCGAAGAGAAAGGTGCTCTACGGTGCGTTTGCGCAGCAGGGTTCACCGGTCGGCAACCTGCTCGCGACGCTGGCCTTCCTCGGCCTGACGTTGATGTCGGATTCCGTGTTCGAGTCGTGGGGTTGGCGTCTGCCGTTCCTCGGATCCGCAGCTTTGGTGATCGTCGCTCTCTACATCCGACTGCACATCTCCGAGACACCCGAGATGAAGAAGGCTGTTGCGGCACAGGAACGTACACGGATGCCGCTGGTCGAAGTGTTGCGTTCGCATCCCGTCGAACTTGCTCTCGGCGTCGGCGCTGTGGTTGCCGGTGTTGCCATCACGTACGTCAAGACAACCTTTGCGCTCTCCTGGGCGACAACGGATCTCGGCTTCGAGCGCAGTGACTTCCTCCTCGTGATCACCGTGGCACTGGTAGCCCAGGCGCTCGTACAGCCTTTCGGCGCTGTGCTGGCCACGCGGATCGATCCGTCGAAAGCGGTCCGTTGGATGCTGCTTCCGGAGATCGTGCTCCTACCACTGATGTTCGTGCTGGTTCAGACGGGCTCCGTGCCCTTGGCGATTCTGGGGATGGTCCTCGCGACGGCGCCTCACGCAATGTATTACGCCGCGTTGGCCGGCATCCTGGCGCAGGTTTTCCCCACCAATGTTCGGTATACCGGCATCTCTCTGTCGTACCAATTGTCGACCGCCGTATTTGCCGGAACGGCCCCGATGGTCAGCCAGTATCTGCTGACGCGAACCAACTCGATCTGGCCGGTCGTAGCTCTAGGGCTCGTGTATGTCGTTCTCTCCCTTGTCTGTATGACGGCTTTGTTGCGCAGGAGTGCGCTGCACGCGCAAGGGCCGGATTCGACGAGCTCCTCGAACATGACCGATGCTTCCACCCTGAAAGGCGTTGACCACTGATGAACTTTGCACACATCGACCCCGCTCTGGCAGCGGTAGTGGACAGATGGACCGCCGGGGCGGACCGAGAGACGTTGAACGGATTGCTCGACCGACTGGGCCGAGATGCCGCCGGCCGTTTGTCCGAGCTTGCCGACATTGCAGACAAGAACCCGCCGGTGCTGCAGCAATTCGACAAGGCCGGTGACCGCGTCGACCGGATTTCCTATCACCCGGCCTACCTGGAACTGTGCCGGGCGGCGTACAACGAGTACGGCCTGTCCGCCATGTCGCACCGAAAAGGGTTGCACGGATGGGACTCCGTGCATCCGCCACTCGCGAAGTACCTCGCGTCGTACATCTTCGTGCAGGCCGAGTTCGGGCTGGCCTGCCCGGTGTCGATGACAGATGCTGCTGCGCGGACCCTGCGTATGTTCGGTGATCCGGCCGTGTTCTCGCCCTGGATCGACGCGTTGACGTCGACGGACCCCGATCAGGCGAAGACGGGTGCGATGTTCATGACCGAGATTCAGGCAGGCACCGACATCGCCTGCACCGAAACACGCGCCGAGCGCGACGGTGACGGATGGGTTCTGACGGGCAAGAAGTGGTTCGCCTCCAACCCGGATGCCGATGTGATCATCACCCTCGCAAGATTCCCGGGCGGACAGGATGGTTCGACGCGTGGAGTCGGAATGTTCATGGTGCCCAAGACCTTGCGATCCGGCGAGCGCAACAACCTCACGATCGATCGTCTCAAGGACAAGCTGGGTACGCGTTCCATGCCGAGCGGCGAGGTGACGCTGAACCGCGCGCACGCACTCCAGGTCGGTGAACTCGATCGAGGGTTCCGCCAGATGGCGGAGATGGTCAACACGTCTCGCCTCTCCAATGCGATGCGTTCGAGCGCTCTCATGCGCCGAGCAGTCCGTGAAGCCGTCGAACATTCGAAGAGCCGAGTCGTGTTCGGTAAGAGGCTCTTCGACCAGCCGCTGATGCGGGCGACACTTCTTCCCCTTGCACTCGATGCCGAGGCTTCGCTGGCCCTGGTCGCGTACAGCGCACAGTGTCTTCAGGCTGCAGACGGAGGGGACGAACAGGCGCGCGCGCTGATCAGGGTACTGACGCCGATCGCCAAACACTTTGTCTGCAAACGCGCGCGGGTGGTCACCGGCGAGGCCATGGAGGTCCGCGGAGGAAACGGGTACATCGAGGAATGGGTCAACGCGCGGCTCGTCCGGGACGCTCACCTCGGATCGATCTGGGAAGGGTCGAGCAATGTCATTGCGCTGGACGTACTTCGGTGCCTACGCAAGTTCAACTCGCACCGCACCGTCGCGGGAGCGATGACGGACATCCTGTCCACCGTCGGACCGGATTGCGAAGCCGGTGCCGGAGTTCTGTTGCGGCGCTGGGAGGAACTGGTAGAGGAAGGAGATCGTCTGATCTCCGGATCTGACGATGCCGCCCAGGCCGCCAGCGCAAAGTATGCCGACGAGTTGGCTCGTGCCGTCATGGCGACCCTGCTTTTCGATCTTGCGGATCACGGCATCCGACACGGTAATGGGTACCGGTCACTGCTGGTGGCTAATTCCTACCTGGCCGGTCTTGCCGGGAAGGTGCCGTCGGCTGCACTCGGCAATCTCGACGTGATCACCGACGGCGGTGAGGTCGAGCTGGATGATGCACGTGACGTCATAGCCGAGTTCCTCTCCGTAGCAGGAGGTCATCGGTGAATTCTCCAACAGGACCCGCACCCTTGGCCGGTGTCCGCGTGCTCGATCTGTCGAAGATCCTTGCCGGGCCGTACGCAACCATGTCGCTTGCCGATCTCGGAGCCGACGTCACCAAGATCGAACACCCTGAAGGCGGCGACCCCACGCGTTCGTGGGGGCCTCCCTTCGTCGGGGTAGATGCCGCCTACTACCTCGCGATCAACCGCGGTAAGAAGTCGGTCACGATCGACCTCAAGTCCACCGAAGGACAGGAGATCATCCACCGCATGCTCGAAGAGACCGACGTAGTCGTGGAGAACTTCAAGCCGGGCAGCGGATTACAGAAGATCTTCGACTACCAGGCACTGTCCGAGCGATATCCGCATCTGATCACCCTGCACATCTCTGCCTTCGGTGAGGAAGGACCGCTGCGCGACGAACCGGGGTACGACATGATCGCGCAGGCCGCGGGTGGGCTCATGTCGCTCACCGGTGAACAGGGTGGTGCTCCGATGAAATCGGGGTTTGCGTTGGGAGACTTGGGCGCAGCGCTGTTCGGACTGGTCGGTGTCCTGGCCGCGTTGGTCGAACGAGGCCGGACCGGACGCGGACAGTACGTGACCACGTCGCTGTACGAGTGCCAACTCGCGATGCACGTGAACTGGGCGACCAGTTACTTCGCCACCGGTGAGCGCCCGACTGCGTTGGGCTCCGGTCATCCGAATCTTGCTCCGTATCAAGCATTTCCTGCCAGCGACGGGTACTTCGTCGTCGCTGTCGGCAACGACGCGATGTGGGCGTCGCTGTGCGAGGCCATCGGAAGGAGTGAACTGGTCACCGATCCGCGTTTTGCCCACAACCGCGACAGGGTGGAGAACCGCGAGAGTCTGGAACGAGAACTCACCAGCGCCTTCGCATCGGAGACCGTCGAACACTGGTGCGCTCTTCTCGCCGAACGCGCCGTACCGGTCTCACCGATCCGGCATCTCGACGAGATCTACTCCGATCCCCACACTGCCGCGCTCGGCATGGTCGGAACCGTCGACCATCCGACGCTCGGACCGTTGAAGCAAGTGGCCTTCCCGGTCAACTTCTCCGGCCAGAGGCCACGTCTGACGTCGGCGCCGCCCGTTCTCGGCGCCGACAACGACGAAGTCCTTGGTACCGCTCAGGCCAGCCCGCTCAACGCAGGCGGTGTGTTGTCGTCGCGCCAACCGATGGCCTCGGCAAGCGTCGTGAGGTCGTAGTCCGGTCCGCTGACGCCGACGGTGAAGAGCGAGACACCGTCGGCGACCAGGTCGGCTGCATTTTCGAGCCCAGGCCACGGAACCGAGTGCTCTACTTCCAGCGGGTTCCGGCCCACGTCGGCGCAGTGGTCGGAGAGGATGTCTGACTTGCGCAGGTGTGTCTCACGGTCGCCGAAGCTGTGCCAGACGTCGGCGTACTCGGCGACCAAGCGCAGGGTCTTCTTCTCGCCGCCACCGCCGATGAGGACCGGGATGTTGCGCGTCGGCGGCGGGTTGCCCTTCGCCAGGCGGCCCGTGATGCGGGGGAGGTATTCGCCAAGCAGTTTCAGCCGTGAACCGGGAGTGCCGAAGTCGTATCCGAACTGGTCGTAGTCCTTCTCGAACCAGCCGGCACCGATACCGAGGATCAGGCGCCCACCGCTGATGTGGTCGACGGTTCGCGCCATGTCGGCCAGCAGATCCGGATTGCGGTAGCCACCACCGGTGACCAGGGCGCCGATCTCGACGCGTTCGGTCTGCTCGGCCCAGGCGCCGAGCATGGTCCAGCATTCGAAGTGTGCGCCGTCGGGATCGCCGGTCAACGGGTAGAAGTGGTCCCAGTTGAAGACGATGTCCACCCCGGCGTCCTCGGACCGCAAGACGGCGTCGCGTATCAACCCGTAATCGGGTGCGTGCTGGGGTTGGAGTTGAACACCGATGCGTACCGGACGAGTCATGCCACGCTCCTGACGAGAGGAATGGTTGTCTTCTCCCATCATGGCCGGGTGTGCGCGGTACCGCTACCGCCGCCGTCGGTGACGGGTTTGCCCGATCTTGTGCCCACCCCTTTTCGAGCGAACGGTACTTTCGGCGCCTTAGATCGACTGAACGTGCCGTTCGCTCAGAAAGGGGGGGCAGGCAAAAAAGGCGGCAGTCAAACAGGGGGGCGGGTAAAAACAGGGGTGGTCTGCCCACAGCAGACAGGCGGGGCCGCGGCACTGCCGCGCCGGTAGGAATGGATTCATGACTACTGAAGCGCCCACCGATACCGGCTACCGTGACCTGTTGACAGACAGGCTCTTCCGACAGCGAACCATTCTGCTCACCGGCGAGGTCAACGACGCCATGGCCGAACGTGTGTGTTCGGAACTGGTGCTCCTCGCCACCACCGACCCCAAGCGCGACGTCGTGCTTTACATCAATTCACCTGGCGGATCGGTGTTTGCCGGCCTGGCCATCTACGACACGATGAAGCTCATCCCCAATGACGTCGTGACGGTCGCGATGGGCTTCGCGGCCAGCATGGGCCAGGTGCTCCTCTGCTCCGGCACCCACGGCAAGCGAATCAGCCTGGCGCACAGCCGCATCATGATGCACCAACCTTCGGCAGGTATCGGTGGCACTGCGGTGGACATTGCGATCCAGGCCGAGAGCCTCGAGCTGATGAAGCGTCAATCGCAGGAAATCCTCGCCGCCGAAACGGGCCGGACCGTCGAAGAGATCGAGACCGACAGCGATCGGGATCGCTGGTTCACCGCCGAGCAGGCGCGTGAGTACGGAATCGTCGACCGCGTCGTGACGTCCTTCGCCGAGATAGCACCGCAAGCTACCTTCCCCAAGATCGGATTGTGACGTCATGTCCCAGTACACGATTCCCAGTGTCATCGAGCGAACACCAACGGGTGAGCGATCTTTCGACATCTTCAGCAGGCTGCTCAACGAGCGCATCGTGTTTCTCGGCACAGAGATCGACGACGGCGTCGCCAACGTCGTGATGGCTCAGATGCTGCATCTGCAAGCCGACAACCCGGATCGTGAAATCGGTTTGTACATAAACTCTCCCGGCGGTTCCACCACGGCGATGCTCGCGATCTACGACACCATGCAGTTCTTGAAACCGACGATTTCCACGTACTGCATGGGTCAAGCGGCTTCGGCTGCTGCAGTGATTCTGGCTGCCGGCACTCCAGGCCATCGGCATGTTCTTGCCCATTCGCGGGTGCTGCTGCACCAACCGTCGACGCAAGGTAGCGGCACCATCTCGGACCTCGCGCTTCAAGCAGCCGAGATCCTGAGAATCCGGGAGCAGACCGAGGCGATTCTGAGTAAGCACACCGGTCAGAGCGTCGAGCGGCTCCGTAAGGACACCGATCGCGACAGGATCTTCACCGCCGACGACGCTATCTCCTACGGACTGGCTGACACCCTCATCGAAGGGAACTGACTAGGCCGCCATCAGGACGGGACCCGAGATCGGTGCGGGAGAGTGCCCGAAGGTGAGGGAGTTGAGCGCAACGATCCGGTTGCCCGCTCGGAACAGTAGATGCTCGAGCGGCATCCCGAGCGCTTCGCAGATTGCGCGCAGAATTTCCGACGACGGTTCCTTCTTGCCCCGTTCGATCTCGGAGAGGTATTGCTTCGACATCCCGACCTTTGCGGCTACGTCGTCGAGAGTTCGGTCCTGATCGCGTCGAACCTCCCGCAGCACTCGTCCGTAGGCTTCACGAATCAGTGGGGGTTTGCGCACGGCAACAGCCGGATCGGGGAGTTCCGACTCACCCTTGACCAGGACCAGTCTGCGCGGCGCATCCATAGGCCGAGTATTCCAGCCGACCGGTACGGACACCACCGGGTTCGCCGAGGGCTGACATCTAGTCCGTTCGAACACCACCGGCAAGGAACATCGCTCGAAGAACGAAGGCTGCCTCGGGTCCGATGATCTCGCCGACAAGGCTCGTGTAGCGGTCGACGAACTCGGGCCCGTGGGAAGCCTCGTCGGAGGCGGGGTCGCCGAGGTGGTGCGCAAGTTCGTGCAAGACAACGAATTCGCGTAGCGCCCACCGGCCGTCACGGTCGTCCGGGACGGCGATGACGTCGTTCGAGTAGTGAGCGGCGGCATTGCCGCCGCGGGAGCGTACGGACACCGGAATGGTTGCGCGAGTCCAGGTCTCCCGTACCCAATTCAGCCCGAGTAGCTGATCGCAGTACGCCTGGACCGACTCCACGGAACCGAATTTGCGCTCGACCGGCAACGTGATGGTGGAACCCATGACCTCGACGCTCCGAAGTCCACGCTGGTCGGCGCGATCGAACATGGTGCGCACCATCGTCTCTGCCTCGTAGACGGCGCTCCGCTGCGTATCCCTCACGAGTCCAGCTGCCCGCGCACCCCGCCGATCTCCGGAAGGTTCCCCAGACGTGCGGAGCGCGCCGCCCGATCACCCGCTCGTCGAGCATGTGAGGAATGCCCGGCGCTTGCGCGGCCGCCGCCCCGCCACGTCCCACGCGCTTTGGAGTTGGACGAGTAGTAGTCCTTCAGCTCGATTTCCTTGTTACGCAGCACGAGTGCGGCTTCGGAAGACGACGTGGCAGATTCTGCGATCGCGGTCTTCTCCGTCTCCTGCTTCGTCTCGGCCAACCGAGCGCCGATGCGGGACGCGTACGCCATCTGGAAGTTCAGGCGCGCCGTCACTCCGGCCACCGGCTTGCGGACCTGCGTGCTGACGCGTCGTCGTCCACGAGTTTCGACGACGGTCCGCACGGACGTTTCGCCGCGGTACGCCCCGGAACGCACGTAGGCATCGGAGTCACGCACCATCTGGAAGAGCAGGCTCGAATACAGGGCCTCGCACACGTCGATGTCGCCGGCGAAGCCGTAGGCGTAGATGACGGCCGACGTCTGCGCGATGTCGCATTGCACGTCGTTGGCAGCGGCGATCGCGATGAACAACTGGGCGTACGTTCGCAGTCCGCGCTTGCCCGGTTCGCCGATGGTGATGAGCCGTTGAGTGGGCGTCGCACGCTTTTCCGAAGACGCGGTATGCGCACGCGCGACCGCCAGGTCGATCGCGGAACTGGTGGCCAACCGCTGAGCGGCAGCCATGAAGGCTTCACCTTCGTGTGGATTGTCGGTGGACTCCGCTTGGCGAAGCAGCGCACCGATGCGGGTCAGCATCTTCTCCGAACTCACCGTGAAAGACTACGCTCGCGCGCCGACACGGACGTTTATGCTGCTAGCGCACACGCTCACCCTCAACTTGGATCGTCCGGCACGTTCCTGCCGGTAGAAGGGATCAACCCCGTCATGGCTTCAGTGACTTTCGAGAGCACCACCTGCCTGTTCCCCGGATCGAACACTCCGGCAGTGGACAAGCTCGACCTCGAGATCGAGGACGGCGAGTTCCTCGTCCTCGTCGGACCCTCCGGCTGCGGAAAGTCGACCACCCTGCGCATGCTCGCCGGGCTCGAAGACGTCCACAGCGGACGCATCCTCATCGGCGACCGCGACGTCACCGGTCAGGAGCCGAAAGAGCGCGACATCGCGATGGTCTTCCAGAACTACGCGCTGTACCCGCACATGTCGGTGGCCGAGAACATGGGTTTTGCGCTCAAGCTCGCCGGAACCAACAAGACGGAGATCCGCGCCCGCGTCGAAGAGGTCGCGAAGATGCTCGATCTCGAGCCGTACCTCGATCGCAAGCCCAAGGCGCTGTCCGGTGGCCAGCGTCAGCGAGTGGCGATGGGCCGCGCCATCGTTCGCCAGCCGCAGGTCTTCCTGATGGACGAGCCGCTCTCGAACCTCGACGCGAAACTCCGTGTGCAGACACGTACGCAGATCGCTCAGCTGCAACGACGCCTCGCGACGACGATGGTTTACGTGACCCACGACCAGGTCGAGGCCATGACGATGGGTGACCGCGTGGCCGTCCTCGAAAAGGGAATCCTGCAGCAGTGCGCCTCGCCGCGCGAGCTGTACAACAAGCCGAAGAACGTCTTCGTCGCCGGCTTCATGGGTTCACCCGCGATGAACCTCTTCACCCTCCCCGTCGTCGACGGCGGCGTCGCATTCGGTGACGGGATCGTTCCGGTTCCGCGCGAGACGATGAACGGCGTCGTCGAAACCGAGGTTGTTCTGGGTATTCGCCCCGAGCACCTCGAGATCGCAGCCGAAGGCCTGCCGATGGAGGTCGACGTCGTCGAGGAACTGGGCTCGGACGCCTACGTCTACGGCCGGACCACGATCGGCGGACGGTTGCAGCAGATCGTCTCGCGTGGTGACTGGCGCAATCCGCCGCAGAAGGGCGAGCGCGTCAACCTGCGCGTCGACCCCGAGAAGGTGCACATTTTTGCCACCACCGACGGGCGTCGCCTGGGTTAGGTCGACCTGTCAAACGACACATGACCGATTCAGGTTCGGCGTAATACCCACAAGTAGGGGTGTCTCGTGCCACAGTAGGGGCCGATGCCGGGAGCCGGCACTCATGGCGCATGCCGTGAGCAGGCTCTCGGTGACCGTCTATTTGTCATACACATACGGGGAGCGAATCCATGGTTCTGAACTCGAAGGCGATGCGCCGCGCTGCAATTGCAGCCACGGCAGCGTCCATGCTGGTACTGGCAGGCTGTTCGTCCGATTCGGACAAGGACAGCGGAACCAGCACCACGGCCGCATCCGGGGGATCGTCCTCGAGCGAAGGCCGCGGACCCATCACGATCGTCGAGGGGCAGGATGCCCTGAACGAGGCGCTCGAAAACATCATCTCCGACTGGAATGCCGAGCATCCGGACGAGAAGGTCACGCTCAAGCCGCTGGCGAAGGAAGCCAACGCGCAGGTCGACGACATCACCCAGCGCATGCAGGCCAAGAGCGACGAGTACGACCTCATCGGCGTCGACGTCGTCAACACCGCTCAGTTCGCCGCAAACGGTTGGCTGCTGCCGCTCGAGGGTGACCTCGCGATCGACGAGTCCGGCCTCCTGCCGTCGACCGTCGCTTCGGGCACCTACAACGGCAAGCTCTACGCAGCGCCGAAGAACACCAACGCCGCATTCCTGTACTACCGCAAGGACCTCGTCGAGAAGGCCCCCACCACGTGGGCCGAGCTCAAGGAAAACTGCCCGAAGGCTGTCGAAGCCGGCATCTCCTGCTACATCGGTCAGTTCAAGAACTACGAGGGCCTGACGGTCAACACCACCGAGATCACCAACGCCTTCGACGGCCCGTGGGTCGGCCCGGACGGACTCACCCCGGCCATCGACGACAAGACGAAGGCAGGCGTTCAGTCGATCGTCGACAACTTCGCCGACAACACGATCCCGCAGGAAGCGCTGACCTACTCCGAGGGCGAGTCGCAGACCGCGTTCGGCGACGGCAAGGCACTCTTCATGCGCACGTGGTCCGGCTTCTCGGTCGACGGTGAGAAGACCTCGGTTGCCGGTAAGTACGGCTACACCGTTCTTCCGGGTGTCGACGGACCGGGCGCTTCGACCGTCGGCGGCTACAACGTCGGCATCAGCGCGTACTCGGACGCACCCGCCACGGCTCGTGACTTCCTCGAGTTCATGCAGACCAAGAAGTCGCAGACGTACTTCACCGAGGTCGGCGGCGCACCCGTCCTCTCGGCTGTCTACGACGATCCGGCAGTGCTCGCTCAGTTCCCGTACTTCGCGACCCTGAAGGAAGCACTCGCCACCGCTCAGCCGCGCCCCGTCACGCCGTACTACACGCAGGTGTCGAAGTCGATCTCCGACAACACCTACGCTGCTATTCGCGGCGAGAAGACCGTCGAGCAGGCTTTGGCGGACACCAAGGCCGGCATCGAAACCGCCGGTAACTGATCTACCAGGAGCAATAAGCAATGGCAGAACCGCAGGATCCTTCCGCGGCTGTGCCTACCAACCCCACGGTCGGGGCCGGTTCAACCGGTCCCGACCGTTCGGGCGTTGGTGGGAGACACCGTGCACCGGAACCGCTAGAAGAGCCGTCGGCATCCGAGGCAGCAGGGACATCCCTGACCAAGGTTCTGCCTGACCTTGCAGCTACTCCACCCCCGCCGACCTCGCCCCCGCCTGCGTCGGCCGACAAGCCGAAGAAGCGTCGACGAGTTCCGGTGTGGGCGTTCGTCGCACCGTCGCTGATCGTTCTCGCCGTCATCATTCTGTATCCGCTCGGACGAGCGATCTGGATGTCGATGCACAGCGACGGCAAGAAGCTCGATCCCGAGACCGGCATGTTCGTCACCGGTCAGTTCACGCGGTTCGACAACTACAAGAACTGGATCACCCAGTCCTGCAACACCGCCAACGGCTCGATTCCCTGCCCGCCCGGCACACTCGGATCGCAGTTCTGGCAGTCGATCGGAAATACGTTCGGCTTCACCGTCGTCACCGTCCTGCTCGAGACGGTGATCGGTCTGTCGATGGCGTTGATCATGGCCAAGACGTTCCGCGGACGCGGTTTGCTCCGCGCTTCCGTGCTGATTCCCTGGGCCATCCCCACCGCCGTCACCGCGAAGCTCTGGTTCTTCATCTTCGCCAACGACGGCATTGCCAACAAGATCCTCGGCACCAACATCCTGTGGACGGCGGACCCCTGGCCGGCGCGATTCGCGATCGTCGTCGCCGACGTCTGGAAGACCGCGCCGTTCATGGCGTTGCTGATCCTCGCGGGTCTTCAGATGATTCCCGCCGACGTCTACGAGGCCGCCAAGGTCGACGGTGCGACGGCGTGGCAGCGGTTCCGCATGATCACGCTTCCGCTGGTCAAGCCCGCACTCATGGTGGCGGTGCTCTTCCGCACGATGGACGCGCTGCGCATGTACGACCTGCCCGCGATCATGATGGGATCCAATCCCGCCACCTCCACCATCTCGGTTCTGGTGGTCGATCAGATGCGCGTCGGCGCCAATTCGGCGTCGGCACTGTCCACCATCACGTTCCTCATCATCTTCGCTGTGGCCTTCATCCTGGTCCGATTCCTCGGAGCCAATGCGGTCAGCACGCAGGAAAAGCAGCGGAAGGGGGAGCCGGTATGAACAAGGCACTACGCGGCAAGATCGGCACCTACATCGGCGTCGTACTGATCATCGTGTGGGGACTCGCTCCCTGCTACTGGATGATCGTGACGGCGCTGCGCGACCCCGCGGACACGTTCTCGACGTCGCTGTGGCCCACCAATCTCACGCTCTCCAACTTCACCGCGGCGCTCGATCCCGACGCCAAGGTGAACTTCACCCGTGCACTGATGAACAGCCTCATCATCGCTGGCGCGACCACGCTGATCGCCTTGGTCATCGGCGTGTTCACGGCGTACGCGCTCTCGCGTTTCGATTTCCGTGGCAAATACTTCGTCACCGGAATCATCCTCGGCGCGTCCATGTTTCCGGTTGTCGCCCTCGTGACTCCGTTGTTCCAGTTGTTCACCGACATCGGCTGGATCGGCAGCTACAAAGCGCTGATCATCCCGAACATCTCGTTCGTGCTGCCGCTGACGGTCTACACGCTGACGTCGTTCTTCTCCGAGCTTCCGTGGGAGCTCGAGGAGGCGGCGCGTATCGACGGCGCCACCCGTGGCCAGGCCTTCCGTCTGATCATGCTTCCGCTCGCCGCGCCGGCACTGTTCACCACCGCGATTCTCGCCTTCATCGCAACGGTCAACGAGTACCTGCTCTCGCTCCAACTCTCGAGTGACAAGACCGCACCCGTCACCGTGGCGATGGCCAAGTTCTCCGGAACGGACCCATTCGTCACGCCGTACACCTCGATCATGGCCGGCGGAACCCTCGTGATGGTCCCGCTGGTCATCATGGTTCTCATCTTCCAGCGACGCATCATCGCCGGTCTGACCGCAGGCGGCGTCAAGTCGTGATGCGGGCTTCGGGCGCACGGTTTCGATGAGGCGGGCTTCGCGCGCCCAGCGCATGGAGCTGATTGCCGGCTTCATCTCGGTCTTCGCCCTCATGGCGTTGATCGGCGCTGTGGTCGCGATCGTCAAGGGCGACCCCGGCGTGATGCCGTCTTTGGTGCTGCTCGGTTGCGTCGTCGCTCTCGGGCTGGCGTTCCGCGGATATCGGAACGCGGTCCGAGCAGAACGTCGCGAGTAGCCAGCCCGGTAGGGTGACATTTCGGTATCGCAGTTGCCGGGAGTTATCTGATCGAGATATCACCCTGGTGGAATGGTGCCGGTAAGTCCGGATCCACGACCGGGAGTGTTGAGTGAGTCCATCTAACAGATCGAGTGCGACGGGTGGCGATCAGTCGTCGGCTCGATCGGGCAAGTCGGCTAATTCGCCCCGGTCGAACAAGTCGGCCAAGCCCGCGAAAAAGCAGCGCTCGAAGTGGCGGTACGTCCGGCGGACCATCTACGTGCTCGTGCTCCTGATGGTCATCGTGCCCGCGTCGGTTTTTGCTGTCGCGTACAGCCGGACCGACGTCCCGCGCCCCTCTGACATGCAGACCAATCAGGTGTCCACCATCTACATGGCCGACGGCACGACCGTGCTCGGCAAGGTAGTGCCGGCGGAGGGAAACCGCACCGAGGTCGCGTTGTCGGCCATCCCGATTCACGTCCGCGATTCGGTGCTCTCGGCGGAGGATCGTAACTTCTACACCAACCCCGGATTCTCGATCTCCGGATTTGCTCGCGCTGCCCGCGACAACGTGATGGGCAAGGAAAGCGCCGGCGGTGGTTCGACGATCACTCAGCAATACGTGAAGAACGTCTTGGTCGGTGACAAGCGCAGTATCGACAGGAAGCTGCGTGAGCTCGTCATCTCCGCCAAGATGGCGCGCGAATGGTCCAAGGACGACATTCTTGCCGCGTATCTCAACACCATCTACTTCGGTCGCGGTGCGTACGGCATCGCCGCCGCGTCGAACGCGTACTTCGACAAGCCGGTCAGTGAGCTGAGTGTCGAGGAAGGCGCAGTTCTCGCGTCCGTCATCCAGAGCCCGTCGTTCCTGGACCCCGAGACCAATCTGTCCGCGCTGCAAGCGCGCTGGGACTACGTTCTCAACGGCATGGTGGAACTGGGCAGCCTGACCAAGACGGATCGCGACGCGATGCAGTTCCCGGTCGTCGCCCCCGCCAATCGGCCGACCGATCTGAACCAGGCGCCAGGACCCGAAGGCCACATCAAGACCCAGGTACTCAAGGAACTGGCCGAGGCCGGTATCAGCGATCAGACGCTGAACACCGCTGGTCTGCAGATCACGACGACCATCGACCCGGTTGCGCAGGAAGCTGCGCTGAACGCCGTCAGGCGGAATCTCGAGGGCGAGCCGGAAGACCTGCGGACCGCAGTAGTGTCCATCGACCCCAAGACCGGTGGCGTCGACGCCTATTACGGCGGTGACGACGGAGCCGGCTTCGACTACGCCCAGGCGCCGCTGCAGACCGGTTCAGCGTTCAAGGTCTTCGGCCTGGTCGCAGCATTGATGGAAGACATTCCGCTGTCCGCACGGTTCGACAGTTCACCGCTCACGATCAATGGTGTGACCATCGGAAACGTCGGCGGCGAATCCTGTGGTCGATGCACCATCGCCGAGGCACTCAAGCGTTCGCTGAACACCAGCTTCTACCGGTTGATGCTCTCGATGGAGAACGGTCCCCAGAAGATCGCCGACGCCGCCCACCTGGCCGGCATCCCCGAGCACATTCCCGGACTCGACTACCCGACGCTCACACAGGAGGGTGGTCCGCCGGAGAACGGAATCGTGCTCGGCCAGTATCAGTCTCGCGTTATCGACATGGCGTCCGCTTACGCGACGCTCGCCAATTCCGGTGTGTACCAGCAGCCGCACTTCATCCAGAAGGTCGTGACGGCCGAAGGTGAAGTCCTGCTCGATCGCCCGGTTTCTCCCGGTGAGCGTCGTCTTGATGCTGCCGTTGCCGACAACGTCACGCAGGCGATGCTGCCGATCGCGTCGTACTCGAACGGTCACGCGCTTGCCGGTGGACGCCCGTCTGCAGCCAAGACCGGTACCGCGCAGTTGGGTGACACGGGCCAGAACAAGGATGCGTGGATGGTCGGTTACACGCCGTCGCTGTCCACCGCGGTGTGGATCGGAACTTCCGACGCTCAGGCCATCACCAACTCCTACGGTGGTTTGATCTACGGCTCCGGAGTGCCTGCGGACATCTGGAAGAGCACGATGGACGGCGCGCTGAAGGGATCCGACTGGGAGAGCTTTCCGTGGCCGGACCCCATCGGCGGGCAGGCCGGCGTTCCCGCGAACTCCGGCGTGACCTCGGGGGACGGGACGGGCACGCCCACGACGGGCGCGGTCGCTCCCCCGGCGCCCATCGAGGTGCCCGGCCTACCGCCGATCGAAGTACCGCCGCTCCCCCAGTTGCCGCGTCAGATCGAGATCCTGCCGGGCATCGTCATCCCACTACCGGGCTGACAAGCAGCGCCCGATTTCCGGTTCTCAGGCCTGATCGTCGAAGAGACCGAGTTGGGTGGGCGCTGCATCCTTGGCGGGCAGTACGACGACGCGCAGTCCGCGCCTGAGGTTGCGGATCGCGTGCGTCCACGCGCGCTTCTCGCCCGCACACAGGTCGGTGTCGTCGTCCTTGCGGCGGATGGACTCGGTCAACGCCTCGTGCCAGGCAGTCTCCTGCTCCTGGCTGATCCGCAGGTAGTCGAGAATGGTGTCGCGGTCGTGCTCACAGATCACGGCAACCTCTTCGGCGCTGAGCTCGCCCGTTCCGTCTGCGTCGAGTTCGAGGAGCGCCATGAGAGCCGGCGGAAATTCGTGGCACTCGTGTGACTCGTATTCGGCACCGGGATCTTCGTGCTCGGAGGCCATGCCGTCGTTGAAGGCGGTGTCTCCGGTTGCGCGGATGGGTTGCCCGCCCAGTTCTTCGGCGAGTTGGTCGGATGCTTCGGCCAGTTCGGCGAACGAGCGCAGAGCCCGCAGCAGGTGCTCGGCGACGAAGGGTGCGCCGTCCACGCGGACCACGCCCAGCACACTCTGCTCGACGAGAATGAGCTTGATGGTCGGCCATTGCCGATTGAGCTGAGCAAGAATTACAGCAGCGTTCTCGGGGTTCTCCACCGAATGCACGACCCGCGAGAACACCTCTACGTACTCGTCGTCCTCGAGGACACGAACATAGGTGACCTGCTCACCGCGGACCAGCGGGATGTCGCCGTCGTCGTCACGCTTGGGCGGATGACCGAGAAGGCGCTCGACGGCCCCGTCGACCAGGATCCGCAGCATGTCGCCCGAACCCGAGGGAGCGTGAGACGGCGTCGTGGCGAACGCCGGCGTCGACTCGCGCCCACTGGTGCTGGCACGCAGGAACGACGGGTGCGCAATGCTCCACATTTCGCGGAAGACGCGCAACACCTTTGTCACCAGCTCCTCGGGACGAGCGCGGTCGACGTCGATGTAGAAGGACATGGACCCATTGCCCTCGGGTTCGTGCTCGCACAGATCGGGAGCGTTGAACCCCATGTCGAGCAGCGCTGAATGGTCTTCCGGTTCGAGCATCCGCAGTGGATGCAGAAACCTGTTGGAAGGAACTTCACAGCGCACGGAGGTCTGGTTCCATGCGAAGAACTGGATGCACGCGGGTGCGTCGGCCAGTTCGTCCATGCTGTCGTAATGCGACTCCACCACGAGGGTGTCGTCGTCCTCCATCACGGAGATGTAGCGAGCGAGATGAGTCTCGAAAGTAGTCCAGGCACTCAGGATTTCCAGATCGAAAGTATTGTCCGACATCGTCGCTCCTCTGGTCCGGGGGCGCATGGGGCCCTACCGACGACTCGCCGAAACCCCTGCTTTTCAAACCCCGCCTACGACGTTAGTCGTGGGGTCCGACAGTGACAGTGTTCGTAGGATCCGGGTGACCGTGTTTCAGTCAGGGGATTATCTTCCGAGCTTGCAGATTGGCGAAGATGTCGAGGAACATCGCTTCGGTGTCGACGTGGCGGTGAAATCCGAACCGCCGAGCTTTCGATCCGTCAGCGAAAAAGTCGTAGTCCCATCCGAATACGAAGTCACCGAACCCCCAGGACGAGACATCGGAATACGGGGTCCGAGCAAGTTGGTGTTCCTCGACGAGTTCATCCCACACCGACTCCTTGTCCGCCATTGCGACGTCGAGGGACATCGGGAGCGGAGGCGCGACGTCCATGTCGAAGAAGGCTGCGATCTTCGGCCACATCTCCTGCCAGCGGAACAGGTCGCCGTTGTTGATGTTGAACGCCTGATTTGCGCACTCGGGGTTGGTCGCGGCCCAGACCGTCGCTTCGGCCAGGAGTCCGGCGTCGGTCATCTCGATCAAGCTGGTGTACGCGCCGGGTTTGCCGGGGAATCGGAGTGGGACACCCAGTTTCTTCGAGATGGTCGCGTAGACGGCGATGACCATCGCGAGGTTCATCGGGTTACCCAGTGCGAATCCGGAGACGACCGAGGGTCTGATCGCCGACCATGTCCACGACTTGCCGAGCTGCCTGCGTTCGAGGAACTGCTGTTGGTCGACGTTGAACTCGGGTGGCATGTGCGGTGGATCGCTCTCGCGGGCCGGAGTTTTGAACGGTCCGAGGTGTGCCCCGTAAACCTTGTAGCCCTGCATCAGGCTGACGTGCTCGAGTCCGCCCGCAACGGGCTCGATGGCGTCGAGAGTGTTGACCAGCATCGCCAAGTTGGGCGGAACCAGCTCGGCCCATGTCGGGCGGTCTTGATAGGCGGCGTAGAAGACGTGAGTGACGTCGCCCAGTCCGCTCAGTGCGGCTGCAGTCCGGTAAGGATCGAGCAGGTCGACTGCGATGTGTTCGACCCGGTCGGTGTCCGTACCGCCTCGCCGCGAGAGTCCGATGATCTTCCATTCTCCGGTCGACTCGAGGTGATCGATCAAGTTCCCACCGATCACGCCTCGGGCTCCGACCACGAGTGCCACTTTGTCGTGCTGCACCATTTCAGCCTCCCATTGGTATATCGCGATGTTGCGATATGGGGAGTGAACCACACATATCGGCATTTCGCGATCTAGCGGTATGCTCACGAACATGGAAGACGCAACAACCGAGTGGGAAACGGCGTTCAAGGCGCTGGCCAACCCGATGCGTGTGCAAATCCTGCAGTGGTTGAAAGACCCCGGGAGCTTTCCCCCTCAGCTCGAGCCTGCCGAGGAGGTCGGAGTGTGCCTCAAGCACATTCAAGCGAGGGCGAAGGTGTCGCAATCGACGGCGTCTCAGTACATGGCCGCACTCCAGGCCGCGGATCTGGTGACCACCACACGAATCGGTCAGTGGCGGCATTACAAACGAAACGAGCAACAGATCGAGAAGCTTGCTGCATTCATCAGGCAGGGTTTGTAGGTACCAGCACCTGACCGATCCCTCCGGGGCCGCCAACGTTGTGGCAAAACCTCACATCGCCGGCGCCGTCGGTATGTGCATTGTGGTCGTTTCTCGGGTTGCTCGTTGTCCTTACGCTCGGCAGAGGGTACTGGCAAGGAGAGGCGTGCGATGAGTCGTGAGAGCTGGGTGGGCCGTGATGCCCGATCCATCGCCGAGGCCGTGCGGTCGGGTCAGGTGTCGGCGCGGACCGTCGTCGAAGAACATCTCGCACGGGTCGGCGAATGCAATGTCGAACTCAACGCACTGGTCACCGTGTGCGCCGAGGAGGCTCGCACGGCCGCGGATGCCCTGGACGAACGACGCCTTCTCGGTGAGACACTCGGCCCCCTTGCCGGGGTTCCGTTCACGGTCAAGGACCTGATCGCCACTGCCGGCGTGCGCACCACTGCCGGTTCTCGCACTCTGGCGGACAACATCCCGACCGCCGACGCCCCGGCCGTCGCGGCATTCAAGGCTGCCGGTGCAATTCTGATCGGCAAGACCAACACCCCGGAATTCGGCGCGTGCGGCCTGACTCGAAACGAACTGTTCGGAACCACGGCCAGTCCGGTGCGACCGGACGGCGTCGTCCGGTCCCCCGGCGGATCGAGTGGCGGCGAGTCCGCGTCGGTTGCTGCCGGAATGAGCGTGCTCGGACTCGGTACGGATTTTGGTGGCTCGGTGCGTTGGCCCGCCCACTGCACCGGCCTCACTTCGGTTCGCCCGACGCTCGGACGTGTCGATCCGGAAGGTCAGTATCCAGGCGTGCTTTCGGATGGACGGGTACTCGCCAACCCTGCGACGATGCACGGCACGATCCAGACCATCGGCCCACTGGCCCGCAACCTCGGTGATGCGGCGCTTGCGTTGCGCGTCCTGTCGATGCCGCATTTCTCGTGGAGCGAGCCTGATTCGGTCGACGTCGACGACCTCGACATCCGCTGGGCACCCGGCGAGGGAACCATGCCTGTCGACGAAGAAATCCTGACGGCGGTTCGCTCGGTGGCGAACAGTCTGGATGCGAGCGAGTACGACGGTCTGGCCCTGTCGCGGGCCAACGCGCTTTTCGGCGCGTTGCGATCGGTCGAGACCCACGCGGACATCCACTCTCTCGCCGCAGGTTCAGCGCACTCTTTCGACGCGGACATCACCGCCATGCTTGCGGCAGGCCATGATCGCAGTTCCGCCGAGGTGGAAGCGCTGTGGGCGGATCGTGCGATGTTGATCGCCGACTTCCTCGACGAGATGGGCGACGTCCTGATTCTGCCGGTTGCGTCGGTGCTCGCTCCGCCGCTCGGTGTGGAGAGCTTCGAGGTGGACGGTCGCAAACTCACGTGGATGGATGCGCTCGCGAGTTGCCGGGCGATCAGTGTGCTCGGTCTTCCGTCGGTTGTGGTTCCGGTAGGACTCTCCCGCAACGGTTTACCGATCGGGGTGCAGGTGGTGGCGAGACCGTTCCGCGAGCACGTTGCGCTGTCCGTGGCGGCGCGAATCACGTCGAATTCGCAAGCTCTAGTCTGACTTCCTTTTTTCGGTTTCGGCTGCGAAACGTGTTGCGTACGAGTCGGCAAGGTCGTGAAGAGTGGTGACGCAATCGCCGTAGTACGTCGGTGCATGCATGGTCGCCAGAATCCGCGGCTCGAGGTCGGCCAGGGCACGGATCGTGGGTTCGAGATCCGGGGTGAGGCAGGTGGCGTGGCCCAAGTCTTCGGCTTCCAAAGCGGGACCGACGATTTCGTGCTCGGTGGTCGCGGGGTGGTGCCCGAACGCGGTGAAGAGATCTCCGCAGAACAGCGTCGACGTCGTCTCCTCGAACATCAGGCCCGCGTCCCAACCGTGTGGGACGTGTGGGGTGTCGATGTGCCGGACTCGGCGGCTGCCGGTTTCGAGTACGTCGCCGTCCTGCAAGGGAAGTGGCGCCCGATCGGCCAGATCGTTGACCTGGACGAAGCACCCCATCGCACCGTGTGCAACTTGCGCTTCGGGGGCCGCCGCAAGCCAGGAGTTCATGGACCCGCATTCGTCGGCCTCGACGTGACCGAACGTGATCCATTTCAGACGGTTGATGTCGATCAGCGTGGAGAGTGCGTCGGAAGCCGAGGTGAACAACGCTCGCTGCCCGGTGTGGAAGAGCAAGGGTTCCTCGCCGTCGACGAGAAACTGGTTCATCGTGAGGTTCGCTTCGTCCACGAAGGTCGACAGTCGGTAGATGTCCGGCGCGATTTCGGTGATCGTGGTGGTCATCGCTGTGCTCCGATCAGGGCTGTTGTACACGTCAATCTGTCCTCTTCAGCCTTCTCGCCGCCCCGCGCCTGCACAAGGTTCTGGACGTGCTTACGGCTCTGCAATAGTGGAGGACGTGTTCGTACTGCTGCTGACAGGCCCGCCGGGCGCGGGGAAGAGTTCCGTGCTGACCGCGCTTCACGATCGACTCGGTGAGGCCGGGGTGAGCAACGCGATGATCGAGGTGGACGAACTCGAGCGGTGCTACCCGCCGCTGGGAACCGAGCGGGCAATCGCACACGTCGGGATGTTGTGCGCGTCGTACCGGGAAGCGGGGTACGAACTCCTGTTCCTCACGGCTACCGTCGAAGACGACGACTACGGGCGCGCCCTGCTGGCCGCGACCGGCGCCGAGGGGCACCTGCTGGCGCGCCTCGAGGCCGATCCGGATACATTGCGTACCAGAATCATCGAGCGTGAACCGACCGGCTGGGCCGGGTTGGACGAGTTGGTGGAGGCGTCACAACTGCTGGCCGGTTCGATGCCGACGCTCAGTGGAGTCGACGTGGTTCTGAGCACCGAAGGCCGCGATCCCGAAAGTGTTGCCGACGATCTGGAAGCGGCTCTGCGAGAACACAGTCCGTCGCTTCTAGCCGTCGGTGTTCAGAGCGGTGACCACTGAAGCGAACATCGTCGACTTGATTGCCCCCAGTGTGCCCGCATTCTTCGGGCCGATCGGTGCAACCATTTCGATGGCCTTGGCGGTCAAAGCGTCGACGGATGCGGTGAAGTCCACCAAACCGGCTGCGAATGCGTCACTTCCGCCGTATCGCCGCCCCGTGGTCATGGCGACGATTGCCGACGCCGGGCTGAGTTTGGCCTGGATGAGAGCTGCCATTCCTTCGGTGAAGGGGATGTTGATGTCCACCTCCGGGAAGCAGTAGTAGCCGCGATCATCGCGCATGACGCGGTAATCGTGCGCGATGCCGAGCATGGCGCCGGCTCCGAAGGCGTGGCCGTTGATCGCCGCGACGGTGGGCATCGGGAACGTCAGCATCCGAGCGAACAGCGACTGCACCTGCTGCACATACCACTTCGCCTTGTCGCCGTTCGCGCCCAGCCAGTCGAGGTCGAGTCCGTTGGAGTAGAACTTGCCCGTCGCCGTGGTGACCAGGGCATGTGCGCTTTCGCTTAAAGCCTGGTCGAGTAGCTTGTCGACGGAATCGAGCCACTCCGGCGAGAATCGATTCTCGTCCTCGCCGAGATCGAGAACGGCGATCTTGTCTTCGAAGCGCAGAGTTGCGGTCATGATTGGCCTTTCCTGTTGCGTGGCTTGGGCAGTGGTGGGTCGAGATGCAGAACCGCTCGAACGGCGGCATCCAACCGCGCGCGTGCTGCGGCGTCGGGGACTCGCCAACCGTCGGCGCGTTTGGCGGGATGGATGAGCAGTCCGGTAGGCAGGCCGACAACACAGGCCTCGATTGCCTCGACGGCTCGGCCGTCCTTGCGGCCCCAGAGCGCGGTCGACAACCGGATGAACAACTCGACCAGAGACCGGTCGAGTTGTGTGAGTTGCTCGGCGATGTCGGCAGGGACGTCGGTGCCGAGCAGTTCGTCGCGCTGGATCGTCAACAGCAGCAACGCGGATTGTGGGTAGTCGAGCGCGAAGACGGCCGGAACTTCGGCGGCTGCGACGACGGCGGAAACCGCCGAAGTCGGCGACGGGTCCGCGAGAGCGTCGTCCACTCTCGATTGTTGAAGCGCGAGAAATCGTCGCGCAGCACGCAGCCACGCGCTACCGACCAGTCCACTGCGAGAGCCGAATGCGTGATAGATCGCCCCGTTGGATACACCGGTGGCGTCGGAGACTGCCCGGACCGTGACAGCGCTCGGTCCGGCAGTGGCGGCAAGTTTTTCGGCAGCGTCGAGCAGGGTGTCGAGGTCGTGGACGCGTGGCCGAGGCATGAACGCACAGTAACAGAGCGTCTGCTCTGTTACTAGTGTGCGGTCAGATCACCGAATTTGCGCGAAGATCCTCGATCTCCTCCGGGCGCAGGCCGAAGTCGGTGAGTACGTCGTCGGCGTCACCGCCGAGAGTCATGGGTGGCGCATTCCTGACGGGAAGGGTCTTGCCGTCCACCCAGAACGGTCCGCGGACAACGGGAATCGACGTTCCGTCGGCGCTCTGGGTCTGCTCGACCATCTGCAATGCCTCGACCTGCGGGTCGGAGAACACCTGATCGATCGAATGGATGGGGCCGCAGGGGATTCCGGCACCGCGGATCTCGGAGATCCATTGCGCCGCGCCCTTCGTGGTCAGTAGGTCCTCGAGTTCTTTGGTCAGTTGGTCTCGGTGCGCCAAACGTTCTTTACCCGTGGCATATTCGGTACGGAAGGCGAGCTCGGGGTCGCCGAGTACCGAGCACAGTGCGATCCAGTGCTTGTCCGAGCCGGTGGCAATGTTGATCGGAAAGTCGGCAGTGTCGAAAGCGCCGTACGGCGTGATCGTCGGGTGCGTATTGCCGTTCGGCGTGGAAACCCGCCCGGTGCTCAGGTAGTCCTGCGCCTGGAAGGTCATGATCGAGATCGCGGATTCCAGCAACGAGGTCTGCACGCGGTGCCCACGACCATCGCGACCGCGAGAGGCAAGCGCCGCCGTGATGCCCAGCGCTGCGTAGATGCCCGAGACCGTGTCGATGATGGGGATACCGACCCGCATCGGGGTCTGTTCCCCGGCACCGGTGACCGACATCAGCCCGGACATACCCTGGGCCACCTGATCGAGTCCGGGCGCGAACTGGTCCGGGCCCACCGGGCCGAAACCACTGATGCTCATCACGACGAGCCCTGGATTCTCCTGCTCGAGCGAGTCGGGATCGAGCCCCATGTCGGCCAGTACTCCCGGACGGAAGTTCTCGACCAGCACATCTGCGTCGAGGGCCAGGCTGCGAAGCAGTTTCCGCCCGCGGTCACTGCGCATGTCGATGGCGATCGACCGTTTGCCGCGGTTCACGGAAGCGAAGTAGAGGCTTCGATCGCCGTCGAACGGAGGCCACTGACGCGAACTGTCGCCGGAGCCACGGGTTTCGACCTTGACCACGTCGGCGCCGAAGTCCGAGAGCAGCGACGTGCACAGAGGCCCCGCGAGAGCACGGGTGAGGTCGAGAACTTTGATACCGCTGAGCAATTGGTCCATGGGAGAAACCTCGGTTCTGTGGTGTGCAACGTCGCCCACTCGATCCGTCGCACCATCTGCGTGAATTGCCGCTGCAGTGATCGTCGGAGAGGGGAAGAATGAAGGTCAGGCCTGCTTTCGGCTGGGCTCGGTGACAACACTGGTCGAGAGCGCAAGGTGATGCGACGGCGACATTGCACAACTGCAGGGCCCGGATTTAGGCGCATTGTGTGACAGGCAGGATTGCGGTGGGCCGATACCGTGAACTCTCTACGGACGGCGATGCAAGCGGGAGGCGAGGCGATGCGCGACATTTCCACTCAGCTGGCGCAGTGGCACGCCCGCGGCGAGGATTTTGCACTGGCGACGGTTGTCCGTACCTGGCGATCCTCACCGCGCATGCCCGGTGCTTCGATGGCCGTCTCACGCTCCGGCGAGGTGGTCGGCAGCGTCTCGGGCGGGTGTATCGAGAGTGCACTGTACGAGATCGCCCAGGAGGTTCTCGCCGACGGCACCAGTCGCGTCGAGGTCTTCAGCGTCTCCGACGACGACGCCATCGGGGTAGGGCTGACCTGCGGCGGAACCATCGAAGTGTTCGTCCAGGCCGTCGGAGCCGATTTCGTCGAGTTCGGTCAGGTTTGTGAACGGATCGAGGCCGATACGCCCGTCGTCGTGGTCACCGAAGTGCGTCCGGGAGCACCGGCACGGCACCTCGTCGTCGAGCACGGCCGACGCAGCGGAGATCTGGATGCCACGGAGGACGAGGTGTCCATCCTGCTGCGCACGATGGACACCGGTGAGTCCGTCGCTTTTGTCGCGCCGGCGGGAACTCTCATCGATTCGCAGCACGACCTGCTGGTCGAGATCTTCGCGCCACTACCGCGGATGTACGTGTTCGGGGCCATCGACTTCGCGGCATCGATGTGTACATTGGGCGCCTTTGCGGGTTACCGAGTGACCGTCGTGGACGCACGGCCGGTCTTCGCGACACGGGCGCGTTTCCCCGACGCCCACGATCTGGTCGTCATGTGGCCACACAAGTTCCTCGAAACCGCACCGATCGACAACAAAACCGTCCTGGCCGTGCTCACGCACGACGAGAAGTTCGACATCCCCCTGCTCGAGATCGCGCTGCGTTCGCCGGCTGCGTACGTCGGCGCGATGGGAAGTCGTGCGACGCATGAGCGTCGGGTGGCGCTGTTGAAGGAGCGAGGCGTCACCGACGCCGAGTTGGGGCGTCTGCACTCACCGATCGGGTTGGATCTCGGCGCGAGGACACCGGAGGAGACTGCAGTGTCGATCCTCGCCGAGATGACCAAGACCCTTCGCAATGCCTCCGGTTTGGAACTGCGGGATCTGCAGGGGCCGATCCACCCGCCACCTCAGGAGAATCCGACCGCCCTGCATCGAACGGCCTGAGTCGACTGCGCTGAATTCGGACATCTTGTGTTCGGTGGGGATAGGATCGTTTCTTTCGTGAACCATCTTCCGTGATCCGAATGAAATCGAGGTGCCTGCCAAGTGGCAAACCCGGCCGTACCGGCATCCGAGGTGAATGCTGTTCTCTCCGAACTTCTTCGAACCCAGCTCCTTCCTGGTGTTCGAAAGGTCGCCGGCGGCTGCGAAGACCCGACGGTAGCCCGGGTGGGATTCATGGCGGTTCCGGACATCGGACCGTGGCTGCGGCACGGACAGTTGCTGATCACCACGCCGGAAACCCTCGCCAGGGTCACCGAAACCTTCAAAGCATTTGTCGGACGGTTGTCGACGCGAGGTGTTGCGGCACTTGCCGTCCAATTCGGCGCAGACGGGGACACTCTCGCGCCGGAGCTGGTCGACGCGGCCGAAAGCGCCGGCTTCCCGCTCCTGGTTTTTCACGGTGCGTGTGATCACCCTGCGGCGAGAGACCGTGAGCAGACGGAGTCGGCCCAGATCGACGCCATGTTCGGGGCCGAGCGCTTGCGACGGCTGCTGGTCGACGTCGTGATGGGCGGCGGCGGCCTCCCGCAATTGACCGAAGTCATCGCTCGGGAGATGAAGGGCGCTGCCCTGATCACCACCTCGGACGGACGCGAGATCTGCCGCGCCGGGGACGCCGCGGAGCGCAAGCATCTGTCTGCCTGTCCCGCCGTCGATTCCACCGGTCGTCTGCGGACCGACACCGTCGAGGGCGGATTGGGTCTGCACGAGTTCGACGGTCAATTCATCGCGGTGTCCGCGATTTCCGCCAATCACATCGACCACGGGCGTCTCGCGTTGTTCACCGGTGAGCGCGTGATGACGAGTTACGACCAGTACCTGGTCGAGCGGGCCGCGTCGGTGTGTGCGTTGGTCATCACCCGCGAACAAGCCGTGGCGTCGGTGGAGGAACGCCATCGCGCCAACTTCGTTCACGACCTGCTCCTCGGCCGGGCCGGGGACCACGATCACGTTGTCTCCCATGCCAAGACATTCGGTTGGGACTTCGACCGCCCGCTGGTGATCGTCTCGATCGAGCCGGACCCGATCGACGAACCGGCCTCTGCGGCGCCCGCTCGGCTGCCCGTCGTCGATCGCCAGGCGATGGCGTTCTCCGGCGCGATCGCCCACCGCGATCCCGGTGCGGCGGTGACCGCGCTGACGGGCGAGACGGTGATCGTGATGGGCGTCGGCACCGACACGATGGCATTGGTGCGGGACCTCGTCACGGTCGTTCGCGGTGAAGGTGGCGGCGGGAGAAGGCCGTTCAGTGTCGGGGTGTCCCGGCCGACAGCGGCGATCGACGCAGTCCCCGCGCTCTACAGTCAGGCGCGCACCGCACTGACCGTCGGGCGACGGATCTCCGGTCCGTGGACGGTGACTCAGTTCGACGATCTGGGCGTGTACAGACTGCTCAGTCTGGTCGAGGACGAAAACGAGCTCGAGACGTTCGCCCGCGAGACACTGCGGGAACTGACGGAGGAAACTGCCGAAGCGCAGGACATGCGCAAGACATTGGAAGTCTTGCTCGCGACCAACATCAACATCGCCGAGACAGCGCGCAAGCTCCACTTCCATTACAACACACTGCGTTACAGGGTCGTTAAGCTGGAGAAAATGCTGGGACCCTTCACGGCGCAACCCGAGCTACGGCTGGATCTGTCTCTAGCACTGAAGATAACCGCGATGCGCGGCATCAATCACTAATATTGCCAATCCGAGTCCGTGGGTTCTGGCAGATTGTCATCACGTCGATACCCCCGCGCTGTAATAGCGTTTCACTCCAGTCACGGTGTTTTGTGAGCTGGAGCACACTCAGCGTTCGGACACCTTCCTCTGCACGAAAGGTCCCATCATGCCGATTTGGACGTTGCACGGAGATGGAAAGAACATCAAACCGGGTGAAGTGGTCGCTCCCGGCGAGCGGCTCAGCTGGGGAAGAACCATCGGGCTGGGCAGCCAGCACGTGGTGTCGATGTTCGGCGCGACGTTCGTATTCCCGATCATCATGGGACTCAATCCTCAACTTGCCGTGATGATGTCGGGCTTCTGTACGCTCTTCTTCCTGCTGGTGGTCAAGGGACGCATTCCCAGCTACCTCGGAACGTCGGCGGCCTTTGTCGGTGGTATCGCCGCCATTCGCGCCCAGGGCGGAACGTCCGCCGAGGTGACCGGCGCGATCCTGGTGTCCGGACTCGTCCTGGCGGCCATCGGTATCGCGATCCACTTCCTCGGTGGCCGGGTCGTATTCAAGGTTCTTCCCCCGGTGGTGACCGGCGCGGTGGTGATGTTGATCGGATTCAACCTGGCACCCGTCGTCGCGGGGCTGTACTGGCCGCAGGACCAGTGGGTGGCTCTGATCGTCATGGTGGCCCTGATCGTCATGAGTATCGCGCTACGAGGCTTCATGGCGCGCATCGCCATCTTCCTGGCGCTGATCTTCGGCTACGTCCTCTCCTGGATCCTCGACCGGGTCTCGGGGACGATCACCTCCTACGACGCAGGCACCGGTCAGATCACCGAGCACTTCCGCGTCAACTGGGATTCGGTGCAGTCGGCGTCGTGGTTCGGCCTTCCCCCGTTCTCGGACGAGGCCAACGGAATCGTCGGCATCCACGCTCCGTCGTTCAGCCTCACGTTCATCATCCTGGTCCTTCCGGGTGTCATCGCGTTGATCGCGGAGAACGCGGGCCACGTCAAGGCCGTGGCCGAGATGACCGGGGACGACCTCGACCCGTACATGGGACGTGCGCTCGCCGGTGACGGTTTCGCCACCGCTATCGCCAGCAGCGTCGGCGGTTCGCCCACCACGACGTACGCCGAGAACATCGGTGTCATGGCAGCGACCCGTGTGTACTCCACCGCCGCCTACGCGGTTGCCGGCATCGTCGCCATGATGCTCGGCTTCTCCCCCAAGTTCGGTGCCGTCATCTCGGCGACGCCCGGCGGTGTTCTCGGCGGAATCACCGTGGTGCTCTACGGCATGATCGGTCTGCTCGGCGCCAAGATATGGAAGGAGAACGGCGTCGACTTCGGGAATCCGCTCAACCTCATGCCGATCGCGGCCGGCCTCATCATCGGTATCGGCGACACGGCTCTGAAGTTCAGTGACACGTTCTCGCTCAGCGGCATCGCGCTCGGCACCATCGTCGTGATCGGGATGTACCACCTGTGCCAGTTCATCGGTTCGAAGAACCCGGAACTGAATGCGAAGAATCCGGAACCGAACAAGCCGGATTCGAAGACTCCCGGCGGCGATCGGGAGGAACCCGCCAAGCAACTCACGTGACGCTTGGCTGAGTGTGCTCGATCGACGAAGGCCGGACATCCTCCGCGGAGGATGTCCGGCCTTTCCGGTGTTCTGGGTACTGATCGATCAGACGGAGGTACTGGCTTCGACCAGGCCGATACGGTCGATGCGTTCGGTGCGGGTGTTGAGCCGTTCAGTCGCATCGGTAGCACTGAGCAGGCTCAGCTCGTAGTGCAGTACCGCTCCGACGCGAGTGCAGAAGGCGGCGGATTCGTCCGCGGCATCGGGAAATTCGGGGATGACCCGATCGACGATGCCGCCCGCGAGCAGATCGAAGGACCTGATCCCTTGACTGGCTGCCATGTCCGGCGCGTGCGTGACGTCGTGGAACATGATCGCGCTCGCACCTTCGGGAGGTAAGGGCGAGAGCCAACCGTGGCGGGCCGCCAGCACTCGATCGGCCGGAATCAGTGCCAGGGCGCCGCCGCCCGTGCCCTGCCCGAGCAGGAGGGAAATGGTGGGGACCTCGAGTGAAATCATGTCGGCTATGCACCGAGCGATCTCGCCCGCAAGTCCGCCTTCTTCGGCCTCCTTCGACAGTGCCGCGCCCGCTGTGTCGATGATCGTCACCAGCGGCAGGTCGAGTTCTGCGGCCAGCCGCATACCTCGCCGAGCCTCCCGCAGAGCGCCGGGGCCGAGTGGGGAGTGAGCAGTCTGTCCGCGCCGGTCCTGTCCGAGAAGGACGCAGGGCATGTCGCCGAAGCGAACCAGCGCGAGCATGATGCCGGGATCGTTCTCGCCTTGGCCGGTTCCGTTGAGCGGGAGCATGTCCGAGGCGGAATTGAGCAACACTTCCCGTATCCCCGGTCGGTCTTCGCGTCGGGATGCGACGACGGATTCCCACGCCGACGTATCGGGTGGGCAATCGTACGAGCACGGGTCACTGGGCAAAAAGTACCCACGATGCGCCCCGGTGATGATGCGCAATGCGCGTTCGACGATTTCGGCGAGCTGGTCTGGCGGCCTCACTGCATCGATGAGTCCGTGCTCGTGAAGGTTCTCCGCTGTCTGGACACCGGCGGGGAAAGGTGAGTTGTACAAGGCCTCGAACACTCGAGGGCCGAGGAATCCGACGAGGGCCCCCGGTTCCGCGATCGTCACGTGACCGAGTGATCCCCAGGACGCGAATACGCCTCCGGTGGTGGGGTTTCGGAGATAGACGATGTAGGGCAGGTGCGCTTCTTTGTGCTTGATGAGCGCCGCGGTGATCTTGACCATCTGCAAAAACGCCGTCGTCCCCTCCTGCATACGCGTTCCCCCGGACGTGGGAAGCGCAAGAAGGGGCAGCTGCTCTTGGGTGGCTCGACGGATGGCGACGACGAGGCGTTCTCCCGCCGCCACGCCGATCGAACCACCGAGAAAACCGAACTCGCAGACGATGATTGCCACACGGCGGCCTCGGACGGAGGCGCTTCCGGTCAGGACGGACTCGTCGAGCCCGGTCTTCTCCTGGGCCCGCAGAAGTGCTTCGGCGTAGTCGGAGTCGGTCGCGACGGGAATCGGAGGGGTATCCCACGATTCCCAGGTGCCGGCATCGATCACCAGGTCGAGCAAGTCGCGAGCCGTCAGGCGGTTCATCGGGTGAATCCTTGTAGCCACGACATGATTTCGTCAGTGTCTTCACCGAGAACCGGAGGTGCAGTGTGGCGGGTCTCCGTCACTTCGGTTCCGTCCGGATCGAAAAATCGTAGCGGTGGACCGGGCAGTGTGATGTTTCCGAGCGTGCTGTGGTCGACGTCGACGAGCAATCCCTGTGATCGGGTCTGCTCCCATTCGTACACTTCGGAGATCGTCCGAACCCGTCCTGCCGGTACTCCGATGCGGTCGAGTTCGGTCAGAAGCTCGTCACGCGAGTACGGCTTGAAGGTACGTTCGATCAATTCGACGACCTGGAAATGATTTTCGACGCGTTCGGCGTTTGTTGCCATACCCGGGGCGTCAGGGTCGAGGTCGAATCCTTCGCAGAATCTTCTCCACAGGCTTTCGCTGCCGACCGAGATCTGTACTGCGCCATCGCCGGTACGAAAGAGTCCGTACGGTGCGATGGAGGGATGGTGGTTGCCCTGCGCTGTGCCTACCTCACCGGCGACGGTCCACTTCGTTCCTTGAAACGCGTGAACACCGACCACGCTGGCCAAGAGCGACGTTCGGACAACGCGGCCTTTCCCCGTCTGTTCGCGTTCCTTCAAAGCCGCGACGACACCGAACGCCCCGTACATTCCGGCGAGAAGGTCGGCGATCGGAACTCCGACTCGTTGAACGTCGTCCGGACTCGAGCCGGTCAGCGACATGAGTCCGGCTTCCCCCTGGGCGATCTGGTCGTAGCCGGCGCGACCGCCTTCCGGGCCGTCGTGGCCGAAACCGCTGATGGACAGAACGATCAGTCGAGGATTGAGTTCGGCCAGCCGCTCGGTCGAGAATCCGAGTCGATCGAGAACTCCGGTGCGGAAGTTCTCCATGAGAACATCGGCGCGGCAGACGAGATCTTCGAGGGTCGCGCGCCCACTGTCGGATTTCAGATCGAGCGTGATCGACTTCTTGTTCCGGTTCGTGGACAGAAAATACGTCGATTCCCGTTGTGTGTTCGGTGGTTCCAACGTGGGCTCCACAAAAGGCGGCCCCCACCCACGGGTGTCGTCGCCGCCGTGAGGTGATTCGACCTTGATCACGTCGGCACCCAGATCGCCGAGCATCATTGCCGCGTGAGGACCCGCGAGTGCGCGCGTGAGGTCGACGACTATCACGTCGTGTAACGGACCACTACGAGCACTTGTGTTGTGAGGCTTCGAAGTCGAGTTCATGTCGCACCGCCGTGTTCTGGTGTAATTGGCTGAGCCAGTTGGTGGTTGAGGCCTCCGTAGTTCGGTCGACTCCGGTCCGCTGGACCGAGAAACCGGCCAGGGCCACTGAAGGAGGTATGTGCGGCCCGTCTTTCGAACCGTAAGCGGGCACCGGTGAACGGCACATGGGTAACCTTGCCGACGACGGGTGTCAGTGGTGGGTAAGAAGTGACGAACGCTCACCGGGCGGCGCGATTGCGGTTGTATCGAACCGTTATCGGGACGTTCTGTCAGCTCATATCGTGCGAAGTCATGACATTTCGTGCATCTTCATGACCTGCAGGGCGAGTGAGACGTTCAATCGAAGGACGGGGTCGTCGGTGAACGATCCGACGACGCTCTCCAGCTTTCCGATTCTGTAACGCAAAGTGTTGTAGTGCATGTGCAGCGCCCGGGAGGCCTCGGCGACATTGCAATTGCAGTCGAGCAGGGTCTGGAGTGTCAGACGCAGGTCAGCGGCTTCGGCGTTGTCCGCCGACAAGGACTTCAGAACGTCATCGGTGAACGAACGCAGTTCGCTCTTGTCCGTCTGGAGCGAGAGGAGTCGGTGTACACCGAGTTCGTCGAAGTGTGCGATCTGCCCCGGCCCGTTGATACGTCGGCCGACGACCACGGCTGTACAGGCTTGGTCGTAGGCCGCGGGTAGATCGGCCAGGGAGTAGATCACCCGGCTCACTCCCGTGCTGAAGGATCGGCGGCCGCTGGTGCGATCGCCGGCAACCTTGCGCACCAACCCTTCGATGTCCCGAACCGCACGGTCGGTGCTGGTCGGGAAAAGCGTGACCACCTCGTGTCGAAACCCGACGGACGGCGCCGTCCGCTCGTGTGTTCGGACCACTTGTTGCCAGCCGTCGCTGAGTCGATCTTGGTCCGTGCGAGTGGAATTCGCGTGCTGGGATTCCGGGTGATCGACGTCGAGTTCTGCAACCACAACGGCAAGTGGACGAGTGACATCCCACCCCAACTGGGTGAAGTGCGCGCTCACTTCCGCAGGCGAGCCGGCTTCGCCTATCAGTGCGTCACGGAGGAAGTCGCCGCGGAACTTGGATTCCACTGCCGCAACTGCCAGCTGTTTGGTGACGGCCAGCGCGGCAACGGTGGCCGCTCGCTCCAGCGCTTGAACGACAACTGCGCCGAGTTCGTGGGTGCCGGCGTACGCCACCATCCGGCCGTGGTCGGTGCCGCCGGCCACCACTCGGGTGAGCGCCAACTGGCCGGGAAATCCCTTGGGCGCGTTCTGTAAACCGACGGCGACCCGCTCGGTCAGGAACCGACCGGTGCTTTCGAACAACGGAAGCGCGTTCAGCGCGGCTGAATCCCCGGCCTCGGTCAATACCCTTCCGTCCGGCGAGCAGATCAGAACGCTGACGTCGAAGAGCGCGGCGAATTCTGCGGCAATCTGAGGTAGATCGCCACCTTCCAAGACGATCGACGTCAACGAGCGGTGAAGTCGATCGGCAATGTCGAGTGCCGCGGACTGCTTCGCCACCAACTTGGTGAAGACCTCCGAGATCACCTCGTCGAATCCCGCGGTGACGGGAAGAACCAACAGCGGAAGCCCTCGCTGCTCTGCCATGTGCAGCATCGCCTCGGGCAACTCGTCGAGATAACGGCCCGTTTTCACGGCAAGTGCCGCGACTCCTCGACGTGCAAGACCGTCGACGAGGTCACTGAGATCTGTGTCGTCGAGAAGCTCGCCGGTTCGCCCGTAGCGCAGCGGGAACCCGGTTGTCACCAACAACTCGTTCGGCTTCACCCAAGCGAGGATGTCCGGTACTTCCATCACGTTCACCGATTGAACGAGGTGGCGTAAGCCCCCGTGCCCGGCAAGGACTTCGGCTCCACGCAGACTGGGCAGCTCGAGGACATCCCGAACTGTGAGTCTGTAGTCGCCACCCTCTGGCAAATGTTGAAGCTCTTCGCTCGAATATTTGGCAGATCTATCCATGTCGCGAGACTACGCTCGATCACGCGACGAACATTGTCAACAGTTGACGAAAATAGCCTCTCGAAATGAGCGGTTCTCCGTATGTCTGTCAACTACCGCGGCCCGAATTGGCGATCGCCCGCGTCTCCGAGTCCAGGTATCAGGAAAGCATTTTCGTTCAGGCCGTCGTCGATGCTCGCTGTGAGGAGCCGGACCGGATGTCCGGAGTTCTTCAGTGCTTCGATCCCCTCCGGAGCCACGACGACACATATTGCAGTCACATCGGTGGCTCCGCGTGCAATGAGCAGATCGATTGTGCGGACGATGGATCCACCGGTCGCCAACATCGGATCGAGGACGTAGACGGGGGTGCTCGACAGATCAGCTGGCAGGGACTCGAGATACGGAACCGGCTGGTGTGTCTTCTCGTCTCGTGCCATTCCCACGAAACCGACGCCTGCCTGCGGAATAAGGGCACTCGCCTGTTCGACCATGCCGAGGCCCGCTCGCAAGACCGGGACCAGGAGCGGTGGATTCGCCAGCCGCACCCCCAGCGTCGGAGCAACTGGCGTCTCGATGTCGAACTGTTCCAGTTCTGCGCCGCGCATGGCCTCGTAGACCAACATATGGGTCAGTCTGCGCAAGGCGGACCGGAACGTTGCGTTGTCGCTGCGAGCGTCGCGCATGGTCGTGAGCAGCGATGCCGCCAGCGGATGGTCGACAACAGTGGTGTCCATGGTCGAATCGTAAGTGAGAACCGATGGGGCGGCGCACAACCGGTGATTCGGAGTCGAAATAACCAATCGCGGTTTTCGTTTGGGCAAGTATTGACGATGCCGATGGGTTCGAGTCGTCATAGCGTGGTCGACACGGCAGTTCCGAATCGCTCGGCTGGACTGGGCGCCCGGAGCTGTCAAGGCCCAATTTTGCCTCCACGATTCCCTATACAAGGAGATGCCAATGCCCGAAGCAATCGAGGTCCGTAAGGTTCCGCTACACAGCGTCTCCGACGCCAGTGAGCTCGCCAAGCTGATCGACGACGGTGTCCTCGAGGCCGACCGCGTCATTGCAGTCATCGGCAAAACCGAGGGTAACGGCGGCGTCAACGACTACACGCGCATCATCGCGGACCGAGCGTTCCGAGAGGTTCTCTCCGCCAAGGGTAATCGCAGCCCCGAAGAAGTGGCGGAGGTGCCGATCGTCTGGTCCGGCGGCACGGACGGCGTGATCAGCCCGCACGCGACGATCTTCGCGACCGTGCCGGCAGACAAGGTCACCAAGACCGACGAGCCGCGACTGACCGTGGGTGTCGCCATGAGTGAGCAACTGCTGCCCGAGGACATCGGCCGTACGGCCATGATCACCAAAGTTGCTGCGGCAGTGAAAGACGCGATGGCCAATGCCGGCATCACCGATCCCGCCGACGTGCACTACGTACAGACCAAGACTCCGTTGCTGACAATTCACACCATCCGTGACGCCAAGAGCCGCGGCAAGACTGTGTGGACCGAACAGACTCATGAGTCGATGGACCTGTCCAACGGCGGAACGGCTCTGGGGATCGCGGTTGCGCTCGGCGAAATCGACATGCCGACCGACGAGGATGTCATGCACAGCCGCGAACTCTTCTCCTCTGTCGCATCCTGCTCGTCCGGCGTCGAGTTGGACCGCGCGCAGATCGTCGTCGTCGGTAACGCACGCGGCGTCGGCGGACGCTACCGGATCGGCCACAGCGTGATGAAGGATCCGCTCGACCAGGACGGCATCTGGGCGGCGATCCGTGACGCCGGACTCGAACTTCCGGAGCGGCCGCACTCGAGCGACCTGGACGGTCAACTCGTCAACGTGTTCTTGAAGTGCGAGGCCAGTCAGGACGGAACGGTCCGTGGCCGTCGTAATGCGATGCTCGACGACTCCGACGTGCACTGGCACCGCCAGATCAAGTCGTGTGTCGGCGGAGTCACGGCAGCTGTCACCGGCGATCCGGCAGTGTTCGTCTCGGTATCGGCAGCGCACCAGGGTCCCGAGGGCGGCGGCCCAGTCGCTGCCATCGTCGATCTCGGTCAGTAGTAGGCAAGAACCTCGCTGGAAACCTCGACAGTCGCGCCGCCACCGGCAATTCGTCCTCGAATCAGTTGCCGGTGTCGGCGAGTCCGCCGCGGCGTACCCCACTTCACTGCTTGAAAGGATTCACGATGGTTCATGCTGCTGACCCTGTCGACGAGAGCGTTTCCGGTGCGCCCGAGAATCGCGAACTCGTCATGGCCGATGCGGTCACGCTCAGTGGTCTGATACGCAGGCGTGAAGTGTCGTGTGTCGAGGTGATGGACAGCTTCCTCGATCAGATCGAATTACATAACCCGGCGGTGAACGCGATCGTCGCATTGCGGGATCGGGAAGCGTTGACGGCGGAGGCGCGCGAGCGTGATTCGCAGTTGGCGAGTGGGGAGTATCTCGGTTGGATGCACGGGTTTCCGCATGCGGTGAAGGATCTTTCGGCAGCCAAGGGTCTGCCGTTCACGTCCGGGTCGCCGATGTTCGCGGATCGAATCGCCGAAGATGACGAACTGTTCGTCAAGCGGATCAGGTCTGCCGGTGCCATTGTGATCGGCAAGACGAACACACCGGAGTTCGGACTCGGATCCCAGACGTACAACCCGGTGTGGGGTACGACGGTGTCGCCGTACGACAATTCGCGCACTGCCGGCGGTAGCAGCGGTGGCGCCGCAGCGTCGTTGGCGCTTCGCATGCTGCCGGTGGCTGATGGAAGCGATTACATGGGTTCGCTCCGAAACCCGTCGGCGTTCAACAACGTTGTTGGGTTTCGACCTTCCTGGGGTCGGATACCGGAGACGGGATTCATCGCTCAGGGCGCTGTTGTGGGTCCGATGGGCCGAACCGTCACCGACGTGGCTCACCTGCTTTCCACGATGGCGGGGCCGGATGCTTATGCACCGTTGGGGATTCGTGAGAATCCCGCTGTGTTCACCGAAAGCCTCGCACGGGATCTGAAGGGCTCTCGGATCGCATGGGTCGGTGACTGGAACGGTTACCTGGCAACCGAACCTGGAGTTCTCGAGTTGTGCGAATCCTCGTTCGAGGTCTTCGAACAGTTGGGGTGCCGCGTCGAGGCGGCGCTTCCCGACTTCAAACCCGAGGACATCTGGCAACTGTTCTTGCGGTGGCGTTGGTGGGCACAGCTCGGCTTGATCGATCAGTACAACGATCCGAGCTTGCGCGAGTTGATGAAGCCCGAACTGTTGTGGGAACTCGAGCACGCGGTCACACTGTCGGCTCTCGACGTGACCAAGGCCGCGGAGGCCCGCAACGGCTGGCTGTCGGCCATTACCAAGATGTTCGAAACCTACGACTACATTCTTGCGCCCAGTGCCCAGGTGTTTCCTTTCGACAAGAACACTCACTGGCCCGAGACCGTCGACGGCCGATCGATGGACACGTATCACCGGTGGATGGAGACGGTTGTTCCCTGGACGATGGCCGGGGTTCCGGTTGCGGGGATGCCGGTCGGCTTCGACGATCGTTCGCTTCCCATGGGTATCCAGATCATCGGTCGGCACGGAGCCGACTTGGACGTACTCCAACTCGCCTACGCATTCGAGCAGGCAACCCAGTGGGTCGAGCGGGTTCTTCCGCCCGCACTCCGCGTGAACTGACCGATCTATTTCGAACGTATCCAGTTGGGAGAGAAAGACGATGGCTTCGGCATTGTGGCACGGGTTCGCGGACATGGGCGCTGTGGAGAAGAACGGCGCGTTTGTCGTCTCTCGCGGTGAGGGCGCGTACATCTGGGACCGCGAGGGCACGCGGTATCTGGATGCGACGGCGGGCCTGTGGTTCACCAATGTCGGGCACGGGCGCACCGAGATCGCGGATGCGGTGGCGGCTCAGTTGTCGAAGATCGCTCATTTCTCGAATTTCGGTGATTTTGTTCCCGAGACCACGCAGGTGTTGGCGGAGCGGTTGGCGACGATCGCGCCGGTTGCCGGGAGCAAGATCTTCTTCACTTCGGGTGGTTCGGATTCGGTGGACACTGCGGCGAAGCTGGCTCGTCGGTACTGGCACGAGGTGGGGCAGCCGGAGAAGGCGATTATCGTCGGTCGTCAGAAGGCGTATCACGGAATGCACGTTGCGGGAACGGCTCTCGCTGGTATTCCGGTGAACCGTGAGGGGTACGGCGAGCTGATGGCGGATGCGGCGACCGTCGGCTGGGATGATGCGAAGAGCCTGCTCGAGTTGATCGAGAAGATCGGTGCGAACAAGATCGCGGCGTTCTTCGCGGAGCCGATCATCGGTGCGGGTGGGGTGTATCTTCCGCCGGAGGGGTACCTGGCCGAGGTGCGTGACATCTGCCGCGAGCACGACATCCTCTTTGTCGTCGACGAGGTCGTGACCGGTTTCGGCCGGATCGGTGGTGAGTGGTTCGCGTCCACTCGTTTCGATTTGCAGCCCGACATGATGACCACGGCAAAGGGTTTGACGTCGGGTTACGTGCCGATGGGTGCGGTGTTCATCGCGCCGCGGGTGGCGGAGCCGTTCTATGCCGGTTCGTGGTGGCGCCATGGGTACACCTACGGCGGGCATGCCGGTGCTGCTGCGGCGGCGATGGCGAACCTCGACATTCTCGAGCGTGAGAATTTGCTCGCGGAGTCGAAGCGTTTGGAGGCGTCGTTGCATACGCATCTGCAGCCGTTGGCGGAGCATCCGCGGGTGGCGGAGGTTCGTAGTGGGCTCGGTGCGGTTGCTGCGGTGCAGTTGGCTGATCCGGCGGAGGCGTTGCCGTTTGTGAAGACGCTTCGTGAGCATGGTATTTCGGGTCGCGCCGCGGGTCAGGGTGCGATGCAGATTTCGCCGACGTTTGTCATGACCGATGATCAGGTCGCGGAGATGGCAGCGGGAATCCTCGCAGCCCTCGGCTAGGTACCTCGTTTTCCGTTGACAGACATCGTGTTACGGAATCATTAAGCCGAAGAAAATGTTTGGGCCCTTTGTGGCGTGGTCCTCATCTCGGTCGAAACTGCCTCCAGCACTGACGATGACCCCTGCCCGCATCATCTGCCACCATTGTTGCCAATCTCGGTGAGTGGGTTCTGGCAGATTGTCATCACGTCCAAATCTCGGTCCTGCATTAGCGTTTCACTCCAGACACGGTGTTTGTGAGCTGGGGCACAAAGCATTTCGAACACCTTCCTCCTTTGCGAAAGGTCTCGTCATGCCGATCTGGACGTTGCACGGAGACGGAAAGAACATCGGAGCCGGTGAAGTGGTCGCTCCCGGCGAGCGACTCAGTTGGGCGAGAACCATCGGGTTGGGCGGCCAGCATGTCGTGTCGATGTTCGGCGCGACGTTCGTCTTCCCGATCATCATGGGCCTCAATCCTCAACTTGCCGTGATGATGTCAGGCTTTTGTACGCTCTTTTTCCTGCTGGTGGTCAAGGGGCACGTCCCCAGCTACCTCGGAACATCCGCAGCTTTTGTCGGTGGCGTTGCCGCCATTCGTGCCCAAGGTGGAACGACGGCCGAAGTGACCGGTGCGATTCTGGTGTCGGGGTTGGTTCTGGGATTCGTCGGCATCGCCATCCACTTTCTCGGCGGTGGCGTCATCAGTAAAGCGCTACCGCCGGTGGTCACCGGCGCTGTGGTGATGTTGATCGGCTTCAACCTGGCGCCTGTGGTCGCGGGGTTGTACTGGCCGCAGGATCAGTGGGTGGCACTGATCGTGATGGTTGCACTGATCGTGATGAGCGTTGCGCTACGCGGCTTCCTGGGGCGTATCGCCATTCTCGTCGCGCTGGTTTTCGGCTACATCTTCTCGTGGGTCCTCGACCGGCTCTCCGGTCCGATCACGTCCGCCAGTGGTAGTGGCGCACCCACCGAGCACTTTCGTGTCAACTGGGATTCGGTGCACTCGGCGTCCTGGTTCGGGTTGCCGCCGTTCTCGGACGAAGCCAACGGGATCGTCGGTATCCACGCTCCCTCGTTCAGCCTCACGTTCATCGTTCTGGTGCTTCCCGGTGTCATCGCACTGGTCGCGGAAAACGCCGGACACGTCAAGGCCGTCGCCGAGATCACGGGCGACGATCTCGACCCGTACATCGGACGCGCCATTGCCGGTGACGGTTTTGCCACCGCCATCGCCAGCGCAGTAGGCGGCTCCCCTACGACGACGCATGCCGAGAACATCGGTGTCATGGCTGCCACGCGGGTGTACTCGACCGCCGCGTACGTGATTGCGGGTTTCATCGCGATCCTGCTCGGCTTCTCGCCCAAGTTCGGAGCAGTCATGGCGGCGACGCCCGGCGGCGTCCTGGGCGGAATTCTTGTGGTTCTGTTCGGCATGATCGGTCTGCTCGGCGCCAAGATCTGGAAAGAGAACGGCGTCGACTTCGGGAACCCGCTGAATCTGATGCCGATTGCCGCCGGTCTGATCATCGGTATCGGCGACACGGCGCTGAAGTTCAGTGACACGTTCTCGCTCGGAGGTATCGCGCTCGGCACCATCGTCTTGATCGTGATGTACCACCTCTGCCGGCTCGTGGGGTCCTGGAACCCTGAACTGAACAGGCCGAAGTCCGGCAGGCGGCCGGGCGCAACGCCGGGGGCGAATGCGTCAGATGACGAACTTGAAGAGCCCGTGGCGCAGCTCACGTGATGCCAAGTTGAATGTATGCCAGGTATGACCCGTGACCGTTGTCACATCTGCACAAAACGTGAAGTGACTCATAGAGGCAGGATTGAGTAATGAAACCGTCGCCGCTGACTTATCACCGACCGTCCTCGGTCGAGGACGCGTGCCGAATCCTCTCCGAGGTCTCTCACGAGGGGAAGGTGCTCGCCGGTGGGCAATCGCTTGTGCCGCTGCTGTCCATGCGCCTCGCCGCGCCCGCCCACATCGTCGACATCGGATCGATCCCGAACCTCGCCTCGGTGACCTCGTCCGAAGACGAAGGAGTGCGGTTCCAGGCCCTGGCCACGCACTCGGTGCTGGCGGCCGACGAAGGTGCTCGTCGAGTCCAGCCTCTGCTGAACCGTGCTCTGCAGTTGGTAGCGCACCCCACGATCCGTAACCGCGGGACGAGCGTCGGCTCCATCGTCCATGCCGATCCGTCGGCGGAGATGCCGGCAGTCCTGACGCTGCTCGGGGGCAGCGTGACCGTCCAGTCGGTGCGTGGCACCCGCGAGATCGCGTCGACGGATCTCTTCGCCGGCCCTCTCGAGTCGAGCCTGGAATCAGACGAGATCGCGGTGTCGGTGTCGGTGCCCGCCGCCGAACCCGGCGTGGGAACCGCCATCGACGAGATCGCGCGTCGTCACGGTGACTATGCACTGGTCGGCGTCGTCGCCCGGATTCGTGTGGTCGACGGTCTGGTGGCCGAAGCGCACATGACGTACGTGTCCGCCGGAGAGCTGGGGCAGGTCGTGGACTACACGAACGTGTTGGCGGGGGCGTCCGCGACGGATCAGCGAGACCCGCGGTGGCGCACCCTCGGGGAATGCGCCCGCGCGCAGATAGATACCGAGGCAGACATTCACGGGACGGCGGCGTACCGCTCGCAGTTGGTGTCCGCGCTCACGGCGCGGGTCGGCTTCGCGGCGGCAACGGATGCTCTCAGTGAGAACGCAGTACTGGCAGGAAAGTGGTGACAATGTCCAAAAACGATCGCTCCATCGATGATCAACTTGCCGAGCTGGCAGCAGACACCGGTGAGCACCATGTAGCTGTCACGTTCACGCTCAACGAGGTGACGAACACCGTCGTTCTTCCCTCCCGCACTTTGGCTTCGGATGCCATTCGTCACCACCTCCGTAAGACGGGCACGCACGTGGGTTGTGAACACGGCGTGTGTGGTGCGTGCACCGTGCTGCTCGACGGAAAGCCGGTTCGGTCCTGTCTCGTCCTCGCGGCCAGCCTCGAAGGTCGATCGATCACCACCGTCGAAGGCCTCGTCGAGCCGGACGGCACTTTGCATCCGGTTCAGCAGGCGTTCAAGGATTGTCACGGTCTGCAGTGCGGATTCTGCACTCCGGGATTCGTGACGACCATCGCGGCATTTCTCGAGGAGAACCCCAACCCCACGCGGGAGGAAGCTACCGACGCGATAGCGGGAAACCTCTGCCGTTGTACGGGGTACCAGAACATCAGGGCGTCGGTTCTGCGCGCGGCCGAGATCAAGCGTGAACGGGCCGGGCAGTTCCCGCTCGGAATCGACGACGCGTCCACTCGGGAGGCGTTGGATCGCAAGGTGCGGGGAACGACGAATCCCGTCGGAGGACGGGCGGGTAAGGCATGAGTACTCCGGTCAAACCAGCAAAGCGCAACGGGGCGAAGCATCCCGCTTCCGATCATTCGACGGCCGATCATTCGGTTGCCGACGACGGCAAGTTCTTCGGTAAACCGATTCCGCGCGAGGAAGATACGCGTCTGCTCAGCGGTCAGGGGCGATACCTCGACGATCTGGGCCACAACGCGCTGATCGCGGCATTCGTCAGGTCGCCGCACGCTCATGCGCGAATCATCGACATCGACATCGATCAGGCGCTGGAAGTGCCTGGCGTACATGCCATCTACACCTACGAAGATCTCCTCGCGGACACGCCGGAAATGGCGGAGAACCTGCCACTGCTCATTCCGCATCCGGGAATCATCGCTCCGCGCAACGGGTATCCCCTCGCGAAGGACGAGGTGAAGCATGTCGGCGAAGCCATCGCCATGGTGGTCGCCGACAACCGGTACATCGCCGAGGACGCTTGCGCGAAGATCGACGTCACCTACGAGGCGCTGAAGCCTGTAGTGGGGATCGACGTCGCTCGCACCGCCGCCAACGCCGTCCACGCCGACGTTCCGGACAACGTCGCCGCTCACCTGCAGCACGGGTTCGGAGATCTGGATGCCGAACTGGCCGCCGCGCCGCACCGACTGACGCTGGATCTCGAAATCGAGCGTTCGGCTTCCATGCCGATGGAGGGCAAGGGCGTCTACGCACGTTGGGACGGTGACGAGAACACCCTCACGTTCTGGACCTCCACCCAGACGTCCACGTCCGCCCGCGCCGCAATCGCAGCGCGATTGGGGATGGCGCTGAACAAGGTTCACTGCATCGCTCCTGACGTCGGCGGCGGATTCGGCGTCAAGATCGTTCACCCGTGGCCCGAAGAAGTCATGATCACGTGGGCCGCTCGACGACTCGGCCAGGCCGGCATCTCCTGTGAGGTGAAGTGGGTCGAGGATCGCCGTGAGCACTTCATCTCGAGCGCACACGAGCGTGGTCAGATCCAGAAGGTCGACATCGGATTCGACGACGATGGTCGTCTGTTGGCGTTCGACTTCACGTTCTGGCACGACAACGGTGCTTACCTGCCGTACGGGATCATCGTCATGATCAACACCGCGACGCAGGTTCTCGGGCCGTACAAGCCGAAGTCGTTCCGGGTCAACGCCTATTCGCTGTACACCAACACCGTGATCGTGACCCCGTACCGCGGCGCCGGACGTCCGCAGGCCGTGTTCGCGATGGAGCGATCCATGGACGCCATCGCCAAGTACCTGAAAAAGGACAAGATCGCGGTGCGGGAGGCGAACTTCATTCGCCCCGAGGACATGCCGTACGACTTCGGCCTGATGTTCCAGGACGGACGCCCGTTGATCTACGACACGGGCGACTACCAGGCGGGCATCGACAAGCTCAAGAAGCTCATCGACTGGGACGGATTTCCCGAGTACCAGAGGAAGGCTCGCGCCGAAGGTCGGTCGGTCGGCATCGGTATCGGCGCGTACGTCGAGGGAACCGGACCCGGACCCTACGAGGGTGCACACGTCGTCGTCGAGACGTCCGGAAAGGTCAAGGCCGCAACAGGCTTGACGACGCAGGGTCAGGGCCACCAGACCGCGTTCGCCCAGATCGTTGCGGACGACCTCGGAGTCAAGGTCTCCGACGTCGAGATCGTCACGGGTGATACCCGCCGGTTCGGTTATGCCGTCGGCACTTTCGCCTCGCGTGGTGCGGTCATGTCAGGTTCGGCCTTCCACGTCGCAGCGCAGATGGTCGCGGAGAAGGCGAAGAAGATCGCGTCCGGAATCCTGGATCTGCCGGAAACCGAACTGGAACTCCGGGAAGGCCACGTGTGCAAGATCGGCACCGAAGCCGGAGTGGAGGGTACGTCCGTACCGCTGAGTGTTGTTGCCGTGCTGTCGAACCCGCTACGATATGCGTTCGACCGTGAGTCGAAGCTGGCCACCGGTTTCGCCAAGACCGACACGGACATGTCGAAGCCGCCGATTCCCGAGGGTGAGCAGCCCGGTCTGGAAGCAACCGGCTACTACTCGCCGCCCAGTTCCACCTTCGCTTCGGGAGTGCACGCGGCGATCGTCGAAACCGATCCCGTGACAGCCGAGATCACGGTCCGTCGTTACGTTGTCATCCACGACTGCGGAAACGTGATCAACCCCCGCATCGTCGAAGGTCAGGTCATGGGCGCCGTCGCGCAAGGTATCGGCGGCGCACTCTACGAGCGGATCGTCTACGACGAGCACGGGCAGATGCTCAACGCGTCGTACATGGACTTCTTGATGCCGTTCGTCACCGAGATGCCGGATTCGCTCGAGATGGATCACACCGTCACGCCGTCGGGACTCAACCCACTCGGAATGAAGGGTGCCGGTGAGGCCGGTGTGATCCCCACCAGCGCCGTCATCGCGGCTGCCATCGAGGACGCCGAAGGAATCTCGATCACGTCCATGCCCATTTCACCGTCCGAACTGTTCGAACTTCGACTCGCACACGCGGGTTCGTCATCAGAGGAGAATGCATGAGAATCGCCGGCACCGCGCAGCTGACGGCACCTCGCGAAGAGGTCTACGACAAGCTCCAGGACGGTCGTGTACTGGCCGCGACCATTCCCGGTGTGCAGTCGCTCGAGCAGCTCACGGACAATCACTACAAGCTCTCCATCATGGCGGGAGTTGCGTCGATCAAGGGCGTCTACGACGGCGAGGTTGTTCTGTCGCAACAGAATCGGCCCAATTCGTTTGTCATGACGGCTTCGGGGGCGGGTGCTCCCGGCACGGTGAAGGCGGACGTCACGGTCACCTTGACGGAGAACGAGGGTGGCACGCTGCTTTCGTATGACGCCGACGCCGTGGTCGGCGGGATGGTCGGCGGCGTCGGGCAGCGCATGATCACCGGTGTAGCCAAGAAGATGGCCGGGGTGTTCTTCAAGAGCATCGACGGCGTCATTGCCAACGGCATTCCCGAGAAGGTCACTGCCGCCGTGGCGGCGGCGGTACCGGCAGTGGCGGTCGAAGGCGCGCCGGTAGTTTCCGGAGCTGTCGCGGCACCGGCGGTTCTTCCGGCCGCTGCACCGACAGCGGGCGGCACAGATGCTCGCACGGTGATGGTCAGCGCCGTCGTCGGCGCAGCCATTGCTTTGTCAGGTGTTGCTATAGGCGGATTCCTGGCGCGTTCTGGTTGTCGCGAGTAGTTCACTCAGGTGTCAACAGCTGATTTGCGATGAGGGAAACGCCCCGAACCGACCAGGTTCGGGGCGTTTTTCACGTCCGCGTAACCCATGGAGGCGCCGGCGAAGATCCGCTCGTGATCGTGCGCCGAACCTTGGTCCCCCGATTCGGCGAATTGTGACAAAGAATCCGCTCTTCCGAACCTGTGGAATAGCTCTACACGTCAGGTACGAGCCACTTACCGGCTAGGCCGCAACCGTCGATCGGTACCAGACGAGACGAGCCAAAGATCTCAGGAGGAAGCGTGGAACCCAGGAAGATTCGGGTCGGTATCGATACCGGCGGAACGTTCACCGACATCGTGGCAGTGGACGACGAAACCGGCGCCATCGTCACCACCAAGACCCCGTCCACCCCGGCGGACCCCGCCGAGGGCTTTCTCGCCGGTATCGAGAAGGTACTCGCCAAGCTCGGTGAGAGTGGCGACTCCATCGGTGCGGTCAGCCACGGCACGACCGTAGCGACGAACAAGCTGCTCGAAGGCAAGGTCGAGAACCTCGGCTTCATCACCACCGAGGGCTACGAGCACGTTCTCGAGATCGCTCGTCAGTCGGTGCCGGACGGTTACGGCAACTCGTACTTCTGGGTCAAGCCCGAACGCATCGTCCCCGCCGATCGTGTACGCACCGTCGGTGGACGCCTTTCCTTCGACGGCAGCGAGATTCGTCCGCTCGACGAAGAGAGCGTTCGCAGCGCAGCGCAGTTCTTCAAGGACCGCGGGATCCGGACCATCGGCGTCTGCCTCATGCACTCGTACGCCGATCCGACGCACGAGGAGCGCGTACGCGACATCCTCTTCGAAGTTTTCCCCGATGCGACGGTGAGCATCTCGAGCCAGGTGCTGCGTGAGTACCGCGAATACGAGCGGTCCATCACCACACTCGTGGACGCCGCGGTCAAGCCGAACATCCGCAACTACGTGAACAACATCGCGAATCGTCTGCGTGAGTTCTCGACCACCGACGGTGAACCCCGCGACATCCCGTTCTACGTCATGAAGTCCAACGGCGGTGTCCTGTCGGCCAAAGAGGTTGTTCACCAGCCTATTACGACAGTCCTGTCGGGACCCGCCGCCGGAGCCCTCGGTGCTGCGCTGATCGCCGACGCCGCCGGCGTCGAGCAGGTGTTGACCTGTGACGGCGGCGGAACGTCGACGGACGTCACCGTCGTGGTTCGCGGCGAGCCCGCGCTGACCACCGAAGGGCGAGTGGGCAACTACCCGTCGAAGATCCCGATGATCGACGTCGTGACCGTCGGCGCCGGTGGTGGGTCGATCGCGTGGATGACGCCGGAGCACACCCTCCGAGTCGGCCCTCAGTCGGCCGGCGCCGATCCCGGACCGTTGTGCTACGGCAAGGGCGGCAGCGAACCGACCATCACCGACGCGCACGTCCTGCTCGGTCGCATCCCACCCCATCTGCTCGGTGGCGAGATTCCTCTCGACACGGAATTGGCACGCAAGGGCCTCGAAGAGCTTGCAACACAGCTCAGTCTGGGCTTCGAGGAGTGCGCGGTCGGCGTCCTCGAGGTCTCGGCGTGGAACCAGGCCAACGCCCTGCGTCAGATCACCGTCAAGCGTGGCCTCGACGTTCGCGACTTCACCCTCGTGACGTTCGGCGGCTCCGGCTCGCTGCTCGCCTGCCGTCTCGTCGACATCCTGGGTCTGAAAGACGTTCTCGTCCCGCTCAATCCGGGTAACGTCTCCGCGTTCGGTCTGCTGACGGTCGATGTCCGCAACGACTACGTCCAGACGCATGTCAGTCGTCACGACCGGTTGAAGGCTGAAGACCTGCAGAGCCAGTTCGACGCGCTGGCCGGCGAAGCCGAGATTGCGCTTGCCGAAGAGGGTTTCGACGAGACGCAGCGCAAGTACTCTCGTACTGCGGATCTGCGCTACCTCGGTCAGGCATTCGAGGTGCGCGTCCCGGTGGCGGAAGGTACCGTCACGGCGCAGACCATGGACGACGCGGCCGAGGCGTTCCACCAGGCGCACCGCGAACTGTACGGCTACGACTTCCGGGGAGACCCGTCGCAGCACGTGGAATGGGTCAACCTGCGCGTGAGTGGCATCGGCCCGATCAAGCGTCCGACGCTCAAGGAGATCCCGGCCGGCACCGGCGCCGACACCGCTCGAACCGGTTCGCGTCAATCGTATTTCGACAGCTGGGTCGAAACGGCCACCTACGATCGCACACTGCTCGGTGCGGGTGACGTCATCGAAGGACCGGCCGTGATCGAGGAGTTCAGCTCGACTGTCCCGATCCATCCCGGATTCTCGGCACGTATCGACACCTTCGGGAACATTCGTATCTCGAAGTCTTCCGACTCGAACGGAGTGAAGTGATGACCGCCATTCTCGATGCTGCTGCTGCCACCGCGGCCAAGCCGTACCGACTCACCGCTACCGACGGCGCGTCACCTGATCCGATTCTGGTCGAGATCGTCGCCGGTTACCTCGCCAGCGTGGAAATGGAAGTCGAGACCTCCATTTCGCGCACCTCGCGTTCGCCGATGATCCGTGACGCTCACGACTTCCGCGCGGGTATTCACGACCGGAACCTCCGCAAGCTCACGGGCCGTTCGTATTCCGCACTGGTTCATCCGATCGCCCGGGACTTCCCACTCGAGACGATGAAGCCGGGAGACGTGTACTTCCACAACGACGTCTACCTGTCCGAAGGTGGCATCGGCCATCTCCCCGACCTCTGCGTCACGGTGCCTGTCTTCGCCCGCGTCACTCCCGATGCCGAGCCGAAGGTTGTTGCGTTCGTTCAGGCATTCGGTCACCACGACGACATCGGCGGTTGCTGCCCCGGCTCCATGCCGTCCGGCGCCACCACGGTGTACGAAGAGGGACTGATGGTTCCGCCGATCAAACTGTGGGACCAGGGAGTTCCCAACGAGGCGGCGCTGCGCATCATGACGCGTAACTCCCGCATGCCCGACGCTCTCGCAGCCGATCTCGACGCCGAGTGCTCGGCGTGCCTGATGGGTGCGCGCCGACTCACCGAACTGTTCGAGCGCTACGGCGTCGACACCGTCGAGTCGTGCTTCGACGCGATGATGGACGCGACCACCGAGACGTACCGCCGCGAGATCCTCAGCAAGATCCCGGTCGGTGAGTACACGTGGGAGGACTACGCCGAGCACGACGGCGTCGACGAACCGATGCTCCACATCCAGCGGATCACGCTCACGAAGACGCGGCCGGAGGACGAGGGCGGCGAGCGACTCATCCTGGACTTCAACGGAACCGGACCGCAGGCAAAGGGCCCGATCAACCACTGTGGTGACTACGCGGACGGAAACTTCCTCATCAAGTGGTTGGCCCCGATTCTGCGTAACCTCGCGGACACCCCGGAGCGCATGGCCGAACTGGATGTCAACGAGGGCGTCGTACCGCTGATCGAGATGAAGTTCCCCGAAAAGGGAACACTGATCACCCCGATCTTCCCTGCCCCCACCAACGCTCGCACGTTTGTCATCCTCCGTCTGCTCGGAGTGCTGGCCGGCGTCGTGGCCAAGGCTGTGGACGGCAACATGCCCGCCGATCAGGAGACCATCAGGTACACCGGTGTGTACGGTGAGGACTTCGAGGGTCACTCGTATCTCATGCGTGAGGTGCTCGGCGGAGGTTCCGGCGGACGCTACTACGCCGACGGCGAGGACACGATTCACGTCGTTCCCGATTCACGGAACCTGCCGACCGAATTCACCGAGAGCCGTTTTCCCTTCATCGTCGAAAAGCTCGGTCTGGCCATGGATTCGGGCGGAGCCGGACGTTACCGCGGCGGCTTGGGATACGAGAAGCACATCCGCATGCTCAAGGATGCTCACTTCATGTCCATCGCGGACCGTTCGATTCTCGCCTGCTGGGGAGTCAAGGGCGGCAAGGCCGGTCGGCCGTTCTCCGTCGTCCTGGATCCGGGTGGACCGAACGAGCGTGAGTTCGACGCGCTGACCGATGCCGAGCCGATCAAGGCCGGCGAGGTCGTACGGATTCGCACCACCGGTGGTGGCGGTTGGGGAGATCCACTGGAGCGCCCGACCGAAGAGGTCTTGCGAGACATTCAGTGGCGCAAGGTTTCCGTAGAGGGTGCACGCGACGACTACGGCGTTGTCGTTGTGATCGAGGGTGACGAGCCGACCGTCGACGAGGCTGCTACCACCGAGCTACGGGATCAGTTGCGCTCGGAACGCGGTGAGAACGAGCCCTTCTTCGATCGGGGTCCGGGCTACGCGCAGCTTTCGGGTGGCGCCACCTCAGCGGTCTACGACTACGTCTAGGACGGAAAACTCTCATGGAGAACGGAATTGCTCGCGGCGCCGACATCGCGGTGATCGGCGCCGCGGGTAAGACCGGTGAGGCCGTCGTCGCAGCACTGCCGCCGAGCGTGACAGTTCGGCGACTGGTGCGAAAGGCGCGTGTCGACGGGGACTTCGAGGTAGAACTGGAAACCGGAAGCGGACTGCGCAAGGCGCTCGCCGGGTGCCGAGGCGTGTACTTCATTGCCCCGAACGTCCATCCCGACGAGCCCGCACTGCTTCGCAATGCGCTGACGGCAGCGGCTTCGGCGGGAGTGGAGCACTTTGTCTATCACTCCGTCGCGTGGCCGTTCAGCCCGTCCATGCCGCATCACCTGGACAAAGCCAGGTGTGAGGACGAACTGCATCGTTCACCCTTGAAATGGACTGTGCTGCAACCGTGTGCGTACGCGCAGAATTTCGAGGCGGTACTCACTGGTCGGTCTGACACCATCGTCCTGCCGTACAGCGCGGAAACGAAGTTCTCGTTCGTGAGTTTGGCGGACGTGGCGGCTGTTGCCGCGGTCGTACTGAGCGAGGGCTCGGGTGAACATCACGGAGCGACGTACGAGGTGGGCGGCCCGCAAGCTCTGAGCGTCATGGAGGTGGCACAGATGGTGGAAAAGCAGACGTCACGGACCGTCGCGATAGATCAGATCAGCGTGGATCAATGGCGCGAACAGATCGGCAGCAGCCTTGACGTCAACGCCAGCTCGCGTCTGGCGGCGATGTTCGAGTTCTACAACCACCATGATTTTCTTGCCGGCAGCGCGGCCGTCGAACTGCTTCTGGGTCGCCGACCGATGGGCGTCGAGAGCCTGATTCGCTGAATCCGGCTACGAAATGCCTCCTGCCGCCCAGACCACCAGTGGGGGCAGGGCGGCCAGGATCAGGCAGACAGTTCCGTTGAGCCACTTGTGCTCCACCGTGACGGCGGCGAACTCGCGCAGAATGGCGCTCGGCAGGTAGTAACGGGCGGTGTGGGAACCGATGACTTCCGCATCCAGATCGAGGCTTCGGGCAAACGTCGCGGTTCGGAGGATGTGGAAGTTGCTGGTGACCAGAATCATTCGAGGCTTCGTGGTGTTGGCACGGAGAAGGTCTCTGGTGTACTCGAGGTTCTCGAGCGTGGTGGCCGAGCGGTCCTCGAGAATCACGCTCTCGCTTGGTATCCCGTGATCGACGAGGTAGACGCACATTGCCTCCGCCTCGCTGACCACCTCGTCCGAACCCTTCCCGCCGCTCACGACCAACAGTGGTGAACGTCCTTCGCGGACCTCGGCGCGAAAGACGTCGGCCGCCTTGTCCAGACGGCTGGCAAGCAGGGGTGTCACGTCGGCGCCCGAAAGCCCGGCGCCGTGAACCACTATTGCGTCCATCCCGGGCTGGTACTTCTGGCGTCCGTAGACGTAGGAGTAGAGCAGAAAGCTCGTGAACAGAAACCCCAGGTACGACGCGACCAGGCTGAACGAACCGAGAACGACTGCGAGCCAATATCTCTGCGTCAGCAGCGCTGATGCGAGCAACACGTAGGGAACGAGCAGGCCGAGTCCGGCGACGAGTGAGAGCAGATTCGCGACGCTGAATCCCTCGCGCCGCAGCATCGTGACCCCGTTGACGATCAGGAATCCTGCAAGCATGAGCACCAGCAACGGCGAGAGCAGAGCGATCGTCGCGATGACGAACGACGGGACCTCGGTGCCTGGCGCACCCGACTGCAACATCCACAGACCGGTGAAGATCAGTCCGAGAAGTAGGTAGACGCCGTTGCTCAGCCTCCGTCGATCCTGCCTGAACCGGTAGCCGCAGAATCCGAGCAGCGCGAGGCCGATGAGGAGAAGGATCACGGAGCCAGCCTAGGCGAGGCGCTTACGACACGGGCGCCACCACCTTCGACTGCTGGATCGCGGACAGGACCCTGGTACGGCACTCGATGAACAGTGGGTCTGCCTTGGTGGTCAGTTGATCTCGAGTTCCGGTCAACGGGACGTCGACGATGTCCTGCATCAATGCCGGAGTTCCGCCGAGGACGACCACTCGATCGGACAGGTACACCGATTCGTCGACGTCGTGGGTGACGAGGAGGACGGTGATGCCAAGATCACGCTGAAGCGTCAGCAGCAGGTCTTCGAGTTCCGCGCGGGTCTGCGCATCGACCGACGCGAAGGGTTCGTCCATGAGGAGTACCTGCGGCCGATAGGCGAGAGCGCGAGCTATCGCCACTCTCTGCTGCATTCCGCCGGACAACTGCCAGGGGTAGGAACGCGCAGCACCGCCTAGACCGACAACGGCAAGTGCATCGCTAACCCTCTCGTTCTGAACCTTCCGCGCCAGACCGTTGCCCCGTAGCGGCAGGCGAACGTTCTCGCCCACTCGAAGCCACGGCATCAGTGTGCGTCCGTAGTCCTGTGACACGAGAGCCAGCGTGGCCGGCGGTGCATCGATCGCGATCCCGGCGATGCGGACCTCACCGGTGGTCGGCTTCTGCAGACCGGCGATGCAACGAATCAGCGTGCTCTTGCCGATGCCGGAATGGCCGACGATGCAGACGATTTCTCCGGGTGCAATGGACAGATCGATGCCGCGGAGCACTTCGCGGCCGGTGGGACCGCCGTAGGTCACCCCGAGGCCGCTCAGTTCGACTGCGGGTATCGATGCCGCAGATTCTGTGGATGACATCAGTTTCCTTTCACTGCGAGAGCGTCGTGGGTCCGCGGCTGCCATCTGAGCAACCATCGTTCGATCACGCCGTATCCGAGGTTGAGCACGTATCCGATGATTCCCAGCAGGAGAATTCCGGACCACATGTCGGCGATCGCGAAGGTCTGTTGCGCGACGATCACGAAGTGACCGATTCCTGCAGTGGAGACGTACATTTCGCTTCCGACCATGATGACGACACCGATCGCGAGACTGGTGCGGATACCGACTGTTATCTGCGGCATCGCTCCGGGGAGGAGTACCTGCGTGACCAGGAGGGGTGTACGGATCCGGTAGCTGCGCGCCACCAATCGGATACTCGGGTCGATGGAGCGAATGCCGTCGAGGGTGTTGAGGAGTATCGGCCAGACCGCGCCGAAGGCGATGGCGGCAACGTTACCCGTCGAACCGGTTCCGAAAACGATGAAAAGAGCGGGTAATACGGCCAGCGCCGGAATAGCGCGGAAGAACTGGAGAAACGGATCGGCAATGTCGGCAGCCAGCGGGAACAGTGCCAGCAGGAGACCGGCGCCGACGCCGACCACCAGTGCCACGGCGAGACCGAAGGCAAGGTTGGTCAAGCTCGGTACGACATCGTGGGCGAATCCCGGACCGAACCAGTTGTCCACAAACGCTTTCCAGATACGCGACAGCGGCGGGAAGTAAGGCGACTTGCTCGACTCCGAACCGAAGTACCATACGACGACGATCAAGATCGGCAGCCACAACTCCCACGCGAGGAGTCGAAGTCCTGACATCATCTTCACGTCGTCATCCTCCTCGGGATGTAATGCCAGGCAAGTAAACGATTCTCGATCGCCATCACGGCGAAGGCGAGCAGCATTCCGAGTAGTCCGGCGACGATGATCAGTGCGAACATTCGATCGGGGACGGATTGGCTCAGCAGGATCTCCTTACCGAGTCCCGGCACGCCGGCGATCAATTCTGCACCGATGGTCAGCAGCAAGCTCAGTGTTGCCGAAATGCGAATCCCGGTGAAGATGTAGGGCATCGACGCCGGTGCGACGACGAGAGCGAGCCTGCGCCACAGTGGAAGTCGGAAGGAGCGTGCGGTCGCCAGCAGTTCCGGTTCGACGTTGCGCACACCGTGAATCGTCTGGAGCAGAATCGGCCACACACTTACTGCCACGATCAGTGCCACCGCCATCCGTTGCGTCGGGCCCATGATCAGCAGAAAGAGCGGAATGATTGCGAGCGGCGGAACGGTTCGGCAGAAGTCGATGACGAAGCGGGAGGAGACCGTCAGGAACGGGTGCGCGGCGAGCAGCAGCCCTGCCGGGATTCCGATCACCAGGCACAGCGCCAATCCGATCGCCGTGGTGGTCACCGTTTGTCCCAGTGATGTCCACAACGAGGACGTGCCGAGTTCGTTCACAAAGGCCACTGCCACGTCGCTGAACTTCGGAATACCTTTGACGTCCTCGTCGCCGAGCATTCCGAAGATCTGCCAGACGGCTGCCAACGCGAAGAGCGTCAGCAGCCGACCGAGCAGAACCTGCCTGCGGCGAGTCTGCAGGGTTGTCAAGGCGGACAACTCAGTTGGCCGGGGTCAGCAGGGATTCGGCCTCGACCGAATCCGTCAGTACCCCGTACTTGACCAGCAGTTCGATCTCCGTGCCGAGAGCACCCGGTTCCACTACTGCGACGAACTGAGGATTCTTGCTGTTGGCCAGCATTTCGAGCGGAATCTTGGCTTGCGTCGAGAGTGCAGCCTTGACCGCGCCCGGATTCTGATTGGCGTAGTCAACTGATTCGGCAAGCGCGGTACGGAATTTCGCGAGTGAGTCCGGGTTCGCATTGACAAACGATTCCGAAGCGACCAGCGAGGTCCCCGGTACACCGGGTGCGGCCAAGGGGAAGGGGTGGCCGAGGATCTTCAGCCCCGAGTCGGTTGCTTTACTCAGGAACGGATCGATGAGGAACGCCGCGTCGGCCCCGCCGGTGGAAACCAGGTCGCCGAGGTTGGGCATGGGCGCCTGAATGAACGAGACCTTGTTCGCTGCTCCGCCGGATTTCTCCACCGCGGCAGAGATGACTGCTTCGCTGACGGACTTCAAACCGCTGATCGCGACGGTCTTGCCTTCGAGGTCACGGAAGCCGCTGATGGAACTGTCCTTGGCGACCACGAGACCGGACTGGTCGACGCTGTCATTTGCGGCAAAATTCGTGAGCCCGCCGACAATGGTGACGGGCATGTTCTGGCTCCGTGCCTGAATTGCGGCAGCGGCAGTCGTGGCTGCCATATCTGCATTTCCGCTGAGCAACAACGGAATTTGAGCCGAGGAACTAGCGCCGCCCTCCACGAGTTGGATGTCGAGTCCCTCATCGGTGAAGTACCCCTGCTCCATGCCGAGCCAAATCGGTGCGAAGTCCGCGATCGGCTGAGGTGCGATTCGAATCGTGGTGGTCTGGGTGCCCCCGTCGTCGGAGGCCGTGGCGTCGCTCGAACAGCCTGTCAGTGCCAATGCCGCGGTCGCGACCGCGGCTAGGGCAACAACTCTGAACCGTGGTGTCGACCGAAGGGTAAGTCCAACCGTCATGTCCGAAAACCTCTCGCTGGGAAAGATATGACTTCCTTGCCGGTAATCCGGTGGGAAGGTGAAGAAGCTCAAAGAATTCCGTACGCCGGAACGATTGTTGTGACTATAGTAATTTCCAAGACGAATGCCAAGGGTTTTCCAAGAACACGAGATTTCGGATCGCCGGGTACATCCACGGCACCGGGAGGGGATCGGATGACGAAGGGTTCTGCGTCCGCCGTCGACAAAGCGTTGGATCTACTCGAGGCCATCGCGCGCTCGACCACGCCGATGAAGCTCAGCGAACTGGCAGAAGAAGTCGGGATGCTCCGCCCGACTGCGCACCGAGTGCTCGGAGAACTCGCGAACCGTGGTTGGGTCTTCCGCTACGACGGTCGCTATCTCCCCGGCCCGGCTGCACTGCAGGTTTCCCACGAAGCGGCAGCGCATTCGTTGGCGGCCTTGTGCGATCCGACCATGCGGGTGCTGTCCGAGAGCACGGACATGATGGTGAATCTGCAGGTTCTCGAGAGCGGCGGGACGCGGATCATCGCGGCGCTGCGTCCCGAGAGACTCAAGATGATCACTCGGATGCTCGGGGATCTGCTTCCGCCGCACCGGTTCGCGGGTCCGCTCGCGTTGGTGGCGGCACTCGAGGACAACACCCGGGCGCCCTACCTGGCGATGGTGGAGAAGAGCGGCTATCCGCTGGAAGGACCCACCGGCTTTCTCGCCGACATCGCCGAGACGCAGAAAACCGGATTCGCCGTTGTCCACAAACGATCTCAGGACATCATCGGTTCGGTCTCGCGTGCAGTGTCTTCCCGCAAGGGGTCTCCGCTCTGTGCGTTGACGGTGATCGGTTTCGATACCGACTTCGATGCGAAGACGACGCGAATGGTCGAAGAACACCTGCTGCGGGCCACCGATGAAGTGCAGCAACTCCTCACTGACCACACTTCGGGCAAGCGCCCGTCCGACACAGGAGAATAAGGATGATTTCACGGACCGAGGGCTTCATCACCGTCGCAGACGGCGAACGGGTCTGGTACGAGACTGCCGGCGAGGGCCCGGATCTGATTCTCACGCACGGTCTCGGCGGAAATGCGGCCGTCTGGTACCAGCAGGTGCCCTACTTCGCTCAGCACTATCGGGTGATCAGCTGGGATCAGCGAGGATTCGGCCGCTCTACCAACGAGAACGGCAACCACGGCCCGGTAGCGGCAGTCTCTGATCTGATCGAAATCATGGACCTGTTGGCGGTTGATCGAGCGCACGTGGTCGGCCAGTCGATGGGCGGTTGGGCCGCATTGGGGACCGCGATCGCTGTTCCGGACCGGGTGGAGTCGGTAGTCCTGGCCTGCACGACCGGCGGCATTCCCGTCGGATTCGGTCCGGACAGCGCACCTCCCCTCACCGCAGCACCCGTCACCGCGCGGCCCCTGGGGGAGCATCCCGCTGTGGGCGGACGGTTGCCGAGCCTGGACATGGCGAGGGCATACCTGTACCAAGCTCTCGGCACCTTCGGTCATCGCCCACCTGACACCGAGTTCTTCCGAATTCTCAAGGCCCACAACTATTCGGTGGCCGAACTCGCGGCGGTGGCTGCACCGGTTCTGCTGATCGCGGGTGAGCTGGACGATTTGATGACACCCGAGCGGATTCGCAGCGCCGCCGAGTTCCTGCCCCACGCCGAAGTGGTCGAGCTTGCCGACCGCGGCCACTCCCCCTATTTCGAGGACCCACACGCGTGGAACGAGTTGGTGGCGCACTTCCTGGCCGATGTTCGTGCGCGCCCAGTGCGCTGAAACGCCAACTCGTCACGCATATTCAACTCCGAGGAGATCTAATGGATTCATCTCAGACCGTCGAGTTCATACCACCCGCTTTCGATACGCCGTTCTCCACCGGAGTGCGCGTCGGAGACGTTCTGTATCTGTCGGGTCAGATCGGCATGCTCCCGGACGGGACTTTGGCCGACGGCTTCGAAGCGCAGGCTCGTCAGACAATGGAGAACATCGTGGCTTCGCTGATCGCTTACGGTTCCGGCGTCGAAGCAATCTTCAAATGCACTGTCATGCTCGACGACATGTCTCGTTGGCAGGAGTTCAACAAGGTCTACCTCGAGTATTTCCCGGCGTCGAGACTGCCGGCCCGCAGTGCGTTCGGAACAGACGGACTGGCACTGGGTGCGCACATGGAGGTCGAATGCATGGCCTACACCCCGCGGGTCTGACTGCTCGCGGGCACTAACCGTCCCAATCCACACGTTCAGCCAGGCGCAGCAATGTGCGTCGGCGTGTAGTGCTGGTTTCGCCGATGTGCGCGATCCGGCCGTAGATGTGGGCGCGGAAGTTCTCCACGCCATCCCGATTCTGTTCCTGCGCAGAAGTACTGGCGGCATTGTGCAGCAGGGCGCGCAAGCGATCGTAGTCGTCGCGCGGATACGAGGGTTGGTCGTTGATCACCAGCCCGGTGAGGTGTTGGCGTCGATGAGGGCGCATCACCTTGGTCTTTCGTGGATGGATGGCAAACCCTTCGTCTCTGGCGATCTGCTCGACCGTCCAGAGGAGGGTGCCGACGTCGGCTACTTCGATTCCGGAGAACGCGAGGTCGTCGGCGTATCGGGTGTAGGTGAGCCAGTTCGCTTGTGCGAGTCCACTCAAGCGGATGTCGAGTTTGCGTGCGACGAGATTCGCCAGTGCAGGAGAAGTGGGTGCGCCTTGCGGAAGATGCGCGGTGCGTAGCTGTGATGCCTGTGCATACGGTAGGCCGCGCAGGGTATCGGCAGGCGTTGCAACAGTGCACAATCCGGTGAGAACGCCTGCCACTGCGGGTGGATAGCCGAGGGCGGCGAAGACGGCATGAACGCGGCTGCCGCTGATCGAAGGGAAGAACTGCGCGAGGTCCGCGCCGATCACGATTTCCGACTGTGCGTGCGGCGCTGCAAAAGTCAGAGGGCTTCGACCACGGACAAATCCGTGTGCCGCGTCGTGCGGGGGCACCAGGTCGAGGATGCGGCGCAGGATCTTCCGCTGAATTTCGCGCAATCGGGGTTTCGGTACCTCGAGGAGGCGAGCGCCGGCCTTCTTGCTGATCTGCATCGGCCGGTAGTGGCGTAGCGGTCGGGGTTTCGTGCGGAGCCATTCCCCTCGGTCGGCGAACCACTCGAGTTCGGAGATCGTCAGATCCAGTGAACGAGCCAGGTCCACACTGGTGTTGTAGCGGGGAACGTCGAACCGCCACACCGAGGTTTCATTGGTGTCCAGTGAGAGGGGAACAGGCCGCAGGCGAGGTAGTTCGCGAAGCAATCGGTACAGAGTCTGCGGTTCGAACGGTGGGGCGGGCATGAGGTCGAGAACGCGCACGGCCAGGAGCGTCGGGGAAACGCCGAAGACGGTTCCGAATGCCTCCTCGAGGCCGCTGAGGGTCCACGGAGCGTCAGCGGCCGCAACGGCCAGACGACGCGCCAACTCGGGATCGAGCTCGAAGTCACGCATGATCCGACTCCGGGATGCGACGGGGCGGGGTGACCAAATCCTTTGTCCGGTGCGGCGGCAAGCACGCGGAGCGTGCCGAACGCCGGTGGACGCAGTATCCAATTCTTCTGGCCGACCCAGGGGTTACCCCTGAGACTGGTCGCGTGGACCAACTCTCACCCACGCGCCGCCGCATTCCTTCACAATGGCAGACCGTTCGGTATCTGTCACGTGTGAAGCGGATCTGTCAGGAGTGGGTCCTCAGATCGACGAACGATCCGAACCGACGAACTCGCTGATCCACGGCACGACTGCTTCGCGGACGGTGACCGCTTTCGGCAGTAGTCCGTTGCTCAGCAGGAGATCGGCCGCGCGCTGCTGCTCGTCCAGGAACTCGTCGGTGACAGGGTTGACACCGAAAGGACGTCCGCGCAGTGCAGCTTCCCAGGCATCGAGGCTCGCGGACCCGCCACGCTTCTCGACGTCGTCGACGAAGACCTGGGCGGCTTCGCGGGGGTTGGCTTCGATCCAGGCGTCGGATTCCTGCAGGGCCTCGATGATCGCCTGGAGGGCCTCCGGGTTGGTATCCGCGAAATCGCGCCGGGTGAACCACAGTGAGGGGTGGCTGAAGAGTCCGTCGGTGGCGATCAGCGTGCGCAGTTCGTGGTTCGCTTCGATGTCCGTCAGCCCCGGGTACGCGCCAACCCAGGCATCGATGGTGCCGTCGACGAGGTCCGCTCCACCACCGCGTACGTCGGTGTCGACGGGGACGATGTCGGACCAGGTCAGCCCCGCCTGATCCAAGGCGAACAACAAAAGTGTGGTCTGCCACGATCCGTGCGCGATGCCGACGCGCTTGCCGCGCAGGTCCTCAACCGTGTTGATCTCGGACTCTGCCTTGACTACCAGGCGCCCGTTCTCCACACGTGGGCCGGAGATTCCGATGTAGACGAGATCGCGGCCCTGAGCCAATCCGGTGACGGGCGGCGTGAATCCGGTTCCGATCACGTCGTATCCGCCCTCCTCGAACAGCCAGTCCGAGTGCAGGGTCGGCAAGGCGTTTTCCGGGTTCACTGCAGGCTTGGCGGGAAGCTCACGCAGGTCCACCCACTCGACATCGGGGAGACGGCGTTCGAGGATTCCGGTGTGGCGCAGTACGAACAGCGAATTGTTGTGTGGGAAGTATCCGACGCGAACGGTCATGAGATCTACGGTTTCCTGTTCTGAATCAGTGATGGGGGTGGCTAGATGAGGCCGCGTCGACGCGCCTCGTCGGCGAGTCCGCTACGGCCCCACTGCACGGCGAGGTTGGACGGATCGAATTCGACCGAACCGCCGAGGGATTCGGCGATCGCCTGGAACTGGGCGCCCTCCTCGAGGAGGACGACGAACTTCGCGAGGTCGAGCAACCCGCTGCGGCCGATGACGTTGACCCCGCCGTTGGCTTCGAAGATCGCCACCAGATCGGGATCGTGTTCGAGACGCTCGAGAATGAAATCGCCTGCAGAACGGGACCGATCGATGTGCGGCGGAATCTCTCGGGAGAGCGTCAGCCTCTGCGAAGCCGCATAGCGGATGGGTAGCGTCCGATGTGTCTGTGCCCAACCGCCGAGCCACGGTGTGTGGATGTGGACAACGCTGGTGATTTCCGGATGCTGACGGAAGACCGATGCGTAGCCGGTGACAAATCCGGCCGATCCGTTGCCGGACAGCACCTCTCCATCGAAGGTGGCGACAACCGGTGACACCGACGGATCGTTCGCCCACGGTCCCGGATCGTTCAGGGCGACCGCGATTTCGGTGCCGGGTACTCGTTCGACGAAGTTGACGGTCCCGTTGGCTGCAACGGTTCCGGTCTTGCGGAAGACGTCGAATGCTTTGTCTGCTGCTTTGCGAGCTTCTTCGACGAATGCTGCGGTATCGGTATCGGTGTCGAGTCGAGTTTCGGTGGTGGTCATCGAGTCTCCAGTCCAGAAGGTGTGATCGGGGTGCGCTGCAGGAGGGGAAGAACTTCTTCGCCGACGCGGTATGCCTCTTCGAGATGCGGGTTACCGGCGAGGATGAAGGCGTCGACGCCCAGTTCGCGCAGCTCGTCGAGTCTTTCGGCGACCTGCTCGTAACTGCCGACCAGTCCGAACGCCGGTCCGCCGCGGATGAGGCTGAAGCCGCACCACACGTTGGGTTGCACTTCCAGATCTCGGTAGCCGGTGATGTGTTCGGGTACCCAGCCTTTGATGCGGGCGGCGCCCACCGAGTCACCCTGGGCTGCACGGTCGGCGGCCCCCTTGTCGACGAAGGCCCAGCCTTTCTCGATCTCGGCCCACGCGGCTTCTTCGGTGTGCCGGGCTACGACGTCGATGCGTACGGCGAATTTCGGCGTGCGTCCCAGTTTGGCCGAGTTCTCCCGCACTCCGTCGATCTTGGCTCTGAGATCGGCGTACGGCTCCAGCCAGGAAAGGTAGTAATCGGAGTGCAGTCCGGCGGCGGCGACGGCTGCGGCCGAAGATCCGGAGAAGTACACCTCGGGAAACGGTTGGCCGGCCAGTCCGGTTGGCAGTGCGGCGCCGTGGGTTTGGAAGAAGCGACCGTCGAAGTCGAAAGGTTCGCCGTCCCACACACCCTTGAGGACATCGAGGAACTCGGACGTTCTGGTGTAGCGATCGTCGTGGTCGACTTTGTCGCCCCACCACAGCTGAGGCGCTCCGCCTCCACCACTGATGATGTTGTAAACCAGACGTCCGCCGGTTGCTCGCTGCAGACTGGCCGACATCCGCGCTGCCTGTACCGGGTGAAGGAACCCCGGTTGGAACGCGACCATGAAACGGTAGGTGGTGGTCTCGGCGGCCAACGCTGCTGCGGTCGCCCACGGATCCTCGGTCATCGGGAAAGACGGCAGAAGTCCACCGAGGAACCCTGCGGACTCGGAAGCCTTTGCCACCGCTGCCATGTGGTCGATGTAGCTGTATCCGTCCAATTCGCCGCCGCGGATCGCGGGAGCAATGTTGCCCGGCCCGTATCCACCGGCATCGCCGCGGTTGTAGCGACGCGGAGTACGCAGCGACGCGTGGTCGCCTTCCATCCCGATCCGCCAATAGAAATCGATGCTCATGCGGTGGCCTTCTCTTCTGTGGTGGCCTTCTCTTCCTTGCGAATCCGACCCTCGGGATCGACCAGGTGCAGGAGATGCTCGCCCGCCCGGTGCAGCTCTTCGATGTGTGGCCGACCGGACAAGACGAAACCGTCCACGCCGATATCGCGATACGACGACAATCGCTGCGCCACCTCCTCGTAGCTTCCGACGAGGCCGATACTGTGCTCGTAGCCGATGCGGTCGAATCCGGACCACAGGATGCCGCCCCGATCGATCTCGAGTGCAGCGGAATCGGCTTCTCTCAGTTGCCGTTCGACGCGAGCCCAGGCTTCGTCCGCTGTTTCCCTCGCGATGATCGGGATGCGCAGGACCTTCTCGACGGTCCTGCCGAGTTCGGATGCTCGGTCGTCGAGGGTGGTGATCCGTGTCGACAACTCGCCGCCGGCAAGGGTGAACTGATGGACATCGGCATGGTGGGCCGAGAGTTCCAGAGCTTCCGGTGAGTCCCCGGTCAGATGCACTCGGGGAAAGCGGAGTCCCGACAAGATGCCTCGGAATCCGCCGCCGAGTACGTCGTAGTACTCGCCGTCGAAGTCGTAACCCGTGCCGCCGAATCCGCCAGGGAGAATCTGCTCCTCGTTCCATACGCCACGGGCGACGGTCAGGAACTCCGCGGCGCGCGCGTAGCGGTCGGCTCCTCGAACCACGTCGCCGCGAGCAGCGGCGTCTTCGGGGTCCGTCTCTACCTTCACTCGCCATTCGAGACGACCTGCCGACAGGCGCTGAAGTGTCGCCGACATTTTGGCGGCGTAGACGGGGGTGCCGAAAGTGGGGTGAAACTCCACGACCACTCGCGAATGACGCGTCTGACGTAGGGCGGCGGCAGCAACGATCCAGGATTCTTCGCCATTCGGATCGTACGGTGCGACAACGCCGTCGACGCCCGATAGTTCGGCTGCGAGAACGATCTGTGCCAATTCGTCGAAGGGCCCGAAGTTTCCGGGACGAACATCGGTCGCAACGGTAGTCGGTCGCTGCGGCCCGAAGCCGCCGCGACTGTTCAGTGCGGCCACCGCCCGGCGTCCGTCACCGCGAGAGGGCAGCTCCCAGTAGACGTCCGTCATTCTGCTGTGCCCTTCTGCGCAACAAGGTTGCGTGCCTGTTCCAGTGGTTCGTGCGCCACCCAGGACTGCAGGTCGAAGTCGGCGGCAAGGAAGCCGTGCGCATACAGGAATTGTTTCTGCACCCCGAGCAGGTCCACACGCTCGTCAGACAGGCTCAAATGCAGTCCGGTGTGGAAGTTCTCGCCGTACGCTGCCACCACACCTTCGGGCCCCGACTGTGTTTCGGTCTGCAGAACGGCTCGGACCTCGTCGATGTTGGCTGCGGCCCAGTCCGCCGCTCTCAGGCTCTCGGCGAGGAAACCCACGACGATGTCCGGGCGTTGTTCGAGTAGGTCGGCGTGAACTGTGATCGGTCGTGGGGTGCCGTTGTTGACGCGATCACGTAGCGATGCAGTGGAATCGAGATCGACGGCAACGGCGAGGCCATGTTCGCGGGCAACTTCCTGGGCGCGGGCACCCTTGACGTAGATGGCGTCGACGTCGCCGCGTAGCAGGGATTCGACGCCCCACGTCGTGTTGCGGGTGGACGAGGCGGTGCGGACCTCGGGGGCTGCCGTCGTCGCAACCTCGACGAGAGTGACGTCGGCAAAACTCAACTCGCCGAGTCGAAGTGCGGAGGCGAAGCCGTGCAGGGCCATGGCACGGGGAAAGCTCCTGGCCTGATCTGCCGCCCAGGCCGGGATGCCGATCCGAGCGCCTGCCAGAAGACCGGCTTCTCGGATGTCGGAGTCTCCGCGCACCAGGATTGCCTGGGCCTCGTCGATCCAGGTGAGCCCGATGAGCCTCGTCGGAGAACCACTGGCACGCGCGGCCAGTGCGGGGACGTTGCCGCCTTCGCGAATGAGTCCGGAGAGGTGGTGATCGAAATGGCGCACTGCCAATTCCGGTCCGGCATCTTGCAGTACGCCGAAACGCACTCCGGATTCGTTTGCCGTCCGGTCGAGCCAACCGAGACTGTTGGCGAGGCCGCTGGCGGTGGGAACGGGGCAGCGGGTGTACCAGAGTGTGTCGATTGCGGAATCAGCGATCAATGTCATAACTGTCCTGTCCGTCGGGGAAGGTGCGACCGACGCCGAGTTCCTTCAGGAAACTCGCTCGGTAGCGCAGAGATTCGGGATCGTTCCGATCGCGGGGGCGTGGCAGGTCGATGTCGACATCCACGGCAAACCCGCCCTTGTCGAGGATGAGCACACGGTCGGCAAGTCGTACGGCTTCGTCGACATCGTGCGTGACGAGCAGTACTGCCGGACGGTGGCGGGCGACCAGATCGCCTACCAAGTCTTGCATTTGGAGCCTGGTCAAAGCGTCGAGGGCTGCGAACGGTTCGTCGAGCAGTAATAGTTCAGGTTCGCGAACCAGAGCACGAGCCAATGCGACGCGTTGGGCCTCGCCGCCGGAGAGGGTGGCCGGCCAGGCGCGGTGCTTGTCCGCGAGGTTGACCTCGGCGAGTGCGTTGCGTGCATTGTCGGTCACCTGACGTGACCGTTTCTGTCCGACTGTGACATTGGCCAGAACTCGCTTCGACGGAATCAATCGCGGTTCCTGGTAGACGACCGTGCGGTCGCGTGGGACCAGCACATCACCGCTGTCCGGTGCTTCCAAACCGGAAAGCACTCGCAGCAGGGTTGTCTTGCCGGTACCGCTGGGGCCGAGGAGAACGACGAACTCGCCGCGCGTGATCTCGAGGTCGATACCACCTAGAACAGTCTTGTCACCGAACGACTTACGTACTCCGGTGAGCGAGACCGCTACCGGTGATCCGGCACGTCGCTCGGCCGCGGTGGTGCCGGTCCGCTCACGGGCTGCCAACGGCGGCAGAGGTGCTTCGGTGGATGGCAGCGAGCCGATGGTTGTATTCGTCATCGCGCCACCGACAATCTCCGCCACGGCATGGAGTACCGCTCGATCAGTCTGACGATTGCGTCGAAGATGAGTCCCAGTGCCGCGTACATGACGATGCACAGAACCATGTAGTCGGTGCGGTTGTATTCCTGCGCCAGGGTGACCAGATATCCGATGCCCTCACGTGTGCCGACCTGCTCGGCGGCGATCAATCCGGTGATGCTGAGCGACAGGCAGATTCGAAGCCCCATCAGAACACCGGGGAGGGCGGTCGGAAGAATCGCTCCGAACACCAGTCGCCAACCCGTCAGGCCGAAACCTTGTGCCGCTTCCACCATCTTGCGATCGACTCCGCGCACTCCCAGGTAGGTGTACGCGTACATGGGGGCGACGGTCGCGACGGCGATCAGGACTACCTTGAAGGTTTCGTCGATACCGAACCAGGCGATGAACAACGGAACGAGCGCGAGGAACGGAACCGCGCGGTTGATCTGCATGGTCGAGTCGATCAGTTCTTCGCCGAGCGAGGAGAGACCGGACAGAACCCCGAGCACCAATCCGACGATCACACCGACCGAAACACCGAGTGCAGCACGTTGAAGCGACGCGAGACCGAAGTCGACCAACTGACCCGACTGGTAGAGCTCGGCGAATGCCGTCCACACCGCCGGAGGTCCGGCCAGGATCTCTTCGCGGATCAGTCCGGTAGCGGATCCGATCCACCATCCGGCAACCAGCAGCGCGGGCACGAGGAAGCGGAGTGGGATCGAGACCCACTTGGGCCTGCTGCGATTGCGGCGGTAGCGGGGCGTTTCGAGTTGCGGATGCTCCACTGACGGCGACGCAGTTCGTGCGGGCCGGGTCAGCGTCACCATCGGGTCACTTCCCCTCGGTGGTGGGCGCTGCCGCTGCCGAACCTGCCACAGCACCCTGGAGGTCGAAGATCACGTCACTGCCCTTGATCGGCTGCTGGATCACCTTGTTGTCGGCGAACAACGTGGAGATCGATTCGAGGTCGGTAGCGTCGGCTGCAGTCGGGTAGCGGAAGTTGGTGATCTGGCCGCCCAGGGTGATCGCGTCGTCGAGTCGCTGTCCGGAGAGTGCGCGCGGACCGGTCTGTTCGAAGACGTTCTCGAATGCTGCCGGGTCGGCCTGCTGCTTCGCGGTGAGTTCCTGGGTGACCTCGAGGAACTTCTGGACCACTTCGGGATGCTCTTCGAGTACTACGGTGCGGCCGGCGATGATGGTGCTGTCCACGGAGTCGATGCTCGCCTCGGTTGCGATCTCGACCGCGCCCTTGGCCTTGGCCTCCTGATACGGAATCAGGAACGATGCCCACGCGTCGACCTGCCCGGTGGAGAACGCCGACGCCGCGTCAGCCTGTTGCAGCGGAACACGTTCGACGGAATCGATCGGCACTCCGGCCTGCGTCAGGGCCTTGAGCGTGATGTACTCGCCCTTGCCTGCAGGGTTGACGGCAATGCGCTTGCCGGCCAGATCTGCGACGGTCTTGATGCCGGACTCCGGAGTGGCGATGATGCCGGCCTGGTCCTTGTTGTACGGGTCGGACGTGGCGAAGATGCGGACACCCACGTCCTTGGACAGTGCGCCGACGACGGGACTGTATGCGCCGGTTTGGATGTCGAGTTCACCGCTGTTGAAGAGTTTGAGGTTGGAGCTGAATCCCGGTGTGGTCTTGACCCATTCGATCTTTGCGCCCAGCGGTGCCAGAGCCTCGTCGTAGGTTCCGTCACGCTTGCCGACGGCGATGGCACCGGAGTTTCCGGGATCGAAGACCTTGAGCGTGAAGTCTGCGCTGGAATTGCCTGCGGCGCTGTCGGAATCGGAAGACCCACACGCCACCGCCAACCCGGCCAGCGGGATCATGGCGAGCGCAGCGGCAGCTCGTGGCAGTCGGCGGAAGCGGGACATGTATGTGGCTCCTTCAGGCGTTGAATCGTCAGAACTGACGACGATGACGCTATTGGGTGCCTGTCCGTTTTACCCCCGTTTGTTTTCTGGAGATTGGAAATCTTGACAACATCGGAAGTCTGTTCATCTGGGCTTTTGCAGGTCCACGTTCGGTTCCTTTCCATCTGATGGAAAGGATGGCCGGACTGCTGGGTCCGTGTTAGCGTCCGATTCTCAGGTCGATCAGGCCACAGCGAAAGGATCGTTCGTGACGGACGCACGCGGCGCGGGAGTTCAGACGGTAACCCGTGCCCTGACCATGCTCACATGTTTTCGCAGTGGCGAAGAACTGGGAGTCTCGGAAGTTGCGCGGCGACAAGAGCTTGCGGTCAGCACCACGCATCGATTGCTGCAGTCGCTCGTCGACGCGGGATTTCTCGAGAAGGACGACGCAACCAGTCGGTATCGCATCGGCGCGGCGCTGGCGGCTTACGGACAGGTCTCCTACCGGCAGCATCGGATCTATCTGTCCGAGCCCTTTTTGGAGCAATTGGCCGCGACGACAGGAGCATCCGCTTCCCTGGCAGTGCGAAGCGGAAGTGAGGTGGTGTTGCTCGGATTCAGTCGGTGGCGCGAGGCCGACGGGCACGTGCTGCAGGGTGTCCGCCTTCCCTTGCATGCGAGCGCACTGGGGAAAGCCTTTCTGGCTTGGTCCGATGTCGACGATTCCGAGCTGGCTGCGCTGCCACGTGAAGCGACCACTCAGCGTGCGATCACCGATGTCGCCGGTATCCGCCGGGAACTGGAACTGACTCGTGAGCGAGGATACGGATTCAACGACGAAGAGTTGACCCCGGATTTCCGAACGATCGGAATTCCGATCATCGATGGATCCGGCACTGTGCGTTACGCTCTCGGGCTTCGTGGTCCGGTCGAGCTGATGATCGACGAACGGATTCCGTTTCTCGCCGACCTTGCCAAGGTGACTGCACGACAGATCGGTGAGGTCCTTCTCTGACGTGATGTGAAAGCGCTTGTGGCAGATCCGGCCGAACGTGATTACCGTTGAAGTCGAGGGCGCGATCGCACAATGGCTACGCGACGTGACCGCGTCCTCGCGAGCGTGGAGACGAGTGATGACGACGATCGGTGTCGTTGCCCTGTTGCTGGGCGTCCTGTTGATCGTGGTCGAGGCGCATGCCCCAACCGCGGGGGTGCTCGGTGCGCTTGGAGCACTCATGATCGGTGCCGGCGTGTGGATGCTCTTCACGTCCGACGGTATCGGGCAATTGATCGCGATTCCGGTGACGGCGGGGGTCGCGGTAGTCGGCCTGGGCGTGGTGGCGGTAGCGAGTCGAAAAGCGCTTACCGCGCGCCGCGCTCCCGTGCGTACGGGGACGGAATCTCTTGTCGGCTCGGACGCGACCGTTCGCAGTTGGATCGGTGCGCAGGGTCAGGTCGAGCTCGACGGCGGATTATGGCGTGCTCGAATGGAATTCGGGTACGACGATTCTGTGCCTGCCGTGGGCGAATCCGTCGTCGTAGAGCAGGTTCGAGGCCTGACTCTGAAAGTGCGCCGTCGTGAACCGTGGGAGCTGCCGCTATGACCACCGTGCTTGTCGTGTTGTCCGTGTTTGTCGTGCTGATTGCAGTCCTTGTGGGCATGTCGGTGAGAGTTCTGCGCGAGTACGAGCGCGCGGTGGTGTTCCGCCTCGGTCGACTGATCACCCTTGAAGGGTCCTGGTCTGGTGATTCTGGTGCCGGCGATCGATCGCATGGAGCGGGTCAGTCTGCGAACCGTCACGCTGAAGATACCGGTCCAAGAAGTGATCACTCGCGACAACGTCCCCGTGAAGGTCACCGCCGTCACGTACTTTCGGGTCGTCGACGCTGACCGTTCGATAGTCGAGGTCGAGGATTTTCTGGCCGCCACCTCACAGATCGCCCAGACCACACTGCGCTCCATTCTCGGTAAAGCTGAGTTGGACTCGCTGCTCTCCGAACGTGAACGCCTCAACGAGGACTTGCAGAAGGTAATCGATCAGCAGACCGAGCCGTGGGGAGTCAAGGTCACGACCGTCGAGATCAAGGACGTCGAGATTCCGGCCAACATGCAGCGCGCCATCGCCAGGCAAGCAGAGGCCGAACGAGAGCGGCGAGCCAAGATCATCAACGCCGACGCCGAGTGTCAGGCTTCGGCCAAGCTCGCCGAGGCGGCCGAGGTGATCAGCCGCAACCCGACCACCCTGCAGTTGCGTTATCTACAGACGCTTCACGAGATCGGTAGTGAGAACAACTCCACCGTTGTCTTCCCCTTGCCGCTGGATCTTGTCCGGCCCTTTATCGGTGGCGGAGTTGCGGCAACTCCCGCGACCCAAGAACCTGCCCGTTTCGCCTGGAATGCGAAAGTTGTTGATTAGCATCTAGTTTCGGTTCTTCATTCCTTGTATTCGAAACTATGTTCGATTAGACTTTCGGCATGGACAGTCGGGAAGCGTGGCAGCTGGATGGTGAGGGCCTCAAGGGTGAGGTTCTGGATCTGGTACGTGTCCGGCACGAGTTGCAGTCGCGGATGGTGTTGTTGATCGTGGAGATGTTTTCCCGGGAGGTTCTCGGAGGGAAGGGGTTTCGGGCGATCGCGCAGTGGTTGCATGGTTCGACGAATCTGGAGATTGGCGAGTGCAGTCTGCTGGTCGGGTTGGCGCGGTTGTTGATGCTCGAACCCGTGGTGGCGGATGCGTTTCACCGGGGTGATGTTCATGCGTTGAAGGCGCGGCAGGTGGCGTCGTTTTGTCAGCATCCGCCGAAGAACATGACCCTGGCGGATGTGGACAAGGCTCGCGGGATCCTGTTGGGGTTGGCGTCGCAGAACATTGCCGATTGTGATGCGGTGCGGGCGGCGATCCGGCGGATCGAGAAGCAGTACGGAAAACGCGAAGACGGCGTCCCGGTCGGCGAGGATTCGGAGCGTAACGAGTTCTACGCCTCGAAAGGCTTGTACGGGCGCGTGTCGGTGAAGGGTGATCTGGATGCGGTGAACGGGGCGCGTCTGATCACGTTGCTGTCGAGCCTGTCGGCGCCGACGCCGGAGAAGGACGGCGTGAAGGACGCGCGTACTCCGGCATTACGACGGGCGGACGGGTTCTGCGAACTACTGCGGCGGTACGAGCGGGCGGGGTTGGGTCCGATCGAAGGCGGAGTGAAACCACACATCACGGTGACCGCGTCCGCGAAAGACATGACAGATCTGCAGTCCTTGAAGGACTTGCTGCCGTCCACTCAGGAACTCGGGTTCGCGTGGACGGATTGGGTGGGCCCGATCAGCATCGACACCGCCCGGATGCTCGCCTGCGACTGCACCGTGACGCGGATTTTGTTGGACGAGAATGGTGTTCCGCTCGACTGCGGCAAGGAAGCGAGAACGGCGACAGTTCCGCAGCGGCGGGCGTTGGCGGTTCGCGATGGTGGGTGCGCGTTTCCGGGGTGCGGGACACCGTCGG
>NZ_LPNP01000081.1:96076-211293 GCF_019266045.1 Rhodococcus sp. MH15
CGTTTCCGGGGTGCGGGACACCGTCGGGGTGGTGTGATGCCCATCATATTGTTCACTGGAACGATGGTGGCCCAACGGATCTCGATAATCTGATCTTGTTGTGCGGTCATCATCATCGGACGATGCATCACACGGAGTGGCGGGTGGAGATCGGGCCGGATCGGAAGACGGTGTTTTATCCACCGATGTCGATCGATCCGTATCAACAGCCGATCGGCGGGAACAGCCCACCTACAGCAGCCTGAACGGGCGCAACTGAATACGTACACACCGGGGCATAGCCATGCCCCGGTGTGTACGGCGTGTGCGGTCAGAGCATCGTCGAGATATGGTCCGGAAGCGCGACACCTGAGTCGAGATCCTCGGACGGGATCGGTTCACCGAAGTGCGTAGCTGCGGGAACTACTCCAGCCCAAACGGTTTCGATACCGATGTCGGCGGCATCGTCACCGGGGCCGCCGGTGCGAGCCTTGACGGAAGCCTCGTACAACGGCAGCGCAAGAACGATGGTTGCCGCCATTTCCTTGCGCGTGTGTTCCCGCAAGTGTTGGGAACGTCCGGGAACCACCTGGTCGACGATCAGATTCAAAGCCTTCACGCGCTCGTCGCCGTCGGTCACGACTCGAGGTGATCCGACGATGACGCCGCTGCGGTAGTTCATCGAGTGGTGGAAGCCCGACCGAGCCAACACGAGCCCGTCGAGGATCGTGATGGTGATGCAGATTTCGCTGTCGGGAGCCAAGCTCCGTGAAGCGACTGAACCGTGAACATAAATAGATCCGCCGCGGTCGGGGCCGTCGAGGTCGAACCCGTAGGCGGTGGGAAACACCATGGGAACTCCGCCGACGTTCACGCCCATGTGGCACAGCTTCGCGGACTGCAAGACGTCGACGAGTGCCGCGCGTTCTGCGACGCCGTGGTGGCGGGCGCGCTTGTGCGTCGTACGTGCTGTCGGGGACAGTGGAATAGGTGCAGTGGGGGCAGGAGCAGGAGCAGCAAAGACAACGGAATCTGTCATGCAGACAATGCTGGTGGCAAAGTGGCTTCAAGTCATGGTCCAATCAGTGGAGACTTCGATAGGCCACTTCGATTTGCCACTTCCGGGAGGGTTCTGAATGTTTCTGCCTTCGGCGGTAGCCGTGGTCCTCGATCGGACAGATCGGCGGGCGCTCCCGGTCCAGATTGCCGACCACCTGAGAGCTGATATCCGCAGTGGTAAGGCGGCAGTGGGTCTGAGGTTACCCAGTTCCCGGAAGCTGGCGGCGGAGCTCGAGGTGGCGCGGGGCGTCGTGGAACGGGCGTATGAGCAGTTGATCGCCGAGGGTTGGCTTGTCGCTGTGCACGGCTCAGGCACCTTCGTTGCCGAGGCGCCCTCCCCCATGGTCACTCCCACGACTACACCGAAGAAGGCCGCCGACAAGATGTCATCCAGGGTGCAGCTCCGGCCGGGCGTGCCGTGGACGCCGCCGCGTGCATCGGCAGCGTGGCGGCGGGCGTGGCGTGACGTCGGGTCCAAACCGCCACCTTTCGAGGATCCCGATCCTGCGGGTGACTACGAATTGCGTTCGGCACTATCGGAATTGCTGGCAAGAGCCCGCGGAATGTCGGTTGAACCCGAGAGAATCCTGATCACCTCAGGTGCCACGCATGGTCTCGGCCTCGCCCTGTCGGCTCTGCGTACCCGTGGTGCTGTTCTGGCGATGGAAGATCCCGGATACCGGTATGCGTCCTCGGCCGCAACAGCCTGTGGATGGTCGCTGCTCGACGTGCCCGTCGACGCTCATGGTCTCTGTGTCGACCAACTCGAAACGGCGTCGGAGAGCGTCCGCGGTGTGTATGTGACACCGTCCCATCAGTATCCGACAGGAGGGCTGCTTCCGATAGGTCGGCGCAACCAGTTGATCGAGTTCGCACGCGCCCGCGACGTCGTCCTGTTCGAGGACGATTACGACTCCGAATTCCGTTACGACGTAGCGCCTTTGCCTGCGCTTGCCCAGCTGGCTCCTGATCGGGTGGTGTATCTCGGAACGGTTGCCAAGACGCTCGGCGCCGGAATTCGATTGGGCTGGTTGGTAGCTCCCCTCGACCTGGTCGACCGCATAGCATTACACCGCAAGCGAATCGGCGACTTCCCGTCGGTTCCGCTGCAGCAAGCACTCCTGTCCCTGCTCCGTGACGGCGAATGGGATCGAGCGGTGCGTACCGCCCGGCGCAGGTACCGGGAGCGTGATCGGGCGGTCGAGGAAGCGCTGTCACCGTTCGGCGAACTGCGCGGACTCGGCGCCGGCATGCATACGACGCTCATACTCGACGCGGATCTGGCAGCCACCGTCGCTCGCGAGGCACTTGAACACGGCGTCGAAGTGCCCACCCTGGTCGAGTCCACCCGAACGCACGGAGACCCCGGCGGATTGGTCATCGGCTACGGGCGAGTGGAATCCGCGGACCTCGAATATGCGCTCGAGGTGATAGCCGAGTGCCTCGCACGTCACAGCGCGTGAAGTCTCGTTGATCGGGAGTGCGGCAACGGATGGGCGTGGTCCAGTTCTAGCGTCTGCTCGTGACGATCCGAAGCCAGACCTTTCCGCACCTGCTCGCACCAGGCACCATCGGCCCGATGACCGTGCCCAATCGCGTGGTTCTCCCTGCGATGGACATGAACCTGTGTGAAGACGGGGAAATCGAAAAGGGCGACATCGACCACTTCGTGGCGCGTGCAGCTGGTGGAACGGGTCTGATCATCACCGGTTGCTGCGCTGTTGCGTATCCGCTGGGCTGCACCAGCCGCAAGGAACCGGGGCTTTCGGAAGACCGGTTCATCCCCGGTCTCAAGGCGTTGGCCGACGCAGTCCACGACGCAGGCAGCAAGCTCTGTGTGCAGATGACACACCACGGCAAGGTGGCGCGCATCGATACCCTCGACGGCCGACCGCAGTTGGTCCCGTCCACGCCGAAGCCGCCGGGTGACATGAGCGCGATGGCCGATTGCACGCCAGAAGAACTGGGCAAGATGGCTGCCATCAACGAGGGCAAGAGGGCTACGTACCACGAGGCAACCAAGGAAGATCTTGATTGGCTGGTTCGCATGTTCGCCGAGGCTGCCGGACGGGTGAAGGCGGCGGGCGGCGACGCCGTCGAGATTCACTGTGCCCACAACTACGTCCTCGGAGCGTTCCTGAGTCGGTACACGAATCAGCGCAGCGACGAGTACGGAGGTTCCATGGAGAACCGTGCTCGCCTGGCTTGTGAGGTCATTCGAGCGGTCAAGGAGGAGGTCGGCGGTGCGCTCGCCGTCATCGTGCGTCTGGCCGGTCAAGAGTACGGCGAAACCGACGGGCTGACCGTCGACGAGGCTGCTGCGGCTGCCAAGATGTTCGAAGAGGCCGGCGCTGACGCCATTCACGTCACCGGTACCGCGCTGAATGCTTTTGCCAACTTCACCGACGGCCCCCTGCCCGACAAGGTCGGCTATTACACGGACAATGCAACGCGAATCAAGCAGGCGATATCGATCCCCGTGATCACGGTCGGACGTATGCTCCCCGAGGTTGGCGAGAAGATGATCGCGGAAGGTCGCACGGACTTCGCCGCAATGGGCCGTCAGCTCCTGGCCGATCCACAGTTGGTGAACAAACTCAAAGACGGTGCACCCGAGCGGGTTCGGCCTTGCATCAATTGCTACGTCTGCGTGCAGGAGAACTTCTGGGACGAGACGCCGCTGTGCGCTGTCAATCCCGCGCTCGGCAACGAAGCGCTTCTCCCCTTCGTTCGGACCAGCACTCCGAAACACGTTGTTGTGGTCGGAGCGGGCCCCGGTGGTCTCGAGACGGCCCGCGTGGCCGCTGAACGTGGGCACCGAGTCACGGTGTTGGACAAGTCCGATCGCCTCGGTGGCACCCTGTGGTTCTCGAGCCTCACTACCCCGGACAACGGGCGTCTGCTCAGCTGGTTGAAAGTGGAAATCGAGCGTCTCGGTGTCGATGTTCGACTGAAGACCGAAGCCTCGGTTGCTTCGATCCGGGCACTGAACCCCGACGCCGTAGTCGTGGCCACCGGTGCAGTCCGTGAGCGGCCTAGTGTTCCGGGCGGCGACTTGCCGCACGTGCACACCGGTGATTCGTTGCGCGCGTTGATGACCGGAGCTGGAGACGTCTCACAGGTACCGCCGTTCCTGCGGACGATGGCCAAGTTGGGCAAGCTGTCCGGTATCACCAAGAGCCCCGCGGCGATCCGAGCTGTGACCCGCAAGTTCCTGCCCATGGGTAAAGACGTTGTCGTGATCGGTGGTTCGCTTGTCGGACTCGAGCTTGCGGAGTTCCTGGCCGAGCGAGGTCGCAATGTGACGCTGATCGAAGAAGGCCAGCAGTTGGGTATTCCGATGGCGATGCCGCGCCGCTGGACGGCGGTGCGCCACGCCAAGCATGTCGGTGTGGACATTCACCGCAATTCAACGGTGCAGCGAATCACCAAGGAGCACGTCGAATTCCGTTCCGGTGACAAGACACGGACCGCTCCAGCCGACATGGTTGTCGTCGCGTCGGGAGTGTCGGCGCAGGCGCCACTGGCCGATTCTCTGATCGGTGTCGTGTCCGACGTACATGTGGTCGGTGACGCGGTGAACGTCGACTACATCGAGGGCGCGATGCACACGGCGTGGAAAGTCGCGATGGATCTGTAGTTCAGCATCAGGTAGCGCTTTGTGCCGCAACGATGTCCGGCCACCAGCGGGCCGCGACATCGGGGTGCGCACGTAGTCGACTCTTGAGGGCATTCGCCCCGTAGGAATCGTGTATCGGGTTGTTCGCGTCCACGGTGACGCCGGTGGCGCGCGCCGCCAGCTCGGGCGGTAGGTCGAACTCCGGGATCTGCGCTGCGTAGTTCGGGTTGAAGAAGAACGGCACCGAGATACGTTCGCCGTCGCCCTCGGGTGAAACTACCCGGTGCACAGTCGCTTTCAAGTATCCGCCGGTAGCGACCTCGAGCAGTTCGCCGATGTTGACCACCAGCGCCCCGTCGATCGGCGGCGCGTCGATCCAGTCGCCGTCGTGCTCGACCTGCAGACCGCCCTTGCCCGGTTCGACATAGAGCAGAGTCAGCACACCCGCGTCCTTGTGTCCGCCGACGCCCTGGGAGCCGGCACCTTTCGGGCGGCCCGGGTAACGCACCACCTTGATGAGGATCGACGGATCGTGAGCGAACGCGTCGTCGAAGATGTTCGCATCCTGGCCCAGGGCTACCGCCCATTCGCGTAAGAGGCTCAATGCGATCGAGGTGAGCGTGTCGTTCCACTCGGTGATGACGTCGCGAAGTTCGGGAAGGGCGTCGGGCCACTGGTTGGGGCCCTGCAGGATCTCCCAGGCCGGTGAGGTGTCGGTGCGCTCGGCCGCGGGCTGTTCGGCCCCGATGTCGATCTGCTCGCGCCAGTCCTGCTTGCCTTCGGTCAGTTCGCCGCCGAGCCTGGTGTACCCACGGAAGTGCGGGCTGCGGACGTTCTCGATCGCGAGCTTCTCGGCAGTCGGTAGCGCGAAGAACTCGCGGGCGACGTCGAGGAGGCGTCGCTGCAGTTCGTCGGGAATTCCGTGGCCGACCAGGTAGAAGAATCCGACCTCGTGGGTGGCCTCGCGCAGCTGAGTGCGGAACTGCTCGGCGGTGTCGGGGTTCTGCGCAAGCGACAGATCGAGCACTGGCAGCGACGTAATCGACATGGGGTCCTCGATCCGTGTGATGGTTCTGATGTCCATCATTCCACGCTGAGCGGCACCCGGACCCGCACGGCAATTCGGCAGCCGCAGGCGTGATTACCCGCGCGGATGCGGAAACACCCTGCGGATAACAGAATCGGGGCCTTGCGCCGTTGGCGCAAGACCCCGAATCAGCGTGAACCTAAATCAGGCCTCGTCGGCTCCGATGATGAAGGCTTCGAGCTCGATGCGAGCCTTGTCGTCGGCCATCTGGACCGGCGGGGACTTCATCAGGTAAGCGGAAGCCGGGTAAACCGGTCCACCGATGCCGCGGTCCTTGGCGATCTTGGCTGCGCGGACGGCGTCGATGATGATGCCGGCAGAGTTGGGCGAATCCCAGACCTCGAGCTTGTACTCCAGGTTCAGGGGAGCGTCACCGAAGGCGCGGCCTTCGAGGCGGACGTATGCCCACTTGCGGTCGTCGAGCCACTCCACGTAGTCCGAGGGACCGATGTGGACGTTGCGGTCGTGAACCTTGCCGGCAAGTGCGCCGGTCAGGTTGGACGTCACAGCCTGGGTCTTGGAAACCTTCTTCGACTCCAGGCGATCACGCTCGAGCATGTTCTTGAAGTCCATGTTTCCACCGACGTTGAGCTGGTAGGTGCGGTCCAGCACGACGCCGCGGTCTTCGAACAGCTTCGCCATCACGCGGTGGGTGATGGTGGCGCCGACCTGGCTCTTGATGTCGTCACCGACGATCGGGACGCCGGCGTCCTTGAACTTGGCAGCCCACTCCGGGTCGGAAGCGATGAAGACGGGCAGAGCGTTGACGAATGCAACGCCTGCGTCGATCGCGCACTGTGCGTAGAACTTGTCAGCGTCGTCGGAACCGACGGGCAGGTAGGAGACGAGGACGTCGACCTGAGCGTCCTTGAGTGCCTTGACGACGTCGACGGGCTCGGCGTCGGACAGCTCGATGGTCTCGGCGTAGTACTTGCCGATGCCGTCGAGGGTCGGGCCACGCTGAACGGGAACGTCCAGGGGCGGGACGTCGGCGATCTTGATGGTGTTGTTCTCGCTCGCGAGGATCGCCTCGGAGAGGTCGAAGCCGACCTTCTTGGCGTCGACGTCGAACGCAGCGACGAACTGCACGTCGCGGACGTGGTACTTACCGAACTTGACGTGCATGAGGCCGGGGACCGTCTGGGTCTCGTCGGCATCCTTGTAGTAGTGGACGCCCTGAACCAGGGACGAGGCGCAGTTACCCACGCCCACAATGGCTACGCGCACCGCGGTGCTGTTCTCACCCATGGTCGGGTTCTCCTTCTTTCCGGGATGTTCCTGTTGTCGATTGCTCGGCTGCGATCAATTCGTTGAGCCAACGCACTTCGCGTTCACTCGATTCGAGTCCGAGCTGATGGAGCTGACGGGTATAGCGGTCCAGCGATCCGCTGGCCCGACCGACGGCCTCGCGGAGCCCCTCACGGCGCTCCTCGACCTGGCGTCGCCTGCCTTCGAGGATCCGCATCCGCGCTTCTGCGGGGGTGCGGCTGAAGAAGGCGAGGTGAACGCCGAAACCGTCGTCGGTGTAGTTCTGCGGCCCGGTGTCGGCGACCAGTTCGGTGAACCGTTGCCGACCTTCCGGAGTGAGCTGGTAGACGCGACGCGCCCGACGCTTGAGCGTGCCGGTGGCAGTGTCGACGTCTTCTGAGATCAATCCGTCGGCTTGCATGCGCCGCAGTGCCGGGTACAGCGATCCGTACGAGAACGCGCGGAATGCGCCGAGCAGACCAGTGAGCCGCTTACGCAGCTCGTATCCGTGCATCGGTGACTCGAGGAGCAGCCCGAGGATTGCGAGTTCGAGCAACTGACAAACCTCCCGAGTCGTTGAACCTAACCGCTTGATGCGATAACCAACTATATCGCGCCGATATATAAAACCACACTGCGGCCCGATACGTGTACCAAGGTGTCACGGCTAGATCAGGGGGTGAACGGGTAGATCGACATGATTTCGCCATCGAGGGCAGCGGTCAGGTACCCGCTCTCGTCGAGGTCGTTGCCGACGTGAATCTGGATGGTCGGAACATTTTCGGTGCTGTCGACAGAGACGTACCGAGTGGTCGGATTTTGCACCGACGTCGTTGTTCCGGCGCCGTCGAGAAGGGCGATCACGATGCGAGGATCGAGCTGTCTGACGTCGATCTGTGTCACGTCGGGTTCGCGTGATCCTCCTGAAGTCGTGTCCTCGAGGTCGCCTCGGTAGTAGCTGTCCAGGCTCTTGCGCGGCGCGGCGGGATCGGCGCGCGTTACGCGTGCATAAGTGGGATAGATGGTCATCTCGTCGACCAGTCCGCTGCCGTACTCCGTTTCGATGGCATGGAACATCGCCCCCAGGCCGTCGACGGTGTGTAACTGTGGCTCGGGGCTCGAGAAGATCGTGACGTCGGACGCGGCGTATTTGATTCCGAAACCGACAGCCGAGACCAGTGACAGCGCGATGATCACAACGGCGATCCAACGCGTGTCCAGCGAAGGTTCTTTCCGAAGAATGGGTAGGGACGCCTCGGTCTGCAGATCGGACGTCAAATCTTCGAGATCGCCGAGAGTGACTGCCACCGCGGCGAGTTCGGTCAATTCGTCGTGCTCGGTCGCCGTGAGTTGTCCGTCGGCGAAGGCGGAGTCCAGCACTGCGCAGGTAGCCTCGCGATCGGCATTGCGAGCGCGGGTGGTCCTGGTCAGATCGTTCGGCATGTCCGGGGCCTATCGAGGAGTGAAGGGAGACAAGCGGATCGGGCGGCCATCCGGGGTCAAATCCATTGAGCCGCTCGCGCCGAGGTTGTTGCTGGCGTAGATGGAGACGCGTGGATCGTCGCTCGACGAACTCATGCTGATGTGTGTGATCTCGGCGTCGGGGACGTTGAGATTTGCGGACACTCCTGCCAGATATCCGGCGAGTTTGTCGATGTCGACGGCAGCGAGGTCGAAGGTGACGGTGCTGGCTGCTCGAGTCGACGTGCTGTCGCGTGGTGTGAAACCGCCTCGAAAGTCGATGTCTTCCTCCAGGTTCGGCGAGACAGCGGCGGCGCGAGTGACGCTTGCATAGCCGTCGTAGAAGTTGGCGGAATCGATTATCGTCGTGCCGTACTTGGCGCTGTATCTGGTGATGAATTCCCCGATCCCGCTTGCGGTGACCGTGTTCAACGTCGAACTCACAATGGGGGCAAGCGGTTCGACGTTTTCGGCTGCCGCCGGTGGAGGCGGTGGGGGTGAAGGGTCGGCGGACAAGGTGAGGTACCCGATCAGGCCGGCGAAGATAGTCGATGCGGCTGCGAGGTACCAGATCTTGTCGATACGGCGAACTTTGGCGACGGCGTTGCGCAGCGTTGCTTTCTGCAGATCGCGGACCAGCAGATCGAGCTGTCCGAGCGTGGTCGCGGTCATGGCCGATGCCGTTCGGTTCGCATGCTCGTCGACCGTGATCTGTCCGTCGGACAGGGCGGAGTCGAGAACGGCGCAGGTGTCGGAACGGTCGACGTCGCGCGCGCGGGTGCGCGTAGAGGTAGTAGTCGGGGACCCACTCACCGGCTCACCCTAGCTCCCGTACGGGTAGGAACGAGAGATCTCGCCCCACGGCGTGACCTCGATGCGTCCTTGGTGGCCGAGTCCGTTCTCTGCATAGATCGCGATCTCCGGGACGCCGTAGTTCGCGTCCACGATCAAGTGGGTGATCGCGGCGTCCGAAACGTTGACATAGTCGCCTATGTTCACCATGTACGGCGCGAGCTTGTCGATCTGGATGGAACCGAGGTCGAAGGTCGGCTGGCCCGTTCGCCGCGGAATGGACGTCACTTCCCTCTCGAAGCCGTCGCGAAAACTGATGGACTCGGTGAGAGCGGGAGCATCGGGGACCGCCCGGCTCACTGAGGAGTAGTCGCCGTGGAAGCTGGCGTCGTCTACGAACATGTCACCGAACTCTTCTCGATACCTCTCGATGAATGCGCCGATTCCTTCCGGCGTCAACGTGTCGATGTGTGCGATCAGGATCGGTTCGACGGTCGGCTCCGGCACCGGGGTGGTGGTCGGCAACGGCGGAGCGAGGGAAGTAGTGCTGGCATAACTGGCTGTGATGTCTTCCGAGGGCGTCAACGGTGACCGACTCCACGCCACTGCTGCGATCGCGCCGACGACGATCAGAGCAGCAGCACCGACGAACACGGCCTTTCGTGCCGTCGACGTCCGAGGCACCGTTTTGGTCTCGATCTTCGGCACCTGCAGATCGTTGACCAGGCGTGCGAGTGCGAGCAGGGTCTTCGCGGACTTCGCCTTCTCGGTCCGGTCGAAGTAGTCCTCCGCGCTCAACTGCCCTTCGGCGTACGCGGCGTCCAACACATTGCACGTTTCGACGCGATCAAGATCACGAGCACGCGTCATCGGAGAACGAGAAGACTTCACAGGAAGTGATCGTAATGGCTGGTCGCCATGCCCCCAGCCCCCGAAATGTGTTCATCGTGACCCTCCCGAACCGTCCGTCGCGGCACGGACGCACGTACGCTGGTCAGGTGCGGATACAGCGGCAAGTTGTGGACTACGCGCTCGCGCGTCGGTCTGTGCTGGCCGAAGTGTCTGCGGGTCGGACCGACGTCAAGCAGGTGTGTGACGCCGATCCGTACCTACTCAGAGCCGCGAAGTTCCACGGCCGGGGCAGCGACGTCGTCTGCCCCATTTGCCGCAAGGAACAGTTGACGCTCGTGTCCTGGGTGTTCGGCGACAAGCTCGGTCAGGTTTCGGGATCGGCCCGAACCTCGGACGAGCTCGCTCGGCTTGCGGAAACAGCAGAGGAGTTCACGGTGCACGTTGTAGAGGTGTGCCGTACCTGCAGTTGGAACCACTTGGTGCAGTCCTATGTGCTCGGCGCAGTACCTGCGCCGCCGCGACCGCGGCGAGCACGCCCACCAAGCCGGCGCACCGCCAGCGAGTAACGCCACACCCGAAGAAGGGCCCGATCGAAGTCTGCACGTGATCGGTCCGTGACCACTGGAGATTTGATTCGTGAGTTCCCCCAGCAACAACAACCCGGGCGGCAACAACCCGGGTGGCCGTCCCGTCGGTCCCAACCGTCCCGCCGGACCTCCTCAGGGTCGTCCGCCGCAGGGACGTCCCATGGGCCCACCACCGCAGGGACGCCCTCCGATGGGTCCGCCCCCTCAGGGTCGTCCGCCGCAAGGTCGTCCGATGGGACCCCCGCCCCAGGGTCGTCCGCCGCAAGCCCGACCTTCGGGCCCGCCTCCTCAGGGCCGCCCCGCCGGTCCCCCTCCTCAGGGTCGTCCGCCGCAAGGCCGACCTGCCGGCCCGCCGCCTCGAGATCGCGCCGTAGGCGCTCAAGGAGATCGCGCCTCCAGCACTCAGGCGAACGAACCGACCCAGCGCGTCGCGGCAGCAGCAGCGACCACCCGTAGCAACGCGGGCACCCGCCCGCCGGTCGGACCTCCGCCGACGAAGCCGCCGACAGGTGGCTCCGGTGGCGGTGGCAACGACGGACAACCCCCGAAGGGAAGAAAGAGCACCGTGAAGAAGAAGTCCAAGTGGCGCACAGTTCGCCGCTCGGCCTACGTCTTGGTGGCGCTCGGTCTTGTTCTGCCCGTCCTTGCCTTCATGGCGGCGTACATCGTGCAGGACGTCCCCAAGCCCGGTGACCTCAAGACCAATCAGGTGGCGACGGTCTTTGCCGCCGACGGCACCACGGTGATCAGCACTGTCGTCCCGCCAGATGGCAACCGCGTCGAGGTCTCGCTCGATCAGGTACCGCCGCACGTTCGCAACGCTGTTCTGGCCGCAGAGGACCGCGATTTCTACTCGAACCCGGGCTTCTCGATCTCCGGTTTCGCACGCGCGGCCCGAGACAACGTCCTCGGTCGCGACAGCGCCGGTGGTGGCTCGACCATCACGCAGCAGTACGTCAAGAAGGCGCTTGTCGGCTCGGAGCGTTCGCTGACGCGAAAGATGAAGGAACTCGTCATCTCCTCGAAGATGGCCAACGAGTGGTCCAAGGACGACATCCTCGCCGCGTATCTGAACACCATTTACTTCGGTCGCGGCGCATACGGCATCGGCGCAGCATCCAAGGCTTACTTCGGTAAGCCCGTCGACCAGCTGTCCATCGAAGAAGGCGCCGTCCTGGCGTCGTCGATCCAGCTTCCGTCGCTCCTCGATCCCGAGACCAACCCGACAGGCGCGAAGTCCCGTTGGGATTACGTGCTCGACGGCATGGTGTCCGCCGGCACGCTGGATCAGGCCGCGCGCACGCCGATGCAGTACCCCGCCTACATCCCGCTCGCCCAGGTCGACAACAGCAGCCAGGGCTCGACCGGACCCGAAGGCCTGATCAAGCGTCAGGTGCTCAAGGAGATCGGCGACGCTGGAATCAGCGAGCAGTTGCTCAACACCGAGGGCTTGCAGATCACCACGACCATCGACCCGCAGGCTCAGGCCGCAGCGGTCGAGGCAGCCCGTTCCAACATGGAGGGTGAGCCGGAGAATCTGCGTACCGCAGTTGTCTCGGTCGATCCGAAGACCGGAGCCGTCAAGGCGTACTACGGCGGTGAGGACGGCGCGGGATACGACTTCGCGAATGCCGGACTTCAGACTGGTTCCTCGTTCAAGGTGTTCGGCCTCGCAGCCGCCCTGGATCAGGGAATCCCGCTCTCGCAGATGTACGACAGCTCACCGCTGACCGTCAACGGCATCTCCATCGGCAACGTCGAAGGTGAAAGCTGCGGCACCTGCACCATCGCAGAGGCGCTCAAGCGTTCGCTGAACACCAGCTTCTACCGTCAGATGCTCAGCCTCGACGGCAACGGCCCGCAGGAAATCGCGGACATCGCTCACAAGGCAGGCATCCCGAAGGACATCCCGGGCGTCGGCCCGTCGCTCACCGAGGCCGACGGTTCCGGCCCTAACAACGGCATCGTGCTCGGCCAGTACCAGGCCCGCGTGCTCGACATGGCGTCGTCGTACGCGACACTCGCCGCGTCCGGTACGTATCACGCACCGCACTTCGTGCAGAAGGTCGTCGCGGCCGACGGCACCGTGCTGCTGGACCGCGGCGCGCCCGCCGGTGAAGACCGCATCGACGCTGCCGTGGCGGACAACGTGACGGCTGCGATGCAGCCGATCGCGGCGTACTCGCGCGGTCACAACCTGGCCGGCGGACGTCTGTCGGCGTCGAAGACAGGTACCGCGCAACTCGGTGACACCGGAGCCAACAAGGACGCGTGGATGGTCGGCTACACGCCGTCGCTTTCGACCGCGGTCTGGGTCGGAACTCCCGACGGTGAAGCGATCACCAATTCCGGTGGCGCGATGATCTACGGCTCGGGTCTGCCTTCGGACATCTGGAAGGACACGATGGACGGCGCCCTCGAGGGCACCGACAACGAGAAGTTCCCGACGCCGGGCAAGATCAACGGTCAAGCCGGTGGTGTTCCGGAGTACACGGCTCCCGCACCGCCCAAGACGTCGGCGCCGCCGACCACCGCACCGACGACGACGGAAACCACTCCGCCGCCCGTGGTGACAACGACGCAGGTCGAGGTTCTGCCGGGCATCACGATCCCGATTCCGGGCATCTCCCGGCCGACGACAACCACGCCACAGGTACCAGGGGCAGGCGAGACCACCGAGGAAGAACCGGCAGGTGTGAGCCCCGGCCAGTAGTTGGAGGGTGGTCGGTTCGAAAGACGGTAACCTCGCGGAGTGGCCGCGAATGCTGATGATGCCGAACCGACCTCCCCCGCTCCGCTGGCCGAAGATCTTCGTTCGGCGGATTGGCGGGACGTTCCCAGTCGCAACGACGCGATGGTGTCTGCGCTGTCGGGAACCGTCGGCGGTCCGGTAGGTCGTCACGCACTGATCGGGCGCACTCGCTTCTTCACACCGATGCGAGTGATCCTTCTGCTCGCCGTGGTGTTCTTGGCTTTCGGCTGGTTCGCCAAGGCGGGCTGTATTCAACAGGCGCCGGTCGGCGAGAGCGGGCAGGTCGGCCTCGACTGGAGTGGCAGCCGTCAGTACGTGGCGATGTGTTACTCCGATACCGTTCCGCTGTACGGAGCCGAGCGCCTCGATCAGGGAGCATTCCCGTACAAGACGTCGTGGGAAGAAGTACGCGGCGACGGTTCGATCCAGATGCGGTACATGGAGTATCCGGTCATCTCGGGGCTCTACCAGTACGGCGCAATGAAAGTCGCGAAGGCGTGGGATTCGATCACCTGGCTGCCGGGCGCTATTCAGGTGGCGCTCTATTTCAACGTCGTGGCGTTCGGGTTGGCGTTGGCGTGGCTGGTCACCGTGTGGGCGAGCACCCTGCTGGCCGGACGACGAGTGTGGGACGGCGCGCTCATCGCGTGTTCCCCGTTGGTGATCGTGCACGTGTTCACGAACTTCGATCCTCTGGCGACCGCGTTCGCGGCCGGTGGGTTGTTGGCGTGGGCACGCAAGCGGCCCGTGCTCGCGGGAATCCTGCTCGGCCTGGGCGGCGCCGCAAAGCTCTACCCGCTCCTCCTACTGGGACCGCTCTTGGTCCTGTGTCTGCGCGCGGGCAAGACGAGGGACTGGCTGGTGACCGCTCTCAGCGCGGTCGCGGCATGGCTTGCGGTGAACCTGCCCATTGCCGCGCTGTACCCCCATGGTTGGTACGAATTCTTCCGGCTCAACTCCGAACGCGGGGCCGATCCGGATTCGCTCTACAACGTGATCGCGTCGTTCACGTCGTGGAAGGGCCTCGACGGTCCTCTCGCACAGGGTGAGTCGCCGTCGAATCTCAACGCCGTCTCTCTGCTGCTGTTTGTCGCCGTCTGTATCGGTGTCGGATACGTCGCCCTGACGGCGCAGCGTCGTCCGCGAGTTGCGCAGCTGTGCTTCCTGTTGGTGGCGGGCTTCCTGCTCACGAACAAGGTGTGGAGCCCGCAGTATTCTCTGTGGCTGGTGCCGCTGGCCGTGTTGGCCTTGCCGCACCGCAGACTCCTGCTCGCGTGGATGACCATCGACGCCCTGGTCTGGGTTCCACGAATGATGTATTACCTCGGTGTGTCCAACAAGGGGCTGCCGGAGCAGTGGTTCACCGGAACCGTCGTGATCCGGGACATCGCGGTACTCGTTCTGTGCGCGCTGGTGCTCCGGCAGATCTACCGGCCGTCGGAGGATCTCGTGCGGTACGGGTTCATCGACGATCCGGCGGGCGGTGTTCTCGATCAAGCACCGGACAAACAACCCGCCTGGCTACCCGGTTGGTTGAAGCCGTCCAAGGCGAAGGAACCGGAAACCGTCGCGGTCTGAGGTCACCACTCGTCGAGGGTGGTGTACCCGTCCTGAACCGCGCGGGCGAACAACGCTGCCTTCGTGGGAGCCGGCCGCCCGATGTCGCTGTACTTCGTGCGGATCCGAGTGATGTGTGTGTTGACGGTGCAGACGCGTAGGCCGAGTGTCTCGGCGACCTCGGACTTGGAATCCGAACGTAGCCAGGCAAGAAGTACTTCGATCTCACGGACGCTCAGCTTCGGCTTGTGCTTGCCGTGCTTGGGGTTGCCGACTCGGGACACGTTTGCCTCGATCTTCGGAGAAATGCCGATTGAAGACATGCGAGTAGCGCCTTTCGACGGAGGGGATGGGCGTCGACTGCCGTATTTGCAGAAGGGCTGCTGGCTCAGGGTGCGACTGAGACGAGTATTTCGATCGAGGTGTCTCAGTGGAACGGGTGCAACTCTCTCGATACAGAGTCCATACAACGGAAAAATCCCCTACCTGCTCCGATAGAGTGCGTCGCTATGAACTCGAAGGCGGAAGCCGGTACGCACAATCAGGTCGATCCCGCCCGGATCGAGTCGCGTGGGCAGTTTGCTGAGACGCTCACTGCACTGCGGAACGCAGCCGGACTGACGGTCCGCGAAGCCGTCGAGCGTTCGGGTGGTTTGCACGGAACCGTCAGCGGAAGGTTTGCCGGCCAACACCTGCCGACGCCGGCGAGTACCCCGATGTTTTTCGCGCTCCTCGAGGCCTGCGGCGTCGATTCCGAGGATGAGCGGCAGCGCTGGATCAGTGCGGTGCAACGAGTGAGACAGCTGACGGCCAGACGACGCGGCGACGCCACCGTTCCGTATCGAGGTCTCGAGTCGTTCCGGCAGGAGGATGCCGAGTGGTTCTTCGGTCGAGACGAACTCACTGCCAACTTGGTTGAGCGGGTGGCGTCGGCGATACGAGGTGTCGGTCGCCGTCAGTTCATGGTGATCGGTGCCTCCGGATCGGGTAAGTCGTCGTTGCTGCGGGCCGGGCTCGCCCCCAAGATCGCCGGGGACGATCCACGGTTCGACGGTTGGCGGGTGGAAACCCTGCAGCCGGGTACGGGAGGAATTCCGTCGTCGATCTCCGACGAACCAACCGTCTTGATCCTCGACCAGTTCGAGGAACTGTGGACGCAGTGCGACGGTGATCGGCGCGAGGAAATACTGCGGACCCTCGCGGACCTTGGTGAGAACACCATCGCAGTCATCGGAATGCGCGCCGACTTCTACGGGCTCGCGGCGGAGGAACCGCTTTTGGTGCCGCTGCTCGACGATTCGCCGATGGTGGTCGGGCCACTGACCGACGAACAATTGCGCGAGGTGATCGTCGAGCCGGCGGTCAAGGCCGGGATGACCGTGCAGAGCGAATTGGTTCAGGTTCTGGTCTCCGAGCTGACACCACGCGGCTCGCGTACGGCGAGCGACCCCGGAGCTTTGCCCTTGCTGTCACACGCACTGTTGGGGACCTGGCAACGGTCGACGCGTAAAACTCTGACCGTCTCGGATTACTACGCCACCGACGGGATCGCCGGAGCTGTCCAGCAAAGCGCGGAGGAAGTGTACGGCGAGCTCACAGAGAGGCAGCAGCAGTTGGCGCGCAGGATCTTCCTGCGATTGGTCAACGTCGACGAAGTGACGCAGACGCGTCGGCGGGCACCGCGCACCGAACTTTTCCTCGGTGACGACGTCGACGACGTGAATACCGTCATCGACCGGTTCGCCTTACGCCGCCTTCTCACCGTCGACGAGGAGACCGTCGAGGTTTCGCACGAGGTCTTGCTGTCCGCGTGGAGTCGGCTTCGCGATTGGATCGACTCGGACCGCGCCGGTCTGGCGGTGCATCGCAGGTTCACCTACGCGGCGCAGGTGTGGGAAGACAGTGGACGCGACCCCGGCGCGCTGCTCGGACCCGCACGTCTTCATCTGACGGAAGAATGGCTGCGTTCGGGCGAACTCGGGCTCCCACTGGAACCGAGTCGGACCCGCGCCGCCGACCTCAATGCCACCGAGCGGGAGTACCTCGCCGCGAGCATCGAGCATCGTGATCAGCAGGAATTTGCCGATCGCCGACGTACACGCGTGCTACGACGGCTCGTGACTGCGTTGGCAGCCGCGTCGGTGATCGCTCTGGTGTTGGCGGTGGTTGCGACCGTCGCCGGTATCGGAGCCAATCGTCAACGTGTCCAAGCAGATACCGCGCGAGACGAGGCGATGTCGCGTCAGGTGGCCACCGAGTCGATCAGGATGCGCGAGCGGGATCCGTCGCTGGCGTCGCAGCTTGCTCTGGCGGCATTTGCGGTCAACGAAACAACCGAAGCCCGCTCGGCATTGCTGGATGCGTCGGGCGTTCATTCGGCTACTCGCATCATCGGACCGCCCGGCGCGATGAAGGCCCGGATCAACCCAGCTGGAACTGTTGTGGCGGTGGGTGGTTCGGACGGGAAGGTCAGGCTTTATCCGATGGTGGACGGTGTTGCCTCAGCCGTTCCGCAGGCAGAGTTCCTCGGAGTCTCGGAGGGCACGGCCCTCTTTGCCGTCGCCTACAGCCCGGACGGACGGCTCCTTGCGACCGGTGGTGCCGGCGGCGCTGCACTCTGGGATGTGTCGGACCCGAAGAATCCGGTCCGTGGAACACTTCCCGTCGACGGTGAACGCGTAGTGCAGGACATGGAGTTCAGCCCAGACGGAACCAAGCTGGTCGCCGGTACCTCGACGCCCGACGTCCTGCGATGGAACATCGACACCTCCACGAATGCCGTTGCTTTGCCTGCTCTTCCGCATCCAGCTGACGGCATTGTCACCGCGACGTTCAGCCCCGACGGACGTTTCCTCGTGGCGGGCGGGCGTCAAGCGACTCTGCGCGTGTGGGACGTCGCGAAGTGGGGTGAGGAATCGGCGCCGATCTTCGCGACCGAGCCCAACGGCACCACCGTCCACTACCTCGGCGTTGCCTTCAGCCCGGACGGACGTGAGCTCGCGGCGGGAACCACTGGCAGGGAGGTGGTTCGGTGGGACATGAGCGATCCGGCGCGCCCCTCTCCCCTGCAGGCACTGACGGGATTTTCCAGCTACGTCAACGAACTGAACTACGGCAAAGACGGAACACGTCTTGCCGCAGGAAGTTCCGACAACTCCGTGCGCGTGTGGGACCCCCGAACCGGGGCATTGATCGAAACACTTCCGGACAGTGGGGCGGTGACCACCGTCGACTACAGCGATGACGGCCGCAATCTGGTCACCGGGGGACTCAACGGTGTGACTCGCGTGTGGGCTCTTCCGGGTCCGGTCTGGGCGGGAGCTCGGGACACGATCTTCACCAGTCCCTTTGCCGCGGACGGCTCGCGTCTGGTGGCCGGCGTCGGTGCCAGGGGTGGCGCGATGTTGGCGTGGAACACCGAGGATCTCGATCGCCCCGCGGTGATGCCGGAGTTGAAACCGCAAGGGGCCGACACTTTCAGCGGTGCGTCGGCGGTGTCGGCAGACGGGAACCTGGCTGTGAGCGGCACCGGCGGCGGCGGTGCATATCTTTGGGACCTGAGTGATCCGGCGTCGCCACGTATCTACGGCGAGCCTGCGGTATATGTGAAGGGCATCGTGGCGGTTGTCGCCCTGAATCCCGCCGGAGATCTGCTGGCAGTGTCCTCGCAGGACGACAACAGTATTGCGTTGGTCGACGTTTCCGACCCGTCGGCTCCGAAACTGTTGTCGTCGACCGATGTCGGCTCTTACCCGCAGATGATGGCCTTTCAGCCAGGTACCGACATCTTGGCGATCGCGAACGCCAAGAACGAAGTGGATCTGTGGGACGTGTCGAACGCAGCGTCGCCCCGGGTGGCGGCGACGGTGGGTGGATTCGAAAGCTACGCATTAGCAGTGTCTTTCAGCGCCGACGGAACGCTGTTGGCCGCTGGAAGTGCGGATCACGGTGTCGCCGTGTGGGACGTACGCACACCGTCGGCACCCGAGGAACTCGCTCGTCTCGTCGGCCCCGAGGGCGCAATCTATTCGATCTCGTTCAACCGCGCCGGTGATCGGCTCGGTGCCGGTGTCGGCGACGGAACCGTCTGGCTCTGGGACATCGAGACTCCCTCGCAGGCAACACGATTTGCGACGCTGTCCGCCTACCCGGGTCGCGTCAACGACGCTCAGTTCGCCGGCGAGAGTGACATGATCGCGGGTAGCGGGTCGGACAAGACCGTTCGCTTGTGGGGAATCGACCCCGACGGCGTCGTTGATCGATTGTGCCGCACCGCAGGATCTCCCATCACGGAAGCCGAATGGGAGCGGTACCTGCCCGGTGTTCCCTACCAGGATCCGTGTGCCGGCTGACGTGGGTCAGTTCATCCAGAACTCGAGCGCCGGTTCCCGACCCAGCTCGCCTCCGCTGCCGGTGATCACCAGTCCGGCGGAGGTGAGCTTGTACGTCACGTCCTTGTTGGTGACGGTGAATCCGTTGCCGGTGGGCGTCGGATCGTCGAGTTCGATGGTGGCGCCGTCGCTCAGCCGTTGACCCTTGTAGTAGTAACGCCCGGCTCCGGTTTCGCAGATGACGATTCGTGATCCGGTCGTGACGGCGATGGCGACGGCAGGATTGGTGGAGTTGCAACTGGGGCCGCCGGAGATGAAGCCCTGACGGTTGGTGCCCGAGACGGTCGGCGCTGGTCCGATCGAGGTTGTGACGCGTGGGGGCGTCGTCGTTTTCGGCGCTGTGGTGGGTGCACTCGGCGCCCGAGTCGTGGTCGTGGAGTACGAGTACGGCGTCGTATAGGTGAGACTCCGCGAACTCGCTTCATTGGCGGCGTTGCCGAAAGCGGCGGCGAGCAGCCCGAAGAACGCGATCCACACGATCACGGCCAAGATGCCGAGTGCGGTGAAGATGTAGCCGATGATCAGTCCGGCAAGGGCGAGTCCGTCGCCTTCTTCGCCGGTCCGTTTGATCTGGCCGCGAGCGATGTGACCGAAGACGATCCCCAACGGCGCGATGAGGAACGCGAAGACGAGGGCGAGCACCGCGAGTGTGTTCGTCGGCCGCCTGCCGTACGGATCGGGCTGCCCGTACGGAGACGGTTGCCAATTCTGATTGCCCTGGTACCCGTACCCACCCTGATCGCTCATGAGGTGAATCTTGGCATGGACTTGGCCGAAGAGTGCAGGTGATCGCTAGTTTCGGGTACGTGTCTCGAGCTGAGGTGCGATGGTCGGCCAATCGTCGTCGGTCATCGCGAACAGCGCTGTTGTACGCCAACTGCCATCGGCGCGGCGTCGGTGCTTGCGCAGCAGGCCCTCGAACTGAGCGCCGAGCTTTTCGATCGCGGCCCTGGACTGTTCGTTGAACTCGTCCGTGTGCCACTCGACGCGTACGGCTTCGAGCTGGTCGAAGGCGTGACGAAGCAGGAGCAGCTTCGATTCGGGATTGATCCCGGTTCCCTGAACCGATCGCGACAACCACGTGTATCCGATTGCAAGACTGCGGTTTACCGGGTCGATCTGGTACATGGACGTGGTGCCGACCACGGCGTTCGTCGCGATGTTCACCTGCGCGAAGGCGATCCGATTAGGGTCGTCGGTTGCTGCAGCGATGTACTTCTGTGCCTGTTCCCGATCGGTGATGGGCGATGCGGTCCAACGAAAGATCGCCGGGTCGTCGGCAGCAGCGAGCAGAGCGTCGGTGTGCGCGACGCCCAGGGGTTCGAGTCGGACACGATCACCGGTCAGCGTCGGTGATTCGAACCATGATGCAGTCATCAGGCGTGCTCCCGTGAGTGAGTCGGAAGGTTGTTGTCGGAGTTGGCAATCTGATCGGTCCCACCGGCAAGCGGATACCGCAACGGGACTCGCAGGAACAGGAAGAAGAACACGGCGAGCAGGACGACGTGGCCCCACACACTCGCCTGGACGACGGCTTCGTACTTGCTCGGATCGAGATTCATGTCCAGTTGGTAGAAGTACCGGAAGATGCCGATACCCAACGCTGCGTCGGCGATCAGATAGGCGACGATCCAGAACCACCGGATCTTGAACAGTACGAGGAAAGGCAGGATCCACAGTGTGTACTGCGGTGAATTGACCTTGTGCAGCAACACGAATCCGCACAGCATCGCGGCACTGACTGCAATCCACGGAAAGTAGCCGTCGCGGACGTAGCGGCGCCAACCCAGATACATCGCGAGCGCGAACGACAACAGGATCATCACCGGAGACAGGATGCTCACCAGTGCGTCGTAGTCGGCGTTGAGTTCGCGAACTCCGAAACCGTAGAAGGGGCGCAAACCCCAGAACCACACCGAGTTGGTGGTGATGTCCGCGCTTCGCTTCTCCTGGAAGCTGAACGACGCGCGCCAGCCTTCGTAGGAAATGAGGGCGAACGGCAGGTTGACGAGGACGACGGTGACGATCGCCGCGCCCGCCGTCATCAGCGCTCCACGAACGTCGTAGCGCTTGCCTTCGGTGCCGCGTAGAAGCACGTAGGCCATGAGCGGCAGCACGAACATTCCCGGGTACAGCTTCAAACAGAAACCGATCGCCAGGATGACGGCCGCCAGAACCGCGCGAGTTCGCAGCGGGATCCGCTCGAACGTCATCAGGAAGATCGCGCCGACGCTGGTGGCCACCACCGGGAGCTCCCAGTTGTGGAATGCGTACAGAACCAGGGGCGGAGTCGCCGACCACACGAGCGCGTACGCGCCGCTCATCTTGCCGAGCATCCACGCCGTGAGCAGTCCGAAAGGAGCCAGGATGAGGGCCGAGTGCAGAAGGAAATCGGTGTCGGTGTGTGAGCCGATACCGCCCAGCCACATCAGAATTCCGCTGAGCACCGGGTATTCGACGGTTCCGCCGGTCAGGAATCCTTCGGGCGTTATCCCTCCGGTGACGAAGGGGAACAGATGCTGATCGATACCTCGTCCGAGCCAGAGCAACTGAATGTCGGAGTAGCAGACGTCGATGTTCTTGTTGACGTCGAAGTTCAGGCTTCGACCGTCGGGCGCGAACGGTGCACCGCCGCATCTGGCCTTGTTGAAATAGCCCAGCGCCATCGTCAGCCCGCACAATCCGACGACCAACGCCAGGATCGACGCCGGGGTCTTGCGGTCTGTTCGCATGATTCTCACCCTAGGGGGCGCAGTGGCTCGCGGGGTGATGCGTCTGCACCACGCGTCGCGCATCGACCTGGCGGTCTTCCCGGAGGGCCGGGACGATTTCCCTGGTCAAGGCCCCTCGTGTAACCTACGAGGGTTGCTGACGCAACGACCCTCCTGCCACGGATAGTCCGTGGCCGTTTTCACTTAGTCCACAGGAGGTGATGAGGTCTTATGCGTCATTACGAATTGATGGTCATCCTTGACCCCAGCCTGGACGAGCGCACTGTCGCTCCTTCACTGGATACGTTCCTCAATGTTGTGCGCCAGCACGGCGGCACGATCGACAAGGTCGATGTCTGGGGTAAGCGTCGTCTCGCCTACGAGATCCTGAAGCATGCTGAAGGTATCTACGCGGTGATCGACATCAACGCCACTCCCGCCACCGTCGCTGAGCTCGATCGTCAGCTCGGTCTGAACGAGTCGGTTCTGCGCACGAAGGTTCTGCGCCACAACAAGTAATTACTGTCGGTAGCGAGCTCTACTCTCGCGCCCAACGGTCTTACATCAATGCAGGAGGAACCACATGGCTGGCGACACCATCATCACCGTCATCGGAAACCTGACGGCTGATCCTGAACTTCGTTTCACCCCGGCGGGTGCCGCGGTTGCAAACTTCACGGTTGCTTCCACGCCCCGCACCTTCGACCGTAATTCCAATGAATGGAAAGACGGCGATGCGCTGTTCATGCGTTGCAACATCTGGCGCGAAGCAGCCGAGAACGTCGCGGAGAGCTTGACCCGTGGTTCACGAGTAATCGTGAGCGGCCGGCTCAAGCAGCGTTCGTACGAAACTCGCGAGGGCGAAAAGCGAACTGTCGTCGAGCTCGAAGTCGATGAAATCGGTCCTTCACTGAAGTACGCCACGGCAAAGGTCAACAAGGCCAACCGTGGTGGCGGCGGTGGAGGCGGCAACTTCGGCGGTTCCTCCGGCGGATCGGGTGGCGGACGTCCGAGCGCTGCACCTTCGGGTGGAGACGATCCTTGGGGCAGTGCGCCTCAGGCTTCGGGCTCCTTCGGTGGTGCGGGCAGCGACGAACCGCCCTTCTGATCCGTACCTGATCAGGAACATCCAGAAAAGAGCAAAGACATGCCGAAGCCGCCCTTGCGCGACAAGGTTATGAAGAAGAAGGTCTGCACCTTCTGCAAAGAGAAGAACACGCAGATCAACTACAAGGACACGACGTTGCTTCGTAAGTACGTCAGCGATCGCGGAAAGATCCGTGCTCGCCGTGTCACCGGCAATTGCGTCCAGCACCAGCGCGACGTTGCCATTGCCGTCAAGAACTCACGTGAGGTAGCACTGCTGCCTTACGCCACCGTGGCTCGCTAAGGAAAGGGAGGAAAGAACATGAAGCTCATCCTCACCGCTGACGTGGACAACCTCGGTGCGCCTGGCGACACCGTGGAGGTCAAGGACGGCTACGGCCGTAACTACCTGCTCCCCCGCGGACTGGCAATCGTCGCCACCCGTGGCGCCGAGAAGCAGGTCGAGGGCATCCGTCGTGCACAGGAAGCGCGCGCTGTGCGCGGCCTGGATCACGCCAAGGAGCTCAAGGCAGCTATCGAGGGCCTCGAGTCCGTAACGCTGACGGTCAAGACCGCCGGTGGCTCGGGCAAGCTCTTCGGTTCGGTTACCGTCGCTGACGTCGCTGCTGCGATCAAGGCTGCCGGTGGACCGGTTGTCGACAAGCGCTCCATCGTGTTGCCGAAGGCTCACATCAAGAACACGGGCAAGCACGCCGTGGTCGTGAACCTGCACCCCGATGTGGTTGCCAAGTTCAACCTGAACGTCGTCGGCGCATAGTCGACTGTTCGTCTCGCCGGGCCCCGCACACTTCGGTGTGCGGGGCCCGACGTTTTGTTTCGGGGTGCGGTGTGCCGCCGACAGCGTCCCGAATCGGACCTGGGGATAACTCTCACACTGTGATGTTCGACTTGGTGATCAGTGACGAATCGGGCGAGGCAACACGCCCGACACACCGACGCGCCGACTGTGGAAAAACTATTTTCATCAACAGGCCTGTGAAATTGTGGATAGCCATCTACCTGGTCTTTTGTGGTTGCTAGGCAAAGTAGTCCCCAAATGCTCCACAGGCGGTGCACACCGTGGGGCGGGAGTTTCCACAAAGCATCCACAGGTTTATCCACAGTCCGGTTTGTATGCGGACCTACTAGTCCCTAACGTCATCTCGGCGTCTATCTACAGCCCGGCCGAATGCGGCTAGGGGATGTCGGTGGGGGCAGGTACAAATGATGAGGGCGCTGCGGTTTCTGGCAGTGTCGTCGAGTGTTTTACGGGAAGGTCTCGCTTGTGGCTGTTGTAGATGATCGAGGACCTTCCGACTTCTCAGGGCCGGACTACCCGGGCCCTCCCGAGGCCGAGCCCGACCAGGAGTTCGGACGCCAGCCACCTCAGGACATGACTGCCGAGCAGTCGGTGCTCGGCGGCATGCTGCTGAGCAAGGACGCCATCGCTGACGTCCTCGAGGTACTGCGTCCGGGTGACTTCTACCGGCCCGCTCACCAGTCCGTCTACGACGTGATCCTGGACCTCTACAGCCGTGGCGAGCCCGCCGACCCGGTGACGGTCTCCGCCGAGCTCGACCGCCGAGGTGAGCTCCGCCGTATCGGCGGTGCTGCCTACCTGGTGACGCTGACCCAGACAGTGCCCACAGCCGCCAACGCCGCCTTCTATGCCGAGATCGTGGCCGAGAAGTCCGTGCTGCGTCGTCTGGTCGACGCCGGTACTCGCATCGTCCAGTACGGCTACGCCGGCACCGAGGGTCAGGACGTGGCCGAGGTTGTCGACCGCGCGCAGGCCGAGATCTTCGAGGTCACCGAGCGTCGAACCACCGAGGACTTCGTACCCCTCACCGAGCTCCTCCAGCCCACGATGGACGAGATCGACTCCATCGCCAGCCGCGGTGGAATTTCCCTCGGTGTGCCCACCGGATTCAAGGATCTCGACGAGATCACCAACGGCCTTCACGCTGGTCAGATGATTATCGTCGCGGCCCGTCCTGGTGTGGGCAAGGCGCTTGCCCTCGATACTCCCCTCGCGACGCCTAGTGGCTGGACCACGATGGGTGACGTTGCTGTCGGCGATCTGTTGATCGACAACCACGGCAAGCCGACGCGGGTTGTTGCCGCTACCGACGTGATGGTTGACCGTCCTTGTTACGAGGTCGAGTTTTCCGATGGAACAGTGTTGGTGGCCGACGAGCAGCATCAGTGGTTGACGGAGACGCGTGCTTCGCGCCGTTCAGCGCAGAACGCCAAGACAGGTTACAACCGCTATAAGAATCAAAAGACATTCGCCGAGGTCCGAACCACGGCGGAGATCGCATCGACGGTGCGATGCGCAACGGCGGATGGCCGCGTTAATCACTCTGTCGTGAATGCCAAGCCGCTCGACCTACCAACGCAGGATCTCCTTGTCCCGCCCTACACACTTGGCGCTTGGCTAGGTGACGGTTCTACTGCCTGCGCACAATTCACCACTGCTGATCCTGAGATCATCATGTTGATCGAGGCCGAAGGCCTGGTTGCAGTTCCGTCCAAGTCGGCGCATTTGCGCTACAGCCTTCAATTAGCCCCGGAAGATCCCGTCGCTCCGCGCGATTGCGTTGTGTGCGGAAAGAGCTTCGTGCCGTTCACCAGTCAGGTGCGAACGTGCGGTCAATCATGCGGCGGCAAAGCACGTTTCATGTCTGACCCTGTACCTGCGCCAACCTGTTCACACTGTGGTGGACCTTCGATCGGACTGCGACTGTGCCAGAAGTGCCGCAATGAGTACGGCACGGTTCAAGGACGCCTACGTACGATCGGTGTTCTGGGCAACAAGCACATCCCTGTCCAGTACCTCCGTGGGTCTGAGGCGCAGCGTCGTGCGGTTCTTGCGGGGCTTCTCGACACTGATGGAACTGTGACTGCCGGTGGCTCCGTTCAGTTTTCGGTAACCAACGAGCGCCTCGTCCGCGATGCCCAGGAATTAGTGGTCAGTCTTGGCTATCGCTGCCAAATGAGCACAAAGCGAGTCAACGGTCGCACCGAGGCTTCGTCGACTGCATTCACCTTGACCTTCTCGACTGATGACGAAGTGTTCGGTCTTACGCGGAAAGCGATGCTGCACAAGGAGCGTCGAGCGAGTAAAAGCGCTGCGCGCAGCGGATCGCGCTACATTGTCGATGTTCGACCAATTGCGAGTGTTCCGGTTCGCTGCGTCGAGGTCGACAACGCCGACCACATGTACCTGGCCGGTCATTCGATGGTCCCGACGCACAATTCCACGCTCGGAATGGATTTCCTGCGTTCCTGCTCCATCACGCACGGCATGGCCAGCGTCATGTTCTCGTTGGAAATGAGCAAAACCGAGATCGTCATGCGTCTGCTGTCCGCAGAGGCAAAGATCAAGCTCGGCGACATGCGCTCCGGAAAGATGACCGACGACGACTGGACCAAGCTCGCGCGTCGTATGAGTGAGATCAGCGAGGCGCCGCTCTTCATCGACGACTCCCCCAACCTCACCATGATGGAAATTCGCGCAAAAGCGCGGCGGCTCAAGCAGAAACACGACATTCGCCTGATCGTCATCGACTACCTCCAGCTGATGAGCTCCGGTAAAAAGGTCGAGTCCCGTCAGCAGGAAGTCTCCGAATTCTCACGTAGCCTAAAGCTTTTGGCGAAGGAGCTCGAAGTTCCGGTTGTCGCGATCTGTCAGCTCAACCGTGGTCCCGAGCAGCGAACCGACAAGCGTCCGCAGGTCGCCGACCTTCGTGAGTCCGGATCGCTCGAGCAGGACGCCGACATGGTGATTCTGCTGTACCGCCCCGACGCGACCGAGCGAGACGATCCCCGTGGCGGTGAAGCCGACCTGATTCTGGGTAAGCACCGTAACGGCCCGACCGCGACAATCACTGTGGCGCACCAGCTTCACCTGTCCAAGTTCGTGGACATGGCCCGGGGATAGTGGCTGCCGCCATCGCCTGAAGGTGGGACGGATTTCAGATCTTGTGAGATCCTGCTACAAGCACCAATTCGATTCCACTAGTGCAAAATTCGGTTTTTCTACAGGTGGGGTAGTGCTGCAGTGAGGAAGACGGCGCCGAAGGCGATTCCGGCAATGCCGGTGAGGATCCCGACCACGCCGGCGGTGTTGTCGCCCAGATCGCGTCCGGGGGTGTCGGGTCGGCGCGCTGCCAGGGCGGTTCCGATGGCGGCGGCACCGAGGAGGATGCCGAGGCCGAACATCCAGAACGTCAGTATCGAGAGTGCACCGAGCATCAACGCCATGTCGCTGTATTCGTCGCTGGTGATCGGGCGGTTGTGATCCCACCAATCGGGTGGAGTGTGCGCGCGGGATTCGGCGTTGTCGGTGTTGTCGGATTGTTCGTGCGGGGGGATGGTGGATGCAGTCATGGCAGCTAAAGGGTTCTCGCGCTGATTCTTTCGTGTGGTGGATGTACCGGTGTGCGCCACGGGTGTGCAGTGGGAGATCGAAGCGATGGTGGGTGAGGCCCGAGAACCCATCGCGTGTCCTCGGGAGTCACCCCACCATCAAGCGGTGTTCGGGCTAGGCGGATCAGGCTTCGATCTGCACCTGTGTTGTCGATCCGGCGTTATCGGTTCGGGAGGGCGGTCCGGAGGAGACCTCGATCCGCCGCGGTTTCGCCTTCTCTGCGATCGGCAACGTCACCGTCAACACGCCATTGTCGTACGAGGCCTCGATCTGTTCGGCGTCGATGTCGTCGCTGATGGACAGCTGCCGTTTGTATGTTCCAGCGAAACGCTCACTCGCCAGCCAGCTCACACCCTCTTCGGAGAGGGCCGTGCGATGCGCGGTCAACGTCAGAGTCGAGCCGTCGATGTGAACGTCCACCGAGCCGGGATCGACGCCGGGAAGATCGGCGTGCAGGACGTACTGGTCCTCGACCTTGTAGAGGTCCATCGGCATGAACCGTGGACTGCGTCCGTTGCCGGTTCCCGCGGCGAGGACGGACTTGGTGATCGCATCGATGTCGGTGAAAGGATCGAAACGAAGCACAGCAACACACCTCCCATGTCGTGAAAAGAAAGGTCACCGCCACTGTGGCGGTTGACCGAACTTACTGTGCGAGAACATGATAACCACACGAATTAGCACTCTGCAACCGAGAGTGCCAGACGCTTTGGGGAAGTGTTCCGGTCCCTGAAGATCGCTGCTTTGCCTGGTCCCGACAGCGGTGGCCGCCTTCGGCCTCGATTCGAAGCGGGCGGCGCGGTACGGCACTTCGTCAGTAGCGGCGGTGCGGCAACGGATCCGCCGGAGCCCCGACTCTGCGTGTGCGAGTCGGGGCGTATGACCGACGTCGGCATTGAGCACACAACACCGATGACCCACTATCCGTGCGAAGTCGACGTTCATGTCGTCCGCACATCTTCAACCATAAACAGTGCGATCGGTATAAATCATGTTCAGTCGCCTTCGATGCCAAGAAGTGACATGGCCGTTGCATGGCAAGGTGAACATCTTGGTCGTCACGCTAGCTGCGCAGTAGGCGCGGTGGCTGGAAAGGTGGCCCGTGCCTGGTATTTGGTTTGCAGACGTCTGTTCCGAATGCTTTTGCAAAATAGGTCTTTTCCCGATGTTTGCGGGTGGATCGGGCATCGAACATCGCGGGTGCTCGTTCGTCGGAGTCGCTGCGAACGATGTCGGTGTTCGTGCACACACCGAACCGGCTGTAAGGGAGAACACTTCGGCTACCGTCAAAGCTTGCTCATCACAATGGAACTGGGACTTTCGACCCTGTCGTCTACAAGCAGTGCGCAATAACCTTCGTCGGGTCGGGGGCACCCGTTCCGTTCGAGGGGGCAAACAATCGGGCGGGTGTTCGTCAAGGCAAGGCCATATCACCCTCACTGGTCTCCTCGCCGGGCCTTGAGCTGTGCGCGCCCAGAAGTGCTCAGGGCCCGCCCGATGCGGGGATCGAGAAAGTGAAGACGAAAGGTTCTCAGATGAGCCGAAGGAGTGATCGGCGATCGACAAGTTCTGCTCGCCGCCTGGCCACGCGGACTACCGGTGTCAGAGGTTCGGCGTGTAAGCCGAACTCGCTCACGGCAGAAGATCTGAGGGCTGTAATCGAGTCCCTCACTGGAGTTCTCGCTGCTCGAGAATCGAGCGCGGAAACCGCACCTCTCGCCGGAAATCCTCCGTTGTCGACGCCAACTGACAGGCAGTTCTGAATCGCACCGGTATTTTCGCAGCCGGACAGCATATTCGAACTCGGACGCGCTGTCAGCCGGGACGGGTGGTAATCACAGAAGTAGGTGGAAGATGTCGAAGGCGACTGTCCATTGGGCTGTGCCGGGGTTCTTGCGGTCCGGTTCGACCGTGGCGAAGGTTTGCGCCAGCGCTACGCTCAACCCTCCTGCGATCAGCGGCAGTCGTTGCTCTGTCTCCTCTGAGAGGGCCACGTCCAAGGGCGGGCGGGCCGTGAGCTGATCGAGCAGCGGTTGAAGTTCGATTTCCTCGTCGAGTTTTTCGAACCGGTGGATGCTCTCCTGTAATCCCTTGGTGATCGGCAGGTCCCACGGTTCGATCACGTCGCGCAAGTTTGCTTTCGCGGAGGCTTTCCCGATCAGGATCACGTCGTAGATCTTGTCGTCGATGAAATCGGTATAGCGCTTGAGATCGTTCCGGTCGACCTGCAGTCCGGCCGCTGCCCTGAAGAACCGCTGGAATTTCACGGTGCCCATTACTGGCATGTCGTCAGCTCCTTTCGAAGTATTCATGGATTTGGCGTACGGCCATCGCTCCTTCACCGACGGCGGATGCGACTCGTTTCACCGAACCGCGGCGGATGTCGCCCGCCGCGAACAGGCCGGGCAGGCTGGTTTCGAGCGTCCTGGACAGGCCGCCGTTGATTGGCAGGCTGCCGTCCGCTCGTGCGTGGATCGCGTCCACACCGGTGAGGACGAAGCCGTGGTCGTCGAGTGCGATCGCGTCGGCAAGCCACCCGGTGTGCGGTACCGCCCCGATGAAGACGAACAGGGCGCGCACCCGAATCGTGTCCTGGTCGCCGGTGCGATTGTCCTCGACCGCAATTGCTTCGAGGTATTTCTCGCCGTGGACCGCACGAATCTCGGTGTGCCGGTGCACGGTGACCCGCGGATGGTGTTCGATCTGGTCGACCAGGTATCGGGACATGCTCTTCCCGAGGTCATCGCCGCGGATGAGCAGGTGCACCTGTGAGACGTGCTCGGCGAGGAAGACGGCGGCCTGGCCGGCGGAGTTGCCGCCACCGACGATGGCTATCGGGTCGGTGCCGCATATCCGTGCTTCCTGATGCGTTGCGGCGTAGTACACGCTTGTTCCTTCCAGCGCCTCGATCCCCTGAACGGCCAACTTGCGGTACCGCGCCCCGGCGGCGAGCACAACGGCCCGGGCGTGCACCGACCCGCCGTCCGCCAGTCGGAGCACATGGTTCCCGGCCTCGGATCCCAAACCGGTCACTTCTGCCGACACCAGGATGCGGGCGCCGAACTTCCCGGCCTGGAGCACGGCTCGCTCGGCCAATTCGGAGCCGGAGACCCCGGCGGGGAATCCCAGATAATTCTCGATCCGGGATGAGGTACTGGCTTGGCCGCCCGCAGCGATCCGCTCCAACGTCACCGTGTTCAACCCGTCCGAGGCGCCGTACACCGATGCGGCCAGGCCGGCCGGTCCGGCACCCACGACGACGAGGTTGTAGACGTCCTTGGCTGCGTCCGCGACGGGTGCCGGGACAGGAAGCCCGACGACGCGTGCGAGTTCCGCATTCGTCGGATTGCGCAGCACCTTCTCGCCGTGCCAGATCACGACGGGTGTGTCCTCGGGTGCGACGTTCAGGCTGCGTAGCAGCTGCTCCACTCGTTCGTCCTGTTCCAAGTCGAACCACTTGTGGGGCAGACGGTTTCGCATCGCGAACTCACGAAGTCGCAACGTATCCGGGGAGAAGCAGGAGCCGATGATCCGGAATCCGGAGCCGAGCCCGATCAGCAAGTGCCGACGCACAAGGTAGGCGCGCAGGATCAAATCGCTGAGCACGGGATCGTGGGCAATCAGCTCGCGTACCTGCTCGGCCGGGACGACGAGTATCTCGCCGTCCTCGATCGCTTCGGCGGTGAAGAACGCCACCTGACCTTCCAGGAGTCCGAGCTCGCCCAGGAAACGCCCAGGACCGTGCACGCGCAGTATCCGGCGCTCGCCGTCCGCGTCGCCTTCGTCGACGACTGCGATCTTTCCGGAAAGGACGACGACGAAATCGTTGTCAGGCGCGCCTTCTCGGATCAGCACCTCGCCGGCGTGAACCGGTCGACGCGAGCCACCGACCTCGAGCTTCGCGACCTGGTCGTCCGTCAGCCGCGGGAAGGCGCCCTCCTCGTCCGGGGTCTCGTCGTCGACCGGCGGGCTGTACCCGATGGGTGAGGCGCCCTCAGACGAAGTTCTGGTCGACATAACACCACCGCCAATCCTCGCCGGGCTCCATCGACTGGACGATCGGATGCCCGATGGCGTGAGCGTGAGCACTCGCGTGCCTGCCCGGCGAAGAGTCGCAGCAACCGACGTGTCCGCACGTCAGGCACAGCCTCAGATGCACCCACGGGGTGCCGAGGCGAAGACATTCCTCGCAGCCCTGCGGGGTACGGGGCACCACGGCCCGGATCGCGGTTACATGTGGGTCCGCATGGACAGGACTCATGACTTCGCCTCCTCGCCGGCATTTTCCGAGAGCGCCTGATCGAGCCACGTGCGCAGCTGGGGGACCGGAGCTGCGCCCGACTGGCGAGCGAGAACCTCACCCCGGTCCATCACCAGCAGAGTCGGCACGGCGCGGACGGTGAATCGTTCAGCCGTCCGGGGTGCAGCATCGACGTCGACCTTGACCAGCTTGATCTGGCCGGCGTGTTCTCTGGCGAGCTGCTCGAGCGCGGGGCTGACCATGCGACACGGGCCGCACCACGTCGCCCACAGATCCACGAGCACAGGCACCGAGGATTTTTCGACGATCTCCGCGAAGTCACCGTCTCCCGCCGCGGCGATCCAGGGCAGCGGCTCGTGGCAGTTGCCGCAGCGAGGTTTTCCTTCCCCTGCTGCCGGGATGTTGTTGGTCTTGCCGCAGTTCGGGCACTTCACCTTTTCGGATCCCATGACCAGTTACCTCTTCTCAGGCCGCCGCGAAGGCGGGTTCGGCATACGCGACGGCAAGCTCGCCGCCGTCCACCGTGACGCTGATGGTGCCGTCCGGTTTGATCTCGCCGCGCAACAGTGCACGGCCGATCTTGGTTTCGACCTCGTGTGCGATGTATCGGCGCAGCGGCCGCGCACCGTAGACAGGGTCGAACCCGTGTTCGGCGATCAGTCGGCGTGCCTCCGGCGTGATTTCCAGGTGTATCTGTCTCTCCGACAACCTGTTTCGAAGGTCGGTGAGTTGCAGTTCCACTATGTACTCGATCTGGGGCAGGGTGAGTGGGGAGAACAGCACGATGTCGTCGACCCGGTTGAGGAATTCGGGGCGGAAATGCCCGCGCAGTTCTGCCATCACCCGTTCCCTGGCGTCCGGCTTGATTTCGCCGTCGGCTGTGACCCCGTCGAGGAGATGCTGGGATCCGATGTTGGAGGTCATGATGATCACCGTGTTCCGGAAATCGACTTGCCTCCCTTGAGAATCGGTGATCCGGCCGTCGTCGAGCACCTGCAGCAGGGTATTGAAGACGTCGGCGTGGGCCTTCTCGATCTCGTCGAAGAGCACCACGGAGTACGGCTTACGCCGCACCGCCTCGGTGAGCTGGCCACCTTCGTCGTACCCGACGTATCCGGGAGGTGCACCGATGAGCCGACTCACCGTGTGCCGTTCCTGGTACTCGCTCATATCGAGGCGCACCATGTTGTCTTCACTGTCGAATAGGGCGCTGGCCAATGTCTTTGCAAGCTCGGTCTTTCCGACGCCCGTCGGGCCCAGGAAAATGAACGAACCGATCGGTCGACGAGGATCACGGATACCGGACCTCGCCCGGATCACAGCGTCCGCGACCAGTTGCACCGCCTCGTCCTGACCGACGACCCGCTCGTGCAGGATCTCGTCGAGCTTCAACAACTTCTCCCGCTCACCTTCTTGCAGCCGGGCGACCGGGATACCCGTCCATGCGGCCACGATCTCTGCGATCTCGTCTTCGGTGACCACTTCACGCAGCAACGGATTTCGGCCTTGTCTGGTGGCCAGTTGCTCCTCCGCCGCCTCGAGCCGGCGTTCGAGCTCGGTGATCTCGCCGTATCGCAACTCGGCTGCCCGATTGAGGTCGTAGTTGCGTTCGGCGGCCTCGGCCTCGACGCGCAACCGTTCCAAATCTCCTCGCAGTTCTTGCACCCGCCGGATCGCCTGCCGCTCCGCCTCCCATTGAGCGTGCCGGGCGTCTGCCTCGGCCCGCAGGTCGGCCAGCTCCTTGCGCAATTCTTCGAGGCGCGCTTTGCTGGCCGCGTCCGTTTCCTTGGACAGTGCGGCCTCTTCGATCTCCAGACGGGTCACCTTCCGGGTGAGCTCGTCGAGTTCGGCAGGCATCGAATCGATTTCGGTGCGGAGCCGAGCGCATGCCTCGTCTACGAGATCGATCGCCTTGTCCGGAAGGAAGCGGTCGGTGATGTACCGGTGCGAGAGGGTCACGGCGGCCACCAATGCACCGTCTTGAATTTTCACGCCATGGAACACCTCGAGGCGTTCTCGAAGTCCGCGCAGAATCGAGATCGCATCCTCGGCACTGGGCTCGTCGACGAGAACGGTCTGGAATCGACGCTCCAGTGCCGCATCGGATTCGATGTGCTTGCGATACTCGTCGAGAGTGGTGGCACCGATCATGTGCAGTTCGCCGCGTGCGAGCATCGGTTTGAGCATGTTGCCGGCGTCGAGAGACCCCTCGCCGCCGACCGAGCCCGCTCCGACCACGGTATGCAACTCGTCGACGAACAACAGGATGCGCCCCTCGGCAGCCTTCACCTCGGACAGCACGGCCTGCAGTCGCTCCTCGAACTCGCCGCGGTACTTCGCACCGGCCACCAGAGAACCCATGTCGAGCGAGAAGATCGTCTTGTCGCGTAGGCCCTCGGGCACGTCGCCGCGGACGATCCGCTGGGCGAGACCCTCGACAATCGCAGTCTTACCTACACCGGGGTCGCCGATCAGCACCGGGTTGTTCTTCGTTTTCCGGCTCAAGATCTGAGTTACCCTGCGTATCTCGGCATCCCGGCCGATGACCGGATCGAGTTTGCCTGCCCGCCCCTCGGAGACGAGGTCGCGCCCGTACTTCTCCAATGCCTCGTACGCCCCCTCCGGGGTTGCCGACGTGACACGCTGATTGCCGCGCACCTTCGTCAGCGCTGTGAGGAAGGCGTCCCGTGTGACCCCGTGACTGGCGAGGATCCGCCCGGCCGCGCTGGCCGATCCTTCCTCGGAGAGGGCCATCACAAGATGCTCCACCGACACGTAGGAATCCTTGAGTCTCTTCGCCTCCCGCTCTGCGGCATCGAGCAGCTTGGCCAGACGCTGGGTGATCATCACCTGACCGGGGGTCGCGCCGGGGCCGCTGACCTTCGGCCTACGCGACAGTTCACGATCCAGATCGGATCGAAGTGCTTCGACATTCGCGCCGGCCTGTTCGAGCAGTCGGGGCACCAACCCATCCTGCTGATCGACCAATGCCAGCAGCAGGTGCTCTCCGTCGACTTCGGTGTGGCCCATTCTGGTCGCAACATTCTGGGCTTCCTGCAAGGCTTCTCGTGACTTTTCGGTCAAGCTGCCGGTGTCCATGAGGATGTCCTCCTTCTGCGGGCCGCTGTTTCGAGTCTTTCGATTCGATCCAGCAGATCGAGCACGAGCCCGATTGCCGAGTAGTTGAGACCCAGACCCGTCCGCAGTCGTTGGATGCGTGCGGCGTGGGTCACTTCGGATGGGTCGAACGACATCTCTCCGCCGGCGTAGCGGTGGGCGTCGAGCAGTCCGAGAGCCACGAGTTTTCGTGCCAGATCCGGGTGCAGGCCAGTACGTTCGGCGAAGGCGTCCGGCGACAATCCGGTACGGCGAACCAATACGTACTGAGTGATCGGCGTTGAGGTGCTCATGTCTCTTTCCTCGGATTGAAGTTCGATTCGGCGCCCAACTGCTCGAACAGTTCGCGTTCACGTGCTGTCGGTTTCGACGGAACCATCACCTTGATTTCGGCGTAGAGGTTGCCGTTGGCACCGCGCGGATTCGGCATTCCCTCTCCGCGCAGGCGCAGCTTCCTACCAGTCGAAGAGCCAGGCACCACTTTGACTTTCGCCTCTCCGCCCGGTGTGGGAACGACGACTGTCGACCCGAGAACCGCCTCCCATGGCGATACGGGCAGATCGACGTAGATGTCCCGACCCTGCACGCGGAACCGTGAATGCGGTTTGATCCGCACCACGAGGTACAGATCCCCAGGCGGCGCGTCACCGTTGCCTCGGCCTCCTTGCCCGGCCAACCGGATTCGCTGGCCGTCCAGGACGCCGGCTGGAATGTCGACGTCATACTGCCGTCCGTCCAGTCTGAGAGTGCGTTTTCCGCCCTGATAGGCCTCTTCCAGAGCCAGTTCCAGTTCGGCCTCCTGATCGGCGCCGGGAATCGGTCCGAACCCACCGCCTCCGCCGAACATCTGCCCGAAGAGGTCTTCGAAGTCGACGGCACCCTCACCACCGACACCGTGGCCGAAGTGCACCCGTCTCCCGCCACCGCCGTACCCGGCGGCGTTTGCCCGCACCCGTTCGTCGTAATCCTCGGGTACATGCCGGAAGTCGTCACCGAATCGGTCATAGCGTTTCCGGGTGTCCGGGTCGGACAACACCTGATAGGCCTCGTTGACCTCCTTGAACCTGTCCTCCGCAGTGGGATCCTTGTTCACATCGGGGTGGTACTTGCGGGCCAGCTTGCGGTACGCCTGCTGAATTTCGTCGGTGCCGGCGCCCTTCGGTACGCCGAGTACTTCGTAGTAGTCACGGGCCATCGGTGCTCACCCCTCTGGGCGGCTGACGACCACCGCGGCGGGCCGCAACTGTCGCCCGTCCTCTCCATAACCCGGGCGCAAGACCTCGACCACGGTCCCGGATGGAAGGTCGGGTCGGGTTACCACACTGACCACTTCGTGGAGTTCCGGGGAGAACGGCACACCGGCCTCGTCGTGGCGCTCGAAGCCGAGTCGTGAGAGCACCTGTACCGCCTGGTCCCGGATCGCCTTCACACCTTCGACGACGGCCTGCGGATCGCTGCCTGCGTGTGCAAGCGCAAGCTCCAAGTTGTCCAGTATCGGCAGCCACGCCGCCGAAACCTTCGCTACTTCCGCGGCGCGTTCACGGTCCAGATCTTTGGCGTATCGCTTGCGCAGGTTGTCCAGATCTGCGACGGCCCTGCGCCAACGGTCCTCGAGTTGAGACAGCTCGTCTGCCGTCTCGGCGCGATCGGACTCGGTCTTGCTTTGATCCGTGTCGGCGCTGTTGGTAGTCGGCTCAGTCGTCGAATGATCTGCAGACATTTCCATCGTGCGCCTCAGCTTCGATCGAATTCGGCGTCGATCACGTCGCCGTCATCCGACGACGCAGCATCAGCGCCGCCTGCTTGGCCGTCGTCCGACTGGTCCGGCACAAGTCCGTAGAGCAACTGTTGCAGCTCCGAGGTGAGTGGCTGAACCTCCGCGGGTGAAGCGCCGTCCTGCACGGCCTTTCGGGCGTCGGCAACCAGCATCTCGGCCCGCGCCTTCTCATGCGGCGGGGCACTGTCACCGAGTTCGGCGAGTCGCCGCTCCACTTGATACGCAACCGAATCGAGCCCGTTGCGCGCGTCGACCGCCTTGCGCAGCGCCTCGTCCTCACCCCGGTTCCGTTCGGCCTCCGCCAACATGCGCTCGACCTCACCCTGATCAAGGTTGCCCTGTTCACTGATCGTGATGCTCTGTTCCTTGCCGGTATCCTTGTCGCGAGCGGTGACGTTCAGGATGCCGTTGGCGTCGATGTCGAAAATGACTTCCACCTGGGCCTCGCCACGTGGCGCGGGGCGGATGTCTTCCAGCCGGAACCGGCCCAGCACCCGGTTGTCGGCCGCACGTTCGCGTTCGCCCTGCAACACCACGACGTCCACGGCGGACTGATTGTCTTCCGCCGTGGAGAACACTTCGCTGCGCCGTGCCGGGATCGTCGTGTTCCGCTCGATGATCTTCGTCATCACCCCGCCCTGCGTCTCGACGCCGAGGGACAGTGGGGTGACATCGAGTAACAACACATCGGAAACCTCGCCTTTGAGCACGCCTGCCTGGACTGCGGCTCCGAGGGCAACGACCTCGTCCGGGTTGACGCCCATGTGGGGGTCCTTGCCGCCGGTCAGCCGGCGAACCAGCGCCTGTACAGCCGGAATACGTGTCGAACCGCCGACCAGTATCACTTCGTCGATGTCGTTGGCGGCGACCTTGGCGTCACTCATGGCCTGCTTCACCGGGCCGAGGCACCGTTCCACCAGATCGGCAGTCAAATCATCGAACTTCGATCGCATGATCGTAGTGGTGAGATGTTTGGGACCATTCGCGTCAGCGGTAACGAAAGGCAGGTTTACCTGGGCCTGGGTCACCGAGGACAGCTCAACCTTTGCCTTCTCCGCGGCTTCGAACAGTCGTTGCAACGCCTGCGCATCCTTACGCAGATCGATGTTCTCCGCTCGCTGGAATTCGTCGGCGAGGTAGTCCACCACGCGTCGATCGAAGTCGTCGCCGCCCAAGTGGGAGTCGCCGGCCATGGAACGAACCTCGACTACCCCCTCTCCGACGTCCAGCAGGCTCACATCGAAGGTTCCGCCGCCGAGGTCGAAGACCAGTCCCCGGTCACCGCGATGCGGGTAGTGTCCAGGCCGTGCTCGGCTCCGTGCTCGAGTATCCACTGCCCAACCGCGTAGTTCTGTTCGACTTGGGTCGGGTACTGGGCTTCGGGCGCGCGGTCGTAGACGGGAAATACTCCGGCAGCGTCGGCGCCTACCGCGAGTTCGCGAAACAGTCGATCGTGTGTCTTGTCGTCTCCGAAAACCCATCCGGCGCCGTGGATGTAGAACACCACCGGCAGTGGTCCGGTAGCGCCTTTCGGTCGAATGATGCGAGTGCGGACCGTTCCCCATTGGCCTGCATCGACGTCCACCCACTCTTCGTCGACGTCGGGTCGTGCGACGCCGTCGCCACTTTGTAGGTCCCGCAGTATCTTTCGTCCTTCTTCGGGTGGCACTTCGTAGATTCGGGGGTGGGGGTCGGTGGCCTCGCACAGCTCCTTCGCTGCCGGTTCGAGGTACGGAGTGAGCGGTGGTGGTAGTTCGGACATGTCAGCTGGCCTCTCGGGTGGGGGAACGATGGGACGAAGCAGGCGATGGTTGGTCTTTCGAAAACTCGGTCCAGAAGTGCCGGTACATTCGAAGGGAGGGTACCTGGCAGAAGTACGCAAACCCGCTGCATAGCAAGTAGTTTCGTGCTCCAGTTGCATCGGGTAGTAGTCGCTACTTCGACCCCGCACTGCCGACGAGCGATCGACGTTCGGTTGAATGTGTGCACCTCTCACATGACCTAAACATATTGCCTGTCGGGTCGTCAATGGATCGATGTTCGCGCGTGTCGGAGAGGCGACCGTCATGGCTTCTCCCACCAGGCAACGATGCGTGCGACCACCTGTGAACTTCCCCGGACCCATCTGATGTGATCGTTGCTCGCACCGGGCAAGACGTCGTCGTGCTCGTACTGCCATCGTGTCACCGCGCGTGTGTCGAACAGTTTCTCCGCGAAGATGTCCACCGATCGTGGTGGGGCCATGGCGTCCGATGCGAAACTGATGACGAGAGCGGGCGTCGCGATCGGCCGATCGGCTTTGTACGGTGGGTTGCCTGTGATGACCGTGCGGGCCCATTGCCGCATCAACGTGCGAGCGCCGGGGCCGCCGAAAGCCGGTGTCGGTACGTAGCCGAACAGTGTGGTGAACAGCGGGACGGCTACTGCGCCCATGAGCAAGACGTGTAGCCCGCAGAATCGGTAGGTTCGATGGTGGGGGAGCGCAGCAGCTACGGTGACCATTGCCTCGACCGCCGGGTGGTTCAGTTGGTGTCCGGCGACGAGTTGACCGCCGAGACTGTGCCCGAGCAACAGGATTGGCTGTTCGGGATGATCCCTCCGCGCGCAGGTAATTGCGTCCTCGATGTCGTCGATTTCGTCCTGGTAGGACCAATCGTGTCTGCGGTCGGCGCGGGGCTCGCCGCGTTCGAATCCTCGTCGTCGAATAGCATGGGCCTCCCACCCGTGCCGTGCGAACTCTGCGACCAGCGGTTCGTAGAAGTGCGACCCTATTGCCATCGCGGGCGCGATCAGGACAAGGGGAGCGCTCGAGCTGTGCAAGCGGTGACGAATCGGAGTGCACAACGGACGAGGTGGGCCTTCGTCTTGTGCTGCGTGGTGTTCGTTTCTCACAGTTGGCAGATCACCAGTGGTATTTCGCGCTGTGTTCGTCGTTGGTAGTCGGCGTAGCCTTTATAGGCAGCAACGACTTTGGGCCACAGTGCGGCTCGTTCTTCTGTGGACGCGGTGCGTGTGTGTACCGCGAAGCGTTCTCCGTCCATGACGAGTTCGGCGTCGGGGTGGGCCTGGAGGTTTTTGTACCAGTCCGGATCGCGGTCGTCGCCGCCTTTCGACGCGACGAGCACGATCCAGTCCTTTTCTCGGACAGGGGTTGTCAGGTAACACGACCGCGGGAGTCCTGACGAGCGTCCGATCGTGTGCAGCTCGACGACCGGCATTCCGAAGGGTTTGGACAGCAGTCGCCCTCCACTGACGGTGAGCACGATTTTGTGCGCACCGTTCATCAGCTTGGCGCCGAGGTCTTTGACGGTGTCGGTGTTCGACATTTCTCATCCCTTCCTGAAGGTGGTGAGGGTGATTCTGTGTGTGCGTGCGCGGTGGGTGCCCTGTGAGGGGCCATTCGCTCCAGTCGGTTGAGATCTGTCACGAACTCTGCGGCAGGAGAAGGACTTTTCCCACCGAGTCTTTCGATTCGAGCAACGCCTGCCCCTCGCCTGCATCGGCCAGGGGTAGCTTTGCCGAAATGATCGGTCGAATAAGCCCTTGTTCGATCAACGGCCACTCGTCAGTGGCGACGGCCGCAACGATCTCCGCCTTCGAGCCGGGGCCAGTCAGCGGGCGGTTGCGCACGTTGAGGCCGATGATTCGCGCACGTTTACCGATGAGTGCACCGACGTTCGCCTCACCGGTGAAGCCTCCCTGCATGCCGATGATCACCAGCCGACCTCCGACAGCGAGGGCGTCGATGTTGCGGCTGAGGTAGCTCCCACCCATGATGTCGAGGATGACGTCTGCCTGGCCCGCCAGTTCGGCTGCGAAGTCCTGATCTCGGTAGTTGAGCACGATGTCGGCACCGAGGTCTCGGCAGCGCTGCGCCTTGGCCTCTGATCCGACGGTCACCGCGACGCGCGCCCCCAGCGCCTTGGCCACCTGAATGGCATGGGTTCCGATTCCGCTGCCGCCGCCGTGGACGAGAAGCAGATCGCCGGCTTGCAGGCCTGCGTCGGTGACGATCGTGGACCAGACGGTGCTCGCCACCTCGGGCAGAGCAGCGGAATCGATCAGAGTCACGCCTGCGGGTACAGGTAGTAACTGAGATGCGGGGACTACTGCGTATTCTGCGTACCCGCCTCCGGCGATCAGGGCACACACTTCGTGGCCCAGTGCCGGACCGTCGACGCCGGGACCAAGGGCGACGACGGTGCCGGAGATTTCGAGACCCATGATGTCGCTGATACCCGGCGGTGGCGGATAGAGTCCCTGCCGCTGCATCACGTCACCGCGGTTGATACCGGCGGCGGCAACGCGAATCAGGACCTCGCCAGGTGCGGGCGTTGGGGTTGGTACTTCCTCTACGGCGAGGTTCTTCTTATCGTCGACGACGATCGCTCGCATGGTGGGGGTGACGGTGCTCATCTTGCCTCTCCTGTGGTGGTGGCCGAAATCGGTTGGCAGGCGGTGTTTGTCAGCGTGCGCCGATGGTTTTCCAGATGCGTAGCGCGGCGTTCACCACGGGTGCCCATGCGTTCCAGGGGATTCCCGCTGGTGGGTAGAAACCGAATCGCGACTGGTGGGCGATGGTTTGGGCTTCGGTGTATTTGAGGATGCCGTCGATACCGTGCCGACGCCCGAGGCCGGAATCGCCCATTCCGCCCATCGGCGAGTCGATGCTGCCCCATGCCGCGGCGAAGGCGTCGTTGATGTTCACGGTCCCCGAACGCAATCGGGCAGCGACTGAGCGGGCGCGGGTGGCGTCGCGACCCCACACGCTGCTGTTGAGTCCGTAGACGGTGTCGTTTGCCCGTGCAACTGCCTCGTCGTCATCTGCGACGGCGTAGATCGAGACGACCGGACCGAACGTCTCGTCCGTGTGCAACGTCATCTCTGGTGTGACGTCGGCGAGGATGGTCGGCTCGTAGAACAGCGGCCCCAGGTCCGGACGTGGCTTCCCTCCGGCCAGAAGGCGTGCGCCCTTCGCGACGGCGTCGTTTACATGAGCCGACACTGTCTTCAGTTGTTTGTCGGTGGTGAGGCTCCCGACGTCGACCCCGTAGTCGTAGGAGGCTCCGATGGTCAAGGCAGAGGTTCGCTGAACGAACTTGGCAACGAACTCGTCGTGTACGGACTCGGCGACATACAGGCGCTCCACCGAGACGCACAATTGTCCTGCCGACGGGAACGCAGCGCGCACGGCCCCTTCGGCTGCCCGATCGAGATCTGCGTCGTCGAGGACGAGCATTGCGTTCTTGCCGCCCAGTTCGAGTGACGCCCCGATCAGCCGCTGGCCCGCGCCGCGGGCGATGTCTCGACCGGTCGCCGTGGACCCTGTGAACATGATGTAGTCCGCGTTCGCCAAGAGTGGGTCCCCGATCGAACTGCCTCGGCCGATCACCATCTGCCACACATCGGCCGGTAGGCCCGCTTGGTACATCAGGTCCATGGCCCACAAGGCGGTCAGCGCGGTCTGGGTGTCGGGCTTCTGCACCACAGCATTTCCGGCCATCAGTGCGGCGATGGCGTCCGTCGCCGCCATCGACAGTGGATAGTTCCATGGCGAGATGATCGCCACCACCCCTTTCGGGTGGTGCAGCTCGGACGTGCGGGTGAGAAAGGGCAGAGCCCCCCGGCGACGTTCGGGTTCAAGAACTTTCGGTCCGGTGCGGCCGTAGTAGCGGGCGGCGATGGCAGCGTCGGCGATCTCGAGGTACGCATCGCGACGAGTCTTGCCGTTCTCAGCCTGCATCAGGTCGAGCCCGGTGTTCTGATTCTTCAGGACCAGATCATGGAAACGCAGTAACACGCTGGCACGCTCCGCTACGGAAGTCGCTGCCCATCTCGCCTGGGCGCGGCGGGCACGAACGAATGCTTCGTCGACGTCAGCCGGGGCCGAGACCGGGAAGTCTGCGAGTGGTGAACCGGTGTACGGGGCAGTGGTGATCGAGCGGGGAGCGTCGGGCGAGGCCGTAACTCGTTCTGTCAGCCGTTCGAGTAATCCTGTGGTCAGTGTGGCAGGCAGCGCCGCGCGGGGATCTGTGGAGGTGTCGGTCGTTGTGGTCATGTCGGTGTACTCCTGAGATGTTCGGTCGATACGAGGTGTCAGCGAACCGAGACCGGGACCGGCATGTGCAGAGCGGCCTGAGCCGAGGTGGTGGCATCGAATCTGATCGTGCGGATGGGCCGGAGTGCGCGTAGGTCGTCGGACATCCTGCCCTCGCCGAGAGTCAGATCGAATCCGCGAGGAAACAACGACGTTCCGCTGGCGAGGACGTTGGTTTGGTTGAGGGTCGAGTGCCAGGATCCGTCTCGCTTCGTGTACGAGGTGAGGGTGGAGACGTTCGTGCCCGTTTCGAACGTCTTCTGCTCCGGGGTGGGGGCGGAGAAGGCGATGTCGGCGCCGCCGTCCGCGTTGGCGATGCGGGCCGTGGTGCGTGCGTGGTCGATGCCGACATCGAGATCGGTGACCCACTTGGGGAACCCGTACCCGTCATGGCCGCGCACCTGGGCGATGTCGGTGTTGACCGGAAGTGAGAGCACATAGGAGTGCAGGTGATCGTCACCGAGGGCGGCAACCAGATCGGCAGCGGCCGTGGTAAGTCCGCCGTGGCGCGCCGGGCGAACCGCCACACCCACAGCCGCCTCGGTGTAGAAATCGATGTCGCACACGTCGTAGCGGAACGCCATCACTGACACCAGCCCGAACCCGGGTGCGATTTCCAGCGGCGCCAGCTCCTCTGGGATCCGCTTACGGATCGCCCTGCTCGGGGCCACCATGGTCAAACGCGCGGAGGACATCGCGTAGTAGAAGTTCGGCGTCCTTGTCGTGCCGATCGGCGATTGGACCTGCGTTTTCGGAAGCGTGCGGAAGAAGTCGACACTCGGGACCCGCGGGTCGGCGGCGACCTTGTCGAGCGGCACATCCATCCGGTAGCGGTCGAACAGGCCGTCCTTCGGGATTTCGACGGTCCGGCCGCCCAGATCGACCTTGACGGTTGTCGCTGTGTTCGTCATTTTCATGCTTCCGTTCGTTCTGTCGACCATTCAATGTTTACATTGCTTACATCAGGCTAAGGGTGAATGTAAGCACTGTCAACACTGTCTGGGTTCGCCGCCGAAATGACGGAAAACTGTCCGCATTACCCGATCGAGGGGGTGCGGTGCTGTAGCCAGCGGCGATACCGCCGGAGCGCGCGGCGCTGCAGCAGCTGCTCTTTCAATAGTGCGACCACAGGACTGGCCGTCGGCCGCGTGGACTTGCCTCGGCCTAATCGTCGAAGCTGCTGTCGCACGCGAGCCATGCTCGCCGCCGACGCCATGGCCTTGTCCTTGATGGTCACCGGGGCTAATTCGACGGAGGCTGCGGCATCGAGGCGCCACCGATTCGGCAGATCGGGATCGATCGCCAACGCACTGCCCATGCCGACCAAATCCACACCGCTCGCCAGGACCTGCTCGGCAACAGGTCGCCGAACCACACCGCCGGTCAACATCAACGGCACCGGGCTGGCCTCGGCCAGTTCCTCTGCAAGAGTCAGAAAGTAGGCCTCCCGAGCGAGGGTGCGATCGTCCGGGCCTTGGCCGGTCATGGCCGGTGCTTCGTAGCTCCCTCCGGACAGTTCGACGACGTCGACACCGAGTGGTGCGAGCATGGCGATCACTTGCGCTGCGTCGTCGGAGTCGAATCCTCCGCGCTGGAAATCCGCGGAATTGAGTTTGACGGCAACCGTGAACGTCGGGTCGACAACCCTGCGCACTGTGCGGACGATGTCGAGAAGCAATCGCGCTCGGTTCTCTAGGGTGCCGCCCCATTCGTCGGTGCGCTGATTGACCAACGGAGAGAGAAACTGCGAGAGCAGATAGCCGTGTGCGGCATGGATTTCCACGCCGTCGAAACCAGCTTCCTCTGCGCGACGTGCTGTTGTTGCGAAACGGTTGACGGTGTCGTTTATCTGCCGTGCGGTCATGGCCTGGGGATGCGCAAATCGCTTGCTGTTCTTGCCGAGTTCGACGCGAGTGGCCGACGGGCCCCATGCGACACCGGGCATGTCGGCTTGAATCTGCCGACCGGGGTGATTGATCTGCATCCACACTTTCGCACCTCCGCCCTGTGCGGCATCCGCCCATTCGCGGAACGGCTCGATCGGGGATTGTGCGTCGAGAACGACGCCGGCCGGCCCGGTCAGCGCCTCCGCGTGAACCATGACGTTGCCGGTGATGATCGTTCCCACCCCTCCTCGGCTCCAGCGGTGGTACAGCTCGAACAGCTCTTTGCCGGGGAGCTGTCCAGCTACGGCCATGTTCTCCTCCATGGCTGCCTTGACCATCCGGTTGGGGAGTGTCGCCCCACTGGGAAGAGTGAATGGGGCGAAGGCCGGAGAGACTGTGCTGTCAGTCTCCAACTTGTCGGGTGCAGGGTCGGTGAATGGCATCGGCGCTCCTGAATGAGGTATGTTTACATTGCTCACATGAGCGTAGAAAGGAAAGTTAACGGTGTCAACATCTGTCAAGGGTGGCTACCATCACGGTGATCTGAAGGCCTCGCTGCTGGCGTCGGCGATGCGCATGCTCGAGGCGGGTGAGCCGTTTTCGATGCGCGCGATCGCGCGCGAGGTCGGTGTGTCGGCGACTGCGCCGTACCGACATTTCGCTGATCGTGAAGCACTCGAATCTGCTCTCGCCGCGCAAGGATTGCGCGATCTGAAAGCGGACCTGACAGACGGCCGCGAGCTACCGTCGACGTCGGCAGATCTTGCCGAATTCGCAGTCGCCTACGTCGAGTTCGCGCTGCGGCGACCGGCGCTCTTCCGGTTGATGTTCGGCAACGAGTGCGACACGGGTAACGACGAGCGCGTGCAAGCGGCTGGAGAGATTCATCTGCTGATGCAGATGGGGATGACGCTTGTCTTTCCGGATGCGGATTCCGAGGCGTTGGCATCGGCGGCATGGGCATTGGCGCACGGTTTGGCTTGTCTGCATCTCGACGGCAAAATGTCGACGGCCACGGCCGGTGAGGCTGCAGATCGGGTGCGAGCGGCTTTTGCTGCGATTCTGGCGGTACAAGGGTGAGATCCACTGACCAAAGCGATCGAGAGAAGAGTTCGATGACCAAGCGAATCTTGAACGTAGTCACCAACGTCGGCCACTACGACGATCCGTCTCATAAGACCGGGTTGTGGCTGTCCGAGCTCAGCCATGCCTGGCAGGTTTTCGACGACCACGGTTTCGAGCAGACTTTAGTCAGCCCCGAGGGCGGAGCGGTGCCCTTGGAACCGCGATCGCTCAAGTTCCCGAACTACGACAAGAGCGCAAAGGCATGGCGGTCCGACCCTGCTCGGATGGCGCTACTCGACTCCACCGCCAGCCCCGAACAGGTCGACTCCGCTGACTACGATGCGATCTTCTTCACCGGCGGGCATGCAGTCATGTACGACTTTCCCGGTAGCGAAGGTCTGCAACGCATCACCCGGGAAATCTTCGAACGCGGCGGGATCGTGTCGTCGGTGTGCCACGGGTACTGCGGACTTCTCGACACCACACTGTCCGACGGCAGCTACCTCATCGCCGGCCGCAAACTCACCGGATTCGCCTGGCGCGAGGAAAAACTCGCCCGCGTCGACAAACTCGTACCCTACAACGCCGAGGAAAAAGCCAAAGCGCGTGGCGCACTGTACGAAAAGGCGAAACTGCCCTTCGTGTCCTACGCAGTCGTCGACGGAAACCTCGTCACCGGCCAGAACCCAGGATCCGCAAAGGAAACCGCAGAGAAAATTGCAGACCTCCTGCTGAAGGCCTAGCGGAGCTGTCGATAGCGACCGTCCTGGACCGAACAGAGGGACGTCGAGATTGTGTGCTCAACGCAGATGACGACTAGCTGCCCGGCCCGACGTGCACGGTCTCGGTTGCGCCGCTGCCAAATCGCCCTGACTGACAGGGTTGCAGACCTTGTGGGATCTTTGGGACAGTTATAACAACGGTTTCGTCGGTGGTTCGGTGGTAACCCCGACCCACCGCTAGGGAACGGGCCCAGGTACGCGCCCGCGGTCCCTGAGTCCGGACAGTCGATACCGGTCGAGCGGGAGTAAAGGGTTGTTCTTGTTGCGGGGAATCAGGTTTGGCGCCGTTCGAGAGCGAACACAGAAAGATTTCATGCCGCGCATGTCTTGTACACCGATCACGTAGGGTTGTACTCGACGAACCGTTCGAAGGCGCTCTCCGCCTCTTTCCCTGTCAACAGGGTTGTGTTCACAGAAATCTTTTCACTTCCGATGGTCACCGTCGCCTCCCGATTGGCCAACATGTTCTCGGACCACGCTGGGTGGTACTCAGTCGAAGCCAAGAAGTGTCGGCGTGGCGTGGGGAAGCTACTTCGGACCGACGGTGATGTTATGCGCGTGCTGGCCGACTCATACCGAATCTGGATGTGCACAAGAACTATTGGAACTCTGGCAACAGTGCGTTGATCGCAATGGCGCGGGTGACAACAGGGTTGGTAGCACCATGGACACAACATTGAGTAGGTCGTGCTCGGTGCCGATCGAAATCCTTGCGGTTGTCACTCTGATGACCGCAAGCAATTCGGAGTACACCTCCTTTCCTCGTCCTGGCGTCAATGATCGTCGGGATGCACCCGAAACGATCGAGCGGCGATGGCGAGCCGCGAGGCGATCTGGAAGAGCTCCCCGTCACCGCACGACGCATCGAGGACGAGGTATCGGCGGCACGCGGGTCGACGAGCGCAACGGCAGGGGCATTCGCGAAGAACTGGCCGACGGTAGCGCCCAGTGGGTTCGGACGTAGTCAGGCGCTGAGAGGATCCAGGAGGCCGGTAAGCCGTCCGGCAATCAGTGCTTCGGCCTCTGTGACAATTCGTTCCACCAATTCACCCACTGTGGGGATGTCGTGAATCAATCCTTGCACAGTGCCAGCCGTCCAGATGCCAGCCTCCTGGTCGCCGCTGTCGAACACCGCTCGGCCCCGCGCACCGGCCACAAGATGTCGAACGTCTTCGAATTTGCCACCACTGGAGAGAATTTCGACAACTTCTCGGCTGATGCTGTTGCGTGCTACCCGTGCGGTATTGCGTAGTGACCTGAAAATCAGTTCCGTGTCGACCTCCGAGGCAGCGACTATCGCATCCTTGATGTTGCGGTGAATCGGAGACTCCTCGGTACACATGAACCGAGTGCCCATGTTGATGCCGTCGGCGCCAAGCGCCAGGGCGGCCACCAATCCTCGCGCGTCGGCAAATCCACCGGACGCGATCATGGGAATGCTGATCCGCTCTGCTGCTGCAGCGATGAGGACGAGACCCGGTACGTCGTCTTCCCCTGGATGCCCGGCACATTCGAACCCGTCGATGCTGATGCCGTCGACACCGAGGGCCTGGGCTTTGACCGCGTGGCGGACGCTGGTGCACTTGTGGAGAACCTTGATGCCTGCGCCGTGAAAGTGCGGCAGATGGGGCGCGGGAGACGATCCAGCTGTCTCGACGACTTTCACTCCGCAGTCGATGATCACGTTGCGATACTCATCGTAGGGCGGAGGTGTGATCGTCGGGAGGATTGTGAGGTTGACCCCGAAAGGTTGATCGGTGAGCTCGCGCGTTCGGGATATTTCTCGGGCAAGATCGTCAGGTGTCGGCTGTGTCAGGGCAGTGAGCATGCCGAGCGCGCCGGCGTTTGCAACTGCCGCTACGAGTTCTGCTCTCCCCACCCATTGCATGCCGCCCTGCACAATTGGCTGGCGAACGCCGAATGTCTCGGTAAATGCGGTGGTCAGCACTGGACATCTCCTCGATGGTGCATGGCTATCTGTTTGTCAGTTACGTTGGTGCAAAGTCAATTTCGACCCGAACGGCGCATTCAGCGCGTCGATGTTGTCCACTCGTTCAAGGCCGGAACCTGTGAAAGTTCAGTTCGTGCCATCGGAGGTTCGGCGCGATAGGGCATGGCAGGCGTCAAATACTGTTCGCCATGTTCGTTGGTGCCGGGGATGAAGGTACGGTTCGCAACCACGTCGTCGGCGCGGATCACCTGGTCGTAGTCACGCACAAGTGCGGCAACCACTCCGGCCGCAGTGAGATGCTCAACCGCTTCCGCGGCGCTACGGTGGCACAGCTGCTTCTCGATCGTGGCGACGAGGTCAACACGGTTTTCCACGCGCAGCGCGTTGGTGGTGAACCTCGGGTCGTCGGCCAACTCGGGTAGGTCGATCGCCTTGCACAGTTCGATCCATGCGCGCGGTTGGTATCCGCTGATCACCAGCTCGCCGTCGGCGGCGCGAAAGACGTCTGCTGCCGGTGCGACGCTTGGTTGTCCGTTCCCTTTGCGACTCATGGGCTTTCCGGATACCTGCCACTCGATCCAGTTGGCGGTCTGCAAGTGGATTGCGACGTCCAGCAGGGAAACTCGGACGGACGATCCTTTGCCGGTGCGTTCGCGCCGCAGTAGCGCTGCCAGTACCGCTTGAGCGACAACGTAGCTCGATGCATGATCTATGACCGGTGCGCCCACACGTTGTGGCGGGCTATCCGCCTCACCCGTCACCGACATCAGTCCGCTCTCTGCTTGCGCAGCGATGTCGAGCCCCGCGCGGGTGGCGGACGGACCCTCCGCCCCGTACCCGCTCACCGAGACGGCGATGATTTCCGGTCGCAGGCGTTGGAGTTCGGCAGAGGAGAATCCCAATCGATCGAGGGTTCCCGGGCGAAGATTGTGCAGCAAGATGTCGCTCGACGCGATCAGATCCCGAGCTCGCTGCAGATCGGCGGAGTCTTTGAGGTCGAGGCAGATTGAACGCTTTCCACGGTTGTACCCGTAGAAGATGCCGCGCGCGTAGTCGGCGTCGATTTGTCGGGCCGGTTCACCACCTGGAGGCTCGAGCTTGATGACCTCGGCGCCGAGATCGGACAACTGCTGCCCGGCGCTGGGTATTGCGATCAGTTGACCGATCTCCACTACTCGGACACCTGCCAACGGCAGGTCTACTTCGTCGGTCATCGAATGATCTCCACATGAGGCGAAGTGACATCCTCAGCGGGCTCCAGGCAGCGCGCCAACAAGATGCCTTCGGTGTGGTTGCAGGGGTTCAATCGATTTCTGTCACCTTCTACTCCCCCGATTCGGATCGTCACGGTTCCATCGTCATTGCGCTCGAAGTGCGCGTCGTTGAGATTGACGGTGTGGTCGCGGTACTCGAAGGACTCGAACCAGTGGTTGTACAGCATCACTCCGAAGTAGGTGCAGTCCGGGAGAGTGAATGTAATATCCACGGCAGTAGCGTCTTTCAGTGACCACCAGCCGGCAATGTATTGGTTGGAGCTGGTGCCGTAGAAGTCTCCCCACCCTCGTTGCTCCGAGGTCACGCGAATCTCGTTGGGAGACTGACTGAGTGTTTCGATGAGCTGAAGACTGCGTCGAAGGCTCACGTCCATGCCACGAGCAAGTTTCGTCAGGCGCTGGGCCAGCCACGCCGTGTCGAGATCGGGGCGTGTACCAGGCGGCGGACCGATGCGCTCGATGTGGAGAACGGGATCGATCTCCGCGTTACGCGTCTTGTGATACACACGCACTACTACGTCGAAGCAGCGCTCATCCAGCCGAATGCCGCTGCGCCCCTCCAGCTCTTGTGCGACGAAGATCTCGAAGTTGCCGTCCGCGTCACACACCTTGTCGTCGATGACGATGTTGTCGGCGACCCTGTCGGTCCCAGACGCGCCCACACGATTGGCGAGGACGGCGACGTAGGGCACTGTGCCACGGTTACCGTGAATGCGATATGTCTCGTTGGGGTCGATCATCGCAGTCCAGTAGTCGACGTCGATGCCGTCTCCCCAGAACTTTCGCATCGGTGACATCAGGGTGAAGAGTTCAGGCCGGAGCACGTCTTGGCGCTCGATGTTCATCTCGGCGAGATATCCGAACAGGCGAAGTGCGTGCCGTACACCTTCGGCGCTGTCCAGCAGCGATCCGGTAGCGGCAGCTGTCGAACCGAATGTCGCAAGGCTGTCGGTGACTGCAGACCAAGCCCCGGTGAGCTGCCGGCGATCGTGCTGGGACTCGGATTGTGTTGACTGGTCAGCGAGCTGTGTCATCGTTTCTTCTCTTTCGTAGTAGACGAACTGGATTGTGTGTGGGGGCGTTGGTCAGCAGAGGGGGTCGAAGGGGACGTCTGCGTCGGACTTGCCCGAGGTCTGGTTGTTCACCCATGCGACGTTCTGGGTCCATCGGTCGGCTGAAATCTCGACCGGCCAGAGGGTCTTCTGCGAAGCCCACACCTGGTTGGCTTTGTCAGCAGGAACATTCATTCGCTCGGTGAGAAGTTGAGCTCCTGCTTGCTCGTTCGCAGGATCGGCTATCCACCCTGCTGCGGCCTCGAGCGCCGCACACACGGGGGCAGCAGCATCGGATTCAGCGAATGTGGCTGTCGTGACGAGCACCGTGCCCAGGCCGTATGAACTCACGCCGTCAGAGCCCACCGGGTCTACTTCTGTAATCGCCGTCATCGGTATTCCTTGAGCATCGAATACGGCCTGGCTGGCAGCGGTGAGAACGGCGGCATCTATGTCGCCCTTTCGTGCGAGTGGTATCTGACTCGCGGTGGGTGCCGCTGCGATGAATTGCACCGTGGAGGCGTCGATGTTTCTCTCTGCGAGAAGCTGATTGACGAATTGCTCGGCCGCGCCGCCACGTGACGGTATGGCGATCCGCTTGCCGGGCAAATCCTCGATGGTGGTGATGCCGCTGTCTTTCGTCACGGCGATGGCAAGATCGATCGACCCGTAGGGGGACAGTGGCCGCAGACTCTGCCCTTGCTCTATGGCCGGCACGACGGTTCCGGGTGCACCGACCGCGAGATCGGTTGTGCCGCCGATGAGACCGCTGATGAGTTCGGGCCCGTTCTTTCCGTCGATGAGCTCGACGTGGAGGCCTTCCTTGTCGAACATTCCTTGTTGGACAGCGACGTAGACAGGCAGGGACAAAGCACTCGCAGGGTAGACCCCGATGGCGACGCTACCGTCGTTCGGACGCCCTCCCCCTCCACACGCGGAAAGCAGTAGGGCCGCTGCAATGACTGTGCCGACAAAAGGTCGAAGTTTCATGGGATTCCTGTTCCTTGATGGCTGGGCGCATCAGAAATCAAGCTGAGTTGGGTGGGCGCATCAGAAATCAAGCTGAGTTGGCTGGGCACATCAGTGGTCGAGCTGACCACGCAGCCGGTTGAAGATTTCGATGTATCGAGGTTCGGCGGTGAGGGTTTCGAGTTCGCGGGGGCGTTCGATGTCAATGCTGACGTCGTCGATCACCCGGCCGGCCCCGAGCAGCAGAACGCGGTCGGAGAGACAGATGGCTTCGCCGAGGTCGTGGGTTACGAAGATGACCGTCCGGCCTACCTGGGATTGCCAAAGCTCGAGGAATTCTCGCTGTACTTCGACTCGGGTTTGCGCATCGAGGGCGGCAAAGGGTTCGTCCATCAACAAGATGTCCGGATCCAGTGCCCACGTTCGGGCCAACGCGACACGCTGGCGCATCCCTTGGGAGAGTTGCCAAGTCCACAGCCGTGACGCCTCGGACATTTGAACGGCAGCGAGCCAGCGCTCTGATTGAGTTCGTCTCTCCGCCTTGGGTACTCCCCTCAATTCGAGACCGTACTCCACGTTCTTCTGCGCTGTTCGCCACGGGAACAGCGCATCTCGGGCCATCATGAAGCCCATCCGAGAACGAGCGTCGAATGGTGTTGTGCCGAGGACCTCAGTCTTACCTTCTGTTGCGTCCACCAATCCAGCGAGCGCGTTGAGCAGAGTGGTCTTTCCGCAACCGCTCCTGCCGACCAAGCTCACGAACTGTCCGCGAGGGATGGTGAGGTCGAGATTGTCGACCACAGTTTTCGTCGACCCGTCGGGTGAGGGGAAGGATATCGTCAGTCCGTCGAGTTGTACGGCGGGTGTAATCACGTTGGTATCCATGATGATTCCTGTCATCGTCGAGCCGGCGGCTGCCACCGAAGGAGGTAGCGCTCGGCGAAGTTCATGACCTGGTTGAGGACGACTGCGACGATTGCGAGAAGTATGAGGATCGCGTAGACCGCTTCCATCCGGAACTGGGCCGAGTAGATCGACACAAGCTGGCCCAGCCCGTCCCGTGACGAGATCAGTTCCGAACCGACAACGCCAAGTAGCGAATAGATCAGCCCCAACCGAAGACCGGCAAAAATGCCAGGTGTTGCGACGGGGAGGAGGATGTGCCAGAACACCTGTGTCTTACTGGCATTCAGGACAGTGGATAGTCGGAGCCATTCGTCGTCCACCGACTTCACACCGGCTCGTGCACTCGAGCAGACGATGAAGAAGACGAGTGTGAACGCGAGAGCGACCTTCGCCGTCATCGTGATCCCGAAGATGACGATAAGCAGAGGCGCCAGCGCAAGACGTGGCATGGCATTCGCCGCATCCAGGAACGGACTCATGATGCGTTCGAGGGTCGGAAGCAGTCCGAGAGAGAGTCCGACCGCCACCCCGACTGCGCTGGCGAGGATCCACGCGATCACGACGGCAGTCATCGTGGCACGCAAGTTCGACGAAATCTCGCCCGACTGCACCGCTGCGGTGAAGTAGGCCCAGGCCTCGCCTGGCGTTTTGGCCAGAACTGGCTCGATCCAACCGTGCGATGCGACGAGCTGCCACGCTCCGAGTAGGACCAGAAGCAGCGCGACCTGGGCCAGTCGTACCCCGATGGTGAGTCGCGTACCGGATCGACGCTGTCGAGCGGGCTTCGGCTCAGAGCGCGCCCGCCTCACGGAACGGGGTGACGTAGCACCGGATGGCGAACTTGCGGTGATGGTTTCGGTCATTTCGGCGCCTCCTCCGTTGTGCTCGCAGGCGGCGATTGGTGCTCGACAAAAGCAGACGGGTGCCTCTGGTCGAAGCTCCCCGGGTTGTTGCTCACTGCGTTCATATGTGAAGCAGATCACGGGATTCTTCTTCCCGTCTACGCCACATTCGAGAGGTATGCCATAGGGTTTCCCTATGCCTGACGGGCGCAAAATCGGGCGCGCGCGATGACTTCCACGAGAAGGGAACCCCAATGGACCGGCGTCATCTGGAATACTTTCTTGCCCTTGCTGATCGGGGCAGCATTTCCGCTGCTGCTCGCGGACTGGGGGTCAGCCAGCCGACAATCTCGGAGGCTCTGGCCAGGATGGAGAAAGAGTGCGGCCTGACGCTCGTCCGCCGTGGATCGCGGGGAGTCACCCTGACCGACGCTGGACGCGATCTCACAGGTCCGGCGGCCCAAGTACTTCGGGCATACCGGGATTTGGATCACGCTTTGCATCCATTGAACGTCGTGCAGCGGGGTCGGCTGACGGTCGTGTGTCCGCGAACACTGGCGCGTGATCCAGCGGCCACGGCCCTGGGTGCGTTCAAAAGCAAATTTCCGAACGTTGCGGTGACGATGCTCAGCAATGACACCGACGGAATCGGAACGGTGGTCGCCTCGGGTCAGGCTGATATCGGCCTCGGGGTGGACGAGGTGTTCGACGAGGGCGTTGAACGTATCCTTCTCGGCCGGCAACAAATCGTTGCGCTGGTGCCGGCCGCACGAAGTGAAGGCGAGGGGGTAGCGGCGTTGACGGATCTGTTGCGAATCGGATTGATCACCAGCCCGCGTGACGATGTCACTCGGCGACTGTTGGCGGAACGCCTGGGCGAAGGCACTGTGGACGAGGCAGTGGTTGCGGAGACTATCTCTGTGGCTTCGATGATCCCACTTGTACGCGCGGGAGTCGGCGTCGCTTTCCTTCCCGAATCTGTCGCCGATACAGTCGGAGAAGGTGTGGTGCTGTGTCGTACTCGGCCCCCGCTCACTCGTGATATCTGGATGTTCCACGGTTCGACGCCATCGCCTGCGGCACAAGCGTTTATCGAGACGACCAGCCGATTACGTGACGAAGGTGGAATGGGGAACGCCGGATGAGCAAGTTTGGAGAGTCCGCCACCCCGCGAATCGATCCGCGGCAGCTACAAGACTTCCTTGCCGTCGTCGAACACGGCAGTATCACGGCGGCAGCGGCAAATCAGTTCACGGGAACATCGAGCGTCTCTCAATCAATTGCGCGGCTCGAAAGACGCGTCGGAGGACGGCTTTTCAATCGAGGCCGGACCGGCGCGACGCTGACTGCGCGCGGACGGAATCTCATCGATCCAGCACGCGAAGCGCTGGCCGCGCTCGACCGATTAGTGGTCGAGCGCGAGTTCTTACTGTCAGCAGTCCCCCACCTCAGTGTTGCCACGACAGCGAGCCTTGCGGACGATCCCGCAGCGGTACTGCTCGGAGCGCTGCGCACGGAGGTGCCGAACCTGAGGATCACCATCTCGGATCCGCCTGGGTCGTCCGTGGCCGATGCGATTCACCCGGTCATGGCAGGCACCGCTGACGTGGCAATAATGGAGTCGCTGCCCACCGGTGTTCCCGGGACGCGCACGGTGCGCCTTCCGGACCACAAGTTGCGGCTCGTCTGCCCGCCCGGTACCCCGCCACCGGTGGACGGGGTATTCATCGGCGAAGATCTCATGCGCATCGGCTTGGTTGTCGCACCACGGTTCGAAACTTCCGATGTCTATCGCCATCTGCGGTCGATCGAACCGCGAATCGACCACGCATTCGTGATGAGGTCACAGCACCGCGATGCCTTCGCGGATTTCGCGTACGAAGGGATCGGTGCTGTCATCCTCGAACTCTCCAGTGCCGAGCGAGCATCCGAACGCGGGTGCACTGTGGGCGAGATATTCGAACTGCCCCCACGGAAGATCGCAGCCGTGGCAAGGGACGGCCAGAACACGCAGATCGTCGAACATTTCCTACGGCTGTGTGCCGAGCAATCCGCGCGGAAGCCGTAGGCCGAGGCGAACTGGACCTTGCGCTCTGGGTATTCGCGTCGGCCGGGCGTCCACCGAGAACGATGATTTTGTCCACAGACACAACACTTCTGGGATAGTCCGTTTCCTGAAACAAAGCCGACGGGTTGCCTTCCCGTGAATATGTAATACACGTCACTCCGGATCAACTTCGAAAGGTTGACTTTCATGCGAAAGTCTCTGAAACATTTCGTGAATGCTGCAGCGGCGGTTGCGTTGTGCGCGACGCTAGGACTCACGGGCGCAACCGGAACAGCGGCTGCCGATGCGCCCGGCATCCCGAGCGTCGGGCACGATTGGGCGAGTGCAGGGCCGTACACGCCGAACGTCTCGATCGGGCTGGTGCACACTCTGTACTACCCGCGCCAGCTCGGCGCGCGCGGCGAGAAGCACCCTGTTGTGATCTGGGGGAACGGGACCGGTGTGCTCCCCGGTGCGTACACCTCCTTGTTGCGCCACTACGCCAGCCACGGATTCATCGTGGTCGCCGCCAATACCCCGGCAAGCAATTTCGCCATCACCATGCGGTCGGGAATCGACCTCATCGCGGACAAGGCGGCCAGCCCGTCGAGTGTCTTCTACGGCAAAGTCGACCTGGAACACATTGGTGCGGTGGGGCACTCGCAGGGCGGGTCTGCGGCGATCAACGCGGCGATCGACGACCGCGTCGACACCGCCGTCGCGATCCAACCAGGCCCGCTCAATGATGTCGATCTCATCGACGAGCCGGTTCTCTATCTGGCCGGCCAGGCCGACGCAATCGTTTGGCCGGCGATCGTGCGGGCGATGTACGAGGACGCCGACCACGTGCCTGCCGAGTATCTGGAACTGCGCGGCGCCACGCACTTCGGTACGGCGATCACCGGTGGCGATATGCGCGGTCCGAGCACGGCGTGGCTGCGGTACTGGCTACTCGACGATCCGAACGCCCGCACCGAGTTCTTCGGAGCGAGCTGTGGATACTGCACTGACACCCAGCAGTTCTCCGATTTCGACCGCAACGATCTGGCCATGCAGATCCCGGGGTGACGGTCAGATCCGGAGTTGTCGAAGACGAACAGCCTTCCAATCAGGTCGGCGGAGTCGCGAAGCTCAGATGACGACGTAGCCGTACATCCGTTCGCCCTGAGCCACAGCTCTGGTCGCTAGTTCGGCGAAGGCGGTCAGGAACGGCACTGAGTCCTCCGACGGTTCACTCGTCTCGTCGATTGCCCAGGCCGCCGCAGCGGCGGCGACACCGTCAGCGTTCAATTCCGCTAGTGCATCGCGTAATTCGTCGGTAACCGTGAGCACGAGGGTGTCGCCGTCGTCGCTCATCGCGACGAGTTTCCCGCAGCGTGGACCTTTTGCAACTTCGTCGTAGGGGCGAGCGGTGAGGGCTGCTTCCAGTCGGCCGAGCGCGACAACTGGATCGACGCCTTTCGCCTGCAGAACTGGAGTCCCACTCGCAGCCAACTGGACCCGCGGGCGAGAAGCTGCGTTCGCCTCCATCACCTCTGGTTCCAAGTCGACGAGTCCCGCGAGGGCAGAGGTGGCATGCTCATCCGTGCGCGCGGTGAAGTAGTCGGTGATCGCAGACATGGCGCGATCATCTCACACACGATGCATCTCAATGCCCCGGACTCCTTCCGCGACTTACTGATCGACGTCAGGAGGGACAGGTGTGTGCTTCCTCGATTGCTTTCGCGAAAGCGCGAAGTCGTGGGCTTTCGAGATCGGTACGCCACACGAGACCCAAAGCAGATTCGGGTAATCCGTTGATCGGTACGAATGTGATGTCCGAGCGCTGGCTGTATGCAGCGGTTGCAGCGCAGAGGATGAGGCCGACCTGACTGAATGCGACCTGCGACAGGCCTTCCTGAACGGTGCTCGCCCCACCCTGCGTGGTAATCGTGGCTCCGCCCGGCGTCGTGCTCGGGGAATTCACACGCTGCCAATAGTCGGGGGCGGGGCCGGTTATGGGTACGAGACAGATCTGCGCCAACTGCTCGGCGTCGATCACGCCCAGTTCGCTGAACGGGTGATGGACTGAGACGGCGAGCGTCTGGGGCTGTCGAGAAAAGACGAGCCCGGTTGTCAGTTCCGGCTCATCTACGGGGAGAAGGGCCACTGCCGCATCGATTCGCCCGGCGAGTACATCACTGAACGGATCACCCAGGGGTAATTCTTTGATGGTCAGGCATGTTTGCGGATGTTGTATCTCGAAACGAGAGACAGCAGCCGCGATCGAATCGTAAATTGCTCCTTGGAAACCCACCCGAAACGGCGTCGGCGTGTTGCGTGCTCTTGACTGAGCGTCCTCGATTACTCCGACAAGCGCACGATGCGCGGGAGCCAACGACGCAAGAAAATCGGCACCGAATTCAGTCAGGTGCACGCGGCGACTGGTGCGCGCCACCAGGCTGGTGCCGATACGACGCTCCAACGCGCTGATCAGCTGACTGACTCGGCCCTGGGAGATGAACAGTCGTTCGCCGGTGCGACCGAAGTGCAGTTCTTCAGCGAGAACGAGGAAACACTCGATCTCACGCATCGGAGGCTCCGACATTTTCACTCCGACCTTCGACTCATTCGACCACTCCATCATGGCTCATCGATGAATTGAGCTAATGGTTGGATGAGCGATTCGCCGTTGATCCTTGGGCGTACGGGAGCTTCTCTGGTTACATGCCACATTCCGCGCCCGGGCAGAACAGCCCCGCGCCCACGTCCTCAACCCACGCACACACCATCGAGAACCACTGGGCTGCGGTCGCCCTGATCGCAGCGTCCACCTTCATCGTTGTCGCGGCAGAGATGATGCCGGTCGGGCTACTCACCCCGATCGGTGCTGACCTGGTGGAAAGCGAAGGGACCATCGGGCTCTCACTGGCCATTACCGGATTGGTGGCAGCGGCCACTGCCCCGTTTGTGCCCATCGTGACCCGGCGCTTCGATCGTCGGTCGACGCTTATCGTTCTGATGCTTGTAGTCGCAGCGGCGAACGCCCTCACGGCTCTCGCACCAAGCTTCGCTGTTCTCGCTGGTGCTCGCGTCCTACTCGGTGTGAGCATGGGCGGAGTCTGGGCACTCGCCGCAAGCCTGGCTCCCAGGTTGGTGGGTTCCAGATCCGTCGGGTTGGCGACCACGATCATCTTCAGCGGAATCGCGGTTGCCTCAGTTCTCGGTGTCCCTGCGGGGACGTATATCGGAGCAGCGGCCGGGTGGAGCGTGGCATTCTGGACTCTCAGCTGCGCCGCGACGCTGATCGCGCTCGCCATGTTCGCTGTCCTACCCGTGATGCCAGCTGATCAAGCTTTGTCGCTCGGCAGTCTCGTGGTGGCTTTTCGGAACCCGGGAGTCCGGGTCGGAATCGCGATTACCGCGCTCATCGTCACCGCTCATTTCGCGGCGTACACCTATGTGCGTCCGGGGCTGGAGTTCTTCGCAGGATTGCACCCTGCGCAGATCGGCACGATGCTCTTGATCTACGGGGCTCTGGGCGTTGTCGGCAACTTCATAGCCGGGCCGTCTGCTACCAAGTCACCGAAGACTGTGGTCGTCATCCTCAGCGCGGGAGTAGCGATCACCCTTGCCCTGTTCCCGATCTCGGCTACCACCTTGATCACAGCTGCTCTGCTCATGGCGGCTTGGGGCCTCTTCTACGGTGGTGTATCGGTGAGTACTCAAACATGGATCGCACGAGCAGCTCCCGTTCACCGAGAGTCCGCTGCGGCTCTGTGGGTTGCAGTCTTCAATGCAAGCATCGCCCTCGGCGCGTTCGCGGGTGGACGCATTCATGACCACTCTGGTTCCGAAACGGTCTTCTGGATAGCCGCGGGAATCGCCACTCTTGCAATGCTGCTCGCCACATTCCGCAATCCCGTCGCGGCAAAGCACGAACTGACAGCCTAGCCGCCTACACAAACCTTCATAGAGGCAGGACCACAGATATGCGCCAGACTCCCGTTTCAACCTTCATGGATGTGACCGAGATGCTCGAACGCTACCGGGACAAATCGCTGTCTCCGGTGGAGGTACTCGAGTCCACCATCGAACGTATCGAGGCGCTCAACCCGACCTTGAATGCAGTGGGACACACTTTCTTCGATACTGCACGGGCACAAGCGAAGTCAGCGGAACGCCACTATGCCCGCGGTTCGGATGTCAGCCTTCCGTTCGCCGGTGTTCCCGTTGTGGTGAAAGAGGATGAACCGGTACAAGGCCAGCCGTGGACTCAAGGGTCCAAGGTCTATGAGGACTTGATCGCCACCCACACTTCGACTTTCGTGCAGCGGATCGTCGACGCCGGTGCCATCGTCCACGCGCGATCGACGGCCCCGGAATTCTCCTCGGCCGCGTTCACACAGTCCGAGTTGTGGGGCGTCACTCGCAATCCGTGGAACACGAAATACTCCTCCGGCGGGTCTTCCGGTGGATCGGCAGTCGCACTTGCCACCGGTATGACGCACTTGGCTACCGGTTCCGATGTTGCAGGATCGATCCGAACTCCGTCGTCGTTCAACGGAATTGTCGGGTTCAAGCCACCGCATGGCCGTGTCCCAGTCGATCCGCCCTTCAATCTCGATCGCTACTGCCACTGCGGTCCGATGGCTCGCACCGTAAGTGATTGCCTCACACTGCAGTCGGTCATCGCGGGACCGACCTCCCCTGACATTGCCTCGCATGTGCCGGCATCGCCGCTGTCCGGCCTCGCAACGCATTCGTTGACAGGAATGCGTATCGCCGTGATCCCCGCGTTGGGTGACTGGCCGGTTGATCCGGACGTTGCCGCCAACACCGCCAAGTTGGTGGACACCCTCACTGCGCTGGGCGCACGCGCGGAGATCATCGAAGTCGACCTGTCACGCGCTGCAATCATGCGTGCGGCCGCCATTCACTACGATCACGTGTTCGGTGCATCGATCTCCGCCGAAGCGTCCGCGCACCCCGGCAAGGTCACGGAGTACGCGAAGGAATTCGCCCGATGGGCACGCCGCACCCGTGGTGACGCGACTTTCCTCGACGGACTCGCGATCGAAGCCGAACTGTATTCGTCGATCGGATCCCTGTTCGACACCTATGACGCGTTGATCACTCCGGCAGTGGTGACCGATGGCTTTCTTGCCGGCGATGACTACGTCGGGCACGGAATCAACGTGGCTGGAACAGAATTGGGATTCTATCTCGAGGCCGTACCGGCCATCACCTTCAACATCCTGAGCAACTGCCCGGTGCTGACAATCCCCACCGGTTTCGCTCGGAACGGAATCCCCACGGGCACACAGATAGTTACGCGACCGTACGACGACCAGACGGCCTTTGCGATAGGGCTCGCCCTCGAGAAGGTCCAGCCCTATCCCGGCAATCACCCGGATTGTCGTGCCTTCTCGTGAGAATTTCGGGCAGGCGGGTGAATCACGCCACGCAGAATTCGTTGCCCTCGGGATCGGCCATGATCACATGGTGACCCTCGAATCTTTCCAATTCTGATGCGCCCGCGCGTAGTAGCCGTTCGACCTCGCGAAGGATTGTCGCCCACTTCTGAGTCGGGGTTCCGTCTCCGGATACCCGGAGATCGAGATGTAATCGGTTCTTGGCCACCTTGGATTCAGGAACCTGTAGAAGGCAGAGTCGAGGAGCCACTCCGAGCGGGTGGTGCAACCAAGCTCCGCCCATCCCGTCGTCTTCGTCGTCGAAAGTGGCAAGCCACTCCTCGCGAGTCGAAAAAGGCTGCGGTGGTGGCTCATCGACGTATCCAGCGGCTATCTTCCAAAACGTAGCCAAGCGGTCGGGGTCTGTGCAGTCCATCGTCAGATCGACGCGAGTGAGCATCTGTCGATGTTAACGCCCAGGGCAATCGAGTGCCGGGAGGGAGGAAGCTTGCGGCATTCTTCGGAACCAAGCCGCTCGCCGCTATTTCCGCGTGCGACGTGGGCAGTCCACCTGTCTGTCGGCTGCTCGATTGTCAGCAGCAGCAGATACTCGACCAGTCGCTTGTAGCGTCGATCCCGTATTCGGCCCTGTGCCAATGTGCAGGAGGACGTCACCGCAACCGCTGTCGGGGGCCGCGTTCGGGAATGTCGAACAAGCCGATCGTTCGGATCGCTATCATTCTGGCTACGCCCGCCGACCGGGCCGGGATCTCGAGGAGACGCGTGAACCACACCACGACCGAATCTACTGCCGTGCCGCCCGCGTCGTGGTTGCCGATGAAGTACCCCCGGCGCGGCGGTTTTGCCGCCGACGTGGCACCTGTCGATCCCGCAGCCGGTGCCGAACTCGATCGACAATTCGACAGCGACGACCAGTTTGGCGAATTCAGTTCAGCGTATTTGGTCAATGATCCTGATCCTGACGAGCTCACCCTCGCCGCCCGGAAGTATCAAGCCGGTGAGATCTCCGCTGTCGGTGCAGCTGCTTTGTACTGCATACTCGGCCGCTACGCAGATAATGACCGGCAACGATCGACAGTTCTCGTGGACGGGTTGGCGGCACGGCACGGGTTGGTCTTCGCGGTCGAAGCACTCTTGGAATGGGCCGACCTGCGGTTCGTTCATGTTTCGGTGCCTGTGTCAGAGCTGGGACCCGACGCGGTAATTGTAGTGGCGAACATCGGCGGTGAGTCGCCAGCTGCGGGATACAAGATGCCTGAGTATGTACTGCGCGAGCAGCTCGGGCGGACGGACGAACCTGATGCGCAAGTGGTCCGAGAGCACATGCTCGACCGTATGCGCGGCCTGTTGGCGACAGCCTCTGACGAGGACTACGCCGCAGCCCGAGAGGTGGCGTCGTCGATGCGCACCAACAGCACCCGCCGTTTGACGGCGTCGTACATCTTTCCGACCGAGGAAGGATGGTCGGAAGAACTCATCATGGGAATGCGCGCTCGGTGGTATCACTGGAACACTCAGCTGACGGTTTCGTCGAACACGGTACAGCAGCTCGAACGGGTGACCGACTCACACGCAATGCGCAGTTGGCTCGAGGACGACGCGATGGTTGCCGCAGTAGTTGACGGCATAGGTGCAGGTCTTACCGGACTGTTGGTCGACGCGTTCGACAAACCAAACCAGTACGGAAACATGAGGGACGAGGCGACACTGCTCCGAATCCTCTGGGCGCTCTCGGCGATACCCACCGACGAAGCGTTCACTGCTCTGGTTGAACGTCGCCACGTGAAGAGTGCGTTGCCCGCGGTCCTACACGCAATGCAACATTACCCACGTCGAGCATTGAAGATATTGGCAGAGAAGGATATCGACCTGTTGGACCGTCACGTGCGGGCGAATCCCGACATCGCCGCCGAGCTGTCGCCTACACTTCCCGAGCCTGCACGGCGAAGGATCGCCGAATTGTCGACGCCGACGCCCGAGGCCACGGATCTTCCGCCCATTCTCGTCGCGCCGCCATGGTCGAACAGAAAGAAAGCGCTCGACGTCGCGGTGATCGGTGATCTCGTTGCTCCTGAAATCAGCCGAATAGTCTGGCTTCCAGGTGAACTCGAACAAATCAAGAACACTCCGAGCGACTACTCCTACACCACGTGGGAAAATTACAAACAGTATGTGCAGGATGTATCACCGCGTTCGACCCATGACTGGAACACCTGGGTGATTTTTCTACTGGCCCCAGACGAAATCGCGCGCCCGTTCCTGACGGACTGGCCCGGAACCTCGCTCAAGGATCCACTTCGGGTTGTCGCTCGCTACGAACTCGATGCGCTGCCGCTGATGCTTCGCTTCACGCGCGCTCATCCAGGTGCCGCGGCGCCATACTTGATGCCATATGTCGATATCGATGTCGCGCGCGTGCATGCGACGATGTTCGCCACCAGGAAGAATCTCCGCAAACCTGCGATGGCGTGGCTGGTTCGACACGCTGAAGATGCAGTGGCACTACTCGTTCCAGACGCAGTGGGTCCGGCAGGTGCTCAACGTGATCATGCTGCCGCCGCCCTGCGTGCGCTCGCCAGAACAACCTCACGCGAGACAGTGGTCGACGGAGCGAACCGGTACGGCCCCGAAGCCGGGCAGGTAGTCGCCGGCATTGTCGATCTCGACCCGCTCGAGATGTTGCCCAAGCGGATACCGAAAACTCCGGTTTGGGTGGATGTCTCTTCACTTCCGCTGATTCTGAACGAGAATCGATCAGCCGCACTGCCGACGTCGGCGGTGTCGACGATCCTGACGATGTGCGCAATCGGAACCGCGGACGCTCCTTACGCCGGACTCGATGTAGTAACTGCGTATTGTGACCGATCGTCGCTCGCCGAGGCCGCGTGGGAACTATTCGAACGATGGTGGGGTGCCGGCGCTCCGTCGAAGGACAACTGGGTGATTCTTGCGCTGGGTTGGCTCGGCGACGATTCGACAGTGGCAAGATTGGCACCCCTCGTCAGACGGTGGCCAGGTGAGAATGGTGCAGCACGAGCACAACTCGGTCTCGATGCACTGGCTGCACATGGGTCAGCCCGCGCGTTGACAGAACTCGATCACATCTCCCGAAAAATGAAGTTCAAGTCGTTGAAGAACGGAGCGGCACAACGCGTCGCAGAGTTGGCCGACAGTCTCGGGCTCGATCGAGAACAGCTGGCCGACCGGATCGTTCCTGATCTCGATCTGACGCCGGACGGCACTATGAACTTCGACTACGGGACGCGGATGTTCACCGTTGGTTTCACGGAGGCTCTCGTGCCTTATGTGCTCGACGGAGGAGGTAAGAAGACGTCAGGACTGCCCAAACCCACCAGAAATGACGACGTTGTTCTCGCCGAGAGTGCGAAGAAGCGATTCACCGAGCTTAAGCGAGAAACGAAAGCTGTTGCTGCCGAGCAGATCAAACGCCTGAACCGTTCGATGGTTACCGGGCGCCGCTGGACTAGGACAGAATTCGACGACTTCGTGCTCGGCCATCCGCTGCTGATTCACGTTGCACGGCGACTGCTGTGGGCATCGTTCGATGACAGCGGTCTGCCTACAGTCGTGTTCCGGGTCGCGGAGGACAGTACCTTGGCCGACATCGACGACCAGACCGTCGAGCTACCTGAGGGCCGTATCGGGCTAGTACACCCCGCGCACATACCCGATACGGTGGGCGCGTGGTCCGACGTGTTCGCCGACTACGAAATCTTGCAGTCTTTCCCACAGTTGGGTCGTGCTGTCCACGATCCGCTACCCGATGACGTCGACGGGAGTGGACTGAGTCGATTCACCGGAGTAACCGCCAGCCCCAGTCAGGCACTGCGGTTGACGTACAGAGGATGGGAACCGGTGTGGGAGAACCCAGCTTCCTGGGGACAAGGCCTGCTGTACCAGCTCAGCGATGACGTGTCTGTTCTGTTGGGGTTGGAGCCCGGGATGGGGACGGGAGACCCTTACAACGGGTACCCCGATCAGAAGCTCGTTTCGGTGGAACTCCGTGGGGGGACTTTGAACGATGTCGATCGTGCGACGGTCTCCGAACTCATCGCAGACTTGGCAGGGTTCGCCTCGTGACTTCACGAGTCCAGCGCCCACCGGCTGAGGAGCGGTTTGCCGAGGAACTTGCGCGTTTGGCCGAAGAAGACACTGGGCCGCGACCACCGGGGTGGCGTCTAACCCTCACGTCGGCGCGGACGTTCGTCATGGGCGACGTCGAGCTGGGAATAGCGCCGAAATACGTAGGCAACGCATCGCTCGTCGAACGCTCACTCGTCACCTTGGCGACGACACGTGGATTGATGCTGGTCGGAGAACCTGGTACTGCCAAATCGCTACTGTCAGAGCTCATCGCCGCTGCCGTGAGCGGGGATTCGACCCTCACGATCCAGGGCGGTGCCGCCACGATCGAGGATCAGATCCGGTATTCGTGGAACTATGCACTGCTCGTCGCGGAAGGCCCCTCGACTCGATCGATGGTTCCAGCGCCGATGATGCGTGGAATGGCCGAGGGACGCGTCGTGCGGTTCGAGGAGGTCACGCGGTGTCCGCTCGAAGTGCAGGACACTCTGTTGTCGTTGCTGTCCGAACGGGTGCTGGCAGTCCCGGAACTTTCCGGAGACGACGCAATGGTCTATGCCCGTGAGGGTTTCAATGTGATCGCCACCGCAAACACCCGCGACCGTGGCGTCAACGAGATGAGCGCCGCACTCAAACGGCGCTTCAACTTCGAGACCGTGCACCCGATCGCCGATTTCGACACCGAAGTCGAACTCGTGCGAACAGAATCGGCGGCCTTGCTGCGTGCTTCCGGTGTAGCTGCAGAACAAGATCCGGCAGTGTCCGAGTTGTTGGTCACGCTGTTTCGTGACCTACGTACAGGATTCACCGCGAACGGATCGCCGGTCGAGCGACTGTCATCGGTGATGAGCACGGCTGAAGCGGTGTCCCTTGCGCATGCCACCGGTATTCGTGGGTGGTTCTTGCGAGGAGACGCCGGTACCGTCACCGACCTCGCCGAGTCCCTGGCCGGTACGGCGACGAAAGACAACAGTGAGGATGCTGCCCGGTTGCGCCGCTACGTCGAGAAAGTAGGGTCGCAGCGGACGAGTGCGGCATGGCAAGAGCTACGCCGGGCGCACGCACGTCTGACCGGACCGTGAGCGTCGCTGTGGTGGACGCTGGTCGCGACGTCGTGGTGATCGGGATTCGGCACCACAGCCCTGCGTGTGCTCGGATCGTGGCGGAGACCATTGAGCGCCTGCAGCCGACGCATGTCTTGATCGAGGGACCCGCAGACTTCACCGATCGAATCGATGAACTGAGACTCGATCACAAGTTGCCGATCGCGCTGCACTCCCACGTGCGACGAGGAGCGCACACGCGCGTGACATGGGCTGCCTTCACCGATTGGTCTCCAGAATGGATCGCCCTTCGGTCGGCCTCCAAGGTGTCGGCGGAGGTTCGGTTGATCGATCTTCCCGTCTGGCACCCCGCTTTCGACGGGCCGCCGGACGAGTACAGTGTGGCTGCAACAGTATTGGCGGCCCGACTGGGACTGGACACGGTCGACGCGATGTGGGATCACGTCGTCGAGTCGCGCGCCGATACGCTCACTGTCGAGGAATTGACTGCCGTCCTCGACGACTACTTCGATGCGATCCGGGTAGGTGACGCCACAGTATCCGAGCGCGAACAGTACATGGCATCGTGGATACGGGCCGCTCGAGAGCGCCCCGGAAGCGGTGCTGTCGTTGTCGTCTGCGGCGGGCGTCATCGGCCGGCGATCATGTCCGAACTGGCTCGCGGTAGACCGACAGACGGATTCTGGCCCGCCGTTCCGACCGCGGGCCCTGATGTCGACATCGGCAGTTACCTGGTCCCCTATTCCTACAGTCGTCTCGACCTGGAATCCCCATGGTGGTACGAGAAGCTCTGGCAGAAAACGACATCGGCCGGGGAGGTTGCAGCCGCGGCGATCGTCCGTGATTTGCGATCCCGGAATCAACGCGTCTCGACAACGGATTTCATCGGATTCCGTACGCAGATCCTCGGACTCGCCGCTATCCGTGGTCACGCGCTGCCGACGCGACGAGATGTATTAGATGCTGCAGCAAGTACATTGGTGGGTGAGGCGTTGGCGTCGCCGCTGCCTTGGACACTCGCAGGGGAACCTCTGGGGCCCGAACCCGACCCCGTCATCTCGGCCTGTATGCGCACGATGCGAGGTGATCGGCGGGGCACGCTACACCCTGATTCACCGGTACCGGGATTGGTTTGTCACGTCGATATGCTCCTCGAGGAGTTCGACCTCTTGCCCGGCCCTGTTGTACTCGACTTGGCCGACGAGCGTAGTCGTCAGCGTAGTCGTGCACTACATCAGTTGCGTGTGCTGGGAGTGCCAGGATTCGAGCGAACTGCAGGTCCAGGCAGTGGTTCTGCAGTGGTGTCGACAGAACGGTGGATGATTGTCGAATCCGCAGACCGCCTCCCGGTGCTGGTCGAGGCTGCAGCCAAAGGCCATACTCTGGTAGAGGCAGCTGGGGCCAACCTGGAATCTTCGCTGACTTCGGCTGCGGCTGATGTCGAAAGTCTTGCACACATTCTGTTCGATGCAGTTCTTTGTGGACTCGACTCGGTGGCTGACCGAACCGAGTCGATCGCATCCGAATCATTGAAGGGCGTAGGAGATCTCGGGGGCACAGGCCTGCTGCTTCGAGCCGCTCTGGACCTGTGGCGGCACGATTCACTCTTCGGGAGCCGAGGGTCCACACTGCTCGGGGCGATAATTGATTCGGCGTCCTCGCAGGTCGTTGCGTTGGCGCACCGAGTTCGGGCCACGACCGGTGGAGCTGATCTCCTCCGGATATCAGCTCTCGCAGCGTTATCCGATGCGATGGAGTATGCGACGGAGATCCTCTCGACTGATCCGGCCGACGACCTGACCGCTCTGGCACGTGACAATGGTGCCGCGGTCGACATCAGGGGATCGGCCCTGGGAACGTCCTGGGATCGAATTCCCCCCGATGCAGCAGTCGACGCCGTTCGATCGATTCCTGCAGAACACCTCGGTGATTGGTTGTGCGGACTGTTCGGAGTAGCACGTGAGCGTTTTCTGGACGCGGAATCCAGCGACACAGTGTTGACCGCCGTCGATGAAATCGTGAGCAGACTGTCCGAACACGAGTTCCTGACAGCACTTCCCGCACTACGGCAGTCCTTCGAATTCTTCCCTCCCCGTGAACGCGACATCATCGCGCGCCGCCTGACAACGTCGACACCAGAGGCTGCAGTCGTGAACTCCCTGGATGTCGGAAGGCAGCTCGACGCCCGGGTGGACGACGCGCTTGCCCAGATCGGTATGCGATGAACATCGAACGATGGCGGCTGATTCTGGGTGATGCGTCGGCCGGAGTACTCGGTGATCCAACGGGCGATGCGGCTGACCGCGACGACGCGTTGGAGTGGCTGTACGGCCGTGACCCGGCTCGCAGCGCACAGGGCGTTCGCACTGGAACTTCCCGACTGCAGGGGACCGACTCCGTAACGACTGGAGACAACCCGGGTGGCGGAGATACGCCCGGTTCCCCGGGTGCGGTTCCGCCGAGTCGCAAGGATGGGCGGTATCGCCCCAATGGGCTCGGCGAAACGACGGTGACGGCCGTGGACTGGCTCGACGACATCCATCGTCTTTTTCCTCGCGAGACAGTTCATCGACTCGAACGCGACGCCGTGGAGAAATACGAAATCACCGAAGTGGTGACAGATTTGGAAGCGTTGCAGCGTATCGAGCCCAGCGTGACTCTGCTTCAAGCAGTGCTGCGTACCAAACACCTGATGGATCCCCGAGTTCTGGCGATGGCAAAAAAGGCTGTCGATAATGTCGTACGCGAGTTGATCGAGAGGCTCTCGGTGGACGTCCGCAGGACCTTCCACGGCAAACGTAGCCGGCACAGAACAGCGTTTCGTAATTCGCGCAATTTCGACTTCGAGACAACGGTTCGCGCCAATCTGCAGCATTGGTCACCGCAAACACGCAAGATTGCTATCGAAAAGCCTTTGTTCACTTCGCGAACTCGTCGGCACACGGATACGTGGACGTTGATTCTGTTGGTCGACCAGTCCGGATCGATGATCGACTCTGTCATCCACTCGGCGATCACCGCTGCATGTTTCTGGAATGTCCCCGGATTGAGGACTCACCTCATTGCATACGACACCAATGTCGTCGATCTCACGTCCGAGGTTCTCGACCCGGTCGAGCTCTTGATGAGCGTCCAATTGGGAGGCGGGAATGACGGTGCAAAGGCCGTCGATTATGCCGCGCAACTGGTGGATACGCCGCAACGAACGATTGTTGTCATCATCTCCGATCTGTACGAAAGTGCACCGGATCGGTTCGTCCGGAGCGTTGCCGGTCTCACGGACAATGGTGTGCGTGTCCTGGCGCTTGCTGCGCTCGACGATGCTGGTGACCCTGATTACGACCGTGAAATTGCCCGTCGCTTGACGCGACTGGGTGTGCACGTCGGTGCGATGACTCCCGGAGGGCTGGCCGAATTCGTGGCCGGTTGTATTCGATGACGTCCCGGCCTGATCTGGCTGCGCTCACCGACGATGCGCTTGCGCTGGTCGCCAATCGCGGGCTCGTCAAGCGAGCCGCGCGTATGTTCGCCGAGGAAACGCCTGAACTCTTGGTGACGAGCGAACGGATCCTCGTCCGGTACGGCGACGGTGTCGAAACCAGTCTTCCTGCCGGCATTCCATTCTCGGAAGCGTCGTGCACGTGTGGCGCAAGCTCGGTGTGCCGGCACCGTGTCGGTCTCGTTCTCGTTTATCGAGCGAATCACGGGTCGAGCTTCGATCACATAGACTGGACACCAGGGGAATTCGATGACGAGGCGCTGGAGGCATTTCTCGGAGCGGCGGTACTGGCACGGGCGAATCGGACCAGGCTGCAGGGCTACCAGGCAACAGTGCATCGAGCTCGAGGTACAGATCCTGTTGTGCGAGTCGAACTCCCACATTGCACGGTCCGGTTCTTGGTCCCACACGAACTGAGTCACGCCCATTCTTCGGCATCTGCGCACACGACGGCAGAAGCGATAGCACTTGCCGTGTGGGCGGTTCGGGCGGCGGACGAATCCGGAACCGACCATGTGCACGTGGGTCGGAGTTCAGTCGTGCGAGATGCTGATCGAAGTGCTCTGGCAAGGGCCTTGGCGCGGACGATCCTCGTGGACGGTCTGTCCACCACAACGGCGGTGCAACACGCCACTGCCGTCAGAGACACCCGCACCATTGAGGCAGGTTCCGCAATCTGGTTGGCCGATGCGTGCATAGAACTGACCGACCAGATCGAGGCCTATTCGATGCGGCATGCCGGGCACAGTCGCACACGAGTGGCGATGATCATCGCCGAGATTCATGCGAGGGTCGAACTCGGTGAATCGGTCGATTCATCGCTTGCCGGGACAGCACTAGGGACCGAGACTCCCGGTGAAACTCCGCTGCGTCGTTCACGTCTGATCAGCCTCGGCGCGAGGGTGACGGCGACTGGCGATTCGACTACCGCCGATATCTACTTCGCCGAACCAGATTCGGATGCAGTCTTTCTCATGAGTCACGATTGGTCGAGTGAATCCGACGAGGCACTCTCCGGGTATGCGATCTCGACTCGCCGAATTGCCGGTTCGTCGGTCGCCGCTTTGGCTTCATCGACAGTGCTCACAGAATCAGCGGTTCGCCGTGCCAACCACAGAATCCGCCTCGGGCGTAAAGGGATCGGGCGTACTTCCATTCTCCCTCTCGGCGTCGACGCGTGGGAAAAATCGATTGACGTGGTGGACGATTACGCCGAGATGCATCGCCGGTTCATCGAGCGCCCGCCGTCGTTTGCCCGAGCCCGGCTGACTACCGATGGCGTCGGTGTGATGCGAATAGATTCTGTAATCAGCACCGATTACGCTCCTGCAGAACAGATGTGGACAATGCGGGTCGGAGATGGGCGTGGCAACCTGGCGCAGGTGAGCGTCGTACATCGAGCGCATGCGCCCGGTGCAATCGACGCGATGGTCCGGGTAATGTCGGCCCGGCCGAGGGCCGTGAGCGGTCGGCTGACTGTCCGAGCCGGTGCGTTGTGGATGACACCATTCGCTGTTGCATGCGACCTCGGCGTCATCGTTCCCGATCTCGAAGAAGGCCTCGGCAGTGCGACGATGACTCGCGCAGTCACGACGGGCGGTGTGGACGCCATCGACAGTGCGCTGGAGGGAGCTCTATCCGTACTCGCGGACATCGCTCACCGCGGGCTGAGAAATGCGGCTGAGCCTACTATTTCTGCGCTTCGTCGTTGTGCAGCAGGGGTAGTCATGGTCGGTATGGATTCAACGGCGCGAGCCTTGGAGTGCGTAGCCGATGCGATTTCGTTCGGTGAGCTGGAGACGTCGGCAGATGCGTGGGTTCATGCTGTGATCCGGATCGTCACGGCCATCGAATCACGTTGAGACACCCGGCTTTGCGACCCTTCCAGTGATCAGCCTGCCTGCAGGCTTCAATTCTGAGGGGCTGCCAATGGGTATACAGGTTCTGGCTCGCAGTCATGCCGATCTGGACCTCTTGCAACTCGCGCACGGCTTCGGCAGCGTTGACACTCGCTCTGGTGAAGGGTTGACCAGAATGTAGTTAGGTGCCATATTAGTTGCATGGCAGTGGACGGAACCGATCACGACTCACCCACGTTGGATCAGGCGCGGCGGCAGTTGGAGCATTACGGCCTCGGGTCCGATCCGCAGGCGGTGCTGGTTGCGGTGCGGCTGATCTCGGCGGGCGCGCGGCTCGGTCGAGCGACCGAGGTTCACTTCGCGAGGTATGGACTGTCGACCGGCCGTTACCGACTGCTTGCGGATCTGGAAGACCACGACGGGGAGAAATCTCCCTCACGTCTGGCGGCTGATCTCGGCGTCTCGCGGGCCACAGTCACCGGCCTGGTCGACGGGCTCGAGCAGGAGGGTTTGGTCGCTCGACGTCCGTCCGCGGAGGACGGGCGTGGTGCGGTGGTCGTCCTGACTGCTCGTGGCGCTCAGCGTTTACGTGACATGGCGCCCGAACACTTTGCTCGTCTCGAGGAAATGGTCGACGAGCTCACCGTCGACGAGCGTGCGGTTTTTCTGGATCTGCTCTCGCGGGTCGTTCGCGGTATCGGTGCGCTCACTGCGGAGTAGTCGGCTGGGATTCCAAGCCGTCGCGTAGCGATTCGAATCGTCGTCAATTCTCGACAGAGGCTTCTCCTTCCATGCCCAAATAGTTAGCCACCTAATTATAATCGGAAAGTTGGTCTCCTTCATGTCCGGACTCACCCCACCGATCCGTCGCGAAAACAAAAGGGAGATAACCGATTCCAATCGACTCGACCCGGTTGCCGATTGTCGCGCCGCACGACCTTTCACCCTGTGGAGAGAGGTGCTGGTCGCCTACCTTGCCCCTGCGCTGATGGCGGGTGCGGGCGGAGTCGCATCCGGCCAATCGGGCCTCACGATGGCGGCATTTACGTCCATCGCGGGCACGTCGGCAGTGGTGGCGTTGCTGATCGGCTCCTGGCTGCAGCGTCGCGGGAGGTCACGGCCGTGGACCACGGCCCTGCCTCGCATCATGGTGGCGGCAATTCTTGCCGTCGGAGCCGCTGTGATTGCTGGTCTCGTCGGGTGGTTCGCCTCCCGTTGGCTACCAGCTCACACGAGCGTGGTCGACACTGCTTGGCTTGCTCGCCTGCAACTCGATCTACCGATATCTGCCGCGGTCGCTGCCGTCATCGTCAGCTGGCGATGGCGCCGTCAGAATCCCTGACCGACAACACATGTCAACGATCCCCGGCTTCCCGGGGAAGACCGAAAGGAACACGATGATCGTCATCATGGGAGCGTCCGGAACCACAGGCGGCGCGTTGCTACGCAGTCTCGCATCCTCGGGTGTGCCGAGCCGAGCGCTGTCCCGCGACCCGGACAGGCTGCGCGCCCACCTCGGCGATTTGGCCGACGATTTGGTCGAAGTAGTGCCGGCCGATGCCGTAGACCCAACTTCGCTACGCACGGCTTTCAAAGGGGCCGAACAACTTTTCCTTGCCATGGCCAACGGCCTCGAACAGGTCGAGCTCGAGACGCGTGTGATCGACATAGCCGCCGAGAGCGGCGTCGAACACATCGTCAAGATCTCCGACCCCGCCGCCGCGGCCGACTCCCCCATCGCTCTCTCCCGCGGCCACCATGCCGTCGGCGAACACCTGCGTGCATCCGGGATCCGCCACACTCTGCTCCGCCCCTATGCGTTCATGCAGAATCTGTTGCTCCTGGCTCCGGCGGTGGCTGCGCAAGGGGTGATTCTGGGCGCGATGCGGGACGCGCCGTGCAACTGGATCGACTGCCGAGACATCGGTGACGTCGCCGCGGCCGTGCTCACACGCGCCGACCTCGCCGGCGGTACCTACGTCCTGACGGGCAGCGAGGCAGTCGGCTACGGCGGCATCGCCGATTCTCTGACCCGCATGCTCGATCGCCCCGTTCAATATATCGACCTGCCACCGCACGAACTGCGGCAAAACCTCGTCGATCATGCCCACATGCCTCCGTGGCTGGCCGAGCACATCCTGGAGATCCAGCAACTTGCCGTCTCGCGCCCGGAGTCACCCACCGACACGGTGGCACGTGTCCTGGGGCGTGAGCCACGAAGCCTGGATGCGTTCCTGTGTGAGCATCTGGACCGTTTCCGCTGATTCACGCTGCGAGAGCAGTGCCGCCAGAAGTCACGCGGTTGATCAACGAGCCCACCGAATCCTGATCGGACCTCGTACGGATTCCGGGTCGACGACTTCGCCGCCTTGGGTGATCTGTACTTCGCCCTCGGCCACCATGTGGCGGGCAGCCTCTCGGACAGGTTCCATCAGCGGCCGCCAATTGTCGGGTGCCGCTGCGCGGGCCACGTCGGAGGGGCAGATGCTCGACTCGGCCGATCGGGCACTGAGTAGTTCGCGGATCTTCGCCGCCAGTTCTTTCTCTTCCACCATATGACCTCAGTTTCCGGACGTGACCGTAGGCCTTCAACAGAGTATGAACCTTCGGTTCGGCGAGTTGTGGCGAAGGAATGGTGCACATCGATAATTATTGACGGCGTGGAGAATTCGAGTGCAACGCGCCGCGACGTAGTCCGAGAGTCGTATTCGGCCAGATCCCAGGAGTACACGGACCTCTTCGGCTCGATGGATTCGACGCATGCATCTGATCGGGCCCTGGTGACCAGCTGGGCTGTCACTTTGACCGGCCCCGTGCTCGACGCCGGGTGCGGGCCGGGGCAGTGGACAGACTTCCTGGCCCAGAGCGGGCTGGCTGTGAGCGGGATCGATCTCGTGCCCGAGTTCGTCGAACGAGCACGCAACCAATACCCGGATCTTTCCTTCGAGGTCGGGGGCTTCGAGGCGTTGGACGCGAAAACGAATTCACTGGGCGGCGTGCTGTCCTGGTACTCGCTCATTCACCATCACCCGCAAGATATCGAGGCACCGCTCGCTGAATTCGCGCGCGTGATCCGCCCAGGTGGTGGGTTGCTGGTGGGCTTCTTCGAAGGCACAACGGTAGAGCCTTTTGATCATGCCGCGACGACTGGTTATCGATGGCCGGTGATCGAACTTGCCGAGGTGCTGGTCACAGCGGGTTTCGACGTGATCGAGACCCATACCCGGACGGGGAGCGGCTACAGGCCGCACGGCGCAATCACTGCCAGCCGGCGCGGCGTCGAATAGCGGATCGAGACAGCGGATCGAGACAGGGCGAGCAATTCTCTTTCATTCATTTCGTGTGAGTGGTGTGCTGGATGAGTCACTCCCCGGCTTTTTCAGCACCGGATCATCCACAGTTGAAAGAAGGCGCCATGACCACGATCCATCTTCACAAGACGACCACTGCGACGCCCGAACAGGTCCTTGCCGGCCTGACCGACTTCGGCCCGGGCCGTGAGGAAATCTTCGGCCGCAGTGCGGACAGCTACCTGAAAGTGCACCAACAAGGACCCCACGATGCTGATGTCACCGAGGGCTCCAGTGGTATCTGGGAGCGTCTGCACTACGACTGGACCGACCCGCACCGCGTCGTGATGACAACCACCGACTCCAACCTGTGGGGCGGGGCGTCGAGCCATACCTACACGCTGACCCGGCAGCCGACGGGCCTGACCGATGTCGACGCCGTCGTGGTCCGGGACGGCAAGAACCTCAAGGGAAAGCTCCTGGCGTCGGTACTCGGACTCGTCGGCACCCAAGTGCTGGGAAAGTCGTTCACGAAGTCCATCGATGCCATCGAAGCTCGCAACGGTGGCGCGAGCGGCGGCAACACACAGTGACAAGAACCTGACGGACTTGTCAGAGCGCTTCGAGGGCCTCCGTCATCTTCTTCACCGTCTCCGGTGCCACTTTGGCTTCGAATCCCGCCTTCAGGAGAGGCGACGCAATCTTGGCGGCACCGTTGAACTCGACGTTCGCGTGATACTCGATCTCGGTCGAGTTCGGACCCACCGAAGTCAAGGTGATGTCGTCGGTACTGGTGGCAGTCTTGTTCTTTCCTTCGAGAACAACGTGATTCAGCTCGTCGGTCACCAGCGTGTACGTCAGTTCCGTGGTGACGCCGAACAGCTTCGACACGTTGTGCCATTGGGTTCCGACGCCGACAGGACCGTCGGAGATCTGCGTGCAACTCTCGGTGCCCGGATCCCACGTCGGCGCATTGGCGAAGTCGCGGAGAAACGCCGCAGCCTTCTCGATCGGTACCTCGGCGGTGAATTTGCGGGTGACGTCAACCATGCGGTTGGCCTTTCGGTTCATTTTCGGCGGTAGTGCCGAGGCGAGACTTCGTTCCGACGCCCGGGCTACCCAAACTCGACGAACGGTAACCGCCTTCAGAAGACTGCGCGGTCCAGTGGACGTGGAAGCGGATCGAGTGCGCCGGTCTCGCGCAGGCGCTCGTAAGCCAAAACGACCCCATCGCAGGCCCTGATCGGTAGCAACACGCCGCCGGGTAACGCGGTAACGTCTACGGCCAGGTCATCCGGGATCGCGTCAGCGCGAGCGGACGAGAGGTAGCCGAAGCGGCCGATCACGGGATCTCCGACACGATAGTCGGACTCGTTTTCGAGAGCGTCGAGGATGTCGTCGTCGGTGACATCTCCGAAGTCCGGTTCCCACACCGCGGCGAGCATCCGAAGTAGTTCTGTCTCAGGAACTTCGACGGCGTCCGGCGCGCTGACAGCGAGAATCATCGACTGTAGGACGATTTCCGGTTCGCCGCCCGCCAAGCCGGAGAGTTCGAGCCCCCATTCGGGCCCTCCTCTGGATGCGAGCCTCAATCCGATCCCCAGACGATCCGACCAGTCTTCGGCGGCCTGCGCGTTCTCGAGGACCTGTGCCAACTGGTCGCCGGTCACGGCAGTAGCAGGTCCAGAGGAATGGATCTGTTGCCACGACCCGTCGACCGACTCGGGCAACAGGAACTCGACTTGCTCCAACGTCCGACGCCACCGGGAGGCCACGGCCTGCACCGATTCCGGCCGTCGTCCCCAGAAAACTCGAATAGCGCGTCGTGTCATCGAGTCCTCCGGTAAGGATCGTCCATGGGTAGCCATATCCCGTCTTCGTGGATTTCGAGATCAGTGACGCCGCGGGTGAGAGCGTCGACGGCCGCGAGAACTGCAGGGCGCGTTTCGTTCTCGCGGCACAGGAGTGACCACGTCCAGATCGCCGCGGGGTCGATCACCGGACGTGCAGTGAGATCGCTTGGCAACGTGATGGTCTGCCCTTTGGGCGAGTTGACGACCGGACGGCCGACGGCACGGACGTGATCGAAGAATGCCGGACCGGTGATACCACCGTCGTTGATGCGCAGGATCTGTGCGCCGGTATCGCGAGCGAATTCTTCGGCGAAGACGTTCCACGAATACCAGGAGGTGGTGTCGTCGTCGACGAGTACGACGACGTCGCGTGCCCGCACCGGTGTGGTGTCCTCTCCGGTGGAGACCGCGTAGAGCCGATCCGCACCGAGCAGTTTCGCGCTCAGAGCATGTTGGGCGACATCGGTTTTCCGCACCCAGGCGATCGCCAGGTCGAGGCTGCCGTCCGCTACCCGCGCGGCCTGTGCGTGTGATGGCACCACCCAGGCGTCGACGTGCAGTTGCGCGACCCCTGAAGTGCGCGCGATCAGATCCGTGGGGAGCCAATTGACGTAGCCGATCCGGACGGGCTCTGCTCCGGACAGACGCTCCGCGCGGCACCGCAGATTCTCGGCATTCTCGAGTAGCACACGGACATCAGGGAGCAAGGCCGCGCCGGCTGGCGTCAGAGCGACGGAACGGCGGTCGCGGACGAACAGCTTGACGCCGAGGTCGCGCTCGAGTGCCATGATCTGCTGCGACAATGACGGCCCGGCGATCAGTAGTCTTGCCGCGGCTCGGCCGAAGTGCAGTTCCTCGGCGACGACCTCGAAGTATCTCAGCTGACGCAGCTCCACGATCCTTCATGCTACGTGCGGTGGGAGGTTGCGCCTATCAGTCAGGAGCAAAGCGGTCGTGGCGGTCCGGCGCGGCCGGGGCACACGATAAGACCATGACCACAATCCGCAACGGCGTCTCCTCGCGAGCGCACGCTGTCCAAGCTGCCGCTGCGCTGGCGGCGAGCATGGGAATCGGTCGATTCGTCTACACACCGATTCTGCCGTTGATGCACACGCAGGCCGGTCTGTCCGCCTCGCTCGGCGCCACCCTGGCGACGGCCAACTACATCGGGTACCTGATCGGCGCGCTCGCGGGAATCCTCATTCCCGGCGTGGTGCGCTCGGCAGCGGTGATGCGTACGTCGTTGGTGGTCCTCATCGCGACTTTGGCGCTCATGCCCACTACCCACGACGGATCCATCTGGTTCGCCCTGCGGCTCATCGCAGGCATTGCCAGTGCCCTCGTATTCATGATCGCCGTCAGCGCTTTGCACGCGCACCTTCGGGGGCAGTCCCAATTCCTGGCCGGATGGGGATTCGGCGGAGTTGGGTTGGGTATCGCCCTGTCCGGGGTCCTCGTGTTCGTCGTCCGCTTCATCGGTTCCTGGGGTACTGCCTGGCTGGCATCTGCGGGCCTTGCAGTGGTGTGTGCGGTCGCCGCTTGGGGATTGACGCCGGAACCGCGTCCGATCATCACGCCGGACGCGCCGGGAACTCCCAGTTCCCATCGCTGGTTCACCGCCCTGGTCATCAGTTATTTCCTGGAAGGCATCGGCTACATCATCGCGGGCACGTTCCTTGTTGCCGCAATCGATCTCGCCGCTCCGCAATGGGTGGGCAGCGGCGCTTGGATAGTGGTCGGTCTGGCCGCATTTCCCTCGTGCGCCCTGTGGGCTTGGCTCAGCCTGCGTTGGTCGAGGCCGACTCTGCTTCTCGTTGCCTTGTTGATTCAGGCGGTGGGCATAGCGCTTCCTGCTGTGATCGGAGGCGTCGGCCCCGCACTGATTTCAGCTTTCCTGTTCGGTGTCACCTTCCTCGGTATCGGGTCAATTGTGTTGGCAATCGGCGCGCACCTGCAGTTCCCACGCGCCGTGGCGTTGCTGACCGCTGGATACAGCGTCGGTCAGATTCTCGGCCCACTCGTTGTCACTCCGTTGCTGCGAGACGGGTATCGCGACGCTCTGCTGTTGGGTGCGGCCGTCGTTCTGGGCGCGGCAGTGGCCGCCGCGGTTTTGCGGTTCCGATTCCCTTCCGATCTCGATGCGGACCCTCGGACAGCCACCTCGACTGAGGAGGTAGTTTTTGATGTCAGATGACGAAACGGCCGGAGCACTATCCGACGTAGGACTGGAGATGTTCGAATGAGCGCACTCACAACCGATCTCGACCTGAAGGTCCCTGTCATCGCAGCGCCCATGGCCGGCGGCGCTTCCACACCGGCACTTGTTGCTGCTGCCTCTCGCGCAGGCGGTCTCGGCTTCCTCGCCGCCGGGTACAAGACGCCTCAGGCTCTGTCCGAACAGATCGACGCCGTGCGCGCCGAGGGAGTGTCCTTCGGTGTCAACGTCTTTGCGCCCAACCCGGTGCCTGTCGATGTCGATGCCTACCGTGCCTATGCCAGGGCGATCCAGGTCGAGGCGGATCGCTTCGGCATCACACTGGCTGACGGTGAGCCGGTCGAAGACGACGACTATTTCGCGGACAAGATCGATCTGCTCCTGGCCAGCCCGGTTCCGGTGGTCAGCTTCACCTTCGGCTTTCCCGCACCGGGCGTCATCAAGGCGCTGCGCGCTGCCGGTTCACTTGTCGTCCTCACAGTGACTTCGGAGGCAGAGGCGCTCCTTGCCGTCGACGCCGGTGCCGATCTGCTTGTCGTGCAATCGTCGGCTGCCGGCGGACACTCCGGAACGCTCACTCCCCTGCAGGTTCCGGCAGAAACACCGATCACCGAACTGATCGCACAAATCCGTCATCGCACCTCTGTTCCGCTATTGGCGGCCGGTGGACTGGCGACCTCCGCCGACGTCGCTGCTGCCTTACGTGCCGGAGCGGACGCGGCAGTGGTCGGTACCGTACTGCTGCGCACCGAGGAGAGTGGTGCCTCGGCTCCGCACAAGGCAGCTCTGGCCGACACGTCCCGCGGGAACACGGTCGTCACAAGAGCTTTCACGGGACGTCCTGCACGGGCGCTTCGGAACGAGTTCATCGATCGCTACGACGCACAAGCGCCCATCGGGTACCCGGCCATCCATCACCTGACCAACCCGATGCGCAAAGCCGCTGTTGCGCAGGCAGATCCCGAGCGAATGCACCTGTGGGCCGGTACTGGCTATCGCCACGCGACGGAGGAACCAGCCGGGGTAGTGCTTTCGCGATTGGCTAACCTGTGACGGCGCGGACACCGGACATCACATTGCCCGAGGTAGTGACATACGACGGGCTGCCCAGTGGTGCACACTCGCTTCGAGTCAAGCGCCCCGACGTGGCATTTCAACGCCTGCAGACATTTCTGGAAGCCTGCATCGAACCAGTGTCGTTGCCGTCGTGGACGTTCGAGATCTACCAGAGTGGGCCATCCGAGCCGACCGCGCAGTTGTCATCGTTCGCTACCGAACTCTTCGGTGGGCCCCGCTACAAAGCGCAAACCCATACTGAATGGAACGTCCCACCTGGTTCTGTCAACGAAGCGCTCGATGCCCTCGTTGGTTGCGATGCGGTCACAACCCACGGACGTTCTGTGGCGGCACTGACCTGCAGCGCGCCCGTACGCCTGATCGACCCCAACGCCCGCGCGCCGTACCCCGACATCACCCCCGACACGTTCGGCCGTTTTGCCGTGGATGGATACGGCCGGATTCTCGGCGAGTCAGGCATACGCGCAACCCTCGGCAACGCCGCATCCTCACTGTCCCTGTGGCTCAACCTGCCTGCAGACGAACGGTTGTCGTCCGGTGCTCGTCACCTACAAGACCATCTCCCGTTCCGGCTGTCCGCGAAGCACTGGCGTCTCTGGCGGCCGAACCGGAGCGCAGACTCTTATCGTTCCAACAAGATTCCGTCGCCGGTTCACGACCACGTTTGAATCACGCAGCAAGCATTCCGAGTTGCGCACCACCCATACCGCGCATGGCACGTTGTCAGAATGCGTCTTCCTCGAGTTCCATGATCTCGTTGTCGAGGGAACCCAGGATTTCTTTGGTCGACGCCAGGACGGGCAGGATGTTCTTGGCGAAGTACGACGCGATCACCACCTTGCCCCGATAGAACGACCGGTCCTTTGCCGACGCGTCACGGTCCAAGGCTGCCAACGCGACTTCCGCTTGCACCAACAGGCGCCATCCGATGAGCAGGTCGCCTACCGCGTACAGAAAGCGCACCGAGCCGAGGCCTATCTTGTACAACTCGGAGGGTTGGTCCTGGGAAGCCATCAGATACCCGGTGAGCGTCCCGGCCATCTCCTGCACGTCGGTCAAGGCGGTCTCGAGTAGGACTCGCTCGGCCTTGAGTCGACCGTTCCCGGCCTCACTGTCGATGAACTCTCGTATGCGACCGGCTACGTGAGCGAGCGCAACGCCGCGGTCGCGTGCGATCTTTCGAAAGAAGAAGTCCTGCGCCTGGATTGCCGTGGTGCCCTCGTACAGGGTGTCGATCTTGGCATCGCGGATGTACTGCTCTATGGGGTAGTCCTGAAGATAACCGGAGCCGCCCAGGGTCTGCAGGCTCTCGGTGAGCAGTTCGTAGGCCTTCTCGGAGCCGACGCCCTTGACGATCGGCAGCAGCAGATCGTTGACCCGCGCCGCCAATTCGGCATCCGCCCCCGAAACCAACTCGGCGACATCGGCATTCTGGTGTGCAGCGGTGTAGAGGTAGACCGCTCGGAGGCCTTCGGCGTAGGCCTTCTGCATCGCCAGGCTGCGTCGGACGTCAGGGTGATGCGTAATGGCCACACGGGGTGCGGTCTTGTTTGTCAGTTCGGTGAGGTCTGCACCTTGAATTCGTTCTTTCGCATACTCGAGGGCGTTGAGATAGCCGGTGGACAGTGTTCCGGTAGCCTTGGTGCCCACCATCATTCGAGCGTTCTCGATGACCTGGAACATCTGGGCGATACCGTTGTGGACATCACCCACGAGCCAGCCGACGGCAGGAACGTCCGTCGCACCGAAGGTGAGTTCGCAGGTCGGGGACGACTTGAGGCCCATCTTGTGTTCGACGCCGGTGACGTAGACGCCGTTGCGCTCTCCCAGTTCAAGTGTGTCCGAGTTGAAATGGGTCTTCGGAACGTAGAACAGGCTCAATCCTTTGGTTCCTGGACCGGCGCCTTCGGGTCGGGCAAGCACCAAGTGGAAGAGGTTCTCGGCCGTGTCTCCGACGTCGCCGCCGGAGATGAACCGCTTGACGCCCTCGATGTGCCAGGTGCCGTCGTCCTGCTCGATCGCCTTCGTTCGGCCTGCGCCCACGTCTGAGCCGGCATCGGGTTCCGTCAGCACCATCGTTCCGGCCCAGCCCCGCTCGAACCCCTCTTTGGCCCAGTGCTTTTGCTGTTCGTTGCCGATGCTGTAGAGCACGCTCGCCATCAGTGGACCCATGTTGAAAAAGCTTGCCGATCCGTTTGCCGCGACCAACATTTCGCCGATCGCCCAGACCAGCGGCGCGGGAGCAGGAACGCCGCCCATGCCCTCTGGTAGTCCGAGCCGCGACCAACCAGCCTCGTTCACCGCCTCGACGGTCTTGCGCAGGGGTTCCGGGACGACTACCGCGTGGTTGGGTGCGTCGAATTCGACAGGGTTCCGATCTGCGTCGGCGAAGGACGCGGCGACCGGGCCTTCTGCCAGCCTCGATACTTCCGCAAGAATGTTGCGCACAGTGTCGGTGTCGAGGTCCCCGTAAGCGCCGGCATCCAGCAGTTCGCCGATCCCGAGTACCTCGAACAGATTGAACTCGATATCACGCACGTTGCTTTTGTAGTGACCCATTGTTCTCCGACCTTGGTTCGTCAGCAATACGGTTCGTCAGCAATACGGTTCGTCAGCAGATACGGCTCGTCAGCAGTACACAAGAAAGCCTGCCCCACAAGGAATTCAGTACGCAACCGTAGGTAGAGACGAGTGCCGTTGCTACAAAGTAGCGCCGAGTCGCTCTCATTGAAACATTCACTCGTACAATCGGTTTCCGCTGGTGGGGGTGCATATCAGTCGCGTAGCATCCTCTACGATCAAAGCAGCTGCGCACCAATCGAAGTACCCGTCCTCACCTTCGGCGTCATACGCATTCGCTGTGATCAGTGAACATGCTGCTCGGTAAACCAAGAGCGCCTCTCGTTGGTAGCCGAGACGTTTCTCGGCCGGCGTGTAGAGCCCAGTTCTGTCTCGTGAGTCTTTGGTATCGGTCAGAGGGTGAGTAGCACTTTGGTGGCGCGCCGCTCGTCCATCGCCCGGTAGCCTGCGGCGGCGTCCTCCAACGGGAGAGTGAGGTCGAAGACGATGCCTGGGTCGATCTGGTCGGTCATGATGAGCTCGATCAGTTCGGGTAGGAATCGCCTGACCGGCGCGGGACCGCCGAGCAGGCTCACCGTCGCGAAGAACAGGTTCATGCCGTCGAGTTCGACGCCGTGGGATACCCCGACGTAGCCGACATGTCCGCCGGGGCGGGTAGCTCCGATAGCCTGCATCATCGATTCTTGGGTGCCTACGGCTTCGACGGTCGAGTGGGCGCCGTAGCCGCCGGTGAGTTCCTTGATCTTCGCGATGCCCGCGTCGCCCCGCTCTTCGACGATGTCGGTGGCGCCGAATTGTGTGGCGAGTGCCTGCCGGTCGGCGTGACGTGACATGGCAATGATCCGCTCGGCGCCGAGTTGTCTGGCAGCGAGGATCGCCAAAAGTCCGACTGCGCCGTCGCCGACGACGGCGACCGTTTTGCCAGGTCCGGCTTCCGCAGCTACGGCGGCGAACCAACCGGTGCCGAGTACGTCGGAGGCTGCAAGGAGGCTGCGGGCCTGCCGCTCGGTCGGCTCTCCGTGGACAGGGACGAGGGTGCCGTCCGCGAGCGGGATGCGAGCGTATTCGGATTGGGTGCCGACCGAGCCCATCATGACCTGGTGGATACAGCGAGACTGAAAGCCGGCCTCGCAGATTTCGCAGGTGTTGTCCGACGCGACGAACGAGCCCACGACGAAGTCCCCAACTTCGATGTCGTTGACGTCGGGGCCGACCTGTTCGACGACGCCCACGTATTCGTGTCCCATCGGCGTCGGGCCATTCAGCTCTTCGATGCCGCGGTACGGCCAGAGGTCGGAACCGCAGACGCAGGTGGCTGTAACGCGAATGATCGCGTCGGTCGGTTCGACGATCACCGGCGCTTCGATCTCTTCGACCCGGACGTCGCCGGGGGCATGCATGACGACAGCGCGCATGACGTGGCTCCTCACCATCGGTTTTCTCGTGTCACTTCAACCTGATCACGATTCGGCGGCGTGCGGGAGTCCCGCGCGATAGTGGTACTGCGAGGGACTCCCTCGCTACCGGTCACTGACTTACGCTCGATGGCATGGACGATCGAGCGCAAGTACGCGAATTCCTGACCTCGCGGCGCGCCCGAGTCACGCCCGAACAAGTTGGACTTCCGGCCGGATCGAACCGTCGCGTGGACGGTCTACGTCGAAGTGAAGTGGCAACCCTCGCCGGCGTGAGCGTCGAGTACTACACGAGGCTCGAGCGCGGAGCGATCAGCGGCGCATCGCCGGGTGTACTCGACAGTATCGCGAAGGCCTTACGACTCGACGACGCCGAGCGCGCCCACCTATTTGATCTCGCGCACGCGGCAAGCCCGGTGGCCAGACCCCCGCGTCGGCGAAATGCGAAGGGCTGGAAGCCCCATCAGAGCCTGCAGTGGGAGCTTGATGCAGTCACCGCGGGACCCGCTTTCGTGCGGAACGGTCGCATGGATCTTCTTGCTGTCAACCCACTCGCGCGTGCGTTCTACAAGGACCTCTACGACATGCCGGGGCAGCCCCCGAACATCGCGCGCTTCACGTTCCTCGACGAATGGGCTTTCGAGTTTTATCCGGACTGGAACGAGTTTGCCGAGGTGACCGTCTCGATTCTGCGAACCGAGGCCGGGCGAGATCCTCACAACAAGGAATTGCACGATCTGATCGGTGAACTCAGCACTCGGAGTGAGGAATTCCGGCGTCGGTGGGGCGCGCACGACGTCCGCCATCACGGCACCGGATTCAAGACATTTCACCACTCCGCCGTGGGGGAGCTGACGCTTGCCTTCGAAGGTTTGGAGATGGCCGCCGAGCCGGGGTTGACGCTCACGATCTACACCGCAGAGCCGGGATCGCCGTCCGCGGAACGGATGCAGTTACTCGCCTCGTTGGCAGCCAGTGAGAATGCGGACTCTTCGCCTCACGTGTCGGAGCGGTCGCTGACGGACGGCTGACGAACTGCGCGACGGTTGATCGGGTCGTCAGTTGACGACTTCGACGGTGGTGCGCTTCGTGCGTTCCTTGCGCAACAGGATCATCAGCGGCAGAAAGTAGAGAGCGGCAACGCCGGTGCCTACCAACACCGGCCCAGTGGCACCGAGACTCGAGGCGAACGCAAACCCGGCGATCCAGGAGCCGACCGCCGTGCCCAGATTGAACGACGAGGTGCTGAGAGCAGAAGCCATCGTCGGCGCCTGATCGGCATAACGCACAGCCATCCCGATCAGGATGGGATTGGTCGACATGCCGAATAGTCCCAGCATGACTACGAGAATCACCGTCACGATCACGTTGTGCGAGAAGAGGCAGAGCGCCCCGAGCACGAGAAACGTCATCGCTGCCGAGACGAACAAGACCCCGTACTGATGCTTCGCACCGAGTCGACCGCCGAGATTGGAGCCGACGAACGCACCGAGTCCGTAGCCGACAAGCACTAGCGGCACTGCTGACGCAGCAAGTCCCGTGTTCTCGGTCAACAGCGGAGAGATGAAGCTGTACGCCGCCAGCGACGACCCGCACACGACGGCGCAACCGGACAGAACGAGCCAGATGCGTCCGTCCCGTAGGCTCGCGATCTCCGCTCGCCAGGACGGCACCGCACCGGATTCGGTGTCGGCGGGTACCAATCGGTGGACGACGGCCGCGGCGACGAGTGCGAGGGCGGCGAGGGCCCAGAAAGGACCACGCCACCCGATGCTCTGACCGGCCAGAGCGCCGAGCGGAACACCGATGACGTTCGCGAGCATGCCTCCGCCCAAGACGATGCCGAGCGCGCGCGAGGAAGACGCCGGGCCTGCCGCTTTTGCTCCGACCACTGCAGCGACTGCCCAGAAGGCGCCCGTCGCCACGGCTGTGAGGAAGCGGGCGCCGAGAATGAGTCCGAAGTTGGACGAGAGCGCGACGATGACGTGTCCGATCGCGAAAACAATCAGGGCCGAGCTCAAGGTCACGCGTCGGGGAACCCTGAGTGTCAAGATCGCCATCGCCGGCGTGCCGACGATCATTCCGATCGCGAAGACGGTGATCATCAGGCCGACGTTCGCTATCGACGTACCGAGGTCACCCGCGATCTCGGGAAGAATGCCGGCGACGACGAATTCGGTTGTACCCATCAAGAAAACTCCGACGGCCAGCACGTAGATCACGAGCGGCAGGCGGCCGGTTTCTTCGACGGTCGGGGCGGAAATCATGAGGTGGTCAGTTCTCTTTCTGTTGACGACGCGCATGTCGTGGCGCACCCGTCCAGGGCATCACGCCTGTCGCCTGCGAGGGAGTCCCGGTCGTTGGGGGTACTCGAAGGGACTCCCGGTGTGGCCGATTGCGCGCTACCGTCGGCGCAAAGACTGCCTGAACCCGGGAGGCGCGCCCATGACACGACGACAGATCCGAGGGCTTGGCGCCGCCGTGCTCCTTTCGGCCTTCCTGACGGCCTGCGGTAGCGAGGATCCTGAAGGGCCCGGTCCGCAGGCAAGCACGACAACACGATCGGCGCCCGCCGCGGCCTTCGGTGAACCCGAGACCGTCGCCGACGGCTTGGACGCGCCCTGGTCGATCGAATTCCACGGCGATACACCACTTGTCAGTGAGCGCGACAGCGCGCGAATCCTCGAACTCGACGCCGGCGGAAACAGCCGCGAGGTGGGTGTCGTCGCCGGCGTCAGCCCCAGGGGTGAGGGCGGTTTACTAGGGATCGCAGCACGTGAAAACCGCCTGTACGCGTACTTCACCGCGAACGGGGAGAACCGGATCGAACGCTTCGACATCATCGGTGCTCCGGGGGAATTCGCGCTCGGGCCGGCCGAGACGATTCTCGACGGGCTCGCTTCGGCCAACTACCACAACGGTGGTCGCATCGCGTTCGGCCCGGACGGGATGCTGTACGTGACCGTCGGTGATGCCGGTAGTCGAGACAGAGCTCAGGACCTCGACTCGATGTCCGGGAAAATCCTTCGAATGACTCCGGATGGCGATGTGCCGCTAGATAATCCATTTCCGAACTCGTTTGTCTACAGCTACGGCCACCGCAACTCCCAGGGCATTGCCTGGACCGAGGACGGCACGATGTACGCCAGCGAGTTCGGGCAGGACACCTGGGACGAGCTCAACAAGATCGAAGCAGGCGGAAACTACGGGTGGCCCGAGGTCGAAGGGATTGCGGGTGAAGACGGATTCATCGACCCGCTCCAACAATGGTCACCTGACGATGCCAGTCCCAGCGGAATCGCCATCCACGACGGCACGATCTACATCGCCAATCTTCGTGGTGAGCGACTCCGCACGGTGCCCTTGACCGATCCCGCGACCGCCGACGAGCAATTCGTCGACGAATACGGGCGCCTCCGTGATGTTGTAGTCGCACCGGACGGGTCGCTGTGGATACTGACGAACAACACCGACGGACGCGGCGACCCCAACCCCGGTGATGACCGCATCCTTCGCGTGCCGTTGCGCTGATGTCGATTTCCGGCGAACGCAGTACTTCCAGCCCGAGGGTCCTGGCCGAAGCCTGTGATTCACTAATATCTTTACGACAGGTGCGCCGGGTACGGATCGGAGAGACAGCATGGGGACTTGGGGTTCAGGACCTTTCGACAACGACGTAGCGGGCGACCTGCTCAGCGCAGTACAGGCGGGTGACTACGACATCGACGATTACGCTAGCCACCCCGATGGCGGTTATCTCGATGCCGATGATGCTCAAACAGCAATTGCCGTCGCCGAGATTCTTGCGGTTGCGCACGGCGTTGCGCCGAAGCCTGTGCAGCTGGATGGAATTGACGCCGCCGGGTACGTCAGCACCTTGAGCCCGGAGCAGAAGAGTTGGGTCCTCGCCGCACTCGAGCGTGCAGTTTCCGACAGTGACACTTCGGAGTTGTACGAGTTGTGGGAAGAGAACGGTCCGGAAGACCTCGCAGCTTGGCGGGCACCGATCCTGAGCAGATTGGCCAGCCTCAAAACGGTGGGGTAAGCGTCACTAGTCTGCAGTCCCTTGCTTACTCGGAGTTCGACGAGGACAGACTCCCCTTGACGTACCGGGTGGTGTCGTCAGCGAGGATCTCGGCGAGCCCGCTTTCGATACCGTCCAGTGCTTGCGCGGCGACGTCGGCAGGATCGATCTTCTGTTCGGCGGGTACGCCAGCGGCCATGTCGGTATCCATGTATGCGACATGCAGTGCCGATACGGAGATTTTGCGCGGCGCAAGTTCTTCTCGAACGGCGTCGGTCATCGCCCAGGCCGCTGCTTTCGACGACGCGTAAGACCCGAGCGCGGCTGGATGGAACCAGGACAGCACCGACAGAACATTGAGTATTGTTCCGCCGTCGTTGTTTTCGATGACAGGAGCAAACGCCCGGGTCACGGCGAGCGGGCCGTAGAAGTTGACGTCCATCTCTCGTCGAATGTCATCGATGTCGCCCCCGATCAAGGGCGCCGAGGTAGAGATGCCTGCGTTGTTGACCAGCAAGGTCACATCCGATGCGATTTGCGCGGCGGCGGTTATCGATTCGGCGTCCGTCACGTCCAACCTCAGGGGGATGACACCGGGTAGATCGACAGATTCCGGATTGCGCGCAGCCGCGTACACCTTTGCGCCGCGCTCGACGAGTCCCGCAGCCAGATGGTGTCCGAGCCCGCGATTGGCTCCTGTGACGACCGCAACCGTCTTGTTCAGGTCCATGATTCTCCCAGAGTTGTGATTGCTCGTGACATTTAGATTATGAATCAAATCTAAGTATCAGCTAGGATAGATGTCAAGTGAAATCCAAACTGGAAGGCGTTGTGATGGGCCGCGTATCGCAGCAACAAGCGGAAGAGAACCGTCGGCGCGTCGTGGAAACCGCAGCCCGACTGTTCCGAGAGAAGGGCACTCACCTCAGCGTCGCCGACCTGATGAAGGCGTCGGGGCTGACCCACGGTGGCTTCTACAAGCAGTTCGCGTCCAAGGACGCTCTCATCGACGAAGCGACCACCCACGCCTTCAAGGAACTGGCCCAGCTGCACTCTGCGGGACTCGAAGAGTATGTAGGGCAACGTGACTCCGCCCGAAAAGCTTTGATCGATACCTATCTCTCGGTGGCGCATCGCGACAACCCGGCAGACGGATGCCCCGCTGCTGCGCTCGCCGCCGACATGGCGCGCGAGCCTGCAGACAGCGAGGCCCGTCGGGTTTACACGGAGGGAGTGGGGGATTTTGCCGCAGCTCTTGCCGACGACGAAGCTGTCGGTCTCCTCCGGCTCTCCACCATGCTCGGTGCACTGGTTCTTTCGCGAGCTACCAAGGGTTCCCCGCTCTCCGAGGAAATTCTCGATTCCGCGCGCGTCGAACTGATCAGAGGGCTTCGAGAGCCGCTGTCATCTTCTTGACGGTCTCGGGTGCCCCTGGCCGCGAATCCCGCTTTCACGAGGTCCAGTGCTCGCGGTTCCGAGAGTCGGACTCTCGATATGTCGATTGAACGCTCTAGTTGATTCCGACGACTTCCTGGGCGATCGCTGCGAGTCTTGCCTGGGCAGCGGATACGACGCCGTGTCGGTTCTTGTGCGCTTCCTCGTACGCAACGATGTCCCGCACCTGTGCGGCGTCGGTCAGTTCCTTCACGGCGGAGACGGCTTGGGTGACGTTGAGTTCGTCGAAGTCTTCGATGGGAAGTTCAGTGGGGTCGAGTAGCCCACTCGACTTCCGTACCGAACGGAAGACGTCGGCGGCACCGTCAGCACCTTCTCGGCGAGTGACCTTCTCAGCCGTGGCGATGGCCGCATCCCTACTGGCCGAGAGTGTTTTCACAGTCACGTCACCGGCATATGCGCCCCAGCTGATCAGCTCACCCAGTACCGGCGGTGAGGTGCGAACAGCGTCGATGGCACGGTCGAGACTGCGGGTGGACCAGGAGACCGGAACGTTGACCAGCCGTATCGCCGCGCCGGTGGCAGCTTGCATCGGTGTGCGGCGCAAAGCTGCCGGTCCACCGAGCGCCTCTTCGGCCAAGACAGTCGTGAGCCAGTCCACGGTCGCGGAGTGTGCAGCGATGAGGCGGTCGGCCAACACCGCGACGGTCTGATCGCCGCCGGCAGTGGCCAGGGCCTTGAGGTAGCGGGAGCGGTCGAGGAGTTGATGTTCGAGCGCAAGGTCTCCCAATACCGCTTCGTCGAAGGGCTGAGCCTGTTCGACCATCGCTTTCACTCCGGCTGTCGCGCGTCCGATGAACGGACCGATCAATTCCGGCACGCCCCCCAGATCGCGAACAGTGGACTCTATGGAACTCGCCCTTTCACGGCCGTTCTCTGCGTTTTCCGTCAATTCGCGTCGAACAGCCTCGGTTCTGGCCTGTGCGACGCGCGTTTCGGCGATCTGGATCTCGGTGTGCGTCAGACCGAGGAGGATGCGTAACTGGGTGATCAAGGCGGACGTGGTTTCGGAGTTGCTCATATCGGGGTCGTCCCTTCGTCGGTGCGTGCTTTACGTGATGTTCAGCTTCTGCTCGACGAGTGCTCCGCGGGTCGCGGAGCCACCGCCGCTACGCGGGCTACCCCGACCTACCGCGTAGTAACCACAACGAACAAGTGGGGTCGACGCACCGAGATCGTCGGCGCCAGGACGAGTGAGATCCCGGCCACCCCGAGGTTTCGATTTCTATTCGGCGGGAAGGAGGCATGTGCGGTGCATCCATCCAGAAGCCCACGAGAAACTGCGTCACCTGAGGAGTATCGATATGCCGGACCAGTACGCAATGCAGGACCCGACCACGCGGTTCCCCGCTCCTGTGCGTGAGCGGCAGGCGGAGATCGCACACCCCGGTCTCACCGCAGACATGATTTCTCCTCCCGACCACGGTGAAAACACCTATCGAGGAAGCGGTCGACTCGAAGGAAGGCGTGCGATTGTCACCGGAGCAGATTCGGGCATCGGACGTGCGGTCGCGATTGCATTTGCCAGAGAAGGCGCGGACGTTGTCCTGAGTTATCTCGACGAGGAAGAACAGGACGCTCGGGAAACCGCTCGCTGGGTCGAGGAGGCAGGTCGCAAAGCCGTCTCGGTGCCGGGAGATCTCCGAAGCGAGGAACACTGTTCTGCTTTGGTCGAAACCGCGGTGCGTGAACTCGGCGGACTCGACATCTTGGTGAACAACGCCGCGTTTCAGATGGTGCAGATGGGCGGCATCGCCGATATCACCACCGAACAATTCGACCGTGTGATGAAAACCAACCTCTACGCACTATTTTGGCTCTCCAAAGCAGCGATCGCGCAGATGGAGCCCGGATCGACGATCGTGAATACCTCGTCCATCCAAGGTGCGTCCCCGTCGCCCGAGCTGCTCGATTACGCCACGACAAAGGCGGGCATCATCGACTTCACCAAGGGGCTGGCCGCCGATGTCGCACGAAAGGGAATCAGGGTCAATGCCGTTGCACCTGGACCGATTTGGACGCCACTGATTCCGGCGACGATGCCCAAGGAGAAGTTCGAGACGTTCGGGGACGACGTTCCGCTCGGGCGGGCAGGTCAGCCGGCCGAGCTTGCTCCCGCCTATGTATTTCTCGCCTCTGGCGAATCCAGTTACACCACTGGGGAAGTCATCGGCGTGACGGGTGGAAAACCGCTCACCTGAATGTGCGACTAGACAAGGCGTACGACGACGGCGTAACGGTCAACCGTTGTCGAGGCCGGCGGCGACCATCGCTGCGGCGGTCTCTCGTTCGGAGAATGAGCCCTTCTCCAGACCCCGGATGACGCCGGAGCGATCAGCGGGGGAACGGTTTTGGTTCAACTTCGCTTTTCCGTAGACACGGGCCACGTGCAGTTCGATCCCCACAATCCCTCGCAGCTGCGCATCGACGAACTGCGGCGGCGCGTCGGTGACCTTCCATTCGTTCTCACGGCCGGATTCATGTCGAGCTGTCAGTGCGGTGACATGAGCACGCAGCCACTGCTCGTCGTCGTGCGCAACCAGTTGGCCGTAGACGTAGAGAACTTCGTAGTTCCACGTCGGGACAACCTTCCCGTGGACGCTCTTGCTCGGGTAGAACTCGGGGCTCACGTAGGCGTCGGCGCCGGGGAGGATCACCAGAGACTCCGATGTCCCGGTGTATCGCCAATGCGGATTCGTCCGGGCGAGATGCCCCTCCAACACGTTTCCTTCGGCGTTGTACAGCAGTGGCATCGACGTGACTTCGAGGGTCTCGGGGCCCGGTGTGACCAGGTGTCCGAATCCACCGGCGCGGAGAGAGTCGGCGACCGCGTCGTCCGAGAGGCGGAATTGTCCGGGCAGTATCATGTGTCTCCTCGCAGATTTTTTGTCATGTGACAATGTGTCACAGCGTGGAGGTTTTGTCATGTGCTAATAGAGTGAGCCTGTGACCAGCACTGTGGCGGACCAGGTGAGGCTCTATGTCGTCCGCGGGACAGCGGGCGAGATTTCCGAGGGCATCCGCAATCTCATCAGTGCTGGGGTACTGGCTCCAGGGGATGCGTTGCCGCCCATACGGGCCTTGGCCGACGATCTCGAGGTTCACCGGAACACAGTTGCCGGAGCCTATCGCTTGCTCGTGGCGGCGGGAGTTGTGGAGACACAGGGCCGGCGCGGCAGCTTCGTGCGAGCCATACCGTCCCTGGAAGGAGAAGGCGGTATCGCTCTTCCTGGCAGCGTGGATCTCGCCAGCGGAAATCCTGATCCGGCATTGCTGCCTGATCTCAGAGCCTCGTTGGACCGGACCACTTACACGCCCCGGTTGTACGGCGCCGCAGCCACCGAGCCTCTACTCGATTCCTGGGCACGTTCCTCGATCGAGGACGAGGTTCCAAGGCCGTGTTCGATCACCATCACCAACGGTGCCGTTGACGCGGTCGAGCGACTGTTGACCGCTCATTTGACCCGAGGTGACGCCGTCGCGATCGAGGATCCGTGCTTCCTGGCGAGCATCGGAACGCTCAAAGCCAACAGCTTCCGAGCGGTACCGATGGACATCGACACTTCGGGTATTACCCCGCAAGGGCTGCTGCGTGCTCTCGAAAGTGGTGTGCGCGCGATTATTTGCACCCCTCGTGCGCACAACCCCACCGGGGTCAGCATGAGCGCCGACCGAGCGGCGATTCTCGGAAGCATCCTGGCCGAGTTCCCTCACGTTCTGGTAATCGAGGACGATCACTTCTCTGCCGTGTCCAGCAATCGGTACTGTCGGCTCGCTCCGATGAGCACGACGCGGTGGGCGCTTGTTCGTTCCGTGTCGAAATTTCTCGGGCCCGACCTGCGCGTGGCAGTGGTCGCCTCGGACCTCGACACCGGCATTCGGCTGAGCACTCATCTCCGGTCGGGCGCCAACTGGGTCAGTCACCTGCAGCAGCGCTTGAGTGCTGAACTGCTGAGTGATCCGACGGTGATCGACGGCCTCGCCAATGCTCGCGCTGTCTACGAGCGCCGCCGAACCCTTCTGAAATCTGCACTGTCAGAACATGATATCGAGGTTCCTGACACTTTCGACGGACTCAATGTCTGGGTTCCGCTGGATCGGGATTCCGAACCGATTGTCGAGCGACTCGCCGAGTCTGGCTGGCTCGTGCGGGACGGAAGTCAGTTCTCGGCGACGCCGGGTCAGTGCCACCGGGCACTTCGTGTGACCGCCTCCACCATCACCTCTGACCAAGCACGCGAGTTCGCCAGTGCCCTGGCTGAAATATTGGCGAGCCCGTAGTTGTCCAGCTGCACTACGGTGCGAATCTGAGTCTCTCGCTTCTCGACGAAACTACCGGCGACGGCTGGATCGATAGGATCGGTTCGAGCGACGGCGAAGGGTGTAATTGTGGCGAGGGCGGTTGTTGTCGGTGCGAGCCGAGGTCTTGGTCGTGCTTTGATCGAGGGTCTGAGGAGCGATGGCGACGAAGTTCTCGGCATATCGCGTCGGCGTCCTGACGGGTTCGACGTCTCCGAGTGGATCGAAGCCGACCTGACCGACCCTGTTACGGCAGCGAATTCGATCGATCAGGAGCTTGTCGGTGGTGTAGATACCCTGATCTGCAACGTCGGAATTTGGGAAGGGGATGCCTTCACTTCCGATTATGCGTTCACAGATCAATCTGATGTCGAAATGCTCGAAATGATCAACGCCAACATCACGGCCACAATTCTCCTGCTCAAGCGCCTGATCCCGAGAATGATCGGCCGTCCTCGACCGCGGATCATCTTGACCGGGTCCACCTCGGGACTCCCGCGAAGCGGTAGGCCGGAGGTTGCCTTCGGTGCATCGAAGTCCGCGATCAACGGCATTGCCGACGCGTTGAGAGAGGGCTACCGGAAGGACCGACTCGCAGTGACGGTGCTTCACCTCGGATATCTCAACACGGAAGATGGACTCGATGTGCCCCGAGACATCGCTGCCGCCCGCGGAGATGGGTCCCTGGTTCCCGTGCACGACGTCGTGGATACCGTGCGCTCCATCTCGAATCTGTCGTCTTCGTCATCGGTTCGAGAAGTGGTCCTTACCGCCATCGACGACACACGATTCTGAACAACGGCTACCGCTTCGGTCAGTGAATCCGATTGCCGAACAGATGTATTCAGAGAATGTTGCCCTCGATAAAGATGAAGGCTCCCGCCAGGTAAACCAGGGTAAGCCCCGTCAGGAGCCACGCCATGTACGGCCGGATGTAGAGGCGCCGCAGACGGTGCAATCGCAGGGAGGCTCGCAAGAACGCGCCCACGGTCCCGAGCAGCAACATCAGGCTCGGGACGAAGACCGCCAGTCGGCGATCCTTCTGTGAGCACAGCAAGGTGTCGGTACCGAAGCATTCGCCCCGCCGGGAGCCCAACCACACGATCGCGATAACCAAAACCGCGGTAGCCAGAACGACTGACACGCCGTACGTCAGGGTTCGCCTGTTGATCTTTCGCTCTCGACGCTGAATTACATCTGACGCGTCAGAACTGTCGGTCATCACACCGGCTCCTGTACATCGCACCTCACTTCGTGGATCGGCGGTGGGAGAGGGCGTACAGCACTACTCCGACGGCCAAGAGTAATGATGCGCGTAACCACGTCGCAGCGCTCTGCTGGGTGAGCAACGCAACGCACGTACCGAGAGCGAGGATCGGGAAGATGATCGGCGTTCGGAAGTGTTTGTGTTGCACTGCGTCACGGCGCAGAACCAGGACGGCGATGTTGGTGCTGATGAATACGAAAAGCAGCAGGAGTACCACCGTCTCCGCCAGGGCTGACAGCGATCCGGTGACGCAGAGAGCCATGGCGACGGCGGTGGTCGCGATAATCGCCACCCAGGGGGTCCGTCGCTGCGGCAGTACCCGAGCGAAGACGCTCGGGAGCAAGCCTTCCGATGCCATCCCGTAGGTCAGCCTGCTCGCCATGATCATTGTCAGCAGTGCGCCGTTGGCGACGGCGACCAACGCGATCAGACTGAACAGGCGAGGCGGAACACCGACATCGGCAGCTGACACAACTTCCAGCAGTGGCCCGGAGGATGCAGCAAGTTCGTCGGCGGGCAGGACCACCGAGACAGCCAGGCCGACAAGGACATAGGCGGCGCCGGCTGTCAGCAATGCTCCGAACAGTGCGCGTGGGTAGACCTTGCTCACGTTCTTCACTTCTTCGGCGACGTTCGCGGACGTTTCGAAGCCGACAAAAGAGTAGTACGCGAGGAGTGCCGCAGCCAGCACCGCGAGTGCAGGCGATCGGCTGTCGTCGAACTCCACGACTCGGCTCAGGGTTCCGTCGCCGCGCCCGAGAACTATGCAAGCGAGGACGACAACGAGGACGAGCCCGGTGACCTCCACGACTGTCATGACGACGTTGGCGCGCATCGACTCCTTGATGCCTCTGGCATTGAGAAGTCCCACCAGGAGCAGGAAGACGAGCGCCGCTGGAACGGTTGGGACGTCGATGAAGGCTTTGAGATAGTCGCCCGAGAATGCGAGGGCGAGTCCCGCCGCACTGGTTACGCCGGCCGCCAGCATCGAGAAGCCGACAAGGAACGAGATCAGTGGTTTCCGATACGCCCGTTGGGCGAAGACGGCTGCGCCGCCCGCTCGCGGATATTTGGTGACCAGTTCGGCATACGACGTTGCTGTCAGCAATGCCATGACGAGCGCTACGAGCAGTGGTACCCAGACGGCTCCACCAACTTCACCGGCGATGACGCCCACCAATGCGTAGATACCGGCGCCCAGGACGTCTCCGAGGATGAACACGAAAAGGAGTGGGCCGGTTATGGCCCGAGTGAGAACGTTCTTACCGCCGCCTTCATCTCCGCGTGCGGTTTCGTCCACGTTCTCAGCACCCGCGGCGCGTCGCATATGCAAGGTTCGTCCTGTCTTCATGGTGGCGTGCCGCCACCTCAGGAGCAGACATGTACCCAGTGGTCGAAGTTTCAAACGTGGGTCGCTCGCTTTCTCGTGCTTTGCTTGTAGGTGAATCGCAGAAATAGTGACTGGAGGACGATGTGGCTGAAACGACGGTTGCGGCGGTGATGGACGAGCTGGCTGCGCTCGAGGATCCGAAGGCGCGCGCGGTGAACGAGAAACACGGTGACGATCACGGTGTGAACCTTTCAAAGCTGCGCGCTGTTGCGAAGCGATTGAAGACTCAGCAAGAACTCGCACAACAGCTTTGGGCAACGGGCGACACCGCAGCGAGACTGCTTGCCCTTCTGATCTGCCGCCCGAAGGTGTTCGAGCGTGACCAGTTGGACGTCATGTTGCGTGAGGCCCGTACTCCCAAGGTGCAGGACTGGCTCGTCAACTACGTGGTGAAGAAGAACCCGCATGCCGAGGAGTTGCGGGTGGCCTGGACCGCTGACCCTGATCCTGTGGTCGCTAGCGCCGGGTGGGCTCTGACCACCGAACGTGTCGCGAAGAAGCCCGAGGGACTTGACCTTTCAGGGCTACTCGACGTCATCGAGGCGGAGATGAAGGATGCTCCTGACCGCCTGCAATGGGCGATGAATCACTGCCTGGCTCAGATCGGGATCGAACATGCCGAGTACCGCGCCCGGGCAATCGAGATCGGTGAGCGACTGCGGGTGCTCGAGGATTACCCGACTCCACCGAACTGCACCTCGCCGTTTGCGCCCATCTGGATCGCGGAGATGGTGCGACGACAGAGGGCAAAGTAGAGCGCACGACAACTGAGGATAGGGTTACCTTCGTGCTACGTTAGGCGCCGTCACCCGCTCGGGGTGTCTGAGCAGGTCGATCGACCGGGAGGTCCTGGCGTGGCGAGAATTTTGGGACGAGGGCTGTCAGAGCGACGAAGTGGTGGCAGCCGTGTCCGCCGGATGGTAGCCGTCGTGGCGGCGTGCGGGCTGGCGGCCGGAATGGCGGCCTGCAGCAGCAACGGCGACAAAGACAGCACCGACGACAAAGACAGCACCCGGACTTCATCCGCAGTCGACGCCGCGTTCCCGGTGACGATCACGTCGGCCCTCGGCACGGCCGAGATCAAGGAGGAGCCCAGGCGGGTCGCAACCTGGGGATGGTCCAATCAGGACGCCCTCCTGGCGCTCGGTGTCGTCCCGGTCGCGATGCCCACTTTCTCCGGACCTCAGTACGGGGCCGACGCGCAGGGCATTCTGAAGTGGGACGCCGAGGCACTCGACAAGCTCGGTGGCGAGCAGCCGATCTTGTTGTCGGGTGACGGAACGGGCGAAGCACCTGTCGAGCAGTTCGCCAAGGCTGAACCAGATCTCATCTTCGCCCCGTACTCCGGGCTCACTCAGCAGGAATTCGACGCACTGTCGAAGATCGCGCCGGTGGTTTCCTTCCAGGACGAGCCGTGGACCGCGTCGTGGCAGGACCAGGTGACCATCGCTGGTCAGGCGCTGGGTAAACAGGCCGAGGCCGGCACGCTCATCGACAAGACCAACGCCGCGATCAGCGCGACGGCTGCGAAGAACCCTGCGTTGCAAGGTAAGACCGTCACCATCGGACTCCCGAACAGTCCGAGCACCTTCGCGGTGAGTAAGAACGCCGACGTGCGTGTCGAGTTCCTCGAGCAGCTGGGTCTGAAGAACGAGCCGACGATCCAGCAGGCCGATCCCGCCAAGGATCCCGAGGCCGTGTACTTCGAGCTGAGCACCGAGCAGGCGCCGCTGATTGCGTCTGACGTGCTGTTCGTGGTGGCCTACGACAAGGACTCTCTGAACGCGTTCCTCGCCGAGCCACTGGTGGCAGCTCAGCCGGTGATCGTCGATGGGCGTACGGCATCCACCAAGGACTTCAGCGTCGACAAGAACTTCGCGTTCGGCGGACTGACGGTCCTGACCATCCCGTACATCCTCGACGACGTCGCCACAGTTCTGAACACCGCTGCCGGCAACGTCAAGGGCTGACCGGCCCGCTAGCGGGAAGTTCGAAACTGTGTCCGGTACCGCTGTGGGCTGGTGCCGACCAAGTCTCGGAAACGTTCGCGGAACGTGGTGACGGCATTGAATCCGACTTGTCCCGCAACACGTTCGATCGAGTGGTCGGTAGTCTCGAGCAGAAATTGCGCTTGACGGAGCCGCGCGTGATGGAGCCACTGCAACGGCGTCGTACCGATTTGTTCCTGGAAGCGGCGGTTGAGCGTGCGAGTGCTCATCGTTGCCTTGGCCGCGATTGTCGTGATGTCGAGTTGCTCCCCGAGGTTCTCTTCCATCCAGTTCAGTAGCGGCCTGAGGGTTGTCCCGCTGGGTACGGGAGGCTCGTGAACGATGAATTGTGCTTGCCCTCCGGCACGTTCGAGCGGCATCACACTCAGCCGCGCCGTGTCGGCGGCGACCGCGGACCCGTAGTCCTGACGAACCATGTACAGACACAGGTCGAGTGCGGCCGCGGCGCCAGCGGAAGTCAGGACGTGCCCGTTGTCTACGTAGAGAACGGCAGCGTCGACGTCGATAGCCGGGTGCCGGCGGGCCAACTCCGACGCAGCCGCCCAGTGCGTCGTCGCGCGAAGTCCGTCGAGCAGGCCTGTGTCGGCGAGGGTGAATGCGCCGACACACAGTGAGGCGATGCGCGTGCCGCGATCCGCGGCAGTTCTGAGGGCTTCGATGATCTCGGGGTCGATCGGCACATCGAGATCGGCGGTGCCCGGGATGATGATCGTGCTGGCCTGGGCGAGGCGTGAGAGTCCGTGCGGTACGCGCATCGTGAACGTTCCGGTCTCCACCTCCTCGGTGAGCGCGCACACGGCGGTCCGGTAGGCCGGTGCGCCTGAGGGAAGCCTGCATCGTCCGAAGACTTCGAGGGGTGCTGCCAGGTCCATCGGCACCACTCCGGGCAACGCGAGAACTGCAACGTCATGCATGTCTGAAACGTAGCGTATGTGGCGCGAGATTCTGTGATCTCGTGTCGTGAAATATCCTCTCAACTGGTATTTCACAGAATATGTGAGGTTGGCTGAAAGCCGTCGAAGGTTGGCTTTCAGCCGTCGCCGCAGGGGTCAACTTCCTCCTACTGTCGTAGGAACAGCGACGCGCACAGGAGCGCGTCGCACAAAATCGGAGGTTGCAGTGCACGCGCAGATCGTGTTGTTCGACGGATTCGATCCCATGGATGTCGTGGGTCCGTACGAGGTGCTCTACGCCGGGGGTCTCGCCAGCGGTGGGGCGTTGAGTGTCGAACTCGTCAGTGCGGAGGGGCCTCGGACCGTCCTGAGTGGAAGTGGTGAACTCGCTATGACCGCCACTGCAACCCTCGATGTCGAACACGCGGATCTGATCATCGTTCCCGGAGCATCGGGTCTCTTCGAACCCGATGCGGACCAGCCGGGCACCAGTTTGCCGGAAAGGCTCGCGGCCACAACGGAAACCGAACTGCCTGTCATGATGCGGCGTGCACTCGACGATCCTGGTGTTCTTGTTGCGACCGTCTGTGGAGGATCTTTGGCGCTGGCGATGGCGGGGCTTCTCGAAGGGCGCCGCGCCGTGACACACCATCTTGCCGTGGACGCACTGGCGGCCGGCGGCGTTATTCCGATCCAGGCGCGAATCGTCGACGACGGTGACCTGATCACCGCCGGCGGTGTGACATCCGGTCTCGACCTTGGCCTGTACCTGTTGGAACGATGCCTCGGGCCCCGGATAAGTCTCGAGGTCGAAGCGCTCTTCGACTACGAGCGTCGTGGAACGGTGTGGTCGGCCAATGGCGCCGAGCCTGTAATCACCTTCGCCCCGGACGCTGCGTGAATACGCTTGTGCGTACCGAAACGCGAGAAATCCCATGACCGGAATCCTGCTGTCCCTCCACGTGATTGCGGCCATTCTTGCCATCGGCCCCGTCGCGGTGGCGGCGAGTATGTTCCCGGTGGCGAGCCGCGCCGCGCTCGCCGATCCGGACAGCGCCAGTGTTGCGACGACGGGCATGCTGCATCGCATCGTTCGGGTGTATGCCACGATCGGCGTTGTCGTTCCGATGCTCGGTGTCGCCACCGCCGTCAATCTCGGAGTGCTCGGTGACCTGTGGATCCTCACCTCGATCGCACTCACCGTCGTTGCCGCCGTGATACTCACCGCGGTCGTGCTTCCCGCCCAACGGCTGACAATGGCGGCGATCGAAGGAACCGGGTCCGTTGTGGATGTCGCAACGCGGCTCACCCGTCGACTGGGCACAGCGACGGGGATCTTCAATCTGCTCTGGGTCGTTGTCGTCGTGCTGATGATCTTTCGGCCAGGATCGACAACCGGCGTGTGATCCGAGGCGATATTTCACGTGTCGGTGACAGCGCTGCTTGACCTTGACACAGTGACAAGGACTCCAATGTTCGACGAAGGAGGTGGTTGTCGTGAACACAACCAACCACGATGGGCAGAATGCTCACCTCGTCGACGCATTGGCCGCAGCTGATCCCTCGGTTAGGCTGCGCGCCGCGCTAGCCGCCGGCACACGCCCGGACCCTGAGCTGACGGTTGCCCTGGTCGATCGGTGTGCCGTCGAGCCGGATTTCTTCGTCCGCGACATGCTGACCTGGGCGTTGTGCCGCCTGCCGGCCGAAATCACGGTACCGAAGCTGATCCGTGAGCTCGGGTCCGATGGTTCGCAAGCCCGCAGTCAGGCGCTCCACACCTTGTCCAAGATCGGCGATCCGACCGCTTGGCCCGCGGTCTCTGCGCTGGTTCACGACCAGGACGACGAGGTCGTGCGCAGTGCGTGGCGCGCCGCAGTGGCACTCGTGCCGGCAGGAGTCGAGGGTGCACTCGCAGCGGATCTGGCGACCGAACTCGGGCGGGGTGAACTGCAGATGCAGCTCAGTCTCAGTCGAGCTCTGACAGGACTCGGCGAGGCTGTACTCCCGGTGCTCGACGCGGCCGGTACGAGCCCGAATCCGCGTGTCCGGGCGCATGCTGATGCTACAAAGCAACTCTGGCACGACCCCGACGGTGGGTTCGCACTCTCTCACGAGTTGGCGAAGCGCGTCGCGGCAATCGGCCCGGACGCGTAGGAAGGGGAGACGGATGTTGATCGGCGAGGTCTCGCGGCGTTGTGGTGTCAGCACACGGATGCTGCGTCACTACGACACCTTGGGACTGGTGAAGCCGACGGGCCGCACGTCCGGCGGTTACCGGGAGTACTCCGCCGACGACATCCGTCGACTCTTCCACGTCGAGAGCTTGAGGACGTTGGGGCTCTCGTTGAACGAGGCCAAGCGTGCACTGGACGAACCCGACTTCGCGCCGGCCGATTTGGTGGGTGAACTCATGCAACACACTCGGCAACGGATCGCGGCGGAGGAGGAACTGCTGACCAAACTCGAAAGGGTCGATGCCAGCGCCCCTTCGGAGTGGGACGACGTCCTACGCATGGTCTCACTGTTGCGTGCACTCGAATCCGAGTTCGCTGCCCATCGTCAGCAAGCGATCCTGTCGCAGGAGCTGAATGCGGCGTTGCCCGTCGACGCACTCGTCGAGGCCATCCTGTCGGAGAAGGATGCCAACGTGGCCGGAGCGTTGCAGTGGGCGTTGGCGAGGACCGAAGGTGCGGGCCTTGCAGGTCTCACGAAGGGCCTCGAATCGGAGGACGTCGAGGTTCGACGCCGCGCGACGTCGGCCATCTCCGGGATCCACACCGAGGAAGCAACTCGGGCGCTGAAGCGAGCTCTCGATGATTCGGACGCGATAGTCCGCGCTGATGCCGCTCTCACCCTCGGATCTCGCGGAGAGGCCGTCTCGATGCCCGCTCTCCTCGAGATGGTCGCCGACGGGCGACGCGACGTCGAGGCCGGAGAGGTGCTCGGTCTTCTCGCGGAGCACTCACCGACAAGCGGTGAGGTCGTCGATGCCGTGCAGGCAAGACTCGACGGCACTGACGACGCCCCGACGAGGTTGCGAATCACGCAGGCACTCGCTGAGATTCCCGGCGCGGCGGCCCGGGAAGCGCTCGCCCGGCTGACACGCGACGACGACAAGACGGTCGCGTCCACGGCAGCGGCGATCCTCGCGATGCGGGACCGTGGACCACGCCGACGCGAACGACCGCGTATCGGGAACTGAAATCGGAGAACTAGGGCACCTCTGAAAAATGCGGGCCCGGGTGGTCAGCGCCGCAACGATTTTGCCGCGGCGTTGCCCTTCAACGCTGCGCAGAGCAGGACAAGGAGCACCGCTAGAAACACGACTGTTGAGGCGACAGCCGACACCACAGATCCGAAACCTGTCACGACACCGATGGTGACCTGCATGCACAGTCCCACTACGGCTGTCCACACCGTCCGGCGTAGAAGGGGCCACGCAATCCGATGGGCCAATTGCCACGCCTCGGGGCTCGAGATCGTCGCCTTCGTGCGTATGCCGACAACGGGATTCGGTTCATCACCGACCAGTCGCGGCATGAGCCCAGCAACGAAGGCGAGGATAAGCGTCGACGACGACAGCGAGGCCGTCAGACCCAGTAAGTCAGGCGATCCCACCCGTCCAGCCCCCCTGTCGGCAGATTTGACACAGCGGACATTCCAGTCTGGGGTGCCGCTGGGACACATCCGACTGTATGCGAACGAATGTATGTACTGCTGATCGGGTGACGCACTTTCAGGCTTTGTCGGATGAGCAGTGGACTCGATCTCGGACTAGTTTTCAGACAAGCCCTAGTGTGGATTGCCTAGGCAAAAAAGGTTTCCCGCCGGATCCGCCAACACGTGCCGGATGATCCGCCCGAATCAAGTCGAGGTGAACCGTATTCCTTTGGCTGTGAGCCTGATCCATCTCAGGCAAAGCCTCGAAGCTGCTGCGCACCCGCTGCGCGGTGATCAACGGATATGGTCTCTCACGTGGTGGATCAACGGCGAATGAGTTTGCGACGCAGGTACCTGAGCCTCGGTCTTGGCGAACTGGCCGCCGCGGGAGTGTTTGCCGCCGTGGCTGTCAGCGTCGTGATGCCTCGGCTCGAAGGTCCGAAAGACTCCGCGGCGCTGTGGTCGGCGCTGGCCCCAATGCTCGTGGTTCTCGTGCAAGCGGGTGTCTATTGGCTGCTTGCCCGAGGCTGGGTCGAGCAGGCGCCGATGCCTGCCCGCCTCGCGGCGCTCTACCGTGTGTTTCGGGTCCTCGACATTGTCGTCTTGGCGGTCGGTCTCCTCGGCGTGCTCATTTGGCTACCAGATCATTTCGTCACTGCGGCGGCCATCATGGTGGTGTGGGCTTTCGGCGTCGTCGAATACGTCAATTACTTCGTGGCCCGTCTCGCTTATCCGCTGCGGCGGTGGCCGTTCGAGGTCGGCAAGTGGCGGACGCCTCAACTTGTGCGCGACCTGCATTCGGCGCGGTGATACCGGCAATTAAGCCGGCCTTTGCCGCAACGGCAAAATTTGATGCGGGATCGGCGTGAGTTCGGAAGGATCGGTACTGCCTATCCAGGAATGAAGCCTCTTCGTCGTTCTTCACCGAGGAAGGAGATCCACCATGGCAACGTCGCGTCGGAGCCGCCGTGATGTCCCACCGCCCCGGACAGGGATTAGCGAGACCGATACGCTGCGCGCGTTTCTCGACTACCTGCGTGATTCGATCGCTGCCGAGGTTGAAGGTGCTCCGGAACCTCAGGTGCGCACCACAATTGTTCGGTCGGGAACAACCTTGCTCGGGCTGGTCAATCATTTGACCTTTGTCGAACGATCGATGTTTCTCGCCGAAAACGTGACGGATTGGAAAGCGACGTTTCAGCGAAGAGACCGGGCGCCATGCCGGGCACGCTGACATCCTCCGCGAACTTATCGACGGTTCGACCGGTCGGTGACATCGCAACATCGATCACAACAGTGGTTCGAAGTCGTCCGTCTCGCCGACAGCTTCCGCGCTTCATTGAGGCGAATGTCCGCTACCGAAATCGGGGCCCACAGGTATCGGGTCGGTCGCTCCGTCGGGAGTTGTTACTTCCCAGTGCAGTTCGGATGCAGTCGGGGGAACGAGCGCGCCGATCCACTCGGCAACGACACCGACGATAACTTTCTCGAGTTCCGTGCGTGACCACTCTCGCGGACGAGTGGGAACCGGTGGCTCCCAGCCTTCCTCACCCCAGATCACGCTGAAAAGCTCCCGCTCGTCGCCGATCTGCTGATTCAAACTGAACGCATCCGGATCGTCGAATCGCGCCCAGACGCCGAAAGTGCCCTCGCCGTCCTGGTCCACGGAGACGTCGATGACAATGCCTTCGGCATGTGCTGTCGCCGCGGCGCGCATCGCCGCCAGCCGGCTTTCGACTACCGACGATGTGGTGTCGAGGACGGACCTCAGCGAGTCACGGTATTCGGTAGCTTCCACGGACTCAGAATATAGAACTCGTGGCTTCGAGCACGGTGGTATCGGGTCTTGGCCGAAATGTGGAGCGATGACGAGACCTGGGGGACTCGCAGTGCATCTTCGTGTCAAAGGATAACCATTCGCCTGCAAGCATTTTCGGAAATCGATAGGGTTTGGCTTGTATTGATGTGGGGAGACTCGCAGCGTTGAGTGCGGAATCTGCGCACGACGGTTTCGCTCCTCGAGATCAGAGCGGTGAAGGTGGCATATGTCCGTTATCTTTTAAGCGGTGGTCCCATCTCCGGCCGCCACGCACTTGCGAGTGCGGACTGCAAGTGGAAGGCGGCCCTCGTGCAACAGGTATCGAGCCGAGTCTTGTGACGGCCCTGCGAGTGGTCATCGCCGACGACGACGTGCTCCTACGGGAGGGGGTGGCCAGCCTGCTCACTCGGGCAGGCCTGGAAATCGTCGGACAGGCAGGGGATGCGGACGAACTGCTGACACTGGTCGACGGGCAAAATCCGCAACTGGCCATCATCGACATCCGGATGCCACCGTCACACACTTCGGAAGGGCTCGACGCAGCGCTGCGTATAAGAAGAGAGTTCCCCTCCGTTGCAATGCTTTTACTGTCAGCACATGTCGAGGTCGATCATGCGTTGGAGCTTCTCGACGGAGGGAAGGGGATCGGGTACCTCCTCAAGAGTCGAGTGACCGACGTAGACGATTTCGTCGCGACGCTCGACAGGATCGCAGCCGGCGCCTCGGTCATCGATCCCGCTCTGGTCTACGAATTGGTGGCGGCCAGGCGACGTGACGACCCGTTGGCGGCACTTAGCGTCCGCGAGCGAGAAGTGCTGACGCTGATGGCAGAAGGCCTGTCGAACGTGGGGATAGGGCGTCGGCTGTGGATCACCGAGGGCACCGTCGAAAAGCACGTGCGGAGCATCCTCACCAAGCTCGATCTGGAGAGTACCGCCGACGACCATCGCCGCGTGCGCGCAGTCATCATGTATCTCGATGCCGTCAGCTGACGGGTGTCTGCGTTTGAATCGGCACACTCATCCTTGCGAAAGAATCCGCGCAATCGAGTCTGCGGACAGTTCGAACTTCGAGAGGAATCCGATGGCTGAACTCGATTCGACAAGATCGGCGAAGTCTTCTTCGTCGTGTGTCGACACAAGGATGATGGCCGGCGTCGGCGCCAAACCGGCGGCGTGGAGAACCTCCACCACGTCGAATCCGCTTTCGAAACCGAGGTCGATGTCCACCAGGACCAGGTCGGGGTGGGTAGCTTCGGCCACTGTGATGGCCGTGCCGAGGCTGGATGCGGTTCCGACAACCGTCATACCCGCGGCCTCGAGCACTCGTCGTGCAGCGGTGCAGAATGCATCGCTGTCGTCGACGATGAGGCAGCTCCGGTCGGAAGACTTCACCCTGTCAAGGCTGTCAGACGTCGGCGCACCCGGCATTACCGCTACCCGTAATTTCTCGGGGAACCCGGGCGTCCGATGACTTCGTCAGTTCCGTTGCGCGGCCGTCTCGTCACGTCCGTGCTGCGTCCGAGCGCTCCTCCCCTCGGTTGGGGCATCGCCCTGGCTACGGGATTGATTGTCGTGGAGATTCTTCTCGTTCTGATGTTGAAGCGGATTGCACCCGAGAATGCGTTCGGCGCGGTTTTTCTTTTCGGTGTCCTCGTCGTTTCGGCAGGCTGGGGATTTCGGCTGTCAATTGCGACGGCGGTTGCCAGCACTGCCGCGTACGCCTACATCCACGTCGTCGAAAGCCGTGAAAGCCTTGTACCGGCAGTGGTGGTTTTTCTCGTCCTGGCCTTGCTGACCAACGTTCTCGTCGGTCAGTCACGTCTTCGCGCCATGGAATCGGATCAGCGTCGTCGTGAGGCGGATCTGTTGGCTGCGCTGGCTCGGACGATGCTTCGGACGTCGAATGTAGTGGAGATGCTTGACGACGCGAGCGTGCGATTGTCCGCCGTGCTCGACCTGCCCGCGCCGTATGCGAAGTTAGGGCCCGCGGATGCCCCGGTGGGGCGCGGGCAGAGGCGGATCGTTCTACGGGATGGAGCCTGTGTCGCGGGTTCGCTACTTGTACCGGCAGAGTTGACCCAGGCCGATGCTCGCCGCGTTCAACGAATCGTACCGTCGCTCGAGGCCCTGCTTGCCGCTGTGCGAGATCGCGGGGTACTTCTCGAACAGACTCTCGCGTTGGCGCGTCAGCAGGCTTCACTGCGACGCGTAGCGACACTTGTTGCCTCGAGAGCCGAACCCGACGATGTCCATCATGCTGTCGCCGCGGAGTTGGCCGACGGACTGGACATCGAACACGTGTCGGTCGTGCGTTACGACGACGACTACTTCACAATTCTCGCTGCGCGGGACGATACTACAACCGGAGAACGATTGATCCCGGGTGAACGCTTCCCTGTCGGTGGATACAACGTCTGCACGATCGTCGAGACTTCGGGTGCGCCGATTGCCATCGACTTCACCACTGCGACAGGGGCGATCGCGGGGAGGCTGCGCGGACGCGGGTTGCGTACGGGAATCGGGGTACCGATCAACGTCGACGGTCGGACGTGGGGAGCTGTAATCATCGGCGGTACGGGACGTGTTCTCGCGAGTGACGTCGAGGACCGGTTGACCGACTTCGCAGACCTGCTCGCAACCGCGGTCTACAACGGTGAAACCAGGCGCGAGCTCACACGGTCCAGGGCGCGCGTCGTGGCTGCAGCCGACAAAGCCCGCCGAACCATCGAACGTGACCTGCACGACGGGGCGCAACAGCGGATCGTCACTCTCGGGATGGAGTTACGCGGCGCTCAGGCCGCAGTTCCCGACGGATTCGATGAGCTGCGAATCAGCTTGGCCCGCACCGTTGAGACACTGGCTCAAGTCAATACCGATCTTCGTGAACTCTCGCGAGGGATTCACCCGGCGATCCTGTCCCGCGGGGGTCTCGCGCCGGCGCTGAAGACTTTGGCTCGCCGCAGTCCGATCCCGGTCGCGCTCACAGCCGAGATCGTCACTCGACTAACCGATTCTGTGGAAGTCGCGGCGTACTACGTTGTCGCTGAAGCGCTCACCAACACCGCGAAATATGCCGACGCGTCCGTGGTTACGATCGCGGCCGTCTCGCAAGAGGGTCGTCTGGACCTCACCATCAGTGACGATGGCAAGGGGGGAGCAGACGCCGAAAGCGGTTCGGGTCTGATCGGGCTGCAGGACCGCGTTGCCGCGGTTGGAGGAACTCTGACGATCTCGAGCCCGGTCGGTGGTGGCACCACCATCACCGTTCGCATCGATCCCTCTACCAGTTAGCCGGTAGTGGGTTCCCCGGGTAGCGCTCCCCCACAATGGAAGCCAGCAGCGACGACATCGCTCCTGAAGTGGACGAATGTTCTTGTTACCCAACGAGAACCTTTCGCCCAGGAGGACATCATGCCGTACATCACCACTTCCGACGGAACCGAGATCTACTACACCGAACAGGGCGCCGGGAGGCCTGTGCTGCTCAGCCACGGTTGGCCCCTCTCCTCGGACGCCTGGCAGTTGGAACTCAAGGTGCTCGCCGACGCCGGTTACCGTGCCATCGCACACGACCGTCGCGGCCACGGCCGGTCCTCGAAGACCTATCAGGGCAACGACATGGATACCTATGCCCGTGATCTGGCTGAACTCGTCGAAGCGCTCGACCTCCACGATCTGACGCTCGTCGGTCACTCGACCGGAGGCGGCGAGGTCGTTCGGTACGCAGCGCAACACGGCGCAGGGCGTGTTGCCAAGGTGATCACCGCCGGCGCCGTTCCGCCGATCATGGTGAAGTCGGAGAACAACCCGGAGGGCACACCGATCGAAGCGTTCGACGACATCCGGTCCGGAGTTCTCACCGACCGTTCGCAGTTCTATCGCGACATCGCCGAGCCGTTCTTCGGCGCAAATCGCGAGGGGTCGAACGTGTCCCAGGGGGCGAAGGACGATTTCTGGCGCCAGGGAATGCTGGTCAATCTGGCAGCTGCCTACGACTGTGTCAAGGCGTTCTCGGAGACGGACTTCAGCGAGGACTTGAAGGCGTTGACCGTTCCCGTCTTCATTGCGCAGGGTGACGACGACCAGATCGTTCCCATTGGCGCAGCCGCCCTCAAGGCAATCGAATTGGTCAATGACGGCACATTGAAGATCTACAAGGGTGCGCCGCACGGAATCTACGGCGACTACCAGAAGGCTTTGGACGCAGACATTCTCGACTTCATCGCCAAGTAAGCCATTCAGCCCAGGCCGGTGGTGACCGTATGGTCACCACCGGCCTTTACGTGACAGAGTCCCGCCCTCGTCCGGAGACGGGACTCGGGTATCAGAGAACTCGGCAGCGCGTCAGACGGCTTCCTTGCTCGCCTGCGCCGCAAGGGTGAGCGCGATGTCGACGATCATGTCCTCCTGGCCACCCACCAGACGGCGGCGTCCGGCTTCGAGCAGCAGTGTGCGAACGTCGATTCCGTAGCGCTCCGACGCAGCCTCCGCGTGGCGCAGGAAGCTCGAGTACACGCCTGCGTAGCCAAGTGTGAGGGTCTCTCGATCGACGCGGACCGGCCGGTCCTGCAGCGGACGGACGATGTCGTCGGCAGCATCCTGCAGTGCGAACAGGTCGCAGCCGTGCTCCCACTCCTCGATGTTCGCAACGGCGATAAACGCTTCGAGGGGGCAGTTGCCGGCACCGGCGCCGTGACCGGCAAGCGAAGCATCGACGCGGGTGACGCCGTTCTGCACTGCAACAACGGAATTGGCAACCGAGAGCGAGAGATTCTCATGGGCGTGGATACCGATTTCGGTGCCCTCGTCGAGGATGTCGCGGTATGCACGAACACGATCCGCGACGTCGTTCATCACCAGACGTCCACCCGAGTCGGTGACGTAGACGCAGTGCGCGCCATACGATTCCATCAACTTGGCCTGCTTGGCCAGTTCCTCGGCAGGCGCCATGTGGCTCATCATCAGGAAGCCCGAGACGTCCATGCCGATCTCGCGGGCGGTTTCGATGTGCTGCGCGGAGACGTCGGCCTCGGTGCAGTGCGTGGCAACGCGAACCGAGCGCACACCGAGGTCGTAAGCATGCTTGAGTTCACTGATCGTGCCGACACCCGGAAGTAGCAGCGTGGTGAGACGAGCGTGCTCGAGTACCTCGGCCGCTGCTTCGATCCATTCCCAGTCGGTGTTCGAGCCGGGGCCGTAGTTGAGCGAGCCGCCGGCGAGGCCGTCACCGTGCGCTACTTCGATCGCGTCGACGCCGGCAGCGTCGAGAGCTGTGACGATCCGCTTGACGTCGGTGGGCGAAATGCGGTGGCGGACAGCGTGCATGCCGTCGCGAAGGGTGACGTCCTGGACGAAGATCTTGCGGTTGCTCACTTGGTTGCTTCCTTCTGCTGGGCGATGCGCTCCGCGATCTGCATTCCGGCGGACGTCATAATGTCGAGATTGCCGGCGTACGCAGGCAGGTAGTGTGCCGCGCCCTCGACCTCGAGGAACACCGACACCTGGTGGGTGGGGCGATTGCCGTCGACGAGCAACGTCTCGACGGGCTGGTCGGCCGGGATCTCGGTGATCTGGACTTCCTGCTTGAGTCGGTAGCCGGGGACATACGCGGAGACGTCGCCGACCATCTTCTCGATCGACTGACGGATCTCGTCGTGAACAGCCGGGTCCGGTGCGTCGACGAGGCAGAAGACCGTGTCGCGCATGATGAGCGGCGGCTCAGCGGGGTTGAGGATGATGATGGCCTTGCCGCGACGAGCGCCGCCGACTGCCACGATCGCCTCGGACGTGGTCTCGGTGAACTCGTCGATGTTGGCGCGCGTTCCGGGACCGGCCGACTTGGAGGCGATGGACGCGACGATCTCCGCATACGCCACCGGGACGACCCGAGAAACAGCGGCAACCATCGGGATGGTGGCCTGGCCGCCACACGTCACCATGTTGACGTTGGGTGCGTCCAAGTGCTCGTCCGCGTTGACGGCCGGTACGACGTACGGTCCGATCGCGGCAGGCGTCAGGTCGATCATGCGCTTGCCGAGGGGAGCCAGCCGCGCGTTGTTGGCCACGTGAGCCTTTGCCGAGGTGGCGTCGAAGACGATCTCGATCTCGTCAAAGTTCGGCAGACCGACAAGGCCTTCGACGCCTTCTGCCGTGATCGGCACGTTCAGACGCGCGGCGCGAGCGAGGCCGTCGGACGCGGGGTCGATACCGACCATCGCGCCCATCTCCAGGTAGTCGGAGTTGCGCAGCACCTTGATCATCAGATCCGTGCCGATGTTGCCCGATCCGATGATCGCGACCTTGACCTTGCTCATGCGTTGTCCTCTTCGCTGGAGAAACTGGTGGTGACGGAACCGAGCCCGGAGACGGTCACGGTGACTACGTTGCCTGCGGTGACCGGTGCCATGGGGCCGAGAGCGCCGGACAGGATCACCTGCCCTGCGGTCAGCGGCTGCCCCAACTCACGTGCAGTGCGGGCGAGCCAGACGACGGCTTCGATCGGATCGCCCAGGCAGGCGGTTCCGACGCCGGTGGACACCTCGGTGCCGTCGACGGACATCGACATGACGACGCCGGCGGGTTCCACCTCGTCGAGGGTGCGTCGTTCGGTTCCCAGGACGTACACGCCCGAGGACGCATTGTCGGCGACGGTGTCACCGAACTTGATGTCCCACGACTCGATGCGGCTGTCGCAGATCTCGATCGCGGCGACGGCGTAGTCGATCGCACCGCGCACCTGCGCACTGTCCAGCGGTCCGTCCACGAGGTCGGCACCGAGCACGAAGGCAACTTCCGCTTCGACCTTGGGCTGGATCAAACGGCTCATGGGGATGGCGCCGCCGGCGGGGAACTCCATGTCGGCGTACAGCACGCCGAGGTCGGGCTGGTCGACACCGAGCTGCTGCTGGACTGCCACCGAGGTCAGGCCGATCTTGCGGCCTACGACCACGGCCCCCGCCTGCCGACGGATTTCGTCGACGCGGCGCTGGACGGCATAGGCGGCGACGAGGTCGTCGGCGCCGATCAGATCGCGCACGGGCGCGCAGGGAGTGCCGCTCGCGATGGCGGCTGCGAGGCGGTCCGCAGCAGCTGCGATGTCGGTCTCGCTAGCTGTACTGGTATTCGTGGGCTGGCTCATGGCCACTACTTTCGCCGCGGCACCGAGATTGCGCCAGGGAACTGTCTCACTCAGCGATACGCTGGGGAGGTGACTGGCAGCGCAAACCTCGACACCGTGCTCGGCAAGGCGGTGACGATCCTGCGCGCCTTCCGGGCCGACGACCACGTGTTGCCTCTGGCCACCCTGGTCCAGCGGACGGGCCTGCACAAGGCGACGGTGCACCGCCTGGCCAACGAACTGGTCGCGAACCGGCTACTCGACCGTATCGACGGTGGCTACCGGCTCAGCGGCGGCCTCTTCGAACTCGGCATGCTCGCCTCTCTCGAACGTAGCCTCCTGGAGATGGCGATGCCGTTCCTCCAGGACCTGTACGAGCGGACCCACGAGACAGTCCACCTGGGGGTCCGTGACGGCCACGACGTCGTATACGTCGCGAAGATCGGCGGACACCGGCAAGCCAACTCGCCGTCCCGGACCGGTGGCCGGATACCGCTGTATTGCACCGCAATCGGCAAGGCGCTCCTGGCATTCTCCGACAACGAGTTTCGCCGCGAGGTGCTGTCGGAGCCGATGACGCGCCGGACCCCGCACACAATTGTTGCGCCCGGCATTCTCAACACCCAACTGAACCGAGTGGTCGAGACCGGTATTGCGTTCGAGCGCGAGGAATCAGCGCCGGGTCTCGCATGCGTTGCGGCGCCGGTATTCGGAACCAATGACAAACCCGTCGCGGCCATCAGTGTCACCGGTCCCACCAGTCGCTTCGTCCCCGAGAGCCAGGTGTCCTACGTGCGCGCTGCTGCCGAAGGCCTACACAGCACGATCGCTCGCCGCGAACGATTGCGGTGATCTGGCCGTCCCGACCCGGACGAGCCCGGTCAATGCGTGCGGCAATGGCCCCTCGTGTAGGACGCCGAGACGTTGGGTCGCGCGGGTGAGGGCGACATAGAGTTCAGACGCACCGCGTGGGCCGTCGGCGATGATTCGCTCCGGTTCCACGACGAGCACGGCATCGAACTCGAGGCCCTTCGTTTCCGAAACCGGCACAGCGCCGGGCACACTCGCAGGTCCGATGACGACGCTCGTACCCTCGCGTCCGGCCTCGTCCTGATTGAATTCGTCGATGGCGGAGGCTAGTTCGTCGGCGGAGATTCGCTTGGACCACGGTTGGACCCCGCAGGCGCGGACGGACTCGGGTGGCTGGATGTCTGGCGCGAACTCGGCGAGCAAGGCGGCGGCGACGCTCATGATCTCGGCGGGGGTGCGATAGTTCACCGACAGGGATCGGTAGATCCAGCGGCCGGGGACGTACGGCTCCATCATCGTCGCCCACGAGCGAGCACCTGCGGGTGAACGTCGTTGCGCGAGATCACCTACTACCGTGAAAGACCGGTCCGGGCAGCGGCGCATCAGGACTCGCCAGTCCATCTCGGACAGCTCTTGTGCCTCGTCGACCACGATATGCCTGTACGTCCAGTCTCGGTCAGCAGCAGCGCGTTCGGCGAGCTCCCGGGTATCGCGTTCGACGAAACGATCCGCCAGGTCCTCGGCGTACAGCATGTCCTGGGCGAGGAGATGATCCTCGTCGTCCATCAAGTCTTCACGACTGATCATCATGTCCAGCACGCCCGCTGCATACGCAGCCTCGTCGCGGCGTTCACGTTCGGCACTCTGGTCGACGGGCTTGTCCCGGCCGAGCATGTCCACCAATTCGTCGAGAAGCGGAACGTCGGACACCGTCCAGGCATCGCCCTCTCGGCGCAACAGTGTCTCGTCTGCGCCTGCCTTGCGTAGGCGTTCTGGCGAAGTAAACAGTTGTGTCAGTAGCTCTTTCGGTGTCAAGATCGGCCAGAGTGCGTCGAGTGCGGCGGCAAACGCGTCATTCTCCGCCAACTCTGCGGTCAGATCTGCGCGCACTTGTTCCCAGGCTTCACGGTCACTGCGTGTCAACCATCCCTTGCCGATCCGCGCTATCGCCCGCTCGGTCAGTGCCCAGGTGACGATTTCGGTGAACACAGTGCGAGCGTCGTTGTGGGGGAGTCCGCTCGAACGAGCTTCTTCTCGGGCCCACTCCGCAGTTTCGGCGTCGATTCGCACTGTGACGTCCGCCAATTCGATCAACAACGGGTTCTCGGGCAATCGCTGATGATCGGCAATCGCTGCGCCGAGAACGTCCAGGATCTTCCGCGAGCCTTTGAGCCCAGCGGCCTCAGGAGCGTCCTCGGCGGTGACGCGTAAACCCGGAACGAGATCACCGGTGGTCATGAACACCACGTCGGACTCGCCCAGCGAGGGCAGCACGCGGCCGATGTGGTTCAGGAACGCCGGGTTCGGCCCGACCACGAGAACGCCGTGACGTTCCATTCGCTCTCGCTGCGTGTAGAGCAGGTAGGCGACGCGGTGCAAGGCGACGACGGTTTTCCCGGTACCGGGGCCACCTTCGATCACCAGCACCCCGGGGTGTTCGAGTCGGACGATGTCGTCCTGCTCGGCCTGGATCGTGGCCACGATGTCCCGCATTCCCTCACCGCGGGGTGCATTGACTGCTGCGAGCAAGGCGGAATCGCTGTGGGTGTCGTGTTCTGCGCAGTCAGGGCGCCCGAGTACCTCGTCGGTGAAATCGACCACGTGTCGACTGCGTGTGTGGAACTGACGGCGTCGACGCATGTTCTCCGGGTTTGCAGCGGTGGCAACGTAGAACGGGCGAGATGCCGGCGCCCGCCAATCGAGCAGCACCGGTTCGTAGTCGTTGTCCGCATCGAGAAGGCCGATTCGGCCGATGTACGAAGTCTCACCCGACAGCGAGTCCAACCGGCCGAAGCACAGGCCGTTGTCGGCTACGTCCAGCCTCTTCACCTCTTTGGCGAGCGCGCGCACCTCGGCGTCGCGTTCCATGAGTGCTTCGCCGTTTCCGCGCAGAGCGGTGTTGTACCTGCCCTTGACTCGGGCGCGCTGCGCATCGAGGCGTGCGTAGAGCGCCTCCACATAGTTCCGCTCGGATCGCAGTTCTTCTTCGTATCCCTGGGTTGGCACGTGCCCTCACTTCCGCTGGCTGTTCCGATCCCGTAGTGGGTCGTGCGGGATCGGAAGAGCCATTTTGCGGCACTACCCGGGCCTTGCCGCAAGGCCCCCGGTGCGATATACATTGAATCGCCCTGGGTCTGATGGAGGCTCTGGCTATTTGATTTCAACCAAGGCCTGCTCACCCTGCTCAGTAGCGTAGAACGTCTTCTCGTACTCTGCTGGCGGGATGTCGCCGCAGTGACCATG
>NZ_LPNP01000082.1:0-121501 GCF_019266045.1 Rhodococcus sp. MH15
ACGATTAGCCCGCACCGACAACTCACCATACGACAACGACTCGCCACCGAACCGCACCGCAACCCGATCACCAAACCGCGCAGCAGCATCATCGAACCACGCCGACAACGTCGAATCCACACCACGATCGATCTGGCCGGCACTGAAGCGGGACAGCAGGTTTCGTTCTCCATCGACCAAGATGTCAACGTCACCCACCGCTACGGTGGGATCAGCAGTCACCGCACGGAAGGTCCTTACCAGCCGATCACCGAATTCCACAACGGTCGACTCGTCGAACAGATCCGTCGCATACGTCAAAGAGGCGGACATTCCGGCGGGTGCGCCGGCCTCGTCGGTTCGTTCGGTCAGGGTCAACTGGAGGTCGAATTTCGCCAGCGCGAGATCGGCACTTTCGATCGACACTTCGAGGTCGCCCAGTTCGAGCGTTGTCTGTTCGTGGTTCTGGAACGTCAATGCCACCTGGAACAGCGGATGACGAGCCTGCGAACGAACCGGATCGAGAACCTCCACCACACGCTCGAACGGAACATCCGCATGCGCGAACGCCTGTAGATCCACTTCACGCGCCGACGCCAACAGATCCGTGAACGACATCGACGGATCAACCTCGGTACGCAACACCAAAGTGTTGACGAACATACCGATCAGATCGTCGAGCTGCGCCTCACCGCGACCCGCGATCGGTGTACCGATCGCGATGTCGGTCGTTGCGGACAAACGAGAAAGTACGACGGCGAGCGCTGCGTGAACAACCATGAATGGTGTCGAGTTACTGCTGTGCGCAATCGAATTGACAGCTTCGTGCAGGGTGGCGTCGATATCGAACTCGACCTCGGCTCCGCGCCCTGAAGCGACCTCGGGACGAGGACGATCGGCAGGCAGATCCAACTGCTCCGGAAGATCAGCCAACGCATCCGACCAGAACGCAATCTGCTTCGCGATCACGGACCGCGGATCGTCCTCGGACCCGAGAACCTCACGCTGCCACAACGAGTAATCGGCGTACTGCACCGGCAACGGCGCCCAAGCCGGCACCGACGCTCGTGTACGTGCTTCGTAGGCAACCATCACGTCACGGGTCAACGGACCCATCGAGAAACCGTCGGTCGAGATGTGATGCACGACGAACACCAGAACGTATTCGCTGTCGCCGACTTTGAAGAGCTTGGCGCGCAACGGGACTTCGGACGTCACGTCGAAGCCGACTGTCGCCAGCTCGGCGACGCCCGCAGCCAGGCGATCTTCCGTGATCGACACGGGGCTGAGGTCGACGACAACGTCTTGGACGTCGAGGACGTCCTGATAGCCGACGCCGTCGACGTCTGGATACACAGTTCGCAGTGATTCGTGTCGGCCCACGACATCGATCACGGCGGCGTCAAGAGCTGCCACATCGAGGGCGCCCGAAATCCTGATCGCCGCCGGGACGTTGTTCACTGCCGACGCGGGTTCGAACCTGTTCAGGAACCACATGCGCTGCTGCGCCAACGAAAGTGGGATCCGAGCTGGCCGGGGCTGCTGCACCAGTGGGGCGGTGGCGCCCGAACCGGCGTGCAGCTCGAGCCGGACGGCGAGTGACTGCACGGTCGACGCTTCGAAGAGCGCACGAACCGGAACGCTTGTGTCGAGCGCCTCTCCCAGCCGAGCGGCGACACGGGTCGCGATCAACGAGTTGCCGCCGAGTTCGAAGAAATCGTCGTCGCGGCCAACCTGTGCGACTCCGAGAACTTCGGAGAACACCTGCGCGACAGTCTCTTCGACGGTCGTGATCGGCGCCTGGTACACCTTGGACTCGAACACGGGCGAGGGCAGAGCCTTGATGTCCGTCTTGCCCGCGGTGGTCAACGGAATCGAATCGAGTACCAGTACCGAGTCGGGGACCATGTAGCCGGTCAGGAACGTCGACACCGACTCGATGACCTGTGCGGGATCCACCTCGGCGCCGGCCTGCGGCACGACGTATGCAACGAGACGATCTCCGAAGTGATCGTCGGAACGAACGAGAGCAACAGCTTGCGCAACGCCCGCGCAACGGGTCAGCGCGGCCTCGATCTCGCCGAGTTCGATACGGAACCCACGGATCTTGACCTGGAAGTCACTGCGGCCCACGTACTCCACTGCGCCACCGTCGATCCACCGGACCACGTCACCCGTGCGGTACAGCCGCTCTCCCGGCGCCCCGAACGGGTCTGCGACAAAACGACCCGCTGTCAATGCCGGCTGTCCCAGGTATCCACGAGCGACCTGAACACCCGACACGTACAACTCACCTGCGACACCAACCGGAACGGGCTGCAAGCGGCCGTCCAAGATCCGCGCGGCCATTCCCCGAATCGGGCCGCCGATGTTCATACGATCAAACGCGGTCAGCGTATCGCTGATGTTCGAGGCGACTGTCGACTCCGTCGGACCGTACGCATTGAAGAATCCACGCACACCGCCATCCGGAAGCGGCACCGCCCACTTGGCAACGAGAGACCGCGAACTGGCTTCGCCACCGACGACAACCACCCGCAACGCGTCGAGCCCGCTCGGATCCACTGATGCCAGCGCAGCGGGCGTCACGAACGCATGCGTCACGCCCTCCGAGCGCAAGATCTCGGCCAATTCCGCGCCGCCGTACACCGTCGTCGGCGCAATCACCATCGTCGATGCTGCTCCGAATGCCATCAGCAACTCGAGAACAGAAGCATCGAAACTCGGCGAGGCGAAATGCAGCGTTCGAGCATCCGCGGTCAGCGCATAGCGCTCGACCTGCTCGGCGCAGAAGTTCGCCACACCCGCATTGGTGACCACAACGCCCTTGGGCAGACCCGTGGTGCCAGAGGTGTAGATGACGTAAGCAGGCTGCCGCTCGTCGATCGCACTGCGTCGATCCGAATCACTCACCGGCGCGCAAGATTCTGCCGCGCACGCCGCCACTGTCTTCTCGTCGTCGAGAACAACCCACGTCAACGCCGACGGCAATCCTGCCTCGACGTCACTGAGCGCAAGACCCAGCACCGCACCGGAATCGGAGATCATGTGGGCGATACGGTCAACCGGATACGTCGGGTCGACGGGCACGAATGCAGCACCCGTTTTCACCACTGCCCACAGAGCGAGAACCGAATCGGCCGAACGCGGAATCGCGATCGCGACCCGATCCTCCGGCCCGACGCCCTTCGCAATCAGAACACGAGCGAGTCGCGACGACCGCTCGTCGAGTTCGCGGTAGCTGATCGACTGACCGTCGAAGCGAATCGCATCCGCCGACGGATCCAAAGCGGCCGCCGCTGTGAGGATCTCGACCAGGGTTCCCGAGACCGACTGACCTCCATGAACATCGGCCAGCACACCCCGCTCGGCCGCATCGAGAATATCGATGTCACCGACGACAATCGAAGGAACCGACACGACAGTCTCGAGGATACGAACCAGACGCCGAGCAAACCCCTCGACCGTCGAAACGTCGAACAGATCTGCAGCAAACGTGAATTCGGCCGAGAGCCCTTGCTGGATCCCGTCTTCGCCGATCGACTCTGTCACTGCGAGTTCGAGGTCGAACTTGGCAGTGGTCGTGTCGATTTCGGCGGCCTTGATCGCCAGTCCCGGCAGTTCCAATGCCGTTTGCGCGAGATTCTGCAAGGACAGCACAACCTGGAAGAGCGGATGTCTGGCCTGCGACCGGGCGGGAGCCAAGACGTCCACCAACCGCTCGAAGGGCACGTCCGAGTGAGCGAACGCTCCGAGCGCGGAATCACTCGCCGCAGCCAGCAGATCTGTGAATGCCTGGGCCTGGTCGACCTCGGTGCGCAGAACAAGCGTGTTGACGAACATGCCGACGAGATCGTCGAGCGCCTCGTCCCCGCGACCGGCAACGGGAGTGCCCACGGCGATGTCCGAGGTCCCGCTCAGTCGGGCCATCAGAACGGCAAGCGCCGAGTGCAACGCCATGAAGAGCGTCGCGTTGTTCTCCCGTGCCAGCGCGTCCAATCGACGGTGCACATCCCCGGAGATCTCGAACGCGAATCGCTCGCCGCGCATCGACGCCACATCAGGCCGAGACCGGTCCGACGGAAGCTCGATCACGTCCGGTAGGTCTGCCAGAGTCTCGGTCCAGTACGAGATCTGCTGCGAGATCAGTGATTCCGAGTCGTCTTCCGAGCCCAGAACCTCACGCTGCCACAACGAATAGTCGGCGTACTGCACAGTCAACGGCTGCCACGCCGGCGCGATCCCGTCCTTGCGTGCCGAGTAGGCAATCATGACATCGCGAGCCAGGGGCGCCATCGACCAACCGTCAGCGGCGATGTGATGAACCACGATCGCAAGGGTGTGCTCGGTGTCGCTGACCGTCAACAGGCGGACACGGATCGGCACGTCGACGGTGACGTCGATCGCTGAGGATCCGATTGCAGCGACTCGACTTTCGAGCTCGTCCGGATCCGAAACCGACTCCACGGTCAGTCCGCCGAACGCCTCCGAAAGCGACAGAATCGACTGCTTCGGTCCGGAAGCCCCGTCCGGATATACCGTTCGGAGCACTTCATGCCGGTCCAGTACGTCCTCGAGCGCAGTTTCCATCGCGGCAGTATCGAGATGGCCAGTCAGGTGCAGAGCAAAAGTGATGTTGTAAGCAGCTGAATCGGTGTCGAAGCGGTTCAGGAACCACATGCGCTGCTGCGCCAGCGACAACGGAATTTCCGCGGGACGCACCTGTGCGACGAGCGCCTTCTGCCCGCCGCTACCTACGTGCGACTCGATGTGTGCGGCGAGCGCCTCGACGGTGGAAACGTCGAATAGCGTTCGCACCGGCACCGTAGTGTCGAGCGCCCGCCCCAATCGGGAGGTGACCTGAGTAGCCACCAGGGAGTTGCCACCGAGTTCAAAGAAGTCGTCGTCGAGGCCGACTCGTTCCACTCCGAGAACATCCGCAATCACCTGCGCGACAATCTCTTCCACCGGCGTGGTGGGTGCACGAAACTCGCGGACCTCGAAAACAGGCTCCGGCAAAGCCCGGCGATCCAATTTGCCCACCGGGGTCAACGGAACCTCAGCGAGTTCCATGATGACGGACGGAACCATGTAGCTCGGCAGAGCCTCCGCCACGAACGAGGCGAGCACGTCCCGATCGAAACTCGACCCGTCAGCCAGTTCGACGTAGGAAACGAGGGTTGTGACACCCGCCGCGCCTTCGCTTCCGACTGTCACCGCGAAGCGCACAGACTCGTGCGAGGACAGAACTGCGTCGATCTCACCGAGTTCGATACGGAATCCGCGAACCTTGACCTGGAAGTCACTGCGGCCGACGTATTCGAGAACCCCCGCGTCACCGCGCGCGTCTCCGCCGGTCCAGCGCACGACATCGCCGGTCCGGTACATTCGCTCGCCATCCGGCGAATACGGGTTGGCGACAAACCGTTCCGCAGAAAGGCCTCGCCGCTCATGGTAGCCGCGAGCCAATGCAGCGCCCGCAAAGTAGAGCTCTCCCCTGGTACCGACTGGAACAGGATGCAGACGCTCGTCGAGTACCAGTGCCGACATGCCCTCGACGGGACGCCCGATGTCGATCGATCGGCCGATCGCGAGATCGCCGAACGACGAGATGATAGTGGTCTCGGTCGGACCATACCCATTGAAGTAGGCGCGCCCTGGGGCCCATTTCGCCAGCAACTCGGGAGTGGTCACGTCACCGCCGACGGAGACGACTCGCAATTCAGGCAGCTCTGCCGGCTCCATGGTCCCGAGTACTGCGGGAGTGATGATCGCGTGTGTGACCTTCTCGGAATGAAGAAGATCCGACAACTCGTGTCCACCGATAATTGTCGACGGAACGATCACCAAAGTTGCACCCGCGGAAAAGGCGACCATCCATTCGAGTACCGACGGGTCGAAGCTCGGTGAACAGATATGGAGGAAGCGCGAGGACTGTTCTACCCCGTAGCGACGCTGTGCTGCGTCTCTGACGCCACGGAGTCCACCGTGAGTGACGCTGACACCCTTCGGTTTTCCCGTGGAACCGGATGTGTAAATGACATATGCAACGTGAGAACTGTGAATCGGAGCGATTCGGTCCTCGTCCGTGACCGGCGCTGAAGATTGCGCCGACAGTTCTCCGTTCAGCGCCTGGCCGTCAAGGACCAACCATTCTGTGACCGCAGGAAGCTGATCTACGAACTGTCCCGACGTGAGTCCGATCGCGGCCGAAGAATCGGCCAGCATGTGCCGGACACGATCTTCCGGATAACTCGGGTCGACTGGGACGTATGCCGCCCCTGACTTCGCCACCGCCCATACTGCACAGACCATCTCGTACGAGCGAGGAAAGGCGAGAGCAACAATGGTCTCGGGGCCGGCGCCACGTCCGATCAGAACCCGAGCGAGCTTCGACGACTGCTCATCGAGCTCTCGATAGGTGATCGATCGACCCTCGAAGCGCACAGCAACCGAATCCGCCTCAGCCGTGCCGGACAGGAAGATGTCGACGAGACTCTGCCGGGGCATCGTGTCATCCGCGGCTACGACCGTCAGATCGGTGCGCTCGGAGCGTGAGAGCAGGTCGATATCGCCGACGATCGTTTCAGGACGGGTAGCCACGGCATCGAGGATGCGCACGAACCGAGTAGCGAAAGTGTTCACCGTGGCCGGATCGAACAGGTCCGTGGCATAGGTGAAGGTGGCGCTCAAGACGTCCGAGTCTTCGCTGCCTTCAGGATTCTCGGACACCATGAGCTCGAGATCGAATTTGGCGACCGGGACTTCCAATTCAGCTGCAACTGCTTTGACACCTGAGAATTCCAGTTCGCGTCGTCCACTGATCTCCGCAGTGAGCGCAACCTGGAACAGCGGGTGACGAGCCTGCGAACGCGCCGGACTCAGGACTTCGACCAACCGCTCGAACGGCACATCGGCATGCCCGTAGGCAGACAAGCCCGATTCCCTTACCCGAGCGAGCAACTCTTCGAATCGTTCGTTCGGATCGACCTCGGTGCGAAGCACCAGGGTGTTCACGAACATGCCGATCACGTCGTTGAGCGCTTGATCGCCTCGCCCGCCGATCGGGGCACCGATCGCGATGTCGGAGGTACCACTGAGCCGGCTCAACAGCGTTGCATATGCCGCCTGCAACACCATGAACAGCGAGACGCTCCTCGAGCGCGCCAACTCGTTCAACTTGCGCGTCGTGCGTTCGCTGATCTGAAAATGGTGCTTGGCACCGTGATTGGACGCGATGGCAGGACGAGGTCGGTCGGTCGGCAGATCCAACTGATCCGGCAGATCGGCAAGTGCCCGGCGCCAGAAGTTGATCTGGCGAGACGACTCCGAGCGCGGGTCTTCGTCGGATCCCAGTGCTTCGCGCTGCCACAGGGCGTAGTCGGCGTACTGAATCGGCAGCGGCGTCCACGCCGGCGCAGACTTCTCACTTCGCGCCGAGTAGGCGACGAGAAGGTCACGTGCGAGCGGACGGAACGACAGTCCGTCTGCAGCGATGTGATGGAGAACCATCACCAGGACGTAGTCCGTCGGAGACACCTCGAAGAGGGCAACCCGTACCGGGATTTCGAGCGTCACGTCGAAGCCGCGAGACGCCACGTCGAACAGCGCCGCGTCGAGATGCGAATTCCGAATCTTGACCGGATTCAACTCCACCGCGGCCCGGTCGACCGGCAGAACCAGCTGTTGCGCGGTTCCGTCGACATCAGGGTAGATCGTCCGCAAGGACTCGTGTCGCTCGAGAAGATCCATCACCGCGGTATGCAGGGCGGACGGGTCCACCGAACCGGTGAGCCGGACTGTGAACGGAAGATTGTAGGCGGGCGTCGACGGATCGAGACGGTTGATGAACCACATGCGCTGCTGCGCAAGCGAGAGCGGGACGACCTCGGGACGAGGCTTGGCGACCAGCGGGGTGAGCTGCCTGGCGTTGCCCGCCACCGACTCGGCGCGGGCCGCCAGGGTGGCGACCGTGGTGGATTCGAAGAGCTCTCGAACGCCGAGTTGCACTCCCAATGCCGAACCCACTCGCGTCACCAATTGTGTTGCAACCAGAGAGTTTCCACCGAGCTCGAAGAAGTCGTCATCGATACCGACGCGCTCGACACCGAGAACGTCGGCAAACACGTCCGCCACGATGCGTTCGATTTCGGTGCGGGGCTCGCGGTACTGCTTCGCACTCGCGAACACCGGCTCGGGCAACCCGGCACGATCCAATTTGCCACTCGTGTTGAGCGGCAACGCATCGAGCACCATCAACGCGGCCGGAACCATGTACGACGGGAGGCTTCGGCCGGCGAACTCACTGAGCACCGCAGCATCGATGTTTCGGCCTGGACCCGGCACTACGTAGCCGACCAATTGATCACCGGTCGGGGTGACGGTCACCAAAACGACAGCCTGCGAAACGTCGGGGTGCGCCAGAAGGACGGTCTCGATCTCGCCGAGTTCGATGCGCTGCCCGCGGAACTTCACCTGGAAGTCTGTACGCCCGATGTAGTCGAGATTTCCGTCCTCACGGCGACGAACGAGGTCGCCGGTCCGGTACATACGCTCACCGGCCGTGCCGTACGGATTGGCTACGAACCGATCCGAGCTCAGGTCCGGTCGACCAACGTATCCGCGCGCGAGTTGAACGCCGGCGAGATAGAGCTCACCCGGCTGCCCGATGGGGGTCGGGCGAAGTTGTCCGTCCAGTACGTGCGCCTGAGTGTTCCACTGCGGCATACCGATCGGCACGGAAGTAGTATCCGTGGCCACGGCCTCGTAGTACGTGACCGATACCGCGGCTTCGGTCGGACCGTACAGGTTGTGCAGTCCGGCTCCACAGAGTTCGCGGAAGGCGGAAGACGTCTCGGGCGGGAGCGCCTCGCCGATGACAAACACGTGGCGCAACGAATCACAAGATCCGGCAGGTGCATTCGCAGTGAACAGCGTGAGCATGGATGGCACGAAGTCGGTGATCGTGACGCCGAGCTCCGCGATCTTGTTCGCCACGTAGATCGGGTCTCGATGACCGTCCGGAGTCGCGACGACGAGCGTGGCGCCGACCTGCAACGGCATGAAAAATCCCCACAGCGACACGTCGAATGTCGTAGCGGTCTTCTGCAGGTAGATGTCCGACGCCGAAAGCCCGTACTCGGCGTTCATCCACTGAAGCTGATTGTTGATCGCCGCGTGAGTGACCGCGACACCCTTGGGTCGACCGGTCGAACCCGAGGTGTAGATCACGTACGCAGTGTTCGAGAAATGCAAGGGAGACAGGCGATCCGCGTTGACGATCGGTCTGCTGTCGAGCTGCCCATAGTCCAGTGTGTCGATCTCGATGACCCGTGTGCCCGAGGGCAGATCCACGTCGTCCCGCGCAGTGGTCACAACACACGTGGGCTGCGCCGACTCGAGAATGTAGGCGGTGCGGTCGGCTGGGTGGTCGGGATCCACCGGTACCCAGGCTCCGCCGGCCTTGGCAATCGCGTACAGACCGACCATCAAGTCCAAAGACCTGCGGATCGACAGTCCTACAAGCGATTCGGGCCCAACACCCATGGCGATGAGTTGACGAGCCAAACCATTTGCGCGAGAGTCGAATTCGGCGTACGTGAGGCTGGCGCCTTCGAAAACGACAGCGGTGGCATCGGGAGTTCTCTCGACCTGACGCTCGAATGCTTCGGTGATGGTCTGCGAGGCAACGTGGAAGCCGGTGCGGTTCCACAAGGCAACCTTGTTTCGCTCCTCGTCGGTTGCGACAGGAAGATCCCAGACCTTGCGGCTCGTTTCGGCCGAGACGAACTTCTCGAGAAACTCCACGAACCGCGAGTGATTTCGCTGGGCGTCCGCGGGCGCATACAGATTGGGATTCGACTCGAAGTCGATGTGTGTGCGGGTATCGCCGACGCTCTGGTACAGGTTGACACCGAGGTCTTCGATCAAACCCGTGGACAAGATGTGAAGTTCGCCGACGAGGGGCCCGAACGCCAACTCGGTGGAAAACATCATGATGTTGATCCAGGGGCCGAAGAATCCGCCCCGGCCCGGCCCGTCCCCGCCGCGAACCATGTCCTCGTGTCGGTATCGCTGGTGGCGCAGTGCGCCGGACATTTCGTTCCTGACATCGTCCAGAAGCTCCTGGACGGTGGTGTCCGCGGTGACGGTCAGGCGCAGCGGCACGACGTTGGAGACCATGCCTCCGGATCGACGCAGCACGGCTGTTGTTCGACCGGAAACGGGCAGACTCAGCGACACGTCCTCTCGTCCGGTCATCTGAGCGAGGTACGCCGCAAACGCCGCGACGACAGTGCCGGCAACAGTGGTCTTCTCGATGCGCTCGAGGAACCGCCCGAGCAGAGCCTCGACGTGGTTGGACAGCGCTGCACTGTCGATCCGACTGACTGGAGCCGGCGCGGCACTTCGACCCGCGAGGCTCGAGATCTCGTCGAGATTCTCGATCTTGTCTGCCCAGTACTTGCGATCGGTTTCGAAACGACTCGACTGGCGGTACTTGTTGTCCACCTCGTAGACGTTCCGGAGATCGGAGGCCTCACTCGGCTCCGGATCCCGGCCCTCCACGCGCGCCGAGTACAGCTCCGCCACACGAGTGACGAACGTCGACGCACCGAAACCGTCGAGAATTGTGTGGTGGACCCGTGTGTACCAGTAGTAGCGATTCTCGCCGAGCCGCAGGATCGTGGCAGAGATCAAGCGGTCCGTGAGCATGTCGATCGGCCGGCTGCGATCTGCTCGCATCCACCGCATGGCAGCGTCGTGCGAGTCGTCTTCACTACGAAGGTCGACGTAACCGACCGAATCATCGAGTGCGGGGTCGATGATCTGGTAAGGCTGGGCGTCGATCTCGAAGATCCGGACGAAGGCCGACCCGATTTCGCGACCGGCGTCTGCGCAGGCCTGCCGAAGGGCGTCAAGTTCCAGAGCACCACGGAGTTCGACGTACTGAGCGATGTTGACCGGAACGGCGGGATCGAGGTGTTGCGCGAACCACATACCGAGCTGGGCCGCGGAAAGCGGGAATGCGTCGGATCGCTGAACGTCTTCCGGCGAGCTGCCGACCTCCGGCTTGCCGCTCCCCAGTTCTCCGTTACCCAGCGAATTCACGCCCACAGCCTCTCTTCCACACCATTGCGCACCCGTGCGAGCCGAACGTCCGATTCGCAGCAGCTACCGACCTCATCCAACCTCGACGAGCCAGAACCACCCATTGTCTCCGATACATAGGTGACAAGAGAAATCCATACCCCGGTGTATCGACGGTTTTGTTGCAATTCGTTACAAATCGCCCAGCTCATCTACCCCCCGATCGCATTGCCGAAACGCACCGTTCAGACGCGGCGCGCGACACCTCTCCCCCTGGGACAATCAATTGCAACCGACGATCTACACCCCAATCCACATCAGTCACCTCGGACAATTTACAGGGCCGCCGGGTACTGGGTGTCTGAGCTCGAACAAGATTCGACAGTCGCTGATCGAGACTATCGGTACTCGCCGACAGACCGACGAAAGAACGCGCCGACCAGCGGTCGGCGCGTTCTTCGATTTACGGTACGAAGCTTCAGGAAAAGCCCACACCAGTCACACTCTTCAGGTGCTCGCTGCTGACCCCTGGAGCCAGCTCCACAAGCTGCAGCCCGTCCGCGGTGACGTCCAGCACTGCCAGGTCGGTGATGATCCGGTTGACGACGCTCTGACCGGTAAGCGGCAGCGTGCAGGCCTCGACGATCTTGGGATTGCCGTCGCGGTCGGTGTGCTCCATCACGACGATGACGCGGCGGGCACCGTGGACCAGATCCATCGCCCCGCCCATACCCTTCACCATCTTGCCCGGCACCATCCAGTTGGCAAGGTCACCGGTCTTCGACACCTGCATCCCGCCGAGCACCGCGGTGTCGATGTGACCACCGCGGATCATGCCGAAGGAGAGAGCCGAGTCGAAGAACGCGGCGCCTGAATTGACGGTGACGGTTTCTTTACCGGCATTGATGAGGTCGGCATCGACCTGATCATCGGTCGGATACGGTCCGGTACCGAGGATGCCGTTCTCGCTGTGGAGGACCACCTTGACGCCCTCGGGCAGGTAACTGGGGATCAGAGTCGGCAGGCCGATGCCGAGGTTGACGTACTCCCCCGGCCGCATCTCGGCGGCAGCGCGAGCGGCCATCTCGTGGCGAGTCCAACCGATACGGGTTTCCTCTGCACTGGTCACTTGGTGCCTCCTGAGACGGTCCGCTTCTCGATCCGCTTCTCCTGTGGGCCTGTGTGCACGACGCGCGCGACGAACACTCCAGGTAGGTGCACGTGTGCGGGGTCGATGTCGCCCGGCTCGACGAGGTTCTCCACCTGCGCGATGGTGATCCGGCCGGCCATGGCAGCAAGCGGGTTGAAGTTCATCGCCGTCTTGTTGAAGACGAGATTTCCTTCGGTGTCGCCGTAGTCCGCGTGCACGAGCGCGAAGTCAGCGGTGATCGCCTCTTCCAATACATACGTGCGGCCACCGAACACTGCCGTCGCCTTCGGTGGCGACGCCACGGCGATCGAACCGTCCGGGTTGTATCGCCACGGCAAGCCGCCCTCGGCGATCGGGGTGCCGACGCCGGCCGGAGTGTAGAACGCCGGGATGCCGGTACCGCCTGCTCGCAGCCGCTCGGCCAGCGTCCCCTGCGGCGTCAACTCCACTTCGAGCTCACCGGCGAGATACTGGCGCGCGAACTCCTTGTTCTCCCCCACGTACGACGCCGTCACCCTGGCGATCCGGTGCGCGCCGAGCAGAATGCCGAGACCGTAGTCGTCGACACCGCAGTTGTTGGAGAACACCTCGAGATCGGTGGCGTCGCCGTCGGCGATCGCCGCGATCAGTGCGTCGGGAATACCGCACAGCCCGAAGCCGCCCACTGCGAGCCTGGATCCGCTCGCGATGTCGGCAACTGCCTCAGCTGCCGTATTCACGACTTTGCTCATCCGTTAGTTCTCCTTCTGCTGAAAGATTCCGGCTCGGTGAAGAAGCTTCTCGGCGTGACGGAGAACGGGAGCGTCGACCATCTTGCCCTCGAACGCGAACACACCACGTTCAGTAGACACCGCGGCAAGCACTCGTGTGGCCCAGTCGATCTCTTTTTCCGAAGGTGCGAAGGCCCCGCGGATGACCTCGACCTGACTCGGATGGATCGCAACCTTCACGTCGAAGCCGACTGCGACGGCATCAGCGGACTCGACGCCCAGGCCGACGAGGTCCTTGATGTCGAGGTACACGGAATCGACAGCCAACCGGCCGTAGCTCTTCGCGGCCAGGAGAGACGTCGATCGGACGTGCTTGGCAACGTCGCGGTACGAACCGTTCGGGTGCCTGCTCGAGTTGCCGCCGAGACCGGCAACAAGATCCTCGGCTCCCCACATGACACCGATGGCGTTCGCAGCAAGCGCGATGTCGGCCACGGCGAGGGCTCCTCGCGGGGACTCGACGAGCGCAACCACGTCCGCCGGTGCGAGCGAGAGGACGTCCTCGGCCGATTCGCACTTGGACAGCATGAGACGCGAATAGTGTGTGCCGTCCAGCGCGATCAGATCGAGTTCGTGATCAGGCGTACCGACCGGATTGACGCGCACGACCGTCCGCTCCGGATCGAGAGGCGTGTCGATCAGGGCTGCACGTGCGGCTTCCTTGTCGGCCGGAGCCACACCGTCTTCGAGATCGAGGATCACGACGTCGGCAACAGCCGCGGCCTTCGCATAGCGCTCGGGACGATCCGCCGGGCAGAACAACCACGCCGGCCCCGGCGGTGTCCACGTCATGAGGACACCTCTGCCGGACGCAGTTGCACCAGTGTCTTGCGCGTGGCCAGTGCGACGACGTCACCGTGCTGGTTACGCCCGGTGTGCACGAGCGTCACGATGCCTTCACCTGGACGGCTCTTCGACTCGCGCTTGTCCGCGATGAGCGTCTCGGCATACAAGGTGTCGCCGTGAAAGAGCGGCTTCGGGAAGCTGATCTCGGAGAAACCGAGGTTCGCCACGATGGTGCCCTGCGTCAACTGCGCGACGGACAGGCCGACGATGGTCGACAGGGTGAACATCGAATTGACCAGCCGCACACCGAATTGAGTGTCCTCGCTGTACGCGGCATCGAGATGCAACGCCTGCGTGTTCATGGTCAAAGTCGTGAACAGGACGTTGTCAGCCTCGGTCACCGTCCGGCCTGGGCGATGCTCGTAGATCGCGCCGACCTCGAACTCCTCGAACCAGAGCCCGCGCTGAGTGATCTTCTTGGGGTTCGTCACAGCCCTGCCTCACGAGCGATGAGCATCAACTGCACCTCGGTCGTTCCCTCACCAATTTCGAGGATCTTGCTGTCACGGTAGTGGCGCGCGACGGCGTACTCGTTCATGAAGCCGTATCCGCCGTGGATCTGCGTGGCGTCACGGGCGTTGTCCATGGCAGCTTCGGAGGAAATCAGCTTGGCGATAGACGCCTGCTTCTTGAACGGCTTGCCCGACAACATGAGTGCGGCCGCGTCGTAGTACGCGGTACGTGCGACGTGGGCACGAGCCTCCATACGCGCGATCTTGAACGCGATGGCCTGGTTGTGTCCGATGGGGCGACCGAACGCCTCGCGTTCCTTGGCGTACTTGATCGACTCGTCGACGCAGCCCTGGGCGGCACCGACGCTCAACGCGGAAATAGCGATGCGGCCTTCGTCGAGGATGCGCAGGAAGTTCGCGTAGCCGCGGCCGCGCTCACCGAGCAGATTCTCTTCGGGGACACGAACATCGGCGAACGTGAGCGGATGGGTGTCGGATGCGTTCCAACCGACTTTGTTGTACGCCGGTTCGGCCGTGAAGCCGGGCGTCGTGGTCGGCACGAGGATCGTCGAGATCTCCTTCTTGCCGCCGTCCTTGACACCCGTGACCGCGGTGACCGTCACGAGCTTGGTGATGTCGGTGCCCGAGTTGGTGATGAACTGCTTGTTGCCGTTGATGATCCACTCACCGCTGTCGAACTTCGCGGTGGTCTTGGTTCCGCCGGCGTCGCTACCCGCACCGGGTTCGGTCAGGCCGAAGGCAGCCAACGACTTGCCGCTGGTGAGCTGCGGAAGCCACTCCTGCTTCTGTGCCTCGTTACCGAAACGGTAGATCGGCATGGCACCAAGGGACACACCAGCTTCGAGAGTGATCGCGACGCTCTGGTCGACCTTGCCCAGCTCTTCGAGCGCCAGGCAGAGTGCGAAGTAGTCGCCGCCCATTCCGCCGTACTCCTCGGGAAACGGCAGGCCGAACAGTCCCATGTCGGCCATCCCGGCCACTACCTCGTACGGGAAGGTGTGGTTGGCGTCGTGCTCGGCAGCAACCGGTGCCACTACGGTCTTCGCGAAATCTGCAACCGTCTTGGCGAGCTGCTGGTATTCGTCCGGAAGCGCTCCGGTGGCAAGGTAATCGGACATCAGGCGTCTTCCTTCTGCGTCGTGTTCTCGGTCTTTACTTCTGCAGTCTCTTCGTCCGTGACAGGTACCACGCGGGCCAGAACCTGATCCACCATCACCTGATCGCCCTGACGGACAAGCACTTCCACGATCCCGTCGATCGGGGACGTCAAGGAGTGCTCCATCTTCATGGCCTCGACCACGACGAGTGGTTGTCCCGCGCTCACTGCCGCGCCGTTCTCGACGTTGACTGCGATGACGGCACCGGGCATGGGGCTGGCGATTTCGGCGTCACCGGCGTGCTTGTCCTCACCGCGAACGCTGACTTCGGCAACCTCGCGCACGTGCCAGGTTCCGCCGCCTGCCAGCCACAGACCACCATCGGTCTCGGCGACGACAAACGTGCGTCGACGTCCGTCGATCACCACCGCCAGTTCGGATCCCGTCAGGGTCGCGCTGAATGCGCGAGGCTGTGAACCTTCGACCTCGACCTTTGCATCCGCGGGAACGCCGACGATCGCAACGTGCGCCGTTCGGGTGCCGGCGGAGAGCCTGATGGTGGTCGGAGCGGGAGTTCCGACGCGCCACCCACTCGGGACATCCCAGGGATCAACGCATTCCGAGGTTGTCCACCGCGAGAGCCAGCGATACGCCGCGGCAGCAATGAGTACCTCGTCGGAGGCGTCGGCTGCGACAAAGTCTTCGACGCGACGATCGAGCAGACCGGTGTCGAGGTTGCCCGCGATCACATCCGGATCAGCGAGGAGGAACCGTGCGAATTCGATGTTGGTCACGACTCCGAGCACTGCGGTGTCACCGAGTGCGCGATCGAGCTTGCGCAGTGCGCCCGCGCGGTCGGGAGCGTGGGCGATGACCTTGCTGAGCATCGGGTCGTAGTCACTGCCGACGACGGTGCCCGCGAGCAGTCCGGAATCGACGCGCACGCCGGAACCTGACGGCTCGACCAGATCGACGACGCGGCCGCCCGTCGGCAGGAACCCACGGCCCGGATCCTCCGCGTACACACGAGCTTCGATGGCGTGCCCGGTCAGCGTGATGTCACTCTGGGAGAAGGCCAACTTCTCCCCTGCTGCCACACGGACCTGCCATTCGACCAGATCCAGTCCGGTCACCATTTCGGTGACGGGATGCTCGACCTGGAGGCGGGTGTTCATCTCCATGAAGAAGAACTCGTCCGGCTTGTCGGCGGAGACGATGAACTCCACGGTGCCGGCGCCGGTGTAATCGACGCTTCGAGCGGTGTTGCACGCTGCCGCGCCGATCCGGTCACGGGTCACCTGATCGAGCAGCGGCGATGGAGCCTCTTCGATGACCTTCTGATGACGCCGCTGCAGGCTGCATTCGCGCTCACCGAGGTGAACGACGTTGCCGTGCTGGTCGGCGAGAACCTGGACCTCGATGTGCCGGGGCCGCAGGACGAATCGCTCGAGGAACAGGGTGTCGTCGCCGAACGACGACGCGGCCTCACGGCGGGCACTGCGAAGAGCCTCGGCCAGATTGGCCGGATCCTCGACCAGACGCATTCCCTTGCCGCCTCCGCCGGCCGAAGGCTTGACCAACACCGGGTAGCCGATGTCCTCGGCCGCTGCGATCAGTTCTTCGTCGGTCAGATTGGGGCGAGCGATACCCGGGACCACCGGTACGTCGAACGCGGCAACGGCGTTCTTCGCGGTGATCTTGTCACCCATCACCTCGATGGCGTGCTCGGAGGGGCCGAGGAAGGCGATTCCGGCAGCCGCACAGGCAGCCGAGAACGCCGAGTTCTCCGACAGGAAGCCGTAACCGGGGTGAATACCCTGAGCACCGGTGGACTTGGCAGCGTCGATGACCTTGTCGATGACGAGGTAGCTTTCACGCGCCGCGGCCGGTCCGATGTTGACGGCAGTGTCGGCCTCGCGGACGTGGCGAGCATTCGCGTCGGCGTCGCTGTAGACGGCGACGCTGCGAATTCCCAACTCACGCAACGTGCGGATCACGCGAACCGCGATCTCACCGCGGTTGGCCACGAGAACAGTATCGATAGTGCGCAACTCAGTCATTTCGCTCACATCCGGAAGACGCCGTAGGAGACCGGCTCGATCGGCGCGTTCGCGCACACCGAAAGGGCCAGGCCGAGAACAGTTCTGGTATCTGCGGGATCGATGACACCGTCATCCCACAGCCGCGCAGTGGAGTAGTACGGATTGCCCTGAGCCTCGTACTGCTCGCGGATCGGCGCCTTGAAGGATTCTTCGTCCTCGGCCGACCACGGATTACCCGCGCTGTCGAGCTGGTCACTACGAACCGTCGAGAGCACCGACGCGGCCTGCTCGCCGCCCATGACCGAGATGCGCGCGTTCGGCCACATCCACAGGAAGCGAGGTGAATACGCGCGTCCACACATGGAGTAGTTGCCGGCGCCGTACGAGCCGCCGATGACGACTGTCAGCTTGGGGACCCGTGCACACGCGACTGCCGTGACCATCTTGGCGCCGTGCTTGGCGATGCCGCCGGCCTCGTAGTCGCGTCCCACCATGAAGCCTGCGATGTTCTGCAGGAACAGCAGCGGCACACTGCGCTTGTCGCACAGTTCGATGAAATGTGCTCCCTTCATGGCGGATTCGCCGAAGAGCACGCCGTTGTTGGCGATGATGCCGACCGGGTGGCCCTCGATGTGGGCGAAACCGGTGACGAGCGTCTTGCCGTATTCAGCCTTGAACTCCTGGAACGCGCCACCGTCAACGAGCTTGGTGATGACCTCGTGCACGTCGTACGGAGTACGGGGATCAGTCGGAACGACGTCGTACAGCTCGCTCTGATCGGCGACGGGCGGAACCGTGGAGATGACGTCCCACGGGCGCTCGGAGCGGGGGCCGAGCGTGGCAATGATGTTGCGCACGATCCGAAGTGCGTCGCGGTCATCCTCGGCCAAGTGATCGGTGACGCCGGAAACCTTGGAGTGCAGGTCGCCGCCGCCGAGCTCTTCGGCCGTCACGATCTCACCGGTGGCAGCCTTCACGAGCGGCGGTCCGCCGAGGAAGATGGTGCCCTGGTTGCGGACGATCACTGCTTCGTCGCTCATCGCGGGCACGTAGGCGCCTCCCGCGGTGCATGAACCGAGAACTGCGGCGATCTGGGGAATCCCCTTGGCGCTCATGGTCGCCTGGTTGTAGAAGATCCGGCCGAAGTGCTCACGGTCCGGGAAGACCTCGTCCTGGCGCGGCAGGAAGGCGCCGCCGGAGTCGACGAGGTAGATGCAGGGAAGGTTGTTCTGCAGCGCAACTTCCTGCGCGCGCAGGTGCTTCTTCACCGTCATCGGGTAGTAGGTGCCGCCCTTGACCGTCGCGTCGTTGGCAACGATGACGCACTCGCGACCCGACACACGGCCGATACCGGTGATGACGCCGGCGCCCGGGCACTCGTCGTCGTACAGGCCGTTGGCCGCCAGTGGGGACAGCTCAAGGAAGGGGCTGCCCTGGTCGAGCAGCGAGTCGACGCGATCTCGCGGCAGCAACTTCCCTCTGCTCACGTGACGCTCGCGAGAGCGCTCGTTGCCACCCAGCGCTGCTTGCGCCAGTTTCTTCTTCAGTTCGTCCACCAGAACGGTGTGATCGGACCGGTAGCCCGATCCTTGCGTGATTCCACTGGGAGTCATCCCGCCGCCTTCGCCATGAGTTAATGCTCGATAACTGAAACTAGATTAACTATGATTAACTGAGTTGTCCAGAACACAAGCGAAGAAAGATCGAGAGAATGACCTCTGAGCAGGTAGCAGCTCCGACGCGACGCGATCAGATGAAGGCCGACCGTCGACGTCAGCTCTTGGACGCCGCCGCACGGTTGATCGCCGAACGCGGATTCGTGAGTGTGCGACTCGAAGACCTCGGCGCGGCCGTCGGCATCAGCGGCCCGGCCGTGTACCGGCACTTTCCGAACAAGGACGCCGTCCTCGTGGAACTTCTCGTCGGCATCAGCACGCGCCTGCACGAAGGCGGCTCTGCGGCAGCGGAGGCAGCGGACTCACCGAGCGCTGCTCTCGACGCACTGGTGGAGTTCCACCTCGACTTCGCGCTCGGCGAGCCGGACCTGATCCGCATCCAGGACCGCGACCTCGAAAGCCTGCCGGCCGACGCGCGTCGACAGGTACGCCAGACGCAGCGCAAGTACGTCGAGGTCTGGGTCGGGGTGCTCGAGCAACTCGATCCCCAACTCGATCAGGCGGACGCACGAATCAAAGCGCATGCCACCTTCGGTCTGATCAACTCGACCCCTCACAGCGCCAACCCCGCTTCGCCGGCACGCGCGCGTCGAGTCCTGCGGGATATGACGCTCGCCGCACTGCGCACCCACTGAAACCGGACACGGCACAATCGGTGGCAGACTGGTTACACCAGCTAACAGATGAGGGTGCCGAACGTGGAAGACAGCAGTGGGGTCAGCAGGGCCGATTTCGCCGAACTGCGGACCGAGTTCTCCCGCTTCATGATGTTGTACCAATTCGGAATCTCCGAACTGATGACCAAGGTGAACATCCTCAAGGACGAGTTCACTCACATCAATCAGTACAGCCCCATCGAACACGTCACGTCACGGGTCAAGTCACCGGACAGCATCCTGCGAAAGGCTCAACGCCTGAACGTCCCGCTGACGATCGACGACATCTCGAAGAACATCTTCGACATCGCTGGAGTACGTATCACCTGCAGCTTCATTTCCGACACGTACCGAATCGCCGAGATGCTCACCAGCCAGACGGACCTTCGGGTGATCGAGCGCGAGGACTACATCGCCGATCCGAAACCCAACGGCTACAAGAGCTTGCACTTGATCGTCGAGGTCCCGGTTTTCATGAGTGACCGCGTCAGGCACGTACCGATCGAACTTCAGATCCGCACGATCGCGATGGATTTCTGGGCGAGCCTCGAACACAAGATCTACTACAAGTACAACCGCGAGGTTCCCGTCGAACTCCTCGACGAACTCACCGAGGCAGCGGCCGCGGCACACCGCCTGGACGTCAAGATGGAACGACTCAACGACGAGTTCGCCAAAATCAAAGCGCTACCGCATCCTGACGACGAAATCCTCGAGCAGGATCTGCCGGCGCAGTTCCTCGAGGCGCTGCATCTTCAGCGACGGGCGCTCTGAATTCGGTCCCCTGCCCTGAGCGAACGCGCCTTTCGGCGCATCTGAGGCGACGAAAGTGCCGTTCGCTCACAACTGGGGTCGGACAACTAGGGCAAACAAAAAGAAGTGCGCCCTCCCGAACTTCGGGAGGGCGCACTTCTCGAATTGGGTCGGCTTGCTATTTCTTGCCCGTGACGGCGCTGTAGCCGATCGAGAGCACGGCCGCCGCGGCGATGCTGATGATCCAGCGGATCCAGTCGATTCCACCCGTGTCGCCCTTGTCCGAGATCGCTCCCCAGACCCAGTACCCGATAAGCGCTCCGGCGATACCCAGCACGACGGTCACGATCATGCCGTACTGCTGCTTACCTGGCAGTACGAGACGAGCCAGGATTCCGATGACTGCGCCGAAAATGATGGTTCCGATAATTTGCCCCATGACAGCCCCTCTCACACGTCGTGCATGCACGCGGACGGAAGATCACCGCTCAGGGAAACAATAACCACAGTCACACACAACTGTCGCTTGTTGACCGAATTGTTGTCCGAGATGCAACCTCGACGCGTTACATCCACGACATTCGCGAGTTATTTTTTCGCAATCAAGCGGACCTACCGTTCCCATCCATGCCAACTTCCGTAAAACTGCCGAACAGCGAGCTCGCGCGACTCGCCAACAAGCCGCCCTGGTACCGATCACTGTTCGTGCAATTGATCGCCGCTATCGTCATCGGTGTTCTCATCGGCTGGTTGTGGCCGGAATTCGGCGCGAACCTCAAGCCCCTCGCCGACGGGTTCATCAAGCTGATCAAAATGCTGATCGCGCCGATCATCTTCTGCACCGTTGTGATCGGGATCGCCCACGTCGGGGATCTGAAGGCCGTGGGGCGTATCGGCGTCAAAGCACTCATCTACTTCGAAGTCGTGACCACCTTCGCCCTGTTGTTCGGGCTGCTCATCGGAAATCTGATGAAGCCGGGTGCGGGATTCAACATCGATCCGGAGACGCTGGCGAACGGTGCGGACGCCGTGGCCGCCAAGACCGGAAGTGGCGAACTTCCCCACACCGTCGAATTCCTGCTCAATATCATTCCGGTGTCGATAGTTTCGGCCTTCGCCGAGAACGCACTCCTCCAAGTCCTCTTCTTCGCCGTACTGTTCGGGCTCGCATTGGCCAAGGCGGGCGAGAGTGGACCACCGATCGTGTTCGAACTCGTCGATCGTCTGAGCCATCTGTTCTTCACGATTATCGGCTGGATCATGAGACTGGCGCCGTTGGGCGCTTTGGGCGCGATGGCGTACATCGTCGGTCAGTACGGGATCGCTTCGCTCGGAAGTTACGGAAAGCTGATCGCCGCATGCTATCTCGCCGCCGTCCTGTTCATCCTCATCCTGGCCGCGATAGTCAGGTACTTCGCGGGCGTGAACCTGTGGAAGTTCGTCAAGTACATCAAGGACGAACTCTTCCTCGCTTTGGGAACGGCGTCGACCGAAGTAGTTCTGCCCCGAATCATGGTCAAGCTCACCAACGCCGGATGCTCGCGCACTACAACAGGATTGGTGGTGCCTACCGGCTACTCGTTCAATCTCGACGGCGCGACGCTGTACCTGTCGATCTGCATGCTGTTTCTGGCGCAGGCACTCGGCGTGGACCTGACACTCGGTGAACAGATCACTGCCGTCCTGGTTCTGATGCTCACCTCGAAGGGAATGGCCGGCGTGCCGGGATCGTCATTCCTGGCGCTGTCGGCCACCGTGGCCGCAATCGGTCACGGCGCAATTCCAGTTGCCGCAGTCGCTCTCCTACTGGGCGCCGATCGAATCATGGATTCGATGCGGGTGTCGGTGAACCTGCTCGGGAACTGTGTCGCAACCTTCGTGGTCGCCAATTGGGAGGGGCAGCTCGACAAGGAGCGCATGCGCCGAGTGCTCGACGGAGAAGACGTTCCACCGCTCGAGGAAGTCGATCCGATCACGGGGAAAACCGTTCCGGCACCCGAAACCGAAGGCATCCTGACCCGATAGGTAGGTGCCGGCTGCTGTTTGCACATCGGAAATCGGTGCTGAAAAGTCGCGGGGGCAGACTTCACTGGAAAATCCAGACCGACAGCTACAAAAGCAAATATTTGCAGATGGCGGCAACCTTGCCGTCAAGGGTCCGTTGAATCTACAAATATGGCACTTGCGCTGCACCGACTCCACTTCACTGAAAAGCAACTTGCGACATCTAGATATTGCCCGACGGTTGCCGCAGTGGCGATTCACAATTCAGCGAACGGGCAGCATTATATTTGCCGGAATTAGAAGGACTAAAGTCCGGTGTTCGACCGACGAATAGACTCGAGTGGGTAAAAATCAATCAGTTCCGAAAGCCTTATTCTGCATGCATTTATGCCGTGCCAGCTGCACTTATGCTGATAGTTTCCCGCAATAAGCTGTTGCGGGATTGATCATATGGCCCTCGGTTCAAATTGTCCGAATGGTCACCTATTGCTATCGTAACCTTTGCGAAGGACTGGACCCAATTGCCCAGCAAAGGAATACAGTGACCGCATCCATGCAGGATATTGAACACTTGTCCACTAATCGACTTTCGGTGGTTGTTCCGGTATTCAACGAAGAGAACGCGGTTTCCGGCTGCATCGAGCGTCTAGTGACCGAGTCGGAAATCGATGAGATTCTGATTGTCGACAACAACTCGACGGACGGTACTGCATCGATCATCCAGGAGTTCGCCGAGAAGTACGACAAAGTCAGATATGTCTTCGAGGCCCGCCAAGGCGTCGTACACGCCCGGAACGCGGGCTTCGACGCCTCGACCGGCAACATCATCGGTCGTATCGACGCGGACACACGGGTACAACCGGGATGGGCAGATGCGGTCAAGGGTTTCTTCCAACGCAGCACCGCTCATTCAGCAGTTGCCGGACTCACCTACCTCTTCGAATCGCCGTTTGCTCGAATCCACCGCTACGCACTGGACAGGCAGGTGAAGCAGGGGAAGTTCGATTGCGAACGTCAAGTACTCGCTGTCGCCGGAGCGAACATGGCGATCAGAAAAAGCGCATGGTTGTCGGTCCGCGAGCAAGTCAGTGACCGGCCGGACATCCACGAAGATATCGACCTTTCACTGTGCCTTCGGGAGGAAGGGATGACGATCGGTCAGATCGCCGACATGCGAGCAGAAACGTCCGGTCGACGCGGTGAAACCCCTCCGTTGGAGTACCTGAAGTACAACCAAGCATCCGAATCGGTTCTGCACCTTCACAACATCATGAATTGGCGCCTCAAACTGACCATCTGGGGCGACTCGATGCTCCATGCGCTCGTGTGGCCCGTCTACCGCATCTACAACTTCGAGCAGGAGCGCCTGGAGTTCAGGCGCTTGTTCGGCATGTCGAAAGGTCGAATCATGCCAGTTCACCAGTAACCCATCGAATTTCGCTAATCGCCGAAGGTTCGCAGCCACCGAATTTCACGACAGTTTCAACGCCGTGATGCGGTCTTCACTGGAACGCAACAGCACCTTCTCCCCCGCCCACAGCTCGCGCGGCATCACCCAAGGCGTGAACTCGTCGTCCCCGTCCTGGACGACTTGGACCTCCCAACTCCGTTGGCCGGTCCTGACATCTGTTCCGTAGACGTTGCCCTCGTCGATAACGACATCCCCGTGCCAGGCGATCTCTCCGGCGCGCTCGGCGTTCGAGCGCCACAGGACCTCCCCGGTGAGCAGGTCCACGAACTGGACCTCGGGCTCGGAACCGGAGCGGGTCACGGCGATCACGTTGCCGATCACCGCCAACGACTGTGCGGTGTCGAAGACTTCACTGTTGGACCACAATTTCTCGCCCGAAGTCCGGTCGAAACCGCTGTGTCCCAGAATGATCGGAGTCGATCCTCCCGCCGGATCATCTCGGCTGTATCGTCCGCCGTAGTACGAGGACTCCGAAGGCAGTTCGTCCGTCCTGGCGAACTCGCGCCCGTACTGATCGAGCGCGTACTCACTTGTCGGACGGCCATTGCCTTCGCAACCGCCATCCGACACCAATGTCACCCCGTCGGACGATGTGTGCGCGGTCGAACAGGTGGAGTAACCGTGTACCCACCGCTGTTCGCCGGTCTTCACGTCGAATCCCAAGGACTCGTCGAGAGCGATCACGCCCAGGTCGCCGTGAACCGACATCACCGGATCGACGTATCCGGCTTCCCACGATCCACCGACGTCGAACGCTTTGGACCAGTTCGCTTCCGGATCGTCGACGGTTCCGCTGTGCACGCGAACGTCGTTGCTCTCGATATCACCTTCGAGCGCGAGTACGGTGTCGCCCGAGACAACCGCGACGATCGGCGACCACGGTGTCTTGATGTCTCGCCGCTCTCCCGTCTCGATGTCGAACAGCGAGTACGAACCACCGGATACGTACGGCCCGGAGAAACACAGCACCGAACTGCCGAGCAGAGTCTCGGAGCAACCACCGACGTCGACCGCCGACGTGCGCCAACGAACTGTGCCATCTTCGGCGTCCAATCCGACCAATTCTGCGTCGTCCAACGAATACGCCTGACGATCCGGCATACCGATCATCGTGACCACGAGTGATCCGGCGTCGATGAATCCGCCCATGTCCATGTTGAATTCGGTTCCAACAAGTGGGCTCCGGAAGATCGCGAACTCGCGCCCGAGAATCTCGGAGGCCTCGACGCTCCATAGCGGCGACGAGATCGCTGTCGGTTCGGAACTCGTCGACGTGACCACCGTGGCGATGGCGGCAGTGACGGTGACTACGGCTGCGGCGGCCGCGATCCGAAGTCGCGATTTCGGGGAGAATCTGGTGGTCATCGAATCTCCAAGCCTTCGGTCGTCGCGAGAAACTCCAACTGCGCGAACGTCATCGGATCGTTCGGGATCGCAGCCGACGACGAAACCGAGACTTGGGTCCCATTCGGGCGGGTGACGACCACCGACCTGCTCGTTTCCTGCGTCGATTCTGCTTTCGAGCCGTCATTTGTCATGGGCACGGTCGCGTAGTTCCGTTCGTCTCGCTCGATCACGGATCCATCCGGTCGCGTCACGACCTCCAAGGGGTGCCCGTCGTAGGAAGGGTCGTATTTGTTGGGCTCCGTAGGGAGTGGTTGTCCGCCGGTAATTGTCATGTTGAGCGTCGACTCGCTGTCTCCCGTCCGGGTGAGAAGTCTCTGACATGCAGTGGACTTGTCATTCTCCGCCACCGTCAGAGTGCCCGGTCCGGTATCAAGAATCGGAAAACCCGGAGATACAGCGCGCCATCTGATCTCGAGTACCGCGTTGAGACGTTCGATCGTCGCGCGATCGAGTTCAGCCACGTCGCTAGAGTCTCGAGGGATCCCGTGGCACCCGGGCGAAAGGGGTGCCGTACCCGGGGGAACTGGAGTAGTGATTCGCAGCTGTGGCATTTCGACAAGGGTTACAAGGTCGTCGAGAGTCAGTGGCACCACGCCGGAACTCTCGGCGTTCCGACCTCCGTCGTTGTTAGTGTCGTTGACATACGCCTGAATACGGGTCCCGTCGACTCCGTACAACATCGCCGACCGACCAAGGGTGCGTACACCATTGGTTTCGCTCCACGTATCCTGCAGATCCACTACCGACTGGTCAGCCAGCACCCGACGTTCGACGAGCGACCCCGCAACACACGATGGGATCGGATCAGAACTCGAGTGCAGCATCAGGCTGAGCGCGCCGATCTTCCCGTCCCGAATCAGCGTCCCGGACGCAGTGGTGGACGCCAACTCCTCGAGCGAGAAACCCTCGGGCAGCCCATCTGTGTTCGAAGGTGCAGAGATCGGCCCGAACTGCAGCGAATTACCCGGGCTGGCGAACTTCAGCTCGACATCTTTCGGGAGCGCCTGCTTGACCGCTTCCGACATCGCGGCGGCCTTGGCACTCGAGAACCACGGAAAGCGTGGATCGTCGTACGTATCAGATCCGTCGAGAATATAGGAGAAGAACGAATCCTCCTCCGGCGCTTCGACGCTTTCACAACCCGGAATCGTTGTCGGGTACACCGCGCTCGGCGTGACGTACGAGAATTCAGGCACGTCCTCCGCCGGAATCTCGTCCGGTGTAGACGTCATGGTGATCGAAGATGACGCAGCTACAGAGATGTCATCGGACGGCGAGCTGCTCCACCGATCTACCAGCCCGGCAACCACTGTCCCACCGGCGATCAGGGAGACGACCGTCAGCGCGAAGGTCCACTTCTCGGCCCGCTTCGAATCGGTTTGCTCCTTCGACACGTACCCTCGCAGTCACTGTCACGGCTCGCTCCCGATGCGCGTCGCCTCTGGAAGTCCTGTCGCGATCACAGCGATTTTTGTTACCAACCGGATGGTTTCCTATCGCACGAGCGCCGTATGAACACAGAAGGACGGGGTGCCAGTTGCTGTGCAACCGGCACCCCGTCCTGACGACCTGAGTGCTTACACCCTCACAGGCACCTGATTCGGGTCTGGATCGGAATTCGGATCCTGCTCGATCGGAATCCGTCGAATCGCTTCACCCTCGATGTCGACGTTCGGCAGGATCTTGTCGAGCCACGCCGGCAACTTCCACGCCGAATCACCGAGAATCGACATGACCGCAGGGATCACGATCATGCGGATGATGAAGGCGTCGAAGAAGACTGCAGCCGCGAGGCCGAAGCCCATCATCTTGCTTGTCGTCTCCGAGGACAGCATGAATGCGCCGAACACGGAGATCATGATGATGGCCGCCGACGCGACCACGCGAGCACCATGGGTGTAGCCGGATATGATGGCGTCCTTGGCCGACAATCCGTGCACGTATTCCTCGCGCATTCGCGTCACGAGGAACACTTGATAGTCCATCGCCAACCCGAAGACCACACCGATCATGAAGATCGGCAGGAACGAGATGATGGGTTGTGTGTGCTCGATCAGCCCGAAGTCGCCCTCCTGGAAGATGGCCACCGTGGCGCCGAAGGTCGCACAGACGGAAAACAGGAATCCGAGAGTTGCGGTCAGCGGCACCAGGATCGAGCGGAAGACGACCATCATGATGATGAACGCCAGCCCCACAACCACGATGAGATACGGGATGAGCGCGGAACTGAGCTTCGACGACATGTCGGCAACGATCGCGGTTTGCCCCGCTACACCGAGTTCTGCGCCTTCCGATTTCACCGTCGATCCGTAATTCCGGATCTGATTCATCAGCTCGTGGGTTTCGGGGCCGCTCGGTGACATCTGCGGGGTGACCGCGATCAGCGCAGAGTTGGCGCCCGCCATCGGGTTTGCCGCGTCGGGTCCGTTTCCGACCCACATCAACTGATCCGGAGTTGCGACGTTGTCGAGGCCCTTGATGTGCGCGACAGTGCCTTCGGCAATCGCGGTGATGTCGGTGCCGTCAGGCGCGTCGAGCACGACGAACAATTCGCCATTGACGCCTTCACCGAACCCACGTTGCAGCAGGGCAAGTGCCGGCCGCTCTTCGTCCTGAGTGAACGAGAGTCCGAGTTCGAGCTTCGTCATCGGAATAGCCGCGATCACCAGAAGCACCAGCGCAGCACCCGCGATCGGCCACGGGTACTTGGTGACTATCTTGGCCCAGCGATGTCCGTTGGATTCCATCGTCTCGGGCTCGTCACCGTGGCGCAGCCCGGGGATACGAGGCGAGAACGCGAATCGGCCGAAGATACCCAGAACCGCTGGGATCAATGTGATTGCGCCGAGCACAGCGATGATGACGGCAACCGCTGCCGAGATTCCCATCTGCGTGATCATCGGAACCCCGACCACCGCCAGGGCCGCCAGCGCAACCACCACTGTCAGGCCTGCGAATACGACAGACGAACCGGCAGTACCTACTGCGCGTCCGGCGGCGGCTTCTCTGGTTCCGCCCAGGTTGAGCTCACTGCGGTAGCGCGACACGATGAACAACGCGTAGTCGATCGAGACTGCGATGCCGATCATCGTGACGATTCCCGTGACGCCTTCGTTGATGTCGAAGAAGCCCGAGCCGAGGGTGACAGTCAGAGTGGCCAGCGCAATTCCCAGAATTGCAGTGAACAACGGGATGAACGCCGCGATGAGTGCACCGAACGCCACGATCATCACGATGAACGCCACCGCGAAGCCGAGCATCTCCGACAGACCGCCCGCGGCCTGCACCTGCATCATCGAGCCGGTTCCTTCGACTTGCAAGCCGCCGGTGCGGAACTTTGCCATCAAGTCGAGGAACGCGGTCTTGTTGGCCTGCGTCTGATCCTCGATGCGAATCGACTGATTGAGCTGGATCAGCCCGACCTTGCCGTTGTCGCCGAGAACGGCCGACGCCACCGCTGGATTGGCCTCCGCGAGGGTGACCGGATTGACGATCTTCTCGGGATCGACGATGTCCGGCAACGTCTTCGCCTGCGCGATCAACTGATCGATCTGATCGCTGTGCGCGGCAAGCCCGTCGTCTGCCGCGATGAGAATACTGGTCGACGCCTGAGTTTGCTGCTCCGCTGCAGTTGCAAAGTTTTCGTTCATCAACTCGGTCGCACGCTGTGAATCGGTGCCCGGAAGGTTGAATTCTTTGGAGAACGTCGGATTTGTGGCGCTGATAGCGCCCCCCACCACCGCAATCACGATAATCCACGCGGCCACCACAAGATACTTGTGGCGGAAAGCGAACTTCCCCAACCTGTAAAGATACGTAGCCAACGTAGGCCTCTCTCGCCGTGGACTGGTCTGTCCGAAGAACACGGAGTCTTTCGGTGCCAAGGTCATACGGTACGGACCGACCGGCTCGTTGGCACCTGGTATATCTGCGAAAACGGCATATCCGGCGCGCTCTCCGTCTCCTTTTCAGACCGCTCGGTACCGTGGACACGACACGGGCAGGCGCCTCACCAGAGCAGACGTCGCGTAGTACGAAAGGCAATCCCATGAATCACGGCCAGGCCGTCGATCGCGATCTCCTCCTTGCAGGCCAACAGCGACTCGACGCGCGAGGGCCACGATTGACGGGATCACCTTCACACCACGCGGTGGTGGAGGAAGTCGCGAACGAACTGACCGAACTGGGTCTCGAAGTCCGGCGTGATTCACACACTTTCGAACGCTGGGATCTACCGGCAACGTCTGACGGACTTCGCATCGAATTGCCGACGGGACCGATCAGAGTTTCGTCCGCATTCCCCTACTCCGGATTGACCGGGCCACAGGGAATCTCCGCTCCCCTGGTCTACGTCAGCGCGCGACGCCCCAAGTGGTCGGCGGCCAAGGGCGCGATCGCAGTGATCGAGGTCCCGCACATCGATCTCCCCCGCAAGCTACTGGTCAGCGAGTGGGGCCCGATCGCCACCGACGAGACACTTCGAAATCCGGTTCTCTCCGCAACACTTCTGGGCCCGAAGCTCGACAAGGCCCGCAAGGCCGGTGTCCTCGGCGTGATCGCGGTGTGGCGTGACATCGCTCCGGACAACGCACTGGGACAATATCTTCCGTTCACGCAGCCATATCCCGACATCCCCGCCGTCTGGGTGGCCGGCGACGAGGGCGCGAAGGTTGTCGCTGCAGCTCGCTCCGGTCAGCTGGCGACTCTGGTACTGGATGCGACTCTGCATCCGGACACCCGGACCGACACGGTGTGGGCGGTGTCCCCCGGAACCTCACCCGAAGAGACGATTCTGCTCATCACTCACAGCGACGGAACCAACGGTGTCGAGGAGAACGGCCATCTGGGAATGTTGGCGTTGGCGCGGCACGCCGTGGCGCAGCCGCATCGACGGTCGTACGTTTTTGTCCTGACGACTGGCCACCTTCGTATTCCAGCGGTGTCCAAGCACGGACAGGCAACGTCCACCTGGCTCGAAGCACACCCCGAGATGTGGAAGGGCGAAGACGGTCAGGCGCGCGCAGTAGCGGGGATCGCAATCGAACACCTCGGCGCACTGGGTGATACCGAGAACACCTCGATCGGCAGCTATTCGTTGGAGACCACTCCGGAACCGGAACTGCTCTACGCGACGAGTCGGGAAGTACACGACATCGTTGCACCGCTGTGGCGCGACATCGGGGCGGGCGATCGCCGAATCGTGGCGCCGGGACCGGTCATTCATTTCGGTGAGGGTGAACCATTGTTCGAGCGGAAGATCCCGGCGGTCGCCTTGGTGACGGCGCCGCAGTACCTGCTCGCTCTGCGCGAAGCCGACGCCGTCACGCACGTCGACCTGGACGCGATGATCAAGCAGATCGAAAGCTTTCGGGATCTGCTCGACGCCTTCGACGCAACCGACACCGCGGCTTTCGGTCCGGTGGTCTCGCGCTCGGTGTTCGCGAAGTTCTCGGCGCTACTTCAGTTGATGCAGATTTTGTCGAAAGCCAAGAAATAGTGCTGTGCGCCTTTATTAACCGCGGGCGGTTAATAAAGGCGCACAGCACTTGGGGTTACTTGTCGTGAATGATCACGCCCCGGATGTTCTTGCCGTCACGTAGATCCTGGTAGCCCTTGTTGACGTCTTCGAGGCTGTAGGTGTTGGTGATCAGTTCGTCGAGCTTGAGCTGACCGGCATCGTAGAGACGCAGCAGTCGCACGATGTCGTACTGCGGATTCATGGACCCGAACAGCGTGCCCTTGATCGTCTTCTGATTCAGCGTCAGGTCGGTACCCGACACGTGAACGGTCAGCTTGGCGGGGTCGGCGAGTCCCGTGATCACCACGGTGCCACCCTTGCCGATCACTGCCGTCGCTGCACTGACCACGTCCTCGTCGACGGTGCCGACAAGGATGAGCGCAGCGTCGGCACCCTGTCCCCACGTCAGCTCGTTGACCTTGGCAGCGGCGCTCTCGGCGTCTGCAAAGGCATGCGTGGCACCGAACTTCAGTGCGGTCTCACGCTTGAGAGCTACCGGATCGACCACAACGACGTACTTGCAGCCGGCCGAAACCGCACCCTGAACGGCATTGATGCCGAGGCCACCGATGCCGTAGATCACCGCGGTGTCACCGGCGCGGAGGTTGCCTGCGTTGACGGCAGTTCCCCAACCCGACGGCACGCCGCAGCCGACGACCACTGCCGTCTCCAATGGAAGCCAGTCGTCGATCTTGACTACCGAGTGCTGAGAAATGGTGGCGCGCTCGGAGAACGTTCCCAACATGCACATTCCGCCGAAATCCATTCCGTTGCCGTGGAAACGGAAGGAACCGTCGGGCATCGAGCCTTCGAGGATGGTGGCCCCCATGTCGCAGAGGTTCTGGCGACCGGTCGAGCAGTAGCGACAGGTGCCGCAGTTGGGGATGAAGCTACACACGACATGGTCGCCCGGCTTGACCTTCGTGACGCCTGGGCCGACCTCTTCGATGATGCCCGAGCCTTCGTGTCCGCCGACGATCGGGTAACGCGGCGGGAGATCACCGTCGGTCAGGTGCAGATCCGAATGGCACAGTCCGGCAGCGGTGTACTTGATCAGTACCTCACCCACACCCGGGCCGTCGAGGTCGAGTTCCATGATCTCGAAAGGCTTTCCGGGCTCGAGCAGTACAGCAGCTTTGGTCTTCACTGGTGATCTCCTTGATTGTCGGACGAGAGAATGAGCGATGGGGTCGGTCAGAGAGCGATGTTGACGGCCTTGGTCTGGGTGTAGAGATCGATAGCCGAAGCGCCGAGCTCGCGGCCCCAGCCGGACTGCTTGTATCCACCGAAGGGCATTGCAGTGTCGAAGCCGTTGTACTGGTTGATCCACACCGAACCGGCCTTCAAGCGCTTCGCCGTGCGGTGAGCCTTGGAAATGTCCCGGGTCCAGATGCCGGCGGCCAAGCCGTAGATGGAATCGTTTGCGGCAGTGATCGGTCCGTCGTCCGCGTTGAACGGCAGCGCCGCCACGACGGGTCCGAAGATCTCCTCCTGAACGATGGAGAATTCGGGCTTGACGTCAACGAAGACGGTCGGCTCGACGAAGTAGCCCTGATCGCCCCAGCGGTTGCCGCCCGTCAGTGCACGTGCGCCGTCGGCGATTCCCTCACGCAGGTAGCCGGTCACCTTGTCGAACTGCTCCTGCGAGACCAGCGGTCCGAGCTGGGTGGTTGGATCGAGGCCGGGTCCGATCTTGACCTGGCTCGCTGCGTGCGCGACGGCCTCGGTGAACTTCTCGAAGATGGTGTCCTCGACGTACAGCCGAGTACCCGCAACGCAGCACTGTCCGTGGTTGAACAGCCACGCGTTGAGCGAACCCTCCACCGCGGAATCGAAATCGGCGTCGGCGAACACGATATTGGGGCTCTTGCCACCGAGCTCGAGCGTAACCTTCTTCAGATTGCCCTTGGCGGCGTCGACGATCTTCTTACCCACCTCGGTGGAACCGGTGAACGCGACCTTGTCCACGTCGTCGTGGCCGGACAGTGCAGCACCTGCATCGCCGAAGCCGGGAACGATGTTGACGACACCGGGCGGGAAGCCGGCTTCTTCGAAGACCTCCGCGAGAAGCAGTGCGGTGAGCGGGGTCTGCTCGGCAGGCTTGAGGATCACCGTGTTTCCGGCTGCGAGAGCGGGGGCGAGCTTCCACGACGACATCAGCAGCGGGAAGTTCCACGGCACGATCAGTCCGCAGACGCCGATCGCCTCACGCAGGGTGTAGGCGTGGAACTCGCCGCCCGGAGAGAAGGGCATCGACACGTTGACGGTGCTGCCTTCGATCTTGGTGGCCCAACCCGCGTAGTAGCGGAAAACGTCTGCGGCCCAAGCTACGTCGACGGCGGTGGCGATGGCAACGGACTTGCCGTTGTCGAGAGCTTCGAGCTGACCGAATTCCTCGGCACGAGCACTGAGAATGTCGCCGACGCGCCAGATCATCCGCTCGCGCTCGTTTGCCTTCATACGTGACCAGGGGCCGTCCTCGAAAGCCGTTCGAGCGGCACGTACCGCGCGGTCGATGTCTTCGGCCTGACCGTGTGCCACGTCTGCGAGCTTCTGTCCGTCAGCCGGGTTGTACGTCGCGAAGGTCTGACCCGAAGCGGCGTCGACGAATTCGCCGCCGATGTAGAGCTTCTTCGGTCCGTTCAGGAAACCCTGTACCGCGGAACTGATGGTGTGTTCGGCTACTGCCGTCATCGGAAACTCCCCTGAAGTAGTGAGGTGCGAATGTGATGCACGCCATACTTCCGCGCTTCCAGGGGTGCTAACTGTCCGAACTTTGTACAACTGAAGTCGGACAGCAAACTACACAGTGATGTCGAGCGCCCGCATCCGTGTGTAGAGAGTGCTTCGGCTGATTCCGAGTTGCGCCGACGCGTGAACCTTGTTGCCGCCGCAGTCTTTCAACGCTCCGATGATCGCCTGGCGCTCGGCTTTCTCCCGCCCTGCCAACCGAGACACCTTGGTCGTGGTGCGATAGTCCTCGGGCAGATCAGCGACGTCGATGCGATTGCTCGAGCGTTCATCCGAGGCGCGATTCAACACGACGCGCAATTCGGCCAGGTTGCCCGGCCAGTTGGCCGCCGCGAGTGCTTCGGCGGCACTGGCGGTCAACCTCAGTTCTGGCGAGATCCCCTCCAACATGGCTTGTGCCAACTCGGCGATCTCAGCCTGTCGCTCGCGCAGTGGGGTGATGACAACCCTGGAGGCGCATCGTGAGAGCAGCGCGGCGATGGTCGGCGGAAGATCAACTGCTGCTCCGCTGGTCAGTACGATTTTCGGCCCCTCGGCGCTGGCGTCGATCAGGTCTGCGACCAGCGGCAACACCGAGTCAGGAAGGAGTTGTACCTGTTCGATCACGACCACGCCCGAACGCTTACGGGCCGCTCGCACGAGATCGGTGACCCACTGCTCACGGCCGTCGAACGCGATTCGCGTGGCATCGAGCCAACTCGCATCGACACTGCCGACTACGTCCGATGCTGCCGAGGTTCGGCCGGATCCCGCTTCACCCGAGATCGCCACGGCGGCAGAGGTTGCCCGCGCCCGCATCAGGTCGCGCCGCAGTCGTTCGCCCGGAGACGGTGCCCGCTCGTGCGTTCTGCGGATCGGTGCCCGTTCCCGTTGGAGTGGTTCGACCAGGAAGAGCGCACCACCGTCAGCCCCGGAAATCCGGTCGGCTTGAACTCGCGCCAGCGCGCCGGACGCCAATTCGACTGTCACCAATCGTGATTGGTCCGGATTCAGGTCGGCAATCAAGGAACGGAGCGATACATGGTCTGCGGTGTCGAGCAGATCCAAAGCGGTTCGGTTGCTCAGCAGGATGTCGTCGCCGATGGCCGCGACGGCAATGTGGCGCTGATGTGAAACTCGCTGGAATGCGTCGACCAGCCGCTGCTCCGATGCTTTCGAGCCTTCGAGCAGCCGTTTCTCGATGTCCGCTGCAGCACGCGCAAGGAAGGGCGCGAACAGTGGGTTGGCCTGCGAGACAACGCCGGTCATGTCGAGAATGCCTTCGACACGACGTGTGACGGGATGCAGGATCGGCTGTCCGTAGCAGCTCAAACCCTTGAGGCTGTCGAGGAAATGCTCGTCACCGTGGATCACCACGCTTCGTCCGACCTCGAGGGGCGTACCGAGCGCGTTGGTGCCGGCGTGCTCTTCACCGAAGCGTGAACCGTTGACGACACCCAACCGCTCGATCGTTCGCTCGACGCGACTGTCGGAGTACACCGAAGCGACCACGCGGCATTCGCGATCAGCAAGCAGCACGCAGAAACCGGTGCCCGCGATCTGTTGCGAAACTTCGTCGAGCACGGGTGCGGCGGCCCGGAGCAGACGAGACTCACCGTCCTGCTCCTCGGTGTCCACGGCGATGGCCGACGACGGGTCGAGGCCACTGAGTCGAGAACGCTTCCAGGAGAGCGCGATCTCAGGGCGTACCGGCTCACGCTCCCCTGGGTTCGCGGACATACTCTCAGGCCTGACCGATCAATTCGATCGCCTGTTCTCGCATCGCGATCTTGCGGACCTTGCCCGTGACTGTCATCGGGAACTCGTCGACGACATGGACGTACCGCGGAATCTTGTAGTGCGCGAGCTTGCCGGTGCAGAACGCGCGGACCGAATCGGCGTCGAGATCATCTGCACCTTCGCGCATCTGGACCCACACCATCAATTCCTCGCCGTACTTTGCGTCGGGTACACCGATGACCTGCGCATCGAGAATGTCGGGGTGGGTGTAGAGGAACTCCTCGATCTCACGCGGATAGACGTTCTCGCCACCGCGGATGACCATGTCCTTGATGCGTCCCGTGATGGCGACGTATCCGGCCTCGTCCATGACTCCGATGTCTCCGGTGTGCATCCACCGGGCAGCGTCGATCGCCTCGGCGGTCTTCTCCGGGTTCTCCCAGTATCCGAGCATGACCGAGTAACCACGCGTGCACAGTTCACCCGGCTCGCCACGGGGCACCGTCAATCCGGTTGCCGGATCGACGATCTTGATCTCGAGATGCGGCCCTACCCGTCCGACCGTTTCGGTGCGCTGCTCGATCGAATCGTCCGAGCGGGTCTGCAACGACACCGGCGAGGTCTCCGTCATGCCGTAGCAGATGGACACCTCCGACATGCCCATGCGATCGATGACCTGCTTCATCACCTCGACCGGGCAGGGCGAGCCCGCCATGATGCCGGTGCGAAGGGACGACAGATCGAAGCTGTCGAAGTCCGGCAACGCCAACTCCGCGATGAACATCGTCGGAACGCCGTAGAGGGACGTGCACTTTTCGGCCTGAACGGCTTCGAGCGAAGCACGCGGATCGAAAGCCGGACCCGGAATGACCATGGCAGCACCGTGACTGGTGCACGCAAGGTTGCCCATCACCATGCCGAAGCAGTGGTAGAACGGCACCGGGATGCACACCCGATCGACCTCGCTGTAGTGGCACAACTCGCCGACGAAATAGCCGTTGTTGAGGATGTTGTGGTGACTGAGCGTCGCGCCCTTCGGGAAACCGGTAGTACCCGAGGTGTATTGGATGTTGATCGCATCGTCGGCCGACAACGCGGCCTGGGCTGCGGCGAGCGGAGCCGGATCACTTGCCTGCGCCGCCAAGCCGTCTGCAAGCACCGCGTCCCACTCGGGTGAACCGAGCAGGAGCACCGACGTCAGATCCGGGCACTGCGGCCGCACCGTCTCGATCATCGACGCGTAGTCCGAGGTCTTGAAGCTGGCCGCAGACACCAGCGTCGAGATCCCGGCCTGCTCGAGCACGTACTGCAACTCGTGCGAGCGGTACGCCGGATTGATGTTGACCAGGATCGCGCCGATCTTTGCCGTCGCGTATTGCGTGAACGTCCATTCCGGACAGTTGGGAGCCCAGATCCCTACCCGATCACCCTTCCCCACACCACGGGAAAGTAGTCCGGCAGCGAGCCCGTTCACCTGCTCGGCGAACTCCCGGTACGTCCATCGTCGACCGCTGGCGTGGTCGATCAACGCATCGCGGTCGCCGTGTGCGGCAACCGTGCGATCGAGGTTGTCTCCGATGGTGTCGCCCAGCATCGGACCGTCCCATACTCCGGACGTATAGCTGGGCAGCGGCGTACTCATGTGTTCTGTCCTCTCCGGTTACCTGTTCAGGCACCTATGAGAGGGGCCGCCGCAGCGGACCCTCTCATCTACGAATTTACTCGATTCGGTGTGATGCACGACATACTTCCCGGTGCGGGGTGGCCGTAACTGTTCAGAGTCCGGACACCCCACCCGCCTGCTGTGCGCCTTTATTAACCGCCGGCGGTTAATAAAGGCGCACAGTGGTTACAGCGCGTGGTCCTTGGTCTCGACGAGTGCCCAGGTGCAGATCAGGCTCAACACGCCCAGGATCGCCAGCATGACTCCGATGGCCATGCTCCCGTAGGCCGAGGCCAGCGGTGCGGCGATCAGCGGCGGCACTGCCCCACCGAGCACTCCGGCGAGGTTGTAGCCGAGGCCGGCACCGGTGTAGCGGTAGCGGGTCTGGAACATTTCCGGAAGCAGCGCACCGCAGGGGCCGTAGGCGATTCCGAAGATCATGAGCGTGCCGAACATCCCGATGATGAACGCGATCGGCGATCCCGTGTCGAGGAGCGGGAACAGCACCAGCGCCCAGACGACGGCCAGACCACACGAGATCATGATGACCTTGCGGCGCCCGATGCGGTCCGAGTACAGAGCGGAAACGACGATCGCCGCACCGAAGACAACCGCGGAAGCGATACCGACCGACAGGACGAACGGACGGGAGAAGCCGAGGGTCTTTGTTCCGTAGCTCGTCAGGAAAGCCGTGCCCATGTAGAAGAACGCGAACAGGCAAGCCAGGGCGCCTGCCGAGAGCAGGATCTCCTTGGTCTGGAACCGCCAAGCATCCAGGAACGGGAGGGTGCGAGGTGCTTCGTTCTTCTGCTCCGCGACGCGCTCTGCCTGCTCCGCCTTGAAGACGGGAGTCTCCTCGATAGCGAGCCGCATGTAGAGGCCGATGCCGACCAACACGATGGAGAACAGGAACGGGATACGCCAGCCGTAATCGAGGAAAGCCTGGTTGGTGTCGCCGAGAACTGCGCCGGTGATGAGGAAGGTACTGCTCGAGAGAACGAAGGCGATTGCAGGGCCGAGCTGCGGGAACATCGCATACAGACCACGTTTGCCCGGTGGAGCGTATTCCGCCGTGAGCAGAGTTGCGCCGGCCCATTCACCACCGACCGCGAAACCTTGGCCGAATCGCAAGAGCACCAAGATGATCGGGGCCGCGACACCGATGGTTGCAGCACCCGGCAGCAAGCCGATCAGGAGCGTCGAGATACCCATGAGCAGGAGCGTCGAGATCAGCGTCTTCTTGCGACCGATGCGATCACCGAAGTGTCCGAACAACATTGCGCCGACGGGCCGGGCGATGAATGCGACTGCGAAAGTCGCAAACGATGCGACAGTTCCCGCAGTGGCACCGAGCGCGGGGAAGAACACCGTCGGAAAGACAAGTGCCGCAGCGGTTCCGTAGATGAAGAAGTCGTAGAACTCGATAGTCGTGCCGATACAACTCGCGATTGCGACGCGCCGCACACTGGTGGTGTTCTGCGGGGGCTGCGTCGCACCTGCGGCACTCGCACCCCCGGCGCCGGCGGCACTGGTGCCGCCTGTGGGAGAGACTGTGGTCACTCGATTCCTCCGTGGTCCCGTGGTGTCGCCCTGTGGGCATCACCGTCGATAGGAGGAAAGGTAGTGATGTGGCTCACCCCCGCACTACCCCCGAAAGGGGGTAGGAGTGATCTCGGTCACCACTTGTATGCAATGGTAACGAGTTTCACGACCCTCGACATGCCGCAGGCCGTCCGATTCGTTCTCACGAATCGGACGGCCCTCGAGAAACGGCGTCACGGTGCAACGCTACGGATCAAGCCTTACCGGCAGCCCCGAACAGTTCCTGACGGATCTCGCCCCACACCGTGGCGTAGGAGTCGATGATCGGTTCGGAAATCCACTTGGACTCCCCGGCTTGCACTTTCGCGAGAGCATCCGAGAAGAGATCCTGGTAACGAGACAACCGCGGAACGAATGCCGACAGATCGTCGAACAGGTTTGCAGCCCGGCGATCCAACTCTGCAAGGGAATCCGAATCTGCGTCGTCGATGAGCGCGGCGAACTCCTCGTCCAAGGGAAGGAACGCCTCGTACACCTCAGCGATGGAGTCCTCGTCGATCGAGACGCGCTCGGCGTCCAACTGATCTTCGAGTTCTGCCAAACCTTTCTCGGTCAGGCTGATGGCGTTTTCCGCTTCGACCGCTTTGCCCTGCGCGACAAGTGCGTCGTACGCAGCTTGACCGGAAGCCGAGCTGACGCCCAGGTGCTCGGCCAGGACGACCGCTCCGACCCGCTCCTTGAGACGTACTGCTTGGAGCAGTGCCAACTCGTCCACATTGCCAGCGAAGGCCATCGATTTCTCCTACTCACGTGCCGCCTCTGCGGCTCCAGCATCACAGCGGACACCCGTGGGTTTCCGCAGCCCGACAAAGGGCTCGACAGAATCAGATCACACCCCGATCGATCGTTGTGAAGTCACCGCGACAAGTCGACCGTCACGCGACGGTATCGGCCTGATCGGGGATCACGCTGCCGTCTGCGCGAGTCACGGCACCTTTTGCCCCGGCCGCGTCGGTGTAAGCATCGGTCGAGCAGTGATAGGGAGCGTCCGCCCGGGACTTCGGTTCGATGAACATGGGGTTGACCAGCCATTTCCCGTCACTGTTGTCGTAGGCATTGCACATCAGTTCGGGATTGTTGCGGTTGATCACCAGGCGCGCACCGGTCGCATCTCCGAGGAACGTCACGTCGGTGACAGAATCACCGGCAGCAAATACCTGACGTCGATCGGCGGCCAACTGCTCGAACGCCGTAGGCCCTTGAACCCCGTAGACAACCTCGTTGACCTGGCACCGCTTGCCGTCGATGTACGGAATGACCGAGTCGTCGCCGTCCGCAACGCCACCACACCCACGCAGGCGCCCGGTGAGAACCCCGCCCTCGACGATGGGCCGAACTCCCATCACATGATCGGCGTCCAATCCCAGCTGTTCCGCCCAGACTCGAACGACCGGTTCGGCCGACGCGGAAATGATCCGCACGTCGAATCCATGAGCGCCGAGGGATTTCATCAAATCTTCGATTTGCGCGTAGTACCGCACCGAGCCGTCGACTTCCGTCGTACCGACGGTCTGATCGGATCCTTCTGCAGCAGCGAGATTCTCGGCACGCGCTGCGCGGGCGTACTCGGTGATCTCGTCCTCGGTGTGCCCTGCCATCAACTGCACGGCCCACGCGTATGCGGCTTTTGTCCGGCGGTGATCGTAACCGTCGAATGCGGCCTGCCCGTCGCGAGTCTTCTCTTCGAGTACCGCAACGATCTCGTCCGCGCAGTCCGAGTCGGTGCTGGTTGCCAACGGTTGCCCCGGCGCGGTCTCGGAGCCGCACGCGGCGGAAAGTGCGGCAGCGCCGGCTGGCGTCATGAAGCGGCTGGTGGTTGCCCAGTCCACTCCGGCAGGCTGTAACACCTTGTTGTTCTTGATCATCCAGAATGCGGTGGCGCTTCCGATGTCGTTCTTGACAACTGTGTTGTCCCAGTCGAAGAGCGCCAACGGAGCTCCGTCATCGACATCACCTGCAGCTCCACACGTTCCGAACTCCGTCATCATGGCATCCAACGTCACACGGTTGTCGCCGTACCACGCAAGACTGGGATCCAACACCGCGCAGGATGAACCACTCTGCGCCACATCTTCTTTCGGGGCGCTCTCGGCCGAACTACATGCAGTTGCACTCAACAGGACACTACCTACCGCCAACGCGCACAGGGCGCGAGAATGCAGCGAACGGAACATCGATTCCCTCGTTTTCGTCGTGATTCGGGTACGACGGCATACCCGAGTGTCGATCGACCCGGGTATGCCGTGCAGTTGTCAATTAATCGAGCGTCAGCACTTCTCCCGACGCAACGGCGTCGGCGCGAGAGGTGTCCTTGAGGTCGACGCCGGAGCGGCCCAACTGGCGCGCTCCCGTCACCAATCCCAGGACGACACGAGCAGCCTGCTCGTATCCGAGTCCCTCGGGTGGGTGGACATTGGAAATGCAGTTTCGATCCGCGTCGGTACGACCGACGCGGGGAAGGTGAGTCAGATAGATCCCGACACTGTCCGCAACGGAGAGCCCTGGACGTTCGCCGATCAGGACGATCGCCGTCTGCACTCCCATCGCGGCAGCGATGTGATCACCCAGTGCCACACGGGCATTCGTGGCGATCACGGGCGGCGCGATCGAGTACCGCTCCCCCAACACCGTGACCAACGCGGACAATAGTTGCTCGCCGTGGTCCATCAGTGCTCGCGGGGAGAGTCCGTCGGCGAGGATGAACCCGATTTCCTTGTCGGAGCTCTTGATCGCGCTCAGGTCAGCCGGCTGGCGCCCCAGGTCGGGTCTCCGGAGATACTCACTGCGGGTGGAGACGCTGCTCGCCACCACCACCGGCGCCCCGATGCCCACCCCTTCGACCCGACTGGCAAGCGTCTCGGAGTCGAGTGGCTCGTGGACCGCGTCGCGGGCTGCGGCGTGAGCTGCCTTGAATTCGAGAACCCGCTTGGTGGGCAACGAATCTCCGGCACGCCCCAGCCCGATACGCGATTGTGTGGTCTTGCGCAGTGGACCCCAGAAATCGAGGATCGGTGCCTGATCTTCGGTCATGAGTTCACCGTCAAAGCCCGCAACGGCGACATTTCGGCATCGATCGGAAGAACCCGACCGTTTGCGTCGGTCATCCCCAAGTTGTGGAGCCAGGTCTCGAACTCCGGGGCGGGCTGCAAACCGAGAACCTTACGCACATACAGCGCGTCGTGGAACGCCAGACTTTGATAGCCGAGCATCACGTCGTCGGCGCCGGGCACCGCGATCACGAACGCCGCGCCGGCGACGCCCAGCAAGGTGAGCAGGTTGTCCATGTCGTCTTGATCGGCTTCGGCGTGGTTGGTGTAGCAGACGTCCACTCCCATCGGCAGCCCGAGGAGTTTTCCGCAGAAGTGATCCTCCAAGCCCGCGCGAATGATCTGCTTGCCGTCGTAGAGATACTCGGGACCGATGAAGCCGACCACCGTGTTGACCAGCAGCGGTTCGAGATCACGTGCCACTGCGTATGCCCTGGTCTCGAGTGTCTGCTGATCGACCGGGGCTCCGCCGGTGCCGTAGTGGGCACCTGAGCTGAGGGCGGACCCCTGCCCCGTCTCCAAGTACATGACGTTGTTGCCGACCGTTCCGCGGTTCAAGGAGCGCCCGGCCTCGTTGCCCTCACGCAGGAGCGGAATGTTCACTCCGAAACCGGAATTGGCGCCTTCGGTACCGGCAATCGATTGGAAGACAAGATCGACCGGCACCCCCGATTCGATCAGTCCGATCGTGGTGGTCACGTGCGAGAGCACGCACGACTGAGTCGGGATCTCGAATCGCTGACGGATGTCGTCGAGCAGGTGGAGCAGATCCGAGGTGGCCTGGGGTGAGTCCGTCGCCGGGTTGATACCGATGACGGCGTCGCCACATCCCATCAGGAGACCGTCCAATGTGGCCGCCGCGATGCCGCGTGGATCGTCTGTCGGGTGGTTTGGTTGGAGTCGGGTGCTCAGCCGGCCGGGCAGTCCGATGGTCGTACGGAACCCCGCGGTCACGGTGATGGCCTTCGCGACGGCGATCAGGTCCTGATTGCGCATGATCTTGCTGACCGCCGCAACCATCTCGGGGGTGAGCCCGGGACTTACGGCGGACAACCGTGCGGAAGCTTCCGGCGCCGACGCGGTCTCGAGCAACCAGTCTCGTAGTCCGCCGACAGTCAGGTGCGCCACCGGCGCAAAGGCCAGGCGATCGTGGCTGTCGATGATGAGCCTGGTTACCTCGTCGTCCTCGTACGGAACCACCAGATCTTCGAGGAACACCGTCAACGGAAGATCAGCCAGAACCCATTGAGCAGCAGCACGTTCGGCGTCGGAGCTTGCCGCACAACCGGCTAGTTCGTCACCCGACCGCAGTGGTGTCGCTTTTGCCATCAGATCGACGAGACCGTCGAACGAGTAGTTGGTTCCGGATACCTGCTGGTGATACTTGGCCATCCCGCGACTCATCCCAATTCTTCTTCCGCCTGTGCAAGTACAGCAAACTCCTCGTCCGGCGAGTTGGCAACAAGGTGGTGGCGACTGTAGAGACCGAAGTACGCCATGAGAACTCCGAAGGCAACCAACGTCAGCAATGCCGCAACGGGATCGACCAGGAAGGTGGCCACCACCGACACTGCCGCGATCACGAGCGCAAACGAGGTGGTGGCGATACCGCCGGGCGTGCGGTACGGGCGCGGCATGTTCGGCTCACGCTTACGAAGAACGATGTGACTCACCATCATCAGGACGTAGCTTACTGCCGCGCCGAACACCGCCATGTTGAGCAACATTGCACCTTCACCGGTGAGTGAGAGCGCGAAGCCGATGATTCCGGGTACGACGAGCGCGAGAGTGGGGGCCTTGCGCTTGTTGGTCACCGACAGGTTCTTCGGCAGGTAGCCGGCGCGGGAGAGCGCAAACGTCTGGCGTGAGTAGGCGTACATGATCGAGAAGAAGCTCGCGACCAGACCGGCAAGTCCGATGTAGTTGACGGCCTTTGCCGCTCCGCTGTCCCCCAGAGCCTCGACGAGCGGATTTCCGGAGGTGGACAGGGCGTCTGCGCCGAGCGCACCGGTGGCGAGGAAGAGAACCGTTGCGCCTGTGACGATCAGGATCAACATGCTGATGATGATGCCGCGGGGGACGTTCTTCTCCGGCTCACGTGCTTCCTCGGCGGCCAGCGGTACACCTTCGACCGCAAGGAAGAACCAGATCGCGAAGGGCACGGCGGCCCAGATTCCGAGCAGACCGAATGGCAGGAACGACGACGATCCGACTGCGCTGGTGTCGACGGCGATATCGGTGAGGTTGGACGAATCGAAAAGGCCGACAGCCGAAACCGCGAACACGACCAGGCCGACGAGTGCAATGGCGGTGATGATGAACATCGCCTTGAGTGCCTCACCGGCGCCGGTGAGGTGAATGCCGATGAAGATCGCGTACACCGCGAGGTACACCCACCAGCCGTCGGTGATCCCGAACAGGTTCAGGGACTCGACGTACGCACCGATGAAGGTCGCGATCGCTGCGGGTGCTATCGAGTACTCGATGAGAATTGCTGTGCCGGTGGCAAATCCGCCCCAGGGCCCCATGGCCCGTCTGGCAAACGTGTATCCACCACCAGCGGCAGGAAGTGCCGACGACATCTCGGCCATACCGAGCACCATCGCCAGGTACATACCCGCGATGACAACCGCCGCGATGAGAAGGCCACCGAAACCACCTTCAGCCAGACCGTTGTTCCAGCCGGCGTAGTCACCGGAAATCACATAGCTGACACCCAACCCCGCAAGCAGCACCCACCCTGCTGTTCCCTTTCGGAGTGTTCGTTTCTCCAGATACGAATTGTCTTCCGCATGGAAGTCTGCGCCGTCGTGGTGTGCACCCGCGGCACCGGCGTTTTTGCCGGTTGCGTGGTCGGAAAGAGACATGTCCATCCTCTGAATCGGTCAAGAATGAGACGACGCACGGTGGATGCGTCGCGTGAAATGAACGGTATGTGGGCGATGTACGGAGAAGGTCGCCTGGAGATGACCGTGCTGTTAACTGGCTGTCATGTGAGCGGCCCCGAGTCTGTTCAGATCTTCTTCAGGCTGCCGTTCTCAGGATCGGGCGGCCGCGCCCGGCACCGGGCAGGCGTCGACGGCCTCGGCGACCACCTGGGGAACCGTCGGGGGCAAAGGACGCACGCCCGCTTCCCAATCAGCGCCCACGAGAATGCTCGACGCGCCGAGTGCTTCGTTTTCGTCCGGTGTGAATGCCCTTGCTCGACTGAGGAATCTGAATCCTTCAGGAGACTCCAGGCTGAATCCACTGCCGCGGCCGGGCACGACGTCCAGTACCAACTGGGTGTGCTTCCAGGCTTCGAACTGTGATCCGGAAATCCAGACCTGTACAGCGTCGGTTCCGGTGGGAAGGTCTTCGGGAGTCTCTCCGACAGCAAGTCGGAGATCGACGATTCCGAGTAGTACGTCACGGTCCCCGACGATGAATTCGCCTGAGGGATAACACATCGGGGCCGAGCCGTCGCAGCATCCGCCGGATTGATGCATCATCAGTTCGCCGTGAGTCCCGCTGAGGCGGCGCAGGAGGTCAGCCGCCCCAGCGGTGGTCACCAACCGGGGTGGAACGGCGCCGGTATCGGGTGTGTCCGTGGCGCTCATTCCAACCTCCGTGTGTTTGTGCAGGTTTCGCGTGTTGCAGTCTTGCTCACCGGCACCCGCAGCGAGGGGCTCACGGGTGCCGGTGGGTAGATCAGAAGAAGCCCTGAGCCTTCTGGGCGTAGCTGACCAGGAGGTTCTTGGTCTGCTGGTAGTGCGAGAGCATCATCAGGTGGTTCTCGCGGCCGATGCCGGACTGCTTGTATCCACCGAAAGCGGCGTGTGCCGGGTACTGGTGGTACGTGTTGGTCCAGACGCGACCGGCTTGGATGTCGCGGCCTGCGCGGTAAGCAACTCCGCCGTCGCGGGACCAGACACCGGCGCCCAAACCGTAGAGCGTGTCGTTGGCGATTTCGATGGCCTCGTCGTAGTCCTTGAACGAGGTGACCGAGACGACGGGTCCGAAGATCTCTTCCTGGAAGATGCGCATCTTGTTGTTGCCGGTGAACACCGTCGGCTGGACGTAGTAGCCGCCGGACAGGTCTCCGCCGAGTTCGGCTCGCTCACCACCGGTGATGACCTTGGCGCCTTCGGCCTTGCCGATCTCGATGTACGAGAGGATCTTCTCGAGCTGATCGTTGCTGGCCTGGGCACCGATCATGGTGTCGGTGTCGAGCGGATCCCCTTGGCGCACAGCCTTGGTGCGGATGGCTGCCATCGCGAGGAACTCGTCGAAGATGTCTTCCTGGATCAGCGAACGTGACGGGCAGGTGCAGACCTCGCCCTGGTTGAGGGCGAACATCGTGAAGCCCTCGAGTGCCTTGTCCTGGTAGTCGTCGTTTGAGGCGAGAACGTCGGAGAAGAAGATGTTGGGGCTCTTGCCACCGAGTTCGAGGGTGACGGGGATAAGGTTCTGCGACGCGTACTGCATGATCAGGCGACCGGTGGTGGTCTCACCGGTGAACGCGATCTTCTTGATACGCGGGCTGGACGCGAGCGGCTTTCCGGCCTCGACGCCGAAGCCGTTGACGATGTTGAGAACACCGGCAGGCAGCAGGTCACCGATGATGCCGATGAGGTGCAGGATCGAGACTGGCGTCTGCTCGGCAGGCTTGAGCACGATGGCATTGCCGGCAGCGAGGGCGGGGGCAAGCTTCCACACGGCCATGAGGATCGGGAAGTTCCACGGAATGATCTGGCCGACTACGCCGAGCGGCTCGTGGAAGTGGTACGCCACGGTGTCGGAGTTGATCTCCGAGAGCGAACCTTCCTGTGCGCGAATAGCTCCCGCGAAGTATCGGAAGTGATCGATGGCGAGCGGAATGTCGGCGTTGAGGGTCTCGCGGATCGGCTTGCCGTTGTCCCACGACTCGGCGAGTGCGATGGATTCGAGGTTCTCCTCCATACGATCAGCGATCTTGTTCAAGATGATCGCGCGCTCGGCGACCGAGGTCTTGCCCCAGGCCGGAGCTGCTGCGTGCGCTGCGTCGAGAGCGAGTTCGATGTCTTCTGCGGTGGAACGAGCCACATCACAGAAATTCTGTCCGGTCACCGGTGTCGGGTTCTCGAAGTACTGACCCTTGACCGGAGCAACCCATTCGTTGCCGATCCAGTTGTCGTATCGAGACTGGAAGGACATGATCGCGTCGGCGGTACCTGGGCGGGCGTACACGGTCATTGCAAGCTCCTATGTAAACGTGATCTTCCTGGGCGCACCCACCAAATCGGTGACTGCAATCCCACCCCCCGGTGGGGTGTGATTCACAACACTAGGAGTTGCAACGTTGCAAGTACGTTGCGTGCGAGAAACGCAGATGATTCTCAGATGCCCAATTGGCGGTCGAGGAGATCAATTCTAGCCTGGACCTGCGAATACAGCGGAGATTGAGGATCCAACGTGGACAGGTAGGCCTCCCACACGACGGAGTCTTCGCGGCCGTGCACCGACGTGGTCCACCGGGCCAGAAGGTTGGCGTCACCTCCACGCAGCAGAGCTGCCTGGACCCTGGTGCGTAGTTCTTCCCGCACCTCTTCGATTCCCGGGGAGGCAGAGCCCGCCAGCACCGGGCCCGAATACAGTTTCATCGCCGTCGCTGCGTCGCCTCGGTCCAACGCTGCCCGCACATCGCCGACATCTGTCGTGAACTCCGTGATGATCCGATAGGGGCGCGAAGCCAGCCGGTCGGCGCCGAAAACCTTACGAAGCCGCGACATTTCCGCGCGAATGGTCACTGCGTCGAGTTCGCCCTCGTCGAGCAGCACCGCAAGGTGGTCGGAGCTGAGACCCTCCGGGTGTTCGGAAAGCAGAAGGAGAATCTCGGCGTGACGCTGCGAAATCGGGATGCGGTCACCGCCGCGAACCAGCGTCGGCCGGCCGGCACCGAATGTTTCGAGGCGCGGAGCCGTGGCACTGAGTGGGATGGGCGAGTTCAAGAGATGGAATCGCAATTCCGATTCGGCGGCCGCGACAGTTGCACGGATCAGTGACAGCACTTCGGGAACCGCAACCCTGGGACCACCGGTGATGTCGATGGCACCAAGGATTTGCCCAGTGGTGGGATCGTGGACGGGTGCGGCCGAACAACTCCAGTCGTGCACGGTTCGGTTGAAATGCTCGGATCCGAAAATCTGTACGGAGTGATCGAGAGCAAGCGCCGTTCCCGGCGCATTGGTGCCGACACGATCTTCGCTCCAATCGGCGCCTTCGACGAAGTTCATGGACAACGCCTTGTCCTTGGCCGAGTTGTCACCCTCCACCCAGAGCAGTCGACCGTGTGCGTCACTGATCGCGATCAGTAGTCCGGTCTCGGCAGCATCTTCCACCAGGAGTTTCCGAATCACCGGACGGATCAGTGACATGGGATGCGCGGAGCGATATTTTTCGAGCTCCAACCCTTCGAGCATCTCAGGGTTGCCGACCACATCGGGATTTACCCCCTTGTTGCGGCTACGCATCCAGGACTCGAGTACGACCGAGCGGACATGGGAGTCGTCGGTCAGCCCCTGGCCGGGCACGCCGCGAGCATCGATGAACGACTGATGGGCAGACGAAAGTCGCCGCGCGAGTAACGCGACGTCATCGCCTGGCCTGACCGCCACCCACGGGTTGCCGGGCACAGCCTGTTCACGTGCCATATTTTGCGTTCCTCCGCTCCGTGGACCACTGTAACGCCGATCACAGCCCATAGGCGAGAACGACCATTCGGTATGACTGCCGACCCAGCCTGCTGCCCCTCGCGGTCACTCGTCGCCGAGCAGAATGGCGCTTGCTCGTTCCGCGACCATCACCGCGGTCGCATGCGGGCCGCGGGTCGGGATCGTCGGCAGGATTGACGTGTCAACAATACTGAGTCCTTGCGCGCCGATCACACGGCACCGACCGTCGACGACTGCGAACGGGTCCGCCTCGGCACCCATCACGCAACTACCGGACATATGCAGCGACGTTCCCAGGCGGGATTCGACCCACTCATCGGTGTACTCCACGACGGGGCGATCGATCAACCCCGTCTCGGCGATCGACTCGAGAAGATTCTCGGCGATCTGCATCCCTTCCCGAATGGCAGCTCGATCGTGCGCCGACGCGACGTAGTTGTACCGAATACGCGGCGCCCCAGCGGGATCCCGCGATGCCAGTTCGATGCTTCCCCGGCTGTGCGGCGCCATGAGGACCACTCCGACGCCGTGGTCCATGCGAGGCACACCGGGAACCAGTTCGGTGAAAGATGCGGTGTACGGACGAATTTCGATCTCAGCGAGGTTGAGGGCTGTCTCCAGCACCGGAGTCTGCGATCGAATCGTGCGGGGCTTCGAAAAATGGTACGGCAGCAGCACTTCCGGGTGGTCGACGAAGTTCTGTCCGACGCCCGGTCGATCGAGAACGACGGAAACTCCCTGCCCTACAAGTTGTTCCGCTGGACCAACACCGGAATTGAGGAGAATGTGCGGTGTCGCCACCGCACCCGAACACACGACCACATGGTCGGCACGAATGCGTCGGACATTGCCGTCGCCGAGAACGTCGACGCCGATCGCACGGGTACCCGAGAACGCGATACGAATGACGTTCACTCCGGATTCCACCCGCAGATTCGGCCGGTGCAACGCCGGCATCAGATACCCGATCGCCGTACTGATCCGACGATGATCCGACACGTTCAGTGGCACTCGGCCCACCCCGAACGAGTCCGGCGCATTCTTGTCGACGTCGTCGGGAAAGCCTGCTCCGAGCGCTGCCGCATGAAACTCGCCGCTCAGTGGATGCAGTTGGTCCCACGCTCGACGCTCGACCGGGATCGGTCCGGCGGTCCCGTGGAACTCGCTCTCGAAATCACGATCCGTTTCGGACTTCTTGAAGTACGGCAAGACGTCGTCGTATCGCCATGAACTCGGCCAATGCTCGAAATCAGCACGGGTCGCGCGGGTGAAGTACGCACCGTTGACGGCTCCGGATCCACCGAGTGTCCGCCCCCGCGCAATTGTGGACGCCCGACGCGGCGTCAGTTCGACCGGATAGGTCCACGTGTATTCGCTCGCAGGTCCGACCGGCAGTCGGTACGGATCACCCAGGACGTCCGGGAGTTCGAGCGCCGATCGATATCCGCTTCCCGATTCGAGGAGCATCACCGTGGCGGATGGATCTTCACTGAGCCTGGCTGCGACCACGCAACCACACGTGCCACCACCGACAACCAGGAAATCTGCGTAGTCGGCTTCTGTCACTTGGTGATTCGAGGTTTCAGCGCCGCCCAGTCGCGGGCGTCGAATGCGCCACGCCAGAGTCCGGCTCCATACGCGATGTCGTCGGCTCGTTTGAAGAAGACGTACCGAACCGGTCCCAGCCCGCCTGGCTCACGGTGGCGATACCAGTCCACCAAACCTTCGGTGACTGCTGCAGCGACGGCCAGCCGCCGAATTCGCCTGGAGGCGATCACCGCCAGGAGCGTCACGGGCCAGTAGTGACGACACATTGCCGAGGCGAGTTGCCAGAATCCGCCGACAACTCCCTGCGCGGTGAGGATCGCCGCGATCCGGGTGGGTTGACTCAGGCCGGTGAACATCTTTCGCAGCCGGTAAACGGTAAACAGCAAAGCGCCGAGTGCGCCGGCAAGACCGGAACGGGTCAGTGTTGCGGCGGCGATGCACGCGAAGAGCGTCGAGAACGACATCGCCATCGGCGGAACCGAACCCTCGTGTCTTGCAGCCAACGGCGCCGCACCCGTGCCGTAGAACGCTCTCCTGGCGAACCACTTGTCGAACTGAACTCGATGATCGTGGGCGACATGCGCAACCGGTTCGTACCTCAGTCGCCAACCCGCAGCCTGCAGTCGCCAGCAGAAATCGACGTCCTCGGCTACTTCGAGACCCTCGTCGAAACCGTTGCATTCGAGTGCCACGTCGCGCCGGACGATCACGGCGGCGCTGGGGACATAGGCGACCGGACTGCCCGACTTCACCGCAGCTTCCTTGCGTCCGAGGTCGAGAGACGATCGCATGTTCTCGTACCGCGCCAGCGCCGTCCCGTACGGATCGAGGGCGACGATGCGGGGTGCAACAAGGGCAACCCCCGGATCGCTGAAGTGGCCCAACATCAACTCGAGCCAACCGGCACGCGGTATGACGTCGGAGTCCAGGAAAGCTACGAAACGTGTTTGGGCCGAACGCAATCCCGAGTTTCTCGCTGCCGAGGGTCCGCGGGCACTCTCGTGCCGGACCACTGTGATGGTGCCGGTGCCCGGGCAGGCGCGACGGGGCTCCACCGGCACTTCCGAACCGTCGTCGACAACGATGACGGTCAGATCCTTGAGGACGGGCAATAGGCGTTCGACGCCGGCCTGGTTGTCCTTGACCGGAATCACGACCGTGACATCGGCAGCGGACGGCGTCGACATCGGACGAGGATTCGCGACACCTGAATCGAGAAGGTGTCGCGCAACCGCAGCGCTCTGCTGATCGACCACCTCGAGGAAGCCGTCACCGATCATCGCCGCAGCCGTCGGCGCCAGCTTGAGCATCCGCGTCGGAGATCCGCCGATGAGTACCCGGCCACCCGAGTACGTGCGCACCTTGGGGTCCAACCGAATGCCGAAGCCGTCGGGGAGTCTTGCTGGTCGCATCAGATGATCGTAAGGGACGTAGCCCGTCGTGCTGCAACTCGTCGCAGCCTCGAAAGCCGTCGCAGGTGGACCGTCCGCCCCCACTCGGTCGTGGTCGTCACCGAAGCCTCCCATCTGGACCAGGCTCCCACCGGGCCAGTCCATCCGTCACGCGTCCTACCAACTCACCGAAGATGTATGCGCCGTCTTCGGCGGTAGCCCCGACTGGATTGCCGAGAACGCCGTTTTGCGACACAGCGACCATACCGCCCGAACGCATTCCTGGCATCAGGTCCGCGATAGGAGACAAATTTCCTGTCTCAGCAAGGCTCATGTGCACCAAATCGGGCGAAAGGTGCAGCAATAGGCTCGTTTCAGTGTGTCCGGCATGGGCGTCGGCACCCGGAACAGCGCACGGCACCCAAGCAGCATCACGCCCCTCATACCGCAGAAGTGCCACCGCTTTGGCCAATGCGGGACCATTTCCGCCGTGGCCGTTGACGAACAGCACCCGCTTCGTCCATCGGAACGCCGACCTTCCGTATTCGACGACGACGGTTTCCATGGCCTCGGCACCGATCGAAATCGTGCCGGCAAACCCTTCGTGTTCGCCGCTCGCCCCGTATTCGATGGCCGGGGCCATGACGACGTCGGGCAGAGCCTGTGCGACTGCTCTCGCGATCCGAGTGTCGGTATCGAGAGGCAGGTGCGGTCCGTGTTGTTCGAAAGAACCGACCGGGACCACGACGGTGAGCGCAGTGCCCTCGAGCGCAGGACTCGGGATGGCAGCAAGGTCACGCGGAGAACTCATCCCCCGATCGTATTGGTGCGGGCCCCTCCCACCGCAACACTGCATGCGGATACACCGGGGCATTGTTGTGCCCCGGCGTATTCGTCAGTTGTCGCGGTTCACGCCGCTGTCGGTGGGCTGTTCCCGCCGATCGGCTGTTGATACGGATCGATCGACATCGGTGGATAGAACACCGATTTGCGATCCGGACCGATCTCCACCCGCCACTCCGTGTGTGCAGTGTCCGGTGATGATGACCGCACAACAAGATCAGATTGTCGAGATCTGTTGGGCCACCATCGTTCCAGTGAACAATATGATGGGCATCGCACCACCCCGACGGTGTCCCGCACCCCGGAAACGCACACCCGCCATCACGAACCGTCAACGCCCGCCGCTGCGGAACCGTCGCCGTTCTCGCTTCCTTGCCGCAGTCGAGCGGAACACCATTCTCGTCCAGGAGGATCCGGGTGACGGTGCAGTCGCACGCCAACATCCGGGCAGTATCGATACTGATCGGGCCCACCCAATCCGTCCACGCAAATCCCAGCTCCTCGGTGGACGGCAACAGGTCTTTCAGAACTTTAAGGTCTGTCATATCTTTCGCCGACGCAGTCACCGTGATGTGCGGTTTCACCCCGCCCTCGATCGGACCCAACCCCGCCCGCTCGTACCGCCGCAACAGTTCGCAAAACCCGTCCGCCCGCCGTAGCGCCGGCGTGCGGGTGTCCTTCACCCCGTCCTTCTCCGGCGTCGGCGCAGACAGACTCGACAACAACGTGATCAGACGCGCCCCGTTCACAGCATCCAAATCACCCTTCACAGTGACCCGCCCGTACAAGCCTTTCGAGGCGTAGAACTCGTTACGTTCGGAATCCTCGCCGACCGGAACGCCGTCCTCACGCTTGCCGTACTGCTTCTCGATCCGCCGGATCGCTGCCCGCACCGCATCACAATCGGCGATGTTCTTCGACGCCAACCCCAACAAGATCCCGCGGGCTTTGTCCACATCCGCCGAGGTCATGTTCTTCGGTGGATGCTGACAGAATGACGCCACCTGACGGGCTTTCAACGCATCCACGTCACCGCGATGGAATGCATCCGCGACAACAGGTTCGAGCATCAACAACCGCGCCAACCCGACCAGCAGACTGCACTCACCGATCGCCAGATTCGTCGACCCGTGCAACCACTGAGCGATCGCCCGAAAACCCTTCCCGCCAAGAACGTCCCGGGAAAACATCTCCACGATCAGCAACACCATCCGCGACTGCAACTCGTGCCGGGCGCGCACCAGATCCAGAACCTCACCCTTGAGGCCCACGCCATCCAGTTGCCACGCTTCCCGACTGTCCATGCTCAAAACATACTTTCGAGAACCAGGGACAAAACGGACGACTATATCGCCAACGCGGCCCGATGCCCCTCGATGACGGCCGCGTGCGAACGCCTCGGAGACAAGGCGTCACCGATGCGAAATTTCTCGAAACAGCTTCCCTGCAAGGTGTTCCACAACTCGTCGACAGGTTCCTGCTGTGTCGCGAAGACCACCCAGTCGACTGCAACTTCCTCGGTCACACCCGTCGGAAGGTGAACCAAGCTCACGAGCGGCGAGGCCCCAGCGCTCACCGAAGTCACCATCAGATCTGTCCGTTGACCGATCGACTTCTCGAACGCTCGGCGGTTCCACCCCTCGAAATCCAGGGTGATGCTCAGGTCCTGCGCGACCACCATGCCGTTGGTCGCGATCGTGACGGCACAGCCTCGATCAGCGAGGAACTCCGCCACCGACGTACCTTGATGGAATCCCAGTTCGTCGTAGACGAGCACCGTTCCACTCGGCAGAATCTTGCCGTCGAGAACGTCTCGAACACCCACCACACGCTCTGATCTACCCGCCCACGCTGGGCGTAAAGGCCGCGCTCCGGTTGCAATCACGACCACCTCGGGCGCGCGCTCCTCCACGATCGCGAGATCAGCTCCAGCATCCAACTCGATCGTCACACCACTTCGGCGACACTCAGATTCGAGATTCCGGACGAGGTCGGCGAGCTCACGGCGAGCCGGTACCACCGAGGCGGTAAGAATCTGTCCCCCAAGTCTTCGTTCACGCTCGAACAGCGTCACCGCATGACCTCGCTGGGCCGCTGTAGCCGCAGCTTGCAGGCCGGCGGGGCCGCCACCGACCACCACCACCGTGCGGCCCCGTCGCCGCGGCATCGGCAGCGGTACCGATTCCCGACCAGCGCGCGGATTTGCGGTGCACCCCAACCAACGTCCCAGACCCATCCGCCCGACGCATTCCTGGTTGCAGGACAGGCAGGTTCGCACCTGTACCGATTGACCAGCACGCGCTTTGTTCACAAAATCCGGATCGGCGATCTGCCCGCGAACTACGCCCACCAGATCGCATACACCGTCCTCGAGTGCAGCTTCGGCTTGCTCCGGCGTCTTGAAACGGCCGACTCCGACGACTGGAAGATCGATGACCTCCCTGATCGCAGACGGGACGAAGTTGGCGTAGCCGGTGGGTACAGCCATCGATGCTTCGACCAGATGCAGTGTTTCCGTGGCCATTCCGACGGTCGTGTTGATGTAGTCGACGTGACCGTCAGCTTCGATGAGTTGGGCGGTGGTTACCGCGTCGGACAGTTCGATGCCACCCCGCGTTCCTTCGTATCCACTCAGGCGCACACCGAGCACACGATCCGGGCCGATGGCCTTACGCAGTACCCCGAGCACTTCGAGAAGGAAACGCGCACGATTCGCCACGCCCCCGCCGTAGCGATCAGTGCGCAGGTTGGTCGAGGGTGCGAGAAACGCGCGCACGATGGACGACTGCGACGCCTGCAATTCCACCCCGTCGAAGCCACCGGCAACGCAGTTGCGCGCAACAAGGGCGAACCCTGCGAGAATCTCGGCAATGTCCGCGTCGTCGACAGCCTTGGGCACCTCGCGGAACAACGGATCCGCAACGGCGCTCGGCGCCAACAGCGGCGATCGCGAATAGGTTCCAGCGCCCTGACCCCCATTGTGGTTGATCTGCGCGAGAATCGACGAACCATGCGCATGAACGGCGTCGGTGATCCGCCGGTATCCCTCGATCGCTTCCGGCCGATAGCCCGCAATCATCTTCTCGTACGGTCGATCCGAAGGATGCGTCGAGTGCTCCTCGGTGATGATCAGACCCGCACCGCCGCGTGCCCGCGCCTCGTAGTAACTCGCGTGCTGCTCCGTCGGCAACCCGTTCTCCGCGTAATTGGTCAGGTGTGCGGAGAACACGACCCGATTGCGGAGTGTCAGGTTGCCCAGGCGCAGTGGCGCGAAGAGGCGCGGGTACGGCGTCATCAGACCTTGGAGTTTCCTTGATCGAGCGCGATATGACTTGCCGTGACGGTGCGGGAACCGTCACCGGCGAGCCACAGGACGGTATCGGCGATCTCGTCAGGTTCGGCGAAAGCGATGTCCGAGAGGATCGGAGTGAAGTTGGGAAGGTACTGCGGAAACTTTGCAAATACCTCGAGAGCGCCCTGGTCGACCCCCATCGGCGTATTCACTCCGTAAGGATGGATCGAATTGACCCTGATCTTGTACTCCCCCAGTTCCTTTGCTGCGGCCTGCGTCAGGCCGACGAGACCGAACTTGGCGCTCGCGTAGTGCGCCTGTCCGGGCAGCGCCTTGAGTCCGGCCACCGAACTGACCACGATGATCGATCCACCGCGCCCACCCTCGATGATCGCCGGCACCGAGGCCTTGAGGGTTTTCCAGACTCCGGTCAGGTTGATGTCGATCAGGGTTTCCCACTGCTCGTCCGACATTTCCCAGAATCGATTCCAGTTGCAGACCCCGGCGTTGGCGACCACGATGTCGAGTCGTCCGAACTGTTCGACGCCGTCCTTGACCACCGCGGTGAGCGCTGCGCCGTCACGGACATCGACCTCGCGGGCGAGGATCTTCCCGCCCTCCGCTTCCACCAGACGTATCGTCTCGGCAAAGTCCTCGGAAGTTGCTGCGTCGTAGGAATTGTCCGACGCCACCGACGCGCATACGTCGACCGCGATGATCGCTGCTCCCTCGCGCGCCATCTTGACCGCGTGCGCACGTCCTTGACCGCGCGCTGCGCCGGTGATGAAAGCAACGCGACCTTCGAGCGAACGAACTGAACCCTGTGTCATGAGATAGCCCTCTCTGCAGAATTGAAACTCGTTCTAGTAGTAAACCCTGCAAAGCGCCCTTCGCGGATGGATTCGAGAACAGTTCTCGGGGCAACCGAGTCGCCCACCTGAATGTCGGCCTCTTCCTTCAGCGTTTCGTTCGGCAGACGAGGCGAGCAGTCGATCACCACTTCGCACTCGAGCTGTGACCGCTCGCCGGTATGGACGTGTTCGACGCAGACGGCCCCTCGAGTGATTTCGGTGACACGTGACGCGAGCACCCTGGTGACCCCGGCCTGCTGGATGCGCGTGTTGGCGCCGACCAGATCCCCACTCGCACCGAGCCTCGAACCGACGATGCTGTCGGGAGTCACAATCGAGACGGAGATGCCATGGGCCGCGAGTGCTTCTGCGAGCGCCACCGCGATCGGTCCACCGAGGGGATCGATCAGCGCGACCGGACCCGGCCCCACGGTGCTCAACTTCTCGAAGGCTTCCGACGCATCCAACCATCGAACCGAATCGTCGACCGGATACGTCGGCGGCCTCGCAGCACTACCGGTGGCAACGACAACAAACTCGCCCCGGCTGCGTGCGTCACCCAGGTCTTGGGCGTCGAGCGCCGCCCCGGTCCGCATCGTCACGCCGCTACGACGGCATTCGTCCTCCAACCACTGCGCGAGGAGTGCGAACCGGCTACGGCCGTCACCTCGCGCAAAAGTTCGGATCATGCCGCCGAACTGCGATGAACTCTCGACGAGTGTGACCGAGTGCCCCGCCACCGCCGAGATCCGTGCGGCTTCCATCCCAGCGGGGCCACCCCCCACGACCAGCACGGCTCCCGGTGTCGAAATCTGCTCTCGCTCATCGGGGTCCACCGTCTCGAAACCCGCGCTCGGATTCCCGACGCACGTCACGACAGGATTGCGAGGATCACGCACGAGGCACGTCTGATTGCAGAGCACACACGGCCGGGGACGATCGCCGCGCGCGGCATTCACGACCAGGTCCGGGTCTGCGATCTGGGCCCGGGTCATCTCGACGAACTCACCTACTTCCAGCGCCGCGTGAGCGTCGGCGATGTCCACGACGCTCCCCTGCACGACAACAGGAATCGACAGAGCGGCCTTGATCTCACGGCACAGATCGAGGTTGAAGTTCGGCGGGCAGTGAAAATCGGGGCGGTACCGGTCAGACGAATAGAGTCCGCCACGAACGACGACAAGGAGATCGAGGAACGGAGACACTTCACATGCGATACCGATGGCAAGATCGGGCGTCAGGCCCGCCCATGGAGCTTCCTCGTCACAGGACAACCGCAGGGAGACAACGTGATCCGACCCGACTTCCTCGCGCACTGCCGAGATGACCTCGCGAACAAGAGCAACGCGATCGCTACCGTATCGGTCTTGCCGAGTGTTGGTCAGACCCGAAAGGAATTGTCGCAGAATGCTTCGAGGACCGGCATCGAGTTCCACTCCGTCCATTCCCGAAGCGACGGCCAGCGCCGACGCCTCACGGAAGCCGGCTATCAACTGGTCGATTTCCGCCTGCCCCATTGCCATCGGCAACTCACGCGTCGCCGGGTCGGCCACTGTTGACGGTCCCCACAGCACCGACTGGGAGTATGCGCTCGATCCCTGCATCCCGGTATGACCGAGCCCGGCCAGAACCAGCGTTCCGTACGGAGCACATGCAGCCGCGATCGACTGCCACCCCGGGCCACATTGCGACGCCAACGGTGCCCGCTCGTACGGCCAGTCGTTCTCCGATACCGAGGCCACTTCGGTGACGACGATCCCGGTTCCGCCCTCGGCGCGGCGCTGGTAGTACGCACGGTGCCGATCGGAAAGCGAGCGTCCCACAGCAAGATTGGTCTCGTGCGGACCGAAAACAACCCTGGACCGGACGAGGCGTCCGGCCAGGGTCGTGTGTTCGTCGAGTGTCAACTCACAGCTCTATCGGAGCCGTAATCTCAGCTGGCACCCAATGTGCGTGTGAACCCTTCCGGTATCACCAGGTCCGCCGGGCTCAGTTCGGTGATGGACGAGTGGCCGAGGCCCATCAGCCCCGAGTCGATGCCCATCCGCATGAGGTCGAGCACGTTCTCGACACCGGCCTGGCCGTTGGCCGAGAGGCCCCACAGGTAGGCGCGCCCGAGCATGACGGCCCTGGCTCCGAGTGCGAGCGCCTTGACGACGTCGCCGCCGCGTCGAATGCCGCCGTCGAGAACAACTTCCACCTGATCGCCCACGGCCTCGGCAATGCCCGGGAGCACACGGATCGGCGCCGGGGTGCCGTCGAGGTTGTTACCACCGTGGTTGGAGACCGAGATAGCGGAGACACCGGCGTCGACAGCTCGCTTGGCGTCGTCGATGCGCATGATGCCCTTGAGCATGAACGGTCCACCCCACTGCTCACGAAGCCAGGCGATGTCTTCCCACGTCGGAAGCGGAGTCTGCATCCACTCGCCGTATGCGCCGAAGAACGTCGGTGCAGGCTGGCCGGGAGCCGCGAGGTTGGGGGTGGTCAGGTCCGGGATCTTGCCGGTCTTGGCGAACTCGAGCAACCACTTCGGGCGCATGATTCCCTCGGGTGCGAACTGGAACATCGCCTTGAGGTCCATCTTTTCGGGGATGGACGGGCTGCCCCAGTCGCGACCGTACGAGAAGGACCAGTCGGTGGTGATGATCAGGCCCTTGGCACCGGCAGCGCGAGCGCGCTCCATACGCTGCAGGAGCACGTCGCGGCTACCGACCCAATACATCTGGAAGAAGACCTGCGGGTTGGCCGCGGCAACTTCTTCGATGGACTTGCTGGCAAAAGAACTCAGTCCGATGGCTGTTCCCCGTGCTGCAGCCGCACGGGCTACCGCTACTTCACCGTCGGGGTGCACTGCCTGCACACCGGTCGGTGAAATCATGACGGGCAACGAAATGTCCTGGCCCATAATGGTGGTGGACATCTCGCGCTTGTCCGACAGCCCGGCAGCGTGGGGAGCGAAACCCAATTCGCTGAATGCCGCGACGTTGTCGTCGACCGTCAGCCCTTTCTCGGATCCCGCCACCAACGCCGCGTACACGGACTTGGGCAACCTCTTCTTCGCACGGCGCTGTGCTTCTGCCACCGTCTCGAAGAAAGCATTCTTAGCCATTGAACTGACCTCTCTGGGGTGCAGCTTTCGCCGCACTGTCGGTATCGCGCAGTAGTTACTGCATTCCCGCAAGCGGGTTTTCGTCACAAATCTTGGCGGGCGGACGCATCATCAGTGTCAGTGGCACCGATGCGCGTGGGGTCTTACGTTGACCGGAACGGGAGTGGTCGACACTGGACTTCGGGACCTCGCCCGCCGACGCCAGTGCCATTTCACCGTTACCGATGACGCACTCGGGGTCAGGTCCGTCCATCGGCAGTCCGGTGAAGAACTTGGCCGCCATGCAGCCGCCGCGGCAGGAGTCGTAGTGGTTGCACTTGCTGCAGGCGCCACCGGTTTGGGGCGAGCGCAGCTCCTCGAACAGGTCCGAGTGCTGCCAGACTTCCTGGAATCCACCGTCTTTCACGATGTTTCCGGCGAGGAACTGCTCGTGAATCGCGAAGGGGCATGCGTACACGTCACCGACCGGGTCGATCAGGCACACGACGCGGCCCGCGCCACAGAGATTGAGACCGGGCAGTGCATCGCCGAAGGCGGAGAGGTGGAAGAACGAGTCGCCCGTCAGGACGCCTTCGCCATTGGCGACCAGCCAGTTGTAGAGCTCACGCTGCTGCTCCGGACGCGGGTGCAGGTCGTCCCACACGTCGGCGCCGCGGCCCGAAGGACGCAGTCGAGTGATGCGCAGGGTCGCGTCGTACTTGTCCGCGAGAGCCTTGAACTCGTCGAGCTGACTGACGTTGTGCCGCGTGACGACCACCGAAATCTTGGCGTCCTTGAAGCCGGCTTCCTTCAGGTTCGCGAGAGCGCGCTCGGCCATCGCGAACGAACCAGGCCCGCGCACAGCGTCATTGACCTCAGCGGTGGCACCGTCGATGGAAATCTGCACGTCGACGTAGTCACTGGCTGCGAGGCGCGCCGCGACCTTCTTGTCGATCTTCACGCCGTTGGTGGAGAACTTCACACCAACCTGGTGGTCGGTCGCGTAGTCGACGAGCTCCCAGAAGTCGGAGCGTACCGTCGGCTCGCCGCCACCGATGTTGACGTAGAAAACCTGCATACGCTGCAGCTCGTCGATGATGGACTTGCACTGTTCGGTGCTCAGCTCGTTGGGGTCACGACGACCCGACGACGAAAGGCAGTGCACGCAGGACAGGTTGCAGGCGTAGGTGAGTTCCCACGTCAGGCAGATGGGGGCGTCGAGTCCGAGTTCGAACTGATCGACGAGGCGACCCACCTTGGCGGGCGGGGAGGGCTGTTCAAGAACTGAGGTCATGGCTGTGTCCTCGCGAAGAAATGAAGCGGGCGAACGTGCGGAAGGGCTGTTCCGCACGTGGGGGCGAGCGTCTGGCTCAGACAGGCACGATCATGTGCGAGTCGGCGAGAGTGCTCAGCGCGCGGGCATATTGGGGAGCCGCGTCATCTTCGATGCCTTGCGCACGTAGTGCGGACCGGACATCAGGATGGTCTGGCAACGCCTTGACCACCGCAACGATGGTCGTGTTCTTCAGGAACGACAGCTTGCGTGTTCCGAAGTGGTAGAGCAACGCCCCGAAAGGTTCGGGGCGAAGCGCTACCTGCGGGTGGAGTTTCCACCCCGCATCGAGATCCAAAGCAGACACGGTCAGTACACGCCGCACATGCCGTCGATGGAAACTTCCTCCACGAGGGACTCCTCGACGAGGTCGTTCTCGAGCGCCTTGTTGTCACGATCTGACATGGATTCCTCCTGCGGTCGCACTCCGTCTGGAAGTCTGTAGATCAGACTTCCAACCTGGGAGTTGGTGGTCACTAGTGGGACTTCACTGTGACTCGGTTCACCACTGTAATGGCATCGAGTGCAGAATGACACACATGGAGCGAAAAAAGTATGCGTAGCCGCAAGAAACCGTCCGCTCGGATAGGTCGTCGCCCCTCCACAACGAAGGAGGGAATCAGCACGATCGGGATCGAACTGTTCTCGACAGTCGGCTTCAACGAGGTGAGCGTCGACCAGATAGCCGATGCCGCCGGCATCGCGCGTCGGACCTTCTTTCGCTACTTCCCGTCCAAGAACGCCGTCCCCTGGGGAGACTTCGACGGACATCTCGACGAGATGCGCGAGCACCTGGATTCACTGCCCGCTGATATTCCGTTGGTCGACGCACTCGAATCCGCATTGTTGACGTTCAACACCTTCCCACCGGAAGAGACTGCGGTACATCGCAAACGGATGGAATTGATCCTCGAAGTTCCGACGCTTCAGGCATACTCTGTGGTGATGTACGAAGGTTGGCGGCAGGTGGTCGCCGACTACGTCGCACGCCGAATGAATCTCGAGCCGACCGATCACGGCCCACGCACGGTCGGCTATCTTCTGCTCGGGGTCGCGATGTCGGCGTACGAGCAGTGGCTCACCGACGATTCACTCGAGCTACCGGAACTCTTGAAAACAGGTACGCAGTCCCTGCGGACCGGTATCAGCACCTGAGAAAGCATCACCACCTGAGAAAGGCGATCATGTCCACCATCACGAACGAACCCGTCCTGGATTCCCTGGCGCCGTCGACGCCGGGCTTGTGGTCGTTCGGGCATGTCACCGTCGAACGCGTCGAGTCCGGTCCGATCTCGCTCGATCGCCGAGGCGGTCGCCTCCACGTCAGGCACTCCCTCACTCCCGCCGATCTGAGTGAGCGACTCGTCGCCGGAGTCACCTCGTCCATCCAGGACGCGGAGTTCGGTCAGGACGAATTCGAGTTGACGATGGTCGGCCTGGTTCGCTCCACCGTGGACGGCGCTCTCGAATCCTGGACCACCTACTACCGGAACTCACTTGCCGAACTACTGGACGGCACTGCAGATTTCGCGCCGATTCACGACAAAGCCGAAGAGCTGGTCCGCGGTTCCGTGCTCGATCTGGGTTCCTGCTTCGGTTTCCTGCCCCTGCGGCTCGCGCGCGCCGGAATGGACGTGACCGCCACGGACATCCTGCCCGGAACGATGATCCTGCTCGACGCGGTTGCCCCCGAACTCGGCATCACGATCGACACGGTGATCTGCGACGCGGGTGAAGTACCGGCACCGGACAACAGCGCCGACACCGTCACCGCGATTCATCTCCTCGAACACGTCGACGACGCAGTCGGCGAGGCCGTGATCGCGCAAGCACTCCGGATCGCGCGTCAACGGGTCGTCCTTGCCGTCCCCTTCGAATACGAAGCCACCGCGTGCCACGGCCACATCCGCACTTTCGATCTCGAGTCACTGCGTGCGGTCGGCCGGCAGAGCCGTGTGCCGTTCGAGGTATTCGAGCATCACGGCGGCTGGTTGGTGCTGGACGCATCGGCCGCCTGAAAAGAACTACCCTTCTTTCAGCGTATGGGCGACAAGCGCATTCGCGTGCCCATGACCCATACCGTGCTCCGACTTCAACCAGTTGACCAATTCCATGTGCTTCGTGAGGTCTGAGCTTCTGATCAGCTCTTGCCATTCACCGATCGGCCGACCGTACTTCTTCTCGATCGACGGAAAATACGACGCCGGGCCTTTCACGGGTTCAGTCATGACCGGAATCTACCTCCACCGCCCGACAATATTCGCGCACCGGCGGCGCCCGCATGTCCGCACCTGCGGAATCGCTGGGTAGATACGCGACCATCGCATTATGGTCGAAGAACACCCACCCGAGAGCACAGGAGTTCAGCGATGCGACTGTCCACACGAAATCAACTCACCGGCACCATAACCGAGGTCAACCTCGGCACCGTCATGGCGACGGTCAAGGTGAAGTTGGACGGCGGGAATCAGATTGTGACCTCGTCGATCACCCGCGATGCCGCACTGGATCTCGATCTTGAACCAGGCCAAGCCGCAACGGTATTCGTGAAGTCCACCGAGGTGACGATCGGCGTCGAGTAACTGGCGAGCGATGTGATCAGGGCCGGGTGAGATGCGTGGTCATCGTGTAGTCCTTGCTCGGCCCCGTCACGGTCCAGACGACAGTCCAGGTCGATCGATCTCCGGCAGTGACGTCGATTCGCCCGCGGTAGGTATCCGCACCGCACAGGTGCTCGACTTCCTCCCCCGGCGCCCAGTCGTGGAACTCTCTGCCGTCTTCGAATGTCACGGCCCACTCGAGGCCGCGCTCGGCAACGAACAGAGTTCGGAACACGGGTAATTCCAGGTCGCCGTCACGCAGCGTGCCGCTCTCGTACCAGCGCATCCGACCGTCACCGGCGTCGGAGATAGTGGTCTCGCCGAATACATGCTTGGTGGAACCGGAAAGGCGGTCGACGATGTCCCGCTCGAAGTGCCACTTTCCTACCAGCGCCCTCGGCTCGATTTTCGCGTCGTCGACCATGTGGCGATTCTAGTGACCCTGCATTGCCCGACGACACCGGAGACCGACTCGAACACACTGCGAGAGTATGTTCCGAGTACACCCGGAACACGCAGGAGATTTTCACAACCATGAACGATTCGGCCGCCCTTCACAAACGCGCAGTGTTCGCCGAGGATCTCGAGATCGGCCAAGTGATCCCATTGGGTTCGTATTCGGTGACCGAAGAGGAAATCGTCGAGTTCGCAACTCAGTGGGATCCCCAGTGGTTTCACGTCGACAAGGAAGCCGCCGAGTCCGGCGTCTTCGGCGGGTTGATCGCCAGCGGGCTGCACACCCTGTCGATCTGCCAGAAGTTGGTGGTCGCCAGTCTCTACGACCAGTGGAACGTGATCGCCGGGAAAACCATGCGCGACGTGAGCTTCCTCCGTCCGCTTCGCCCCGGTGACACCCTGAGCGGAAAGGTCACCGTCGACAACGTCGTGTTCGACAATCGCGCGCGAGGATTGGTGACCATCACAGCGAAATTGGTCGATGCACACGGCAATCGCGTTCTCGACGTGGTCACTGACGCCTACCTGCACTGCCGCTCGACTCGCGGACAGTGAATTATCGGTAAATTTCGCACCACACTGTTCGAATTGCCGTACTTTCAGTGACGTTGCGACGCAACAATACCCATCCCTGCAATCAGGAGTTCCTCACACATGAGCAGCCTCGGCGAGATCAATCCTCTCGGCATTCTTCAGATCCTCATCTACATGCTCTTCGGTGGGTCGTCCAGCACTCCCGAATAGACCCTAGCTTGCCATAGCCATAGTCAGCATCTAGGGTGCTGACTATGGCAATTACTAGTCAGGCATCAGTGGCGGCCGCGCCGTCGACCGACGCAGCGCGTCATCACACCGAATTCGACTCCAGTTGGCGGAGTTTCAACGGCATCCAGGGCGGACTCGCAATTGCACGGATGCTGCGGGTGGCGGCCGACGCGTCCGGAGCCGAACCGCTGGCAGTCACGGCGCATCTGGACCGCCCCGTTCCTCCTGGGCCGGCCGAGTTGACTGTCGGCGAGATGCGGGGCGGGCGGACCGTCAGTTGCCACGTCACGCTGACCGGTTCGGGATCCGCTCTCGTTCGGTTGGCCCGCGACATAGGAGCTACAACAATGTCCGCCCCTGTCGCCGAACCGGCTCCGGCCGACCCGTCAACCCTGCCGCCGCTGGAGATCCCGGTGGATTTTGTGCCGTTCGCCCAGCACCTCGACATCCGGCCGATCAATTCCGCGAGGCCGTTCGCCGGTGGCGACTCCCCTGAATTCGACGTCTGGATCCGCCTGCTCACAGACCTCGATTTCACGGCCCAAGAGCGTGCCGCGGTACTTCTCGACGCGCTTCCGCCCGGACTGTTCGCGACACTGACGATGCCCGTGGCCATACCGACCATCGAGTTCACCGCGCATTTCACCCCGGAGTACCTCACGGCAGATCCCCGAACACTGTCACCGTGGTATCGCCTACGCCACGGGACTGCCTGGGCGACGAACACTCTCTGTGTTGACGAATCCGAACTATTCGACTCGACCGGACGACTTGCTGCTCGGGCTCGCCAGCTTCGTCGAATTCTGAGTTGAGTTTCAGCTCTCCTACACCTGGAGGTCGCGAGCACGGAACGCAACAAGCGATGCTGTCGAAAGCACCACTGCCACAACGATCATTGCCAGCAGTGGCAGAACTGTCACCGGCTCGGCAGGGGCACCCGGCACGTGAGTGTAGGGCGACAGATCCAGCACTACCTGCGGAAGCTTCAGCAACGTGCCGAGTTGCCCGAGCACGATGCATGCCGCCAAGATTCCCCAGGAGAGCGCCGACGCGTACGTCGGAAACAGTCCGAAAGCCAACGACACCAACCCCACGACTACGAGCACCGCAGGCAGATAGGCCAACGCGGCGCCAGTCATGCGAAGTGTGTTGCCGCCGATGTCGTCCGTGACGAGCCCGAAGGCAAAACCGGTGAAGGCACCCATCAAGACGTGCGCGAGGATCACGCCGCCCACAACCACACCCAGGTGGGAAAGCATCCACCTCCACCGCGACAAAGACGTTGCCAGCAACGGTTCGAGCCGTCCCGAAGTTTCCTCGCCCCGCATCCGGAGAAGACTCTGGACCGAATACGCCGCGATGACTATCGACGTGAGCCCCAGAGCAGTGGCCAAGTAGGAATCCACCAGATCCGATCCGCCGCCGCCAAGTTTCTCGAACATCTCCGCGGTCTGCTGCGACGATCCCACCATCGCGTCGATCTCGTTGCCCACAGCGCCGTACGCGAACCCGAGTATGACAACGGCAAAGATCCACCAGAACATCGTCATTCGCTGCATGCGCCACGCCAGGCCCCAAGCCGACGGTAGCCACGATGCCGCGACTGGCGGGCCGGGTCGGGGCTGAACGAGTCCCGCTCCCTGATCGCGATGGCCGATGAGAACAAAAGCCACCACCACGTGCACAGCCGCGAATCCGATCAGCAACAACAGGATCCACCAGGCGTCGTCGTCGAAAGGTCTGATCTGTTGTGCCCATCCGATCGGCGAGAGCCACGACAACCAGCCACTGACCACCCGAGTTCCGTCGTCGACGACCGTACTGTTCACGTCGCCGATCGCGCGCAGCATGAAGGCAACGCCGATCGCGGCACCCGCCAGGCCGTTGGCCGTACGAGCACCGTCGGTGATCTGCGCCGTCACGGCTGCCACTCCGGCAAACGCGATTCCGGTCCCACCTATCGAGGCGCCCAACGCGAACGAACCGACGACAGGCAAACCGACGGCGATCGATCCCAGTGCAATTCCCAGTGCAAGAACGACGTTCGCACCGACCGTTACGATCAATGCGGAGGTCAGGAGCGCTCGTCGACCTACCACCGCTGCACCGATCATCTCGGCTCGGCCGGTCTCCTCGTTCTGTCGCGTATGGCGAACCACCGCTAGGGTGCTCATCAATGCGGCCACCAACGCGAACACGAGCACCGACTGACTGGCGACTATCGCGCCCTGCGAATCACCGGACACGATCCCGTTGGTCGCCAGCGCGACCGGCGATACCGCGGAACTGACTGCGATGTTTCGTAATTCCTCGGGTGTCGAGTACAGCCCGGTCACACTGGCGACAACCAGCAGCATGAACAAAACGATGGAGATAACCCACACGGAGAGCTGAATTCGGTCCCGCCGCAAAGCCAGCCGAACCAGTCGGCGTGTGCCGGTGAATTGACTTGCCGAGGCCGGTACCGGTGGAGCGGCCTCGACAACAACGGTCACGGCCGTACTCCGGTCTCGGCTCGCAGGTGTACCGAAGTCTCCCTAGCCCGTTCGTCACCGTAATGCCGCAAGAAAAGTTCTTCGAGAGTCGGCGGAGTGGAAGTGAGCGCCACGATTCCGAATCCGACCAAGTACGTCATGAGTGGTCCGAGTTGCGCGCTGTCGACTTCGCAGGTGACGTGGTTACCGTCGATCACCGCGTCGTGGACACCGCCGAGTCCGTCGAGTCCACCGATCGGACGCTGCGTCTCCGCCGCGACGGACGTGCGCGTGAGATGCCTGAGTTCGGACAGTGTTCCCTCTTCCACCGTTCGCCCGTCGCGGATGATGCTCACGCGATCGCACAGCGCTTCGACCTCGGCGAGGATATGGCTCGACAGCAGTACCGTCTTTCCGGCGTGAGCCACCTCCTCGACGCAGTCCTGGAATACCGCCTCCATCAACGGGTCGAGCCCCGATGTGGGTTCGTCGAGGACGTAAAGGTCGACGTCGGACGAGAACGCGGCCACGAGTGCAACCTTCTGCCGGTTACCTTTCGAGTACGTACGCGCCTTCTTGGTCGGGTCCAATTCGAAGCGATCGAGCAACTCGCTGCGGCGTTTTCGGTCCAAGCCACCGCGCAGGCCCGCCAACAGATCGATAGCCTCACCGCCGGTGAGGTTGGGCCACAGATTCACGTCGCCAGGCACATAGGCGAGACGTCGATGCAAAGTAACAGCGTCTCGCCACGGATCGCCGCCGAGAACGGTTGCGTCTCCGGAGTCCGAGCGGAGCAGGCCGAGGAGCACCCGAATAGTGGTGGACTTTCCGGAACCGTTCGGCCCCAGGAATCCGTGCACTTCACCCGTCGAGACGTCGAGGTCGAGGCCGTCCAGCGCGCGGGTGGTACCGAAGGTCTTGACGAGGCTTTTCACTGAAATTGCCGCACCCATGAATTTGACCGTACGCCGATTTCACAAATGTGTGAAGATAGAAAAGACGGAAAGATCGAAGGGTTCCGATGACCGACACCAGCCACACCGTTGCACCGGACGAGAGCCGACACTATGTCGAGCGACTCTCACTCGTACTGAGCGACATGGGTTTTCCGCCGATGCCCGCCCGCGTCTGGGCCGCGTTGATGACCAGCGAGACACCCTCGTCCACGCCAGGAGATCTCGGATCTCGGTTGGGAGTGAGCCCCGCCGCCATTTCCGGAGCCGTCCGATACCTCCAGCAAGTCGGATTGATCGAGCGTGTGGCCGTCCCCGGATCGCGGCGTCAGCACTACTGCGTCAGCGTCGACATGTGGGCCGACGCGTTTGTCACGAAACAGTCCTCGCTCTACCAGGTCTCGGCAGTTGCGGACGAGGGCATACGAGTCCTCGGTGAAGGAACAACAGCCGGCGATCGTATGGCCGATCTGCGCGACTTCTTCGACTTCATGGCCGCGGAAATGCCGCGAATGCTCGCGGACTGGCGCTCCCGGCGAAAAGACCGGACACCTGGCAGGTAACTTCAGGTTTACCCGCAATTTCGGCGGGGTACCTCAATTCTCGTTCCAGCATGGTCAGGTGCGGTGTAATCGAGGAGTTGCTGATGAAGCTGTCGATCAGGGGCGCGAACACTTCACCGACTCCACCCTTCGCGCGTACCGCTTCACCCGAAACCTGTGAACGATCGATTTCCCTGAATCGCACCGCCGCCGAGGCATTCGCCGGTGATCACCATGCACTGTCGAAACTACTGGCCCGGTTGCACCCTCGCGTCGTTCTCTACTATCGCGCCAGACTCCTCGGGACGCCCGTCGCGACATTCGCCGACGATCTCGCCCACCAATGCACCCTGGACGTCGTCACACGAATGTCCGACACGATCTCGGCCGACACACGCATCGAGACCTTCGCGTACGAGTTGGCCTCTCGACGAATTGCGTCAATTCCCCAGTCACGCAACATCGACGGACAATTCAAACGCCCGCGTCGCCTGACCGACGACCAACGTGAGGTTCTGGTACTACGAATCGCAGTGGGTCTGACTGCCGAGATGACCGCGTCGACTCTGCGCACAACTCGTTCGAGCGTGCTCCTCCTACAGCATCAAGCGCTGCGCGCCTGGACGGTCTCCGAGCAGAGCTAGATCAGACCTTGCTTACTCGCGGCGTAGACGGCCTCTGCTCGACGGCTCACCTCGAGTTTGCGCATGATGTTGCTGACGTGAAACTTGACGGTGGTCGGTGAGATGAACAATCTCTCACCGATCTTGATGTTGGACAAGCCGTTTGCGAGGAGTCTGAGCACTTCGAGTTCGCGATCGGTCAATCGTTCTTTCGACGACGACTGCCCGTTGAGCGATCGCACGACAGCTGACGCGCTGCGCGAATCGAACGCACTCTCACCCCGCGAGACCGCCCTGATCGCACGCACCAATTCGGTGGTGTCGACGTCTTTGACGACATAGCCGCGAGCACCCGCGTGCACCGCTCGCACCACCAGTTGATCGTCGAGAAACGTGGTGAGAACCAACAGTCCGAGGCCGGGATGCGCCGAGGACAGCTGGCCACACAGGGTCAGTCCCTCGTAGTCGGAACTGGCGGAGAGTTTGAGATCCATCAGGACGATGTCCGGGCCGACCTTGTCGACCACGGCGAGTGCCTCGGCGAGGGACGACGCCTCCCCCACGATCTCGAGATCGCTTTCGCGCTCGAGAACCGAGCGGAGCCCTTGCCGCAGAATTGCATGGTCGTCGACCAGGACGATTCGAACCAATCCCTGAACCGGCGATGCTCCGCGGGTGATGACGGGACGCGCAGTGGTCATGATTCCTCGCTCTCGATTTCAGTGGTGGAGCAAAGGTTTTCCATGCCCGAGTCGAACGGCAGTGGTAGTCGCACGAGAATCTGAATCCCACCGATCCGCGCGCGCCGTACTTCGAGCGCACCACCCAACTCGAGTGTTCGCGCCTGCATGTTCGCGAGACCGCGATGGCGGCCGTCGACGTCGTTGGTGGCTGCGAGTTTGAGGATCAGACGCATTCGCGCAGGGTCGCCGTCACCGTCGTCGGAGACCGACAGCAACACGGAGTCCGCCCGATAGGTCAGACGTAGCACCGCCCGATTCGCGTGAGCATGGACCGCTGCATTGAAGAGAGCTTCCCCCGCGATCCGGAGAAGAGCGTGTTCGGCATCGCCCGGAAGTTCGGTCGGGGTACCGCCGACGCGAACGCTCACCGCCAACTCGTCCGGCATGTGAACCACGCCGAGTTGCTCGAGCATCTCGGGCAACGACGTCCGGTCCGCGTCCGACGAATGATTGAGCGCGTAGATCGCCGAACGAAGCTGCTCGACCGCCCTCCTGGTCAAATCCTTTGCCAAGTCCAGTCTTTCACTGCGTTCAGCCTCCGGGATGTCACTCCGGCAGACCTCGATCTGCATGCCGGCCGACAACACCGCCTGTGTCACACTGTCGTGCAGTTCGCGGGCGATCCGGTGACGTTCGTCGTCGACCACTTGGTGCCGGTGCGCCACTCCGAGTTGACGCTGGGTGGACTCCAATTCGCTGTTGCGCACCGCAAGGTCGGCTGCAGTACGATTGGCCTCCGCATACGCATCTTCGGCACGCTCGAGCAGCAGTTGTCCGCGCTGATAGAGCGCCGAATTCTGCAGAGCCACAGCAGTCTGGCTGGCCAGAATGCTGAGCACGGCTCCGTCCGTCGTGTCGAGGGTTCGGTTGGCCGGCGTCCAGGCTGCAAAGGCACCTACCACGCCGCCACCGAGCACGATCGGCACAAACGCGTAGTGCGCGTCGATCACCGAGTTGGATTCGATTCTTCCGTACCGGATGTCGTCGAGGCATTCGACGACATCCTCCGGAAGTGGCGGCCCCTCCACATTGTCGACCAGAAAAGGGGTGGCGTCCGGGCCGAGAACCAGTCGCCGTGGTCCGGCGTCGGGCAAAGTTCCGTCAGCCAAGGCGAAGACAATCCAGTTGGCACTCAGATGCGCACGGGCAGCTTCCGCGACCGCGCAGACGAGGGTTTCCGGCCCCTCGACGGTGCGCACCAAAGCCCGCGAGATCAACTCCAAGGCATGCACGACGCGTTCGAGGCGCTCGGCCGCACCGCGATACTGCGGGTAGAACGAACTCTTACCCGATCGTAATCCGGTGAGCCGGGACAGGTCCGCGGTCATCGCCTGCACCAATTCACAGCGTCCCTCTTCACAGCGTCCATCTTCACAGCGTCCATCTTCACAAGGCACCTCGGAACAACGCCACCATCTGTTCCTGCGTCGCTTCCCTGGGATTGGTGGACATGCAGGCGTCGAGCAACGCGAAGCTGGCGAGCCTACTCAGGTCTTCCTCGCGAACACCCAACTCCCCCAGCCCCTTCGGCACACCGACCTCCCGGGCGAGACGTTCGACACGGTCGGCCACCGCCAGCGCTGCTTCCTCCGGGGTGCCGCGCTGCTCGGGAAGACTCAGTGCCGCAGCGATGGCGACAAAGGGGGCGGCGTCCGTGGTGGAATTGAACCGGATGACGTGGGGCAAGAGAATTCCGTTGATGACGCCGTGCGGAAGGTCGAGCATGCCGCCCACCTGATGGCTCATGGCGTGCGCGGCTCCGAGTATCGCGTTGGTGAACGCCAACCCGGCCTCGAGGCTCGCCTGCGCCATCACCGATCGAGCTTCCATCTCCATCGGGTCCTGGATCGTGTGCACCAGATTCTCGGTCACGAGGCCGACAGCGCGGAGCGCGTGATGATCGGTCAACGGATTGTGCGCCAGTGAGACGAAGGCTTCGATTCCGTGCGTCAGTGCGTCCAATCCTGTTGCTGCATTGAGCCACTCGGGCATCGTCGTGAGCAACCGCGGATCGATGACCGTCACATCTGGAACCAGCGCCCGGCCGATGATGGTGATCTTGGTGCCGCGGGTCGTGTCCGTGACGATGCAGAACTGCGACACGTCCGCGCCCGTGCCGGACGTGGTGGGAACCATCACCAACGGCGGGATCGGTTTGGTCGCCTGATCTACCCCCTCGTAGTCGAGTATGTTGCCACCGTTGGCAGCGAGGACGGCTACACTTTTAGCCGCGTCGATGACCGAACCGCCGCCGAGCGCGATGATGACGTCACACTCGCCTTCCTGGTACACCTCGAAACCGGCCGCGATCTCGAAGTCCTTGGGATTGGGCGTCAGCCCTGACCACACCGTCGCCGTCAATCCCTGCTCCGTGAGATGGTCTTCGAGTTCGCTGACCCATCCCGCGTCGATCAGACCGGGATCGGTGACCAGGAATGGTCGGAACCCGCCGAACCTCAGAGTCGCGTGTGCTGCCTCGACCAGGGAACCGATACCGAAGACGATCTCGGGGGCGTGAAATTTGACCAGTCGAGCAGCAGTGCCGCGGCGATGAACACCGTGGTTCACAGCATCCGGGTATGCCACGGACACGACCCCACTCTCCTCTCGCTGCTCTGAGATCTCCGGTCGGGATTTCGCATCCGTCGCTCTCAGCGCATCAACTCCCACGTGCACACACTGGTGTGATCCACCTTACAATCGCTGGCCCCGAGCCTACGCGGACAGCAGTCGGGGCACACCCACCGAAGGAGAGGCGCTTACCTACCCGTTCGGGCAGGTAAGGCGTCTCGGGAAAATGAATGGCGCGGCGAGAAGGTCCCGCTGTACTTTCGGTTGCGGCCAGAGTGGCCCGTAGAACCGATTCAGAAGGTGTTTATGACCCAGCCCGCGCCGAGCGCGCCTCCCGCCCCTGCACTGCCGGCAACCTCGAGGGTCACGTGCTGATCCTCGAAACGTCGGACTGACAGCCGCGAGGCCCCCTCGGCCTGCTCCTACTGCTTTGTTCACTCAGCTAGGAGTTCTCCAGTGCCTCAATCACACAATTCCATCTCGAAAACCGACACCTTCTCGTGCATTCAGTGCGGACTCACAGTCATGACGTACGGCCCCGATGGTGATCGCCGAAACCACTGCCCCAGTTGCCTGCATTCCCGACACCTGTTCGACCAGGTGGAAGGTGGACCGTCGGACTGCGGAATGCGGATGGCTCCCATTTCGATCGCAGTACTGCGCAGTGGCGATTGGATGATCATCCACCGCTGCGCACAGTGCCTCGAGCTCACCTCCAACCCCGTCAGCCGTGACGACAACCAGTTGTTGTTGATGAGAATGGCAGTGCGGCCGCTCGCGCAACCGCCCTTCCCGCTCGAAGCCTTCGGCGACTTGTGAAGGGGAATCAGATGCCACGTAGGAATCCCAGCACCCGCGCGCGGCGGGCACCGCAACGGGCCAAGCACGTACTGCACGGAATCGGCGGAGAACAAGGATCGAGCTTCCGTTGTCTCACATGCCGTTTGGACATCTCCACTGCGGCGCCGGGTACCGCTCATCGGAACCACTGCCCGAACTGTCTGGCCAGCCGCCACGTGGACGGTCGCGTTCCGGGCGACCGAGCACAACAGTGCCGAGGTGCCATGGCGGCGCTGTGCCTGTCGGTCCGTCAAGACGGTGAATGGATGCTCGTTCACCAGTGTGTCGAGTGCAATACGTTGAAAGTCAACAGGATTGCCGGCGACGACAACGTCTTGGTCCTGCTGCGCTTGGCGCTACGTCCGTTGGCAGACCCTCGCCTGCGCTCGCGCGCGTTGCTAGCGCTCTGATGATTCGTCCGGTGCAATCGTGCGGTTCTGCGCACGATTACACCGGACGAACACCACGAACACGATCCCGGCGAGCAAGCCGACCGCCGTCGGTCCGAGGACCAGTCCCGAGTACAGCCACGGGGCAGGTTCTGCCGGAAAGAGGTCCATGAATATGGGTCCGGTGTATGTCGGTTCGGAAAACGGCTCCCGATAGGATCCTCCGGTGAGAATGTGCGGTGACGCCAACGACTTCCACCACCACTGAAACACGCCGAGCGCCACAACCCCACACACGGCGCCGAGCACTGTCAGCGCCGCGATCGGTCGCCAGATCGATCCCCTGATTTCGGACATGAGATCAAACTAGTTCACGACAGATCGCGCAGTGACATCGGTGAAGTGCACTGACATCAGCGAAGTGCGTGCCCCAACTCGGCGGCCTTTGCCATCAGTTGCGCGGCATCTCGGGCAACAACAACCTCGTCGCAGATCTCCGAATACTCCGGCATCGCGCACGACGCCTGGTTCCAGTAACGTTGTGGTTCAGGCGTGATCCATGCCAGGCGGTGGACCTTTCGGCGGAGTTCCTCGAGCTTGTCCGCCTGCGGGGGCAACCCGTTGCACCGACCGTCGCCCACGATGATGACAGACGTCCGTGAGTTCAAGGTGTTTCCGTGCTCGTCCAACAATTCTGTGAGCACCCGCCCGTAATCGCTGCTGGCTTCCAGATCCAGACCCGGGTGCGCGAGTACCGCGGCCAGTGCGCCGTCACCACTACTGGCGAGAAGGGTGTCGGTCACGTCGACCGGACGATCGACGAAGGCGAGGACTTCACAACGATCTGCTCGGCGATGCATTGCCTGAGCCAAGCGCAGAGTGAACGCGGTGATGGGGCGCACGGACAGCGACACGTCGGCGATGAGAAGTAGTCGAACACGATCGGGGCGAGGAGCTTTCACGACGAGATGGAAGGGTATCCCGTCGGTGCGCAGGCTCGAACGCACCGTGCGCCGCATGTCGAGATGCCCACGAGAGCGCTCACGGGGCCGAGGTCTGGACGGTCCTCTCATCCGCCGAAGCACTTCGTGGCACGCGAGTTCGATGTCGTTGTGCGTTGCGCCCGCGGCAGATTCACTGTCGGGCGCATCGGGAGCGGTTTCGGCGAGTGCAGCTGCCGAGAGTGCTTGCACGAACGCTTCGACCGCCTCGACGAGCCGGTTCAATTGTGCTTGCGTCAACGGCCCGTCGTCGGAGACATCTGCATACGCTTTGCTCGGGTCGTAGGCATCCAACCAGGCGAGGATCGACGTCGGATCGTCCCAGGACAGCGAGCCGACCACTGCTGCAGCAACACTGGTGCTCAGGTCACCGACCACCGCCGATGCTGCACGGTCCACGTCGACCGTGTAACTGACTCCGCGTCGACCGGTCTCCGAACCGGTATCGACCGACAGTTCGGCATCGCTCGACGTCATCGACACATCGTCGTCGTCCTTGTGCGGGTTGAAGCCCTTCTCCGCTTCCGGAGTGTCGAAGTAGTCGCCGACCTCGGCTGCACGCTCGTTGTACTCGGCGTACCGACCAACTTCTTGATCCTCGTCGATCCCCAGCGCGGTGGGCAGACCGTCCGCCACCTCGGCGCGCGACCCCATCCGCTCGCCGTGCGCTTTGCCTGCGGCCGGCCGGAACAGCGCGTCGAATGCCCGATCGAAACCGGCCTGCTCGTGAGAGTACTTGGCGCACACTGCCCGAAGACATGCTCGCAACGTCTCACGATCCGAAGCGCCGACCATCGCGAGAACACGCCGAACCTCGATGACCTCGGCCGGTGACGCGGAAACTCCGGCCGCCCTCAGCAATCGGCCGAAACTCGCGGACACCACGTCGAGAACAAACGACGGTTGCCACACGGCAAGGCCACCGAGCGTCGTCATCGCGTCGAACGGATTCCGCTGCCGCCGCGGATTCCCTGTTGATGAGGGTCACGTCCACCCGTGCCCCGGAACACGGCCGTCGTCGTGTTGGCGGGTTTGCTTGCCACCGTGGACCGCTCGATCGGCTCGCCGCCGTCACGCGACGGTGATTCGAGACGCTTTCCGTCGAATCGTTCCTTGGCCAGCGTCACATCGGACGAGTACTTGAGCAACGCCGTGAGCAGGATGTCGCGCACCTTGGCGTCGGAAGCGGTGTCGAATCCGCCGGCCGCGAGCACTGTTGCCGCTCTGGCCGCGTCGATGACCTCCGAGATGGACGGACTCTTGCGCAGCGGGAGGTCACGCAAGATGCGAGCCAATTCGACGACCTCGGTGGCCGTAGCCGAATCCACCTCCGGCGCTCGGGCCGTGACGATCTCGCGTTCACGCTCCGACGTCGGATAGCCGAGATGGTAATGCAGACAACGACGCTTGAGTGCGGGTGAGAGCTCGCGGGTGTCGTTGGACGTCAGGATGACCCAGGGCTGCGAGCGGGCAACGAACGTACCGACCTCGGGAATGGTGATCTGCTGTTCGGCGAGAATTTCGAGGAGCAGTGCTTCCATCGATTCCTCGGTGCGGTCTACCTCGTCGACCAGAAGCACTACCGGATCGGGTGAGAGGATTGCTTCGAGCAGCGGTCGTACGGACAGGAAGTTCTCGGAGTACAAACCGAAATCCTGATCGGCCAGAAACTTGGACGCTTCGGCGACGCTGTCGAATTCGGAAACCTGATCGCTGATCCGGTCGCGGAGCATCTGCACGTGCAGGAGTTGCTTCGCGTAGTCCCATTCGTACAGGGCGCGATTGTCGTCCAGCCCTTCGTAGCACTGCAATCGCACCAGTTTGCGGCCCCCGATCGCAGCCAGAGACTTCGCCAGTTCCGTCTTGCCGACACCGGCCGGACCTTCGAGCAGGAGCGGACGCCCCAGCGCCGTCGCCAGATGAACGACTACCGCGAACTCGTCATCGGCAATGTAGTCCTGCTCTCGCAGAGCATCTTTCACTTCGATTCCGCTGGAGAAACTGCGACCGGACATGGAATACCTTTCATGGGGGGCAAGCCCCTGTGCGCCTTTTTGGTAGTGCGGGCTACCAAAAAGGCACACGGGGCCGAAGGCCCTGCTAGAAGTACGACTTGTTGATCGCGTGATCGACAACCGGGATCATCGACTCCACGGTCACCTCACGGGGATTGCCCGGGGTGCACCAGTCGTCCTGAATGTGCTCGGAGATGGCGCGCACAGTCTTCTCGTCACCCTTGATGACATCACCACGGCCCTCGTACTTCTTGGTGTTCATCTGGTTCTTCGCGTACGAGTCGGTGCGAACTTGACCGAAGTTGTCGGGGATACCGACGTCCTTGGCCAGACGGATGGCAGCCTCGACGGCAGCATCTGCGGCCTGAACCGTGGTGAGGTTGCGAGTGTCGACACCGAGTGCGCCGGCCAACTGGGCGTAGCGCTCGTAGCGCGAAGGCAGGTTGTACTCCCACACACGCGGCAACGCGATGGCGTTGTTCAGACCGTGGTGGCTGTCGAAGAAGGCACTGACCGCGTGCGAGATCGAGTGAACGATGCCGAGGCCACCGGAGTTGAAGGCCTGCCCGGCAATGTACTGCGCGTTCATCATTCCCTCGCGGGCCTTGAGGTTGCGAGGCTCGAAGACGGCCTCGCGCAGGTTCTTCGCGACCAACTCGACCGAGTAGATCGCGTTACCGAGCGAAGGCGCGAAATCGAGACGAGACACGAAAGGCTCACTGCCGTGCGCGAGTACGTCGAAGCCGCAGTACGCGGTGAAATGCTGAGGGCAGGTGTAGTAGAGCAGCGGATCGTCAATCGCCAGGGTGACGATGGTCGCCTCGTCGAAGCCCACCCACTTGTGCGGGTTGTTCATGTCCGACGTGTCGGTGATGACGTACGCCCACGACGTCTCGGAACCCGTTCCGGCCGTGGTGGATACGGCGATATGGGGCGGGTTCTCCTTGTTGGTGGACTTGGCGAAGCCCTCGAACTCGTTGATGTTGCGACCGTCGTGTGCGATCACGACGCGAGCGCCCTTGGCGGCGTCGTGGCTCGAACCACCGCCGATCGAGATGATCGAGTCGCACTTCTCCTTCTGGTAGAGAGCCGCGGCCTCCATGACGTTGTAGTCCTTGGGATTCGACTCGACCTTGTCGTAGAGCACGACCTCGACACCCTGGTACTCGATCTTGCCGACGAGTTCCTCGATGATGCCCGAACCGCGCAGACCGGTCGTCATCAGAAGGGTGCGCTTGAAGCCGAGGTTCTTGGCCTCCACCCCGATGATGTCGTGAGCGCCCACACCCATCAGGGCGCGAGGGAAGGGGTGGAACTCCTTGATGGGAAAGTCCCAGATCTGGTTGAGCTCGATAGCCATCGGTATCTCCTCAGGGATGTGCACGAATGTGACTGCGGGAGGGATTCGAGCCGAATCTTTGTGACCGGCGTCTCACCTGGTTCCCACTGTGTACCGACAAACAGCCCGTGCACAGACTTCGGCAGCTCAACCGCCCGGACGCCGCTCACGAACCGCCCGTTCGGGCAGGTCGACGCCACCCCGGACTGCCAGGACGGCTGGATCAGACCGCCGTGGTTCCCGCTGATCGGGAACGTGTTGCTCGGCGACTACGATCCCCAGTAGCTTTTCATCACTGCTAACATTGAACTAGAACACGTTCTAGATGTTGCACTTCACTGACCTGCGCTTTACCCAGCTTCACGAGAGGACTAGCTTCGCGATGACGACAGTCGAGGTACCGCACAGCTCGCGATCGGCGGTACTCACCGTGTCCGGAGTCATCGAAGAGACTTCCGACGCCCGGTCGCTGGTGTTCGAGATTCCCGCAGAACTGAAGGACAAGTTCGACTACAAGCCAGGTCAATTCCTGACCCTGCGCATCCCGAGTGATCAGACCGGCTCGGTCGCACGCTGCTACTCGCTGGCCAGTTCACCCTTCACCGACGACGCCCCCAAGGTGACCGTCAAGCGAACCGTCGACGGCTACGGCTCCAACTGGTTGTGCGACAAGCTCCAGGTCGGCGACACCATCGAAGTGCTGCCGCCGTCAGGTGTCTTCACGCCCAAGTCGCTCGATCACGACTTCCTGCTCTTCGGTGCAGGCAGCGGAATCACTCCGGTGATCTCGATCCTCAAGTCCGCCCTCACGCAGGGCAGCGGCAACGTCGTGCTCATCTACGCGAATCGCGACGAGAAGTCCGTCATCTTCGGCGCCGAACTTCGCGAATTGGCAGCGCAACACCCCGGCCGCCTCACCGTTGTCCACTGGATCGAAACCGTGCAGGGACTCCCCGCCGTCTCACAGTTGGCGACACTGTCCAAGCCATTTGTCGCGTACGAGGCCTTCATGTGCGGTCCGGGCCCCTTCATGGACGCCGTCCACAAGGCACTGGCAGAGGCCGGCATGCCCCGCACGCAGGTTCACGCCGAGGTCTTCAATTCACTCGCGGGTGACCCGTTCCGTGACGTCGAGGTAGCCGAGGTCTCCGACGAGGAAGCAGCCGACGCCGCAACCGTCGAGGTCGAACTGGACGGTGAAACCCACACCCTCGTCTGGCCGCGCAAGCAGACGCTCGTCGACATCATGCTCGCCAAGGGCCTCGACGTGCCGTACTCCTGCCAGGAAGGCGAGTGCGGGTCGTGTGCCTGCACCGTCACCGAAGGCGAAGTTCAGATGGACAACTCCGAGATCCTCGACGCCGAGGACGTGGCGAACGGCTACATCCTCGGTTGCCAGGCGAAGCCGATCACCGATCACCTGAAGATCGAGTTCTGAACCCTGCTTCGATGCATGACGGCCCCTGATTCCCTGCGGAATCGGGGGCTTTGTCATGTTCGGAGTCTCCCGAGTCATCTTCCGAGTCCCGCCGCGAAACCCACGCAGGCGCCGTTGTGGGCAACCGCCACAGCGCAAGAATCAGCACCAGGGTCACGATCAGGAAGCCCTCACGAAGGAGCAACCCGAACGGCAGCAGGAGCGGCGACGTCTCGATGAACTGCTGTCCCATACTCGGCCCGCAGTAGACGATGGCCAACCCCAGAGCGGCCGCACCGAACTGCAGCGGCGATCGAAGCCGAAAGAGAACCGTGACGGCAGCAGGCACGAGATACACCCAGTGGTGAATCCAGCTGATCGGCGAAAGAATCGGCGCGCTCAATCCGATCACCAACGCCGCATCGACCGCTCGCCCGACGCGATAGACATCTCGGGCGATCCATAGCGCTACCCCCGCGCACAGCACGGTCGACGGCATCGCCAGAGACGCTGTCCATGGGCCCAGCGCGGCAAGTCCGCCCTGCAGCGAACTGTTGCCGGCACTCGCGATCGCCTGCCCGCTCAAATCCACCCGGTCGGTGAGGTTCCAGACGACGTCCGACCAGAAGGTCCAGCTGACGGCCGGGTCCACCACTGCTGCGACGGCGGTCGCCGCGGCAAATCCGATCGAACTCCAGATCGCGAGTCGCCACTGCTTCGTGACGACGAAGTAGACGATGAAGAGAGCCGGAGTCAGCTTGATCGCGGCCGCGACGCCAATCAGCAGTCCTCGCGGAAACCACCGGCCGAATCTCGAATCCTCTCGGCGAGTCACGTCGAGCAGTACGAGCACCATCAGCACCAAGTTCACCTGGCCGAATGAGATGTGCGCACTGACGATGGGGGTCACCGACACGGCCAGGACCAATGCCGCCATGACGAGCGGCCGCTTGGGGACGCGAGCGGGAGTGAACCTCGCAACCGTCCACACCAACGCCGCGATGCACAATCCCGACCACAGCAGATAGGCAGTCCACCAGTCGAAGAGGACAGTCGGCCAGAGGAAGATCACCGCGAATGGGGTGTAGGTGAACGGCATACCCTCGTCGACGATCAACGGGCCGGACAAATTCCCCTCGTAGATGTTCGATCCCGCTGCGAACGCCTGGGCAGCGTAGCGGTAGACGAGAAAATCAACGGGTTCGACGGCTCGAACGGAGTACACGAGATAACACAGAGCTGCGACGCCGGCAGCGATCAGTGAACCGATCGTCACAATTCGAGACGCCTCGACACGGGTGGCGGGCATACCGAGAATCGTCCCACAACCTACCGAGCGGTACTTCGCTAGCGGGCCGCCCGGAAGTGCGCTCGCTCGTCTGCGGTCAGGTGTTCGCACGCGTAGCTCAGCGCCGTGCGTCCCATGTCTGCTGCATTCTTCGCGAGGAAACCGGTCAACAAATCCCGGTCCACCCGCTTGCCCACCTCGCGGAGCATCCAGCCCATCGCTTTCTGGGTCAGGTCTCGTCGATCACCCAGCACCTGCGCGGCAAGCTCGAGCGTGGTCGACCCGTCGCCGCGAGTGATGAATCCGTACGTCGTCAGCAGCGCCACCCGTCGTCGCCACAGGTCACCCGAATCGGAAAGCTCGAAGATCAGCCGGCGATCTCGGTCGTACAGCCAGCCGCCGAGGATCTGTCCGGCGGACGAATCCACGAGATCCCAATTGTTCACCCGCCCGTACTCGACAGCGCTGAGATAGAAGTCGGCGATGCGGGCGCGACTCTCGTCGTCGAAAAATTTTGGGCGACTGACCTTTTCGAATCGAGCAACCAGGATCAACAGACCGGCCAAGCGATGCTCGTGGACGTCGCTGTCGAGAAGGAGGCGTACCTGAGGCAACTCGAGACCGACATGCTTCTTCACCACCGAACGCGTCTTCGGTACTCGCACGCCGATGAAGACGTCACCCTCGCCGTACTCCCCCGGCGCTGTCTTGAAGAACTTTTGTAGCTGGACGGCATCCGCGGGATCCGCGAGGTCGGCCAACTGTTCGATCACGTCCTGGGCACTCGATTGCGTCACCCCAGAACCTTCTCACGGGTCGTCTGTGCGGACTCTTCGATTCTCTCAGCGTCCTCACACCGTGTGCCCTGCTCGGCCACAGGTCGGCAGACGACACTCGAGGACAGTCAGTGAAAGGACCACCCATGATCACCGCCGCTATCGCATTCACCACTCTCACCCTCATGGCACTCTCGGGACATATCGCGGCCAGCGCTCCGCGCGGGCTCGTGGCAATCCGGACGAATAGTCACAAATCTTGATATTCGAGCCGCCACATCGCCTCTAACTGCAACGCGAATGCAATTGGCGGAGAGTTGATCTCGATCTGCCGCGGGCGTGTACTACAGGTGGACACACTCTCGTCTTTGGAGGTCTCGTCATGAAGTCGTGGAATCGAATGCAAGATGCCGTCGCGGTGGTTCTCGGCGTCTTTGCGGCTCTCTCGCCGATGTGGCTCGACACCACCGATCGGGCAATGTGGTCACTCGTCGTCCTGGGTGTCCTGGTTGCACTGTCGGGTCTGGCGCACATGGCACGTCCGGACATGGCCATGGCGGATTACGCGATGGGCGTTTTCGGCGTCTTGATGTTCATTTCACCCTGGGTCATGAGCTTCGACGCTCTACGCGGTGCGTCGTGGACGGCCTGGGTGGTCGGGGTCCTGACCGTTGTGGTCGCGGTGAGTGCGATGCCGGTGATGAGTGCGCGGATGCATCACGGGGGTCACGGCGGCGTAGCCGCACATTGACGGAGCGGCGTAGCCGCCCATTGATGAATGGCTGGCTGCAGGCTGGATCAGGCTTTGATCGCGCCCAACAACCGCCCGGCGTCGAAGGCTTCGGCGCTGGGCGGTAGCGCGCCCGGACGTCCACTCACGAAAACCTCGACGGTTCCCGATCCTTCACCCGCGTCACCGAGCCCGTCGATCCGCCGCAGGGTCTGTCGTGCAACGGCTTCGGCACTGTCGAAGAGTGTGACACCGGCGGGTAGCTGCGCTGCGATTTCGTCCGCGAGCAGTGGGTAGTGCGTGCAGCCGAGGACAACGCCGTTGACGTCGTCCGGCGTCCGGGCCACTGCGGATTCGATGGCTGCAAGTGCGGCTGCACGATCACCGAGGTCTATCGAATCGGCCAGGCCGTGGCACGGCACCCCGACGACCTTGGCGCCGTTGCCGAACTGTTCGATCAGATCGGCTTGGTACCGGCTGGCAGTCGTCGCGGCGGTAGCCCAGATCGCCACTGAATCGCACGCGGCGGCCGCGGGCTTGATCGCGGGCACCGTTCCGATGACCGGCACACCCGGTCCGACCAGTTCGCGGACGTGTGGGAGAGCGGTGACGCTCGCGGTATTGCATGGAAGAACGATGACCTGAGCCCCACGATCGAGGCTCCGCCGCACCGCACCGAGTACCCGGTCGACGACCCACGGCTCGGGCTTGGGCCCCCAGGGGGCGCCGTCCGGATCGAGGGACAGCACAAGATCGAGATCCGGGCGCAGGCGTCTGAGCCACGCAGAGGTAGGGAGCAGGCCCAGTCCCGAGTCGATGAGTGCAACGATCACCGCACAAATCTATCGTCTCGGTACCGGTCCTGCCTCATCCGTTCAGGCCGGTGTGGACTCCAACACGTCCGAGATGGGCGTGCCGGCTGCGATCTTCGCGCGCATCTTCATCACAGCTCCCGCGCTACCGCCGCCGACGACAGCTGCCAGCACACCGTCGCGCTCGTAGTATGCGACGAACTTTCGGCCGTCGTCCTTCACGATGTGAACGGTGTCCGTGGGTGCGACGGTCCCCAATGCCTGGATCTTGACGTCGTACTGATCGCTCCAGAAGTACGGAACCTGCGCCGGCGCATCCGGATCACCCGTTCCGGTGATCGCTCCCGCCAGGATCTTGGCCTGGTCCCCAGCATTGGTCCAGTGTTCGACACGCTTGCGTCGATCTCCGATCTGCCAGGACGCGACGTCGCCGACCGCCCAGACGTGTTCGGTGCTGGTGCGGCCGACGCCGTCGCAGAGCACTCCGTTGTCGAGTTCGATCCCCGAACCGTCGAGCCATCCCGTGACCGGCACCGAACCGACTCCGATCGCGACCACGTCGACCGGGATTTCCGAACCGTCGCTCAAGGTCGCAGCGGCAACCGCTCCGTCGCCGGACAGCGAGGTCAAGCCCGTACCGACTCGGACGTCGATGCCCTCGTTCCGATGCAGACGTTCGACGAGGGCGCCGACGGTGGGGCCGAGCAACGACGCCAGCGGCGTCGGCTGTGGTTCGAGCAACACGACGTCGACGCCGTGAGACTTCATGCTCGCGGCCAGTTCGCAGCCGATGAAGCCGGCCCCGACGATCAGCGCACGCTTACCGGGAGCAAGGTCGGCGCGGAGGGCCAACGCTTCCTCGATGGAGCGCAGAACGTGCACTCCGGACAACTCCGGAAGGCCGGAGATGCGACGCGGAGTCAGTCCGGTCGCGATGACCAACTCGTCGTAGTCCAGGGTGGATCCGTCGGCGAACGCCACCGACTTGGCGACCGTGTCCACCGAGGTTGCCGGCGAACCGAGCTTGAGATCGACCTTGTTCTCGACGTAGAACTCGGCCGGACGCAAGGTCGTCTCGTCCTTGTCGCCGCGGATCACTTCCTTCGACAACGGAGGCCTGTCGTAGGGCAGATGCGTTTCCCCACCCGCGAGCGTCAATTCACCTTCGAAACCAGCTCGTCGCAGTTCCTCGACGGTCCGCAGTCCCGACAAACCCGCACCCACGATCACTATCCGTGCCACCACGTACCACCCTGTCCGACCCACGTCACTTGCAGCGCTCACTATGAACGCCGTCACTATTTGCCTCCGACTCTGCCATACCAAATGCCGGAGTAGGTGTGGTGCATCCCGCATGGTCACCTACCAGTCACTACAGTTGGAGGTACTTCAGACGCACGCACTGACACATGAGCAGGGAGCCCCCATGACCAGCGATTCCAGTGAAAAGAACAGCGTCCGATTCGGCGCCGACGGTGGCGCGGAACTAGTCAGCACCCAGGGTAAGACGATCATCGCCGACGCCGTGGTCGCCAAGATCGCCGGTATCGCGACCCGCGAGATCAACGGCGTGTACGACGTCGGCGGGGGCACAGCGCGTGCGGTGGGGGCACTTCGCGACCGCATACCGGGCGCCCGCGTCAACCATGCCCAGGGCGTGGCGGTGGAGGTAGGCGAGAAACAAGCCGCCATCGACATCGGCATTGTCGCCGAGTACGGCGTCGCACTCCACGAACTGGCGGTAGGTATCCGCCGCAACGTCATTGCCGCAGTGGAAAGCATGACGGGTCTCGAGGTCACCGAGGTCAACATCACCGTCTTCGACGTCATGCTCTTCGAGGATGCAGAGAGCGGCGGTAGTACCGATCCGGAAGCCAAGCCGAGGGTTCAGTGAGTACCGCCGACGCCGGCCGCGAGATCGACGCGGCCGAGGTAGTCGCCGACGCGGTTCTTGCCATCCCGGAAGTGGCAGAGCTGCACGGAGGACAGTTCGGCGAAGTGGGAACCTACCTCCCCGGACGCCGCATCACCGGCGTCGTCGTCGACGAAAACTCCTGTGCTGTACACATTTCCGTTCATTATCCGGCCGACGTTCGCAGCGTCGCCGAGCGCGTACGAGCGGTGGTGGCGAGATTGGTCGACGTACCGGTGAACGTGACCGTCGGCGACCTGTCGACAGCGGGATATCTACCCGTTGATGCCGAAAACGCAGTCACCGAGCCTGCCACCGTCACAGACATTGCACCGAACATTCGAGAAGGGAACTGACATGAACAGCACCACCGTCGGACTGCTGGTCGGTCTGCTCCTCGCACTCGCCGGAATCATGGGTGGGTTCAGCGGTTTCGTCTTCGCAGTCCTGCTCGGCGCCGCCGGTATGGCGATCGGAGCACACCGCGACGGACATCTCGACCTCGGCGCGATCCTCCGAAGCCGTGGCCGTGGCTGAGCCGTCCGATCCCAGCGCAGCGGACGATCCTGGCCTACGCGGCTCCTTGGTCATCAAGGACCGTGCGATGGCCAAGATCGCCACGGCCGCAGCGGTGAACGTCCCGGGGGTGGTCCGCCAGTCCGGTGGCTTGACTCGCCTGACCGGACGCGACCTTCCGCGAGCCGACATCTCGATGGGTAGCGACGCCGTCGCCATCAATCTCTTCCTCGCCGTGTCCTGGCCGTGTTCGGTCACCGAGTTGACCGGCCGGGTGCGAACGGAAGTCGGACGCAGCGTCGAATCGCTGACCGGGCTTCCACTCCACGACATGAACGTGATGATCGCGGCAACCGAGGGTTCTGACGACTCCTGTGTTTCCGGCGTCGAGATCGCGGAGGGCCCGGCACAGCAGGCACTCTCGGATCCGATTCCGCCGCGGGTCCCCTCTGCGAACCCGGCGGCCGCGGTTTCGGCCGTCGTCATCGCGTGTGGTCTACTCGCACTCGCCTTCGTCGTCTCGCGCGAATGGTTCATCAACCGTGGAACTTTCGAATCGGCGCCCTGGATCCGAAACTCCGTGGAGTGGACGTCTCGTCTGCACTGGCAACCGTGGCTGCTTCCGGTGGCGATCGCTGCCGTTGTCGCGGGTGTTGTCCTGATAATGTCGGCGATCAAACGCCGTGCGAAAACCCATGTCCCACTCGGGAACCCGAGCGCATCGACGGTGTGGATGCGGCCGACTGACATTGCACGTCTGTGCAGTAGCCACGCAGCGGTCGTTCCCGGCGTCGACTCGGCTCACACCAGCGTCGACCGTAAACACGTCAAGGTCCACATCGAATCGACCGGTGGCGATCGAGCTGAACTTGCCGCAGCCGTCGACGCGGCGGTTCGGCCCCACCTCGCGATACTGCAGCGGCCACTGCAACTTTCGGTTGTCGTGCGAGAAACTGTAGTACGACGAAAGGACGCCTCGTGAACCGTTGGATCTCCGCGGTCGATCGGATCATCGTCCTCATCGTCGGAATCGCACTCCTCGCGGCGGGCGCATACGCCATCGCGTGGGACGCGGGCGCGTCGCTGATTCGAACCTGGGTGTCACGCCTCGATCGGGAGGTCCTCTTCGGCCTTCCGGAGGAGCCGTGGTGGCACTGGGTACTGTCGGGCACCTTCGTCCTCTGCGTCTTCGCCGGTTTCGGGCTGTTGTACCTGAACCTTCGCCGGCGCCGTACGAGCGCAGTCACATTGCGGCACAACGAATCCGGTACCGACGTCAGCGTGGATCTCGGACCCGTCGCAGACGGCGTAGCGGCCGAACTCGCTCAGCTGACCGGCGTGCGGAGCACCAAGAGCAAAGCGACGGTCGATCGCGGACTGCCGACGCTGTCGATTGTCGTCACTGCAGATCCGTCGATCGACGTCGCCGGATTCACCGCTTCGGCCGAACGCATCGCCGGCGCAACCAGGCGCAGCCTCGACGGCTCAACCGTCGCAGTACAGGTTCTGCTGCACCTCGACCGGGTGGAAGCCAACAAGTAAGTAAGAACCACGCAGGCACCCGATCACCGAACACTCGATCACAGGCCACCCGATGGAAGACACAGAAAAGGCGCTCACTCCCCGAAGGGAATGAGCGCCTTTTTCAGTGCTGTGAATCAGCTAGCGAGACAAGAGTCTCACTTGATGATCTTGGCAACCTTGCCGGCGCCGACCGTACGGCCGCCTTCGCGAATTGCGAAGCGCAGGCCCTCGTCCATGGCGACAGGCTGGATCAGCTTGACGGACATCTCGGTGTTGTCACCGGGCATGACCATCTCGGTGCCCTCAGGCAGCGTCACGACGCCCGTAACGTCCGTGGTACGGAAGTAGAACTGCGGGCGGTAGTTGTTGAAGAACGGGGTGTGGCGGCCGCCCTCGTCCTTCGACAGGATGTATGCCTGGCCCTCGAACTCCGTGTGGGGAGTCGTGGTGCCCGGCTTGACGACAACCTGTCCACGCTCGACATCTTCGCGCTTGATGCCACGAACGAGCAGTCCGACGTTGTCGCCGGCCTGGCCCGAGTCGAGCAGCTTGCGGAACATCTCGATACCCGTGACCGTGGTCTTGGTCGAGGTTTCCTTGATGCCGACGATCTCGACCTCTTCGTTGACGTTGACAACGCCACGCTCGATACGACCGGTGACAACGGTGCCACGGCCGGTGATCGTGAAGACGTCCTCGACGGGCATGAGGAAGGGCTTCTCGGTCTCACGAATCGGGTCCGGGATGGACTCGTCGACAGCAGCCATCAGGTCGAGAATGGACTGCGTCCACTTCGGGTCACCCTCGAGTGCCTTGAGTGCCGAGATCGGAATGACGGGGGCTTCCTCGTCGAATTCCTGAGCGGCCAGCAGTTCGCGGACCTCCATCTCGACGAGCTCGAGGATCTCGTCGTCGTCAACCATGTCGGCCTTGTTCAGGGCGACGAGGATGTAAGGAACGCCAACCTGGCGAGCGAGCAGGACATGCTCGCGCGTCTGGGGCATCGGGCCGTCGGTAGCTGCGACGACGAGGATAGCGCCGTCCATCTGAGCTGCGCCGGTGATCATGTTCTTGATGTAGTCGGCGTGACCCGGTGCATCGACGTGCGCGTAGTGGCGCTTTTCCGTCTGGTACTCAACATGCGAGATGTTGATCGTGATGCCACGAGCCTTTTCCTCGGGAGCCTTGTCGATCTGATCGAAGGCCGAAGCCTCGTTCAGGTCGGGGAATGCATCCGCGAGAACCTTGGTGATGGCCGCCGTCGTCGTGGTCTTGCCGTGGTCGACGTGACCAATGGTGCCGATGTTCACGTGCGGCTTCGTCCGCTCGAACTTCGCCTTCGCCACTTTGTGTCCTCCTGGACTGTTGTTGCTTGCCGTATGCAGCAGTGCGGTTGGTTGTTACTAGGTCGTGCTTCGTGCCGGAAGAAACCGAGGTTACTTGCCGGCGCGGGCTGGGGAGCTCGCTGTGCTTACTCGCCCGTCGCCTTGGCGATGATTTCCTTCGAGACGTTCGCGGGAACCTCTGCGTAGGAATCGAACACCATGGAGAAGTTCGCTCGGCCCTGGGTCTTCGACCGCAGGTCACCGATGTAACCGAACATCTCCGAGAGCGGAACCAGCGCCTTCACGACACGGGCACCACTGCGTTCCTCCATGGCCTGGATCTGGCCACGGCGGGAGTTGAGGTCGCCGATCACGTCGCCCATGTACTCCTCGGGCGTTGTGACCTCGACAGCCATGAGCGGCTCGAGAATGACGGGGCCGGCCTTGCGGGCGGCTTCCTTCAGTGCCTGCGAACCGGCAACCTTGAACGCCATTTCCGAGGAGTCGACGTCGTGGTAAGCACCATCGAGCAGCGACAGCTTCAGGTTCACGAGCGGGTAGCCGGCGAGAACACCGTACTGCATCGCGTCCTGCGCACCGGCATCCACGGAGGGGATGTACTCGCGCGGGATACGTCCGCCGGAGACCTTGTTCTCGAACTCGTAGGTAGCACCGTCTTCGCCCACGAAAGGCTCCAGAGCGATGATGACCTTTGCGAACTGGCCCGAGCCACCCGTCTGCTTCTTGTGGGTGTAGTCGTGCTTCTCGACCTTCTTGGTGATGGTCTCGCGGTACGCAACCTGCGGCTTACCGACGTTCGCCTCGACCTTGAACTCGCGACGCATGCGGTCGACGAGGATGTCGAGGTGGAGCTCGCCCATACCGCCGATGACGGTCTGACCGGTCTCTTCGTCGAGCTCGACCGAGAAGGTCGGGTCCTCTTCGGCGAGCTTCTGGATCGCGACGCCCAGCTTTTCCTGGTCGGACTTGGTCTTGGGCTCGATGGAGACCTGGATGACCGGCGCGGGGAACGACATCGACTCGAGGACGATGGGGCTCGCCTGATCGCACAAGGTGTCACCGGTGGTGGTGTCCTTGAGGCCGATCATTGCGTAGATGTGGCCGGCTACGGCCTCGTCTACCGGGTTCTCCTTGTTGGCGTGCATCTGGAAGAGCTTTCCGATGCGCTCCTTCTTGCCCTTGGTTGCGTTGAGCACCTGAGCACCCGGATCGATACGACCCGAGTACACGCGGACGAAGGTCAGCTTGCCGAAGAACGGGTGAGCAGCGATCTTGAAGGCGAGAGCCGAGAACGGCTCGTCCTTGCTCGGCTTGCGAGTGATCTCTACTTCTTCGTCACCGAGCTTGTGGCCGATGACCTCGCCGATGTCCAGCGGGTTCGGAAGGTAGTCGATGACAGCGTCGAGCATGGGCTGAACGCCCTTGTTCTTGAACGCGGAGCCACAGAGAACCGGGTACAGCTCGGAGGCGACCGTCATCTTGCGGATGGCGCCCTTGATCTCCTCGATGGTGAGCTCTTCGCCGCCGAAGTACTTCTCCATGAGAGCTTCGTCGGACTCTGCAACCGTCTCGAGCAGCTTCTCGCGGTACTCGGCAGCCTTCTCGACGAGATCCGCGGGGATCTCCTCGATGGTCGGAGCGGTTCCCGTCGGGACCACGCCGCGCCAGGTGATGGCCTTCATTTCGACCAGGTCGACGACGCCGTCGAAGTCGTCCTCGGCGCCGATGGGCAGCTGGAGAACGAGCGGCTTCGCGCCCAAGCGGTCGATGATGGTCTGGACTGTGAAGTAGAAGTCCGCGCCCATCTTGTCCATCTTGTTGACGAAGCAGATGCGCGGAACGTCGTACTTGGCAGCCTGACGCCAAACCTGCTCGGACTGCGGCTCGACACCCTCTTTACCGTCGAAGACAGCAACTGCGCCGTCGAGCACGCGCAGCGACCGCTCCACCTCGACCGTGAAGTCGACGTGGCCGGGGGTGTCGATGATGTTGATCTGGTTGTTGTTCCAGAAGCAAGTCACGGCGGCAGACGTGATCGTGATGCCGCGTTCCTTCTCCTGCTCCATCCAGTCCGTCGTCGACGCACCGTCGTGCGTCTCACCGATCTTGTAATTGACACCGGTGTAGAACAGGATGCGCTCGGTGGTGGTGGTCTTGCCGGCATCGATGTGCGCCATGATGCCGATGTTGCGGACCTTGTTCAGGTCAGTCAGCACTTCCTGTGCCACAGGTTTCTTCCCCGCTCGTTGCTTGGTTTTCGGGTGTCGGCCTTATCGGTGTGTTCCACCGTCAGGGCCATGGTCTTTCAATTATGTCTCTGCCGAGGCGAACCTGGCCACCTGCGTCCGGAATCGGTCGCGATGATCAGGCCGCCAACGGCGACAAGCGTCGGAGCCCCACCCGATGGCAGTTGCTCCGACGCTTTACATCACCAGCGGTAGTGGGCGAATGCCTTGTTGGCTTCGGCCATCTTGTGAGTGTCTTCGCGACGCTTCACAGCTGCACCGAGGCCATTGCTGGCATCGAGGAGCTCGTTGGCGAGACGCTCGACCATGGTCTTCTCACGACGTGCACGCGAGAAGGTGACCAGCCAGCGCAGTGCCAGCGTGGTGGAACGACCGGGGCGAACCTCGACCGGCACCTGGTAGGTAGCGCCACCGACGCGGCGGCTACGAACCTCGAGTGCAGGCTTGACGTTGTCCAGGGCGCGCTTGAGGGTGACGACCGGATCGGTGCCGGTCTTCTCGCGTGCCTGCTCGAGAGCCTGGTACACGATTCGCTCTGCGGTGGACTTCTTGCCGTCCAGCAGGATCTTGTTGACGAGCTGCGTCACCAACGGGGAACCGTAAACCGGGTCGTTGATGAGCGGGCGCTTCGGAGCGGGGCCCTTACGTGGCATTAGCTCTTCTCCTTCTTGGCGCCGTAGCGGCTGCGTGCCTGCTTGCGACCCTTGACACCCTGGGTGTCGAGGGAGCCGCGGATGATCTTGTAACGGACACCCGGGAGGTCCTTCACACGACCGCCACGGACGAGCACCATGGAGTGCTCCTGAAGGTTGTGACCTTCACCGGGGATGTACGCGGTGACCTCGACCGAAGTCGTGAGGCGAACACGTGCGACCTTACGGAGCGCGGAGTTCGGCTTCTTGGGGGTGGTGGTGTACACGCGAGTGCACACGCCACGACGCTGCGGGCTGCCCTTGAGGGCTGCCGTCTTGACCTTGGCGGTCTTGTCGCGGCGACCCTTGCGGACCAGCTGGTTGATGGTTGGCATTTACCGGCTTTCTTGTGACGAACAGACTGCTCGAGCGAACTCGGGCCGTTCGAAAACGTGGCTGTTCTGAAATTAGGGATCTAGCAGTTGGAGCAAGAGAGCTGCTGCTCCTCACCCACCTCAGAGTCTGTACTCAGCACTTTCATGCCGCGCACTGCCCCCGAGGTCGGGCGTGTCGCATACCCCCACACAGGCAGCCGGATGCTCGTTCATCAGCAGTTTCTGCTCGAACGCGCGCACGGCAATACCTAGCTAGGCACACAGATCGGCCCGGGCATGCCGGACACGACCCATAACGATACCTGTCGGCGCGCCACGAGGTCAAAGCGAGGCCACGGTGATAGTGACCTCACGCTCTGACCAGACATTCTGGCTGCACACTCAGACCACGCAGCCGGACCGGTCGCGATCAGATGCTGCGGTTCAACGTCAACGCGCCGAGCTTTGCCGCAGCCTCGCACGGATCCGCGCCGCCTTGCGGCTCGGTGACCCACCAACCGAACACTCCCCCGGCCGGTGCGCTCGCGCTCACCCCGCAGCTCTGCGGATCGGCCGGCTGGCGAACCTGGTACCCGCCACTGCCGTTGATGTCGATTTTCGCCACCACGTATCCCAGGTGCTCGAATGCAGCGCGCTCGTGATCGAGGGTGCCCGTCTCGAACCAGTTGAAGGTGATCTTGATCGGACCCGCGGCCCCGATGCCGTCCCAACGGCAGATGGCGCCGAAGAACCCACGCCCGACGGCGTCGGCACCTACCGCGCCGGCGATCTGCTCGTCGGTGACGGCTTCGCATTCTTGGAGGACGTTCGCGAATTCCTGGCTGTCACTACCGCCGTAGCTGCCCTCCGCACGGGGAGTCCCGGTGACCACGGAGCCGCACCCCGTGAGCAGAACCAGCGACCCCGCCAGGGCGAGCCCGATCCATACGCGCTTCACGGCGCCCTCGAACTTCACTGTGCCCTCGAAACTGTTTTTTCCATCAGATCCCGCGCCACCGTGCATGGATCCGCGGTCGGTGGCAGCAAGCCGTAGGTGATCGACCAGTGCACGAAGTCTCCGCCGAACGCGATACCCAACTCGCACAACGAACCTGCCGTGGACGCGATGAAGCCTTGATGACCGCCGATCGTGATGTCGTCGGCAGGACGTCCGAGCAGGTCGGACCCGGCCCGTTCGCGGCCGATCGGGCTACCGCGGTACCAGGAGAAACTGACGCTCGGACCGTTCGAACCGGCGACTTCCCACTGGCAACCGACGCCGTTGCGCGTCGTCGTCGCAAAAGCGCCGAGATTGAAGGCGTTGACAACTTCCTCGTCGGTCACCGAGCCGCATTCGGCGAACATCGGGCCCGGATCCGTAGGTGCGAGTGCCTGCGAACCCGCACCGTCGCCCGGCTGATCGACGGACCCGTCGCCGGAGCTGCAGCCGACCACGGCCGAGAGCACGGCAGCCGAGACCAATACCGAAGTCCCGATCGAAGTGAGAGTGCGTGCGGCCATGGAGCCGACTGTACTTCTCGGTGGCCCCCGACACACGCCACGTGCGCGTCGAGAGCACCGGCGCCGGCCCCGCCGCTACCGATTCAGGGAGTTGCCACCGGTACCCGAACAAGTGTGGAATCCAATTGCGCCGCCCACTGTTTGACCACCTCGGTGCGTCGGCGCGAGTCGTCTGTCAAGACATCAGCCAGCCCCAGCCCGCGGGCCAGGTCCAGGGTCGCCTGTACCAAGCGGTGCGTCACCGGGTCGGAGTCGTCGACACCCAGACTCTCGACGGCCATGCGGTGCGCGATGCGCCCGAATCGTTCCTCGAGGGGCAGTACGCGGGCACGCAGGTCGGGGTCGGAGGCAGCGGCCGTCCACACCTGCAGTGCTGCTTTGAACAGAGTCCCGGTGTAGTACTCCACCAACCGCGAAATGATCGCCTCGGTTCGTCCGGCACCCACCGGAAGGTCGGTCGATTCCTTTCGTGCCTGATCCATCCGGGCGTCGAACATCACCTCGAGCGCCGCGGTGATGAGGTCCTCGCGGGTCGGGAAGTGATGCTGCATGGCGCCTCTGGACACCCCGGCACGCTGCGCGACGACGCTCATCGTCGTTGCGCTCCACCCGAGTTCGGCGAGACACTCCACAGTCACTTCGAGCAGGTGGGAGCGCGTGACTCGACTTCGGTCCTGCTTGGGCTCTCGAGTCATCGCGCCGCCATCCCTTCTACTTCTGTGTTCCAGCGCTTCTGTGTCCCAGCTGCGCAGTTTCTACTGCGCCCAGGCCGCTGGACGCTTCTGCAAGAAAGACATCATGCCCTCACGAGCCTCGTCAGAGGAAAACAGCCGAGCCGACTGCGCGATCATCTCCTCGCCGTCCCGGTCGAATCCAGCCAGGACCGAACGCGTCGTGATCCACTTCGATTCGGCAAGTCCCTGCGGTGAACATTGGCGCAAGGTGCCGAGCAGTTCGGTGATCGACTCCTCCGTGTCCTGCGACGCGGAGGTGACGAGTCCGATGGATTCGGCCTCGTGCTGGCCGAACTTCTCGCCGGTGAGCAGATAGCGGCTCGCAGATCGCTGGTCGAGCCTCGGTAGGACCGTGAGCGAAATGATGGACGCTGCCAAACCCAACCGTGATTCCGTCACCGCGAAGGTGCTCGCCGGTCCGGCGACGACGATGTCGCACGCCCCGACAAGACCCATGCCTCCGGCCCGGACGTGACCGTCGATCCGCCCGATCACCGGCTTGGGAAGCTCGAGAATGCTGCGCAAGAGTGTCAGCATCCCCCGTCCTCGCTCCTTGACGGCGTCCTCCGGTGATGCGGACGAACCGGAGGCCTCACTCAGATCGGCTCCCGCACAGAATGTTCCACCGGTGTGGGTGAGTACCACCGCTCGAACTGCCGGATCGGCGGCAGCCGCCGTCAACCCAGCCTGCAACTCCGTGACCAACCGCGTCGAAATCGCGTTGCGGTTGTGGGGTGAGTCGAGAGTGATCGTGGCAGCACCGCCCGATACTTCGTACCGTACGTATGGCTTGTCCTGATCCGTCATGAGTCGCCTCTTCCTAGTAGGACCGTGGCAGACCGAGGGAATGCTGTGAGACGAAGTTGAGGATCATCTCGCGGCTCACCGGCGCGACACGGGCGATACGAGCCGCACCGAGCATGGCGGCCAGTCCGTATTCCTTCGTCAGTCCTGCGCCGCCATGCGTCTGGATCGCCTGATCGAGCGCCTTGATGCTGGCTTCGGCGGCGGCGTACTTTGCCATGTTCGCGGCTTCGGCAGCACCGAAATCGTCACCGCTGTCGTAGAGCACCGCGGCCTTCTGCATCATCAGCTTGGCGAGCTCGAGTTCGATCTTCACCTGCGCGAGTGGATGCGAAATACCTTGGTGCGCACCGATCGGCGTCTTCCACACCGTGCGCTCGTTGGCGAACTTCACTGCGGCGTTCAGGGCGTAACGGCCCATGCCGATGGCCATCGACGCACCCAGGATGCGCTCGGGGTTGAGGCCGGCGAACAACTGCATCAAGGCGGCATCGGCTTCGCCGACCAGAGCGTCGGCCGGCAGACGGACGTCGTCGAGGAAGAGGATGAACTGGTGGTCCGGTTCGATGATGTCCATCTCCATCTGCGTCTTCACGAATCCGGGAGAATCCGTGGGGACGATGAACAGAGCGGGCTTGAGCTTGCCCGTCTTGGAGTCCTCGGTGCGCGCAACGACGAGGACCGCGTCAGCCTGATCGACACCCGAGATGTAGATCTTGTTGCCGCTCAGGATCCAGTCGTCTCCATCCCTGCGTGCCGTCGTGGTGATCTGATGAGAGTTGGAACCAGCGTCGGCCTCGGTGATTCCGAACGCCATGATCTTGGAGCCGTCGGCGAGGCTGGGTAGCCACTGCTGCTTCTGCTCCGCCGTGCCGTACTTGCCGATGATGGTGCCGCAGATGGCCGGGGATACGACAACCAGGAGCAGACCGGCACCCTGCGCCGCCAATTCCTCCTGCACCAGCGCGAGTTCGTAGATGCCTGCACCGCCGCCGCCGTATTCCTCCGGCAGGTTGACGCCCAGGAATCCGAGTTTGCCCGCCTCGTTCCACAATTCGGTGAGCGGCTCCCCCTTTCGCGCCTTGGGCAGCACGTAGTCGACGTAGTTGAAGCGCTCACCCAGTTTGGAAACGGATGCCCGCAGTTCCTTCTGCTCTTCGGTCTCGATGAAACTCATCATGCTTCCTCTTCTGTAGCGGGTTCTTCCACACGTGCGAGTACCGATCCGACCTCGACCTGCTGGCCGACGGCGACCGGAAGTTCCACCAGGACACCGGCAGTCGGCGCGGTGACGGTGTGTTCCATCTTCATGGCCTCCAGCCACAGAATCGGCTGGCCGGCGGTGACGGTGTCACCGAGTGCGGCACCGAGGCGGATGACCGATCCCGGCATCGGAGCGAGCAACGAACCGGCGGCGACTTCTGCCGACGGATCCACGAAGCGCGGTGCTGCCGTCAACGCGACGGGTCCGAGCGAGGAGTCGACAAAAATCTCACTCCCGTAGGCCGCAACGTCGAACGAGCGCTGTACTCCGCTCTGCTCGAGCACTACCCGGGTCGCAGTTGCCGACACCAGGCGCACGTCGTCGAAGCCTTCTGCACTCAGCACGCCGCTTCGGCTCAGGGAGTAGCGGACGTCGTAGTCGCCCGACGCAGTGGAATAGCTCTTGCTCTGCGGCTGCGACGGGAGGTTGCGCCACCCGCTGGGCAAGCGGCCGATGACGCGGGCCGACGCCCGGTTGTGCGCGGCATCGGCAAGTGCCGCCGCCAGCGCCGAGAGTTTTTCGGCGGCGGTATCGGCCAAGGGCGTAGACAGCTTCTCGAGGTCGTGAGTCTCGAAGAAGGCAGTGTCGGTGTCTCCGGCAATGAAGGCGGGGTGGGCCAAGACGTTGACGAGCAGGTCGCGGTTGGTGCGCAGGCCGTGAATCCTGGTGCGCGCCAGCGTCGATGCGAGCAGCCGGGCAGCTGCGGTCCGCGTCGGCGCGTACGAGATGACCTTGGCCAACATCGGGTCGTAGTGGACGCCGACAACACTGCCGTCGACGACGCCGGAGTCGAGGCGAACGCCCTGCTCACGCAGAACACTGAATTCTTGCGGGTCACCGGGCAACTCGATGTGGTGGACGGTTCCGCTCTGCGGCTGCCAGTTCTTGGCGGGGTCCTCGGCGTACAGGCGCACTTCGATCGAATGCCCCCGGATCTCCGGCTGTTCGTCCGGAAGTGCTTCACCTGAAGCGACCTGCAATTGGAGTTCCACCAGATCGAGTCCAGTGGTGCACTCGGTGACCGGATGCTCCACCTGCAAACGCGTGTTCATTTCCAGGAAGAAGAAGTCGCCTTTTTCGTCAGCCAGGAATTCAACGGTTCCTGCGCCTTCGTAACCGATGGCGTTGGCGGCGAGCCGCGAGGCGTCGAACAGCTTGTCGCGCATGGCGGGGATGCGTTGCACGAGCGGCGACGGTGCCTCTTCGACCACCTTCTGATGCCGACGCTGGATCGAGCACTCGCGCTCCCCCACCGCCCACACCGCACCGTGGCGGTCGGCCATGACCTGAACCTCGATGTGCCGACCGGTCTCGAGGTACCGCTCACAGAAGACTGTCGGGTCGCCGAAAGCGGACTGCGCCTCACGCCGCGCCGCTTCCAGTTCGCCGTCCAGCGCCGACAATTCACGAACGACACGCATTCCGCGTCCGCCGCCGCCCGCCGACGCCTTGATCAGCACCGGCAGATGAGCCTCGGTCACCGCGGCGGGATCGAGTTCGGAGAGCACCGGCACTCCGGCGGCGTCCATGATCTTCTTGGACTCGACCTTCGACCCCATGAGCTCGATGGATTCGACGGGCGGGCCGATCCACGTCAGTCCCGCGTCGATGACGCTGCGCGCGAACTCCGCGTTCTCGGAGAGGAATCCGTATCCGGGGTGAATCGCGTCGGCGCCCGAAGCCTTGGCGGCGGCGATGACGAGCTCACCCCGCAAGTAGGTCTCGGCAGGCGTGTTACCCGGCAGGCGAACCGAAGCATCGGCTTCGGCGACGTGCGGGCTGTCGGCATCTGCGTCGGAAAATACCGCGACCGTGCCGATTCCGTTCTTGCGGCAGGTTGCAAAGACACGGCGGGCGATTTCGCCACGATTGGCGACCAGTACTGAAGTGATTGTCACGGCGTGCCTCACATACGGAAGACGCCGAAGTTCTCGGTGCCTTCGATCGGGGCGGTGGCGATGGCCGACAGGCACATTCCCACCACGGTGCGGGTGTCTCGGGGATCGATGACGCCGTCGTCGTACAGACGACCCGACAGGAACATCGGAAGTGACTCGGCCTCGATCTGGTTCTCGATCATCGCGCGCATGCCGGCGTCGGCCTGCTCGTCGAAGACCTGGCCGCGCGCCTCGGCAGCAGCGCGTCCCACGATGGAGATGACGCCGGCGAGCTGCGCACCGCCCATGACGGCGGACTTGGAACTGGGCCAGGCAAAGAGGAATCGCGGATCGAACGCCCGTCCGCACATGCCGTAGTGACCGGCGCCGTACGACGCTCCGAGCAGGATCGAGATGTGCGGAACCTTGGAGTTGGCAACCGCATTGATCATCATCGATCCGTGCTTGATCATGCCGCCCTCCTCGTATTCCTTACCCACCATGTAGCCGGTGGTGTTGTGCAGGAACAGCAACGGCGTGTTGGAACGATTGGCGAGCTGGATGAACTGCGTGGCCTTCTGTGATTCCTCACTGAAGAGCACTCCACGTGCGTTCGCCAGGATGCCGATCGGGTAGCCGTTGAGCTCTGCCCACCCGGTCACGAGGGAGGAACCGTAGAGCGGCTTGAACTCGTCGAAGTCGGAACCGTCGACGATACGGGCGATGACCTCACGCGGATCGAACGGGATCTTCAGGTCGGCCGGAACGATGCCGAGCAACTCTTCCGGATCCTCGAGCGGTTCGATGATCTCCGCGCGCGGCGCCGGCCCCTTCTTGGTCCAGTTGAGCCGCTTGACGATCGAGCGCCCGATGCGGATCGCGTCCTGCTCGTCGGCGGCGAAGTAGTCGGCCAACCCGGACTTGCGAGCGTGCATTTCGGCGCCGCCGAGTGCCTCGTCGTCGGATTCCTCACCGGTGGCCATCTTGACCAGCGGCGGGCCTGCGAGGAACACCTTGGAGCGTTCCTTGATCATCACGACGTGGTCGGACATGCCCGGGATGTACGCACCGCCGGCCGTCGAGTTACCGAAGACCAGTGCAATGGTGGGGATTCCGGCTGCGGACAGCTGAGTGAGGTCACGGAACATACGCCCGCCCGGGATGAACACCTCTTTCTGCGTCGGCAAGTCTGCGCCGCCGGACTCTACGAGGGAGATCACCGGGAGTCGGTTCTGCATGGCGATATCGTTGGCGCGGAAACCCTTACGCAGCGTCCACGGGTTGCTGGTGCCGCCGCGCACGGTGGGATCGTTGGCGACGATCAGGCATTCGACACCTTCGACGACGCCGATACCGACCACGGTGCTGGCGCCGACCGGGAAGTCACTCCCCCACGCAGCGAGGGGACACAGTTCGAGGAACGGTGAATCCTGATCGAGCAGGAGTTCGATCCGCTCGCGTGCCAGGAGCTTTCCCCGCTTGTGGTGCCGCTCGGTGTACTTCTCGCCGCCACCCGCCAACGCCTTGGCGTGCTCGACCTCGATCTCGGCGAGCTTGGTGTTCATGGTCGAAGTTGCGGTCTTGTACACCTCGGAATTGGTGTCCAGTGTTGACCGGATGACACTCATGACTGATACCCCAATCGCTTGGCCGCGAGGCCGGTGAGGATTTCGGTGGTTCCGCCACCGATTCCCAGAATTCGCATGTCCCGGTACTGCCTCTCCACTTCGCTTTCCTGCATGTATCCGAGGCCGCCGAACAGCTGAACAGCTTGGTTCGCAACCCATTCGCCCGTCTCGACTGCCGTGTTCTTCGCAAAGCACACCTCGGCGATCAGATCGCCGTCACCGGCCATGTACCGCTCGATCACCGAGTGCGTGTACACCTTGGCGACGTCGATCTTGCGGGCCATCTCGGTGACGGTGTTCTGGACGGCCTGCCGACTGATCAGGGGGCGACCGAAAGTCTCACGGGCGCGGCACCATTCGAGCGTCAGCTCCAGGCAACGTTCTGCACTGGCATACGCCTGCGCGGCGAGCGCTACCCGCTCGGAGACAAATGCCTGGGCGATCTGCGCGAAGCCGCTGTTCTCTGCACCGACCAGATTCTCCACCGGAACCCGGGCGTCGACAAAGGAGAGTTCCGCGGTATCGGATGCGCGCCAGCCCATCTTCTCGAGTTTGCGCGAGACGGTGAATCCCGGTGTGCCCTTCTCGATCACGAGCAGTGATACACCACCCGCGCCGGGACCACCGGTGCGCACCGCTGTAACGACGAAGTCCGCTCGAACGCCGGAGGTGATGAACGTCTTGGCGCCGTTCACGACGTAATGATCGCCGTCGCGCTTGGCTGTAGTTGTCAGGTGCCCGACGTCGCTGCCTCCGCCGGGCTCGGTGATGGCGAGCGAGCCGATCTTGTCGCCGCGCAGGGTCGGCTTGACCCACTTCTCGATCTGCGCCTCGTCGCCGGCCGCGATCAGGTGCGGCACCGCGATGCCGCAGGTGAAGAGCGATGCGAACAGCCCGCCCGACGCACCTGCCTGATGCATCTCCTCACAGATCACGATGGAGTCGACGGCGTCGCCGCCCTCACCACCGGCCGATTCGGGTGCGCTGGCCCCGAGGAGTCCGAGAGCGCCTGCCTTGCGGTGCAATTCGCGCGGAATCTCGCCGTCTCGCTCCCACTGCGTCAGATGCGGCAAAATCTCCTGGTTCACGAATCCGCGTACGGTCTCGCGAAGCGCAAGCCTTTCCGGTGTGGTCCACACGGTCACCGTGAATCCTCTTTCTCGTCAGTTACGGGGAGTAGCGAAATCGGGATGTCGATGTGGCGCGAACGCAGCCATTCACCAATTCCCTTGGCCTGCGGATCGAACCGCGCCTGCGAGGCGACACCCTGACCGAGAATTCCCTCGATCACGAAGTTGACGGCACGAAGGTGCGGAAGCTGGTAGCGAGTGACGTTCAGGTCTGCTGCTTCCGGTAGCAGTTCCTTGAGCATCTCGACGGTCAGTGTGTGCGCCAACCACTTCCACTGATCGTCCGTGCGAACCCAGACGCCGACGTTGGCATTTCCGCCCTTGTCGCCGCTACGGGCACCGGCGATCGTGCCGAGTGGTACTGAAAGCGACGTCTGTGGCGGCAACGGCTCCGGACGCTCCGGTTCGCCGACGGGTTCGAGGTCGTGCGTCAACGTGGACGGAGCGATGTCCACGCGCGTGCCGTCCGGCAGTACGGCCACGTGCGGCACCGATCCCGCGTCGACGTAGCCGGGGGTGAACACTCCGTACGGTTGGCCGTTGCTCGGCGGAGCCGTCAGCGAGAAGCCGGGGTAGCTGGCAAGTGCCATTTCCACCGCAACCGCGGAGAAAGGGCGACCGATCACCTTGGGGTCGGAATCGCGAACCACGCAGCGCAGCAACGCACTCGCGGTTTCCTCGGTGTCGGAATCCGGATGATCCGTGCGAGCGAGAGTCCAGACCAGTTCGGCGGGCTTCTTCGTCAGCCAGGATTCGAGCTGAGTCTTCGCCAGATCGGCCTTGGCCTCGATGTCGAGACCCGTGAGGATGAAGGTGGCCTCGTTACGGAACCCGGCCAGCGTGTTCAGGGAGACCTTGTACTGCGGCGGCGGAGCCTCGCCCGTGACGCCGCTGATCAACACCCGGTCCGGGCCTTCCTGGGTGAGCACTGCGTTGTCGATGCGGGTCGTCACGTCCGGGCCTGCATAGCGTCCACCGGTGATCTCGTACAGCAGCTGCGCCGTCACCGTGCCGACGCTCACCTCGCCGTCCGTTCCGGCGTGCTTGGTGATGACCGAGGTTCCGTCCGCGTTGATCTCGGCGATCGGGAAGCCAGGCCGGCCCAGATTGGGAATCTCTGTGAAGAACGCGTAGTTGCCGCCGGTGGCCTGGGTTCCGCACTCGATGACGTGGCCCGCCGCGACAGCACCGGCAAGCTGATCGAAATCATCTCGCTTCCAACCGAAATGGTGAGCGGCCGGACCGACGATCACCGACGCATCGGTGACCCGTCCGGTGACCACGACATCGGCGTCGGCCGACAATGCTTCGACGATGCCCCAGGCGCCGAGGTACGCATTGGCCGTCAGCGGGGAGCCGAGTCCGAGTTCGTCTGCCCGAGAGACCAGATCGTCACCCTCGACGTGGGCGATCTTTGCGTTCAACCCCAGCTTGGTGTTGACCTCGCGCAACGCGTCGGCCAGTCCGGCCGGGTTGAGACCGCCTGCATTCGCGACGATCTTCACCCCCTTGTCGAGCGCAAGGCCGAGCGTGTCCTCCACCTGCCGCAGGAACGTCTTCGCGTAGCCGAGCGCCGGGTCCTTCATCCGGTCCCGCCCGAGGATCAACATCGTCAGTTCGGCCAGGTAGTCGCCGGTCAGGTAGTCGAGTTCGCCGCCCTCGAGCATCTCGCGCATCGCCGAGACGCGGTCGCCGTAGAACCCGGAGCAGTTACCGATCCGTACCGAACTCATTTGCCCACCTTCGATGCTCGTCCCTCACCGCTGGATCCGACGGCGGCTCGTCCCTCACCGCTGGGTCCGGCAAAGGCCTGCGCGAACCCGAGCCACTCGTCCGCGTCGGCACCCACGACGACCAGATCGAGATCGGCGCGATTGGCGCGCTGGGTGACCAGCAAGCAGAAGTCCAACGCCGGCCCGGTAACCTTCTGCGGCGCATCTTCCGGCCCCCAGGTCCAGAGCGACCCGTCCGGCGCGGTCAACTCAACCCGGAAATCGTCGGCGGGCGGCGTCTTCTCGTTGACCGAGTACGCGAAGTTTCGCGTCCGCACACCCAGGTGAGCGATGTTCTTGATGCGCGCCGTCGGAGCGCGTTCGACGCCGAGTGCGTCGGCAACGTCCTGCCCGTGCGCCCACGTCTCCATCAGTCGCGCGGTAGCCATGGAGACACCGCCCATGGGCGGGCCGTACCAGGGGAACTTGGTTCCGGCCGGGGCGGCGGTGAGCGCCTCGACGAGAGCGTTGCGCCCCGCTCGCCAATCGGCGAGCAACTCCGCCGGCTGGCGGGCCGCCTGTTCGGCAGCACCGTCGTCGACAAACCCTGCCGGGTTCACGAACGCCGCCTTCAACTGCTCCGCGAACCCGTCCGGGTCGGTGATCGCCAGGATCGCTGCACTGTCCGTCCAGTGCAGGTGCCCGATCTGATGTGCGATGGTCCACCCTTCCGCAGGCGTCATTGTCGCCCACTTCTCCTCGGGCAGATCCGCAACCAGGGCGTCTAGGCTCTCGCCTTCGGCCCGCAAGTCATCGATGAACGTCTGAAGTTCGGCCATGCGACCAGCATCACACCCACATCCATAAAAATCAAGCACGAATGATTGTTATTGCGAAATCCTGTGGTGAGAGACTGAGTTCAACTGCCATCGACAACCAGGAGCACCCATGAGCGACGCCGTACTGATCTCGCGAACCGGCGATGTGGTCACGTGGACCCTCAATCGCCCGGACACCCGCAATGCGATCTCCGAGATCGACATGATCGAGGCCCTCGAAGACGCAGTCACCGCGGTCAACCGAGATCAGAGTGTGCGCACGGTCATTCTGACGGGGGCCGGATCGGCCTTCTCCTCCGGCGGCAACGTCAAGCACATGCGAGACAAGGAGGGCATGTTCGGTGGCGCACCCGGCGAGATCCGCCAGGGCTACCGGCACGGCATCCAACGCATCCCGCTCGCGCTGTACACGTGTGAGGTGCCGACCATCGCGGCGGTCAACGGCCCGGCCATCGGAGCGGGCTGCGACCTCTCACTCATGTGCGACCTCCGCATCGCCTCGACCGCCGCAGTCTTCGCCGAGAGTTTCGTCAAGGTAGGACTCATTCCCGGCGACGGCGGAGCGTGGCTGCTCCCCCGCGCGATCGGCAACGCCCGCGCGGCCGAGATGGCGTTCACCGGTGAACCGATCGATGCTGCGAAGGCACTCGACTGGGGTCTGGTCTCGCAGGTGACCGAGCCCGAGGAATTGCTTTCCGCTGCGCACGCTTTGGCAGCTCGAGTAGCCGCCAATCCCCCGCAGGTACTCCGCATGACCAAAAAGCTCCTCCGCGAGGGCCAGCACCAGAGCCTCGAGAGCTTGCTCGAACTCTCGGCCGCCATGCAGTCGATCGCCCACCACACCCGAGATCACCACGAAGCCGTCGCCGCTATGCTCGAGCGTCGAAGTCCCGAGTTCACCGGAGAATGAAGGCGGGCAGTCAGCTACTGCCGGTCGGAGCAGTCCTCACCTCGATACTGTCGCTCCAGTTCGGAGCGGCATTCGCGACGACATTGTTCTCGCAGATCGGGCCGGCCGGAGCCACGACGCTGCGGCTGACGATCGCCGCGATCATCCTCGGCGTCATCGTCCGCCCGCGATGGAGCAGATGGTCGAACCGGCAGCGCAAAGGCATCTTCGCGCTGGGCATCGCCCTCGCCGTGATGAACGGCGCCTTCTACCTCGCCCTCGACACGGTGCCCATCGGAACGGCCGTCACCATCGAGTTCCTCGGACCGCTCACCCTGGCCGCAGTTCTGTCTCGTCGGTGGGCCGACGGAGCATGGGTGCTGCTCGCCTTCGGCGGAGTGTTGCTGCTCGGGTTGGGCGATCACGGCGAATCCGGCTTGGACCCGATCGGGGTGATGTTCGCGTTGATCGCCGCTACTGCGTGGGCCGGATACATCGTGGCCGGTTCCCACCTGGCCGCGACGCTCCCGAGCGCCGACGGGTTGGCAGGCGCAAGCATCGTCGCGGCCGTATTGACGCTGCCCTTCGGCGTCGTCTCGGGAGGAAGTGAACTGCTGGATCCGACGATGCTCGCCGCAGGCGCAGCCGTCGCTGTCCTCTCGTCCGTCATCCCGTACAGCTTGGAAATGTGGGCGCTGCGCTCTCTCGCCAAGAAAGTCTTTGCCGTCCTCATCGCCCTCGAACCCGCAGCGGCCGCACTGGCCGGAGTCCTCGTGATCGGGCAAACGCTCGACGCATTCACACTCGTGGCCATCGCACTGGTGGTGACCGCGGGCGTCGGCACAGTCGTCATGAATCGAAAACCCACAGCGAAGTAGTCCAGGTACCGTCAGAGCACGTCATTCCAACGCACAGGAGAACCATGACCAACCCGATCATCGCCACCGTTCTCGGTAACACCCCGCAGATCGACGAAAGTGCGTTCATCGCACCCAACGCCACCGTTGTCGGCGCGGTGACCATCGCTGCGGGAGCCAGCATCTGGTACGGCGCGGTTATCCGCGGCGACGCAGAATCGATCTCCATCGGCGCTGACACCAACATTCAGGACAACTGCACCGTGCACGCCGACCCGACGTTCCCCGCAGTGCTGGGCGAACGAATCTCGGTCGGCCACAACGCAGTGCTGCACGGGTGCACCGTCGAAGACGACGTTCTCGTCGGCATGGGTGCCGTGGTGCTCAACGGCGCACACATCGGCTCGGGGTCACTGATTGCAGCCGGTGCCGTCGTGTCTCAGGGGATGCAAATCCCGCCTGGATCACTGGTCGCCGGCGTGCCCGCCAAAGTCAAACGTGAACTCTCCGAAGGCGAAAAGGCCGGTATCACCGCCAACGGCGCCGGCTACATCATGCTCGCGAAGGCTCACCAGGACATCGAACAAGCCTGATCGAAACGACGCTCGCGGCCGGTAGCAGCAAGAGCAACGACTAGCCTCGGGGCCGCAACGTACTGTTCGGCAACTCGGGTGCCGGGAGCGCCGGACCGTCGTATCCCGGCACGACGCCGAAACGCCGGTCCGGGACGCTGCCGTCGAATCCGGAGGCAAGCTCGGCCTGCCACTTGCGTCGATACTCGACGATCTCTTCGTGTGTACGGCCCATGAAGTTCCACCACATGATGACCTGCTCGCCCAACGGTTTCCCGCCGAGAAGTAGCAGTCGAGCCGGTTCGGATCCCGGATTGCGCAAAGTCAGTTTTCCGAAACCCGGTGCTTGATAACCCAACTCGGCCCAGCCGACAGTGGTACCACGCAGAACAACCGATCCTTGATCGACGATCACGCCGTGCTCATGTGAACGATCGACATCGAGGGCGATCTCGGCCCCAGGATCGAGAATCACCTCGGCACCGAGTAATTCGGTGAAGGTAGACACCGGAGACGTTTCACCGGCGAGCGAACCGAGGAACACACTGAGCGTGACACCATCGGTGGTCACCGGCTCCGGTCGATAGTGAACGAACGCGGGTGCGGTATCGCGCGCCGCATCCGGCAGCGCCACCCACAACTGCATCCCGTGCAGAACCTTCGTATTCGGCGTCGACACCTCGGAGTGCGCGATGCCACTCCCGGCCGTCATCAGATTCAGTTCACCCGGCCGTACCATCGCATGGGAACCGATGCTGTCACGGTGCTCGATCTCTCCGGTGAACAGCCAACTCACCGTCTGCAAACCGGTATGCGGATGCGGCGGCACATGCATGCCCGGTCCTGAGCCGACGTCATCCGGACCGTAATGATCTGCAAAACACCATCCCCCGATCAGCGAACGCTCGCGTTGCGGGAGGGTGCGTCGCACTCGCATGGCCCGCGGGCCACCGAGCGGTACGTCGCGCGGGGTGAGGATCTGAATCTCGCTCTCCGCCGGATGGCCTTCGCATTCCTGCTCGACGGGCTGCGCTTCGAGGTTGCTCATATCGTCCATCCTGCCTCCAGTCATGACTGCGCGAGACGCAGACGCGTGCACAATTCGGCCAACAGTCGAAGTTCATCAGCGTCCAGGGCCGGTCCGACGTGGCGGCGGATGCTCGCGGCATGACGGCGACCCACTGATTTCTGCAGCGCTGCACCCGTTTCGGTGAGTTGCACGATCGTCCCGCGGCGATCCTGTGGATCAACACTTCTCGTTACCAGACCTTCGCCCTCCAACCGTTCCACCAGGCGACTGAGCGAAGGCTGGCTCAGCAATATCTCCCGATTCAGGTCATGCAGGCGAAGGGAACTACTCGGCGCAAGACTCAGCGTGAACAGCACGTCGTACTCGCGCATCGACACCTGATCCCAGACGTCATCGGCAGAGAGCCGCCGCATCACCGACACCTGGGCGCGAAACAAGGCTTCCCAGGCGTCGGTGGCGAGTTCGGTGGTGCTGACCGGAACCTCAGGCGGTTGCTCGTCAGGCAGTGACACTGCTTGCCTCACGAGCCGCCTTCATCGACGCGTGAGTGGGCGGGTTGTCCGGCACATGTGCTGGCCGCCTGGCCGCGAACTCACGGCGCAGAACCGGAACAACTTCCTCACCGAGCAGATCGAGCTGCTCGAGCACCGTCTTCAGCGGCAGTCCGGCGTGATCCATCAGGAACAGCTGGCGCTGGTAGTCACCGAAGAAATCGGCAAACGCCAACGTCTTCTCGATGACCTGCTCGGGGGAACCGACGGTCAGCGGCGTCTGCTCGGTGAACTCTTCGAGTGAGGGCCCGTGGCCGTACACCGGGGCATTGTCGAAATACGGACGGAATTCCTTGACCGCGTCCTGACTGTTCTTGCGCATGAAGACCTGACCGCCGAGGCCGACGATCGCCTGATCCGCGGACCCGTGGCCGTAGTGCTCGTAACGCCGGCGGTAAAGATTGATCAGCTCGATGTAGTGCTCTTTCGGCCAGAAGATGTTGTTCGCGAAGAATCCGTCGCCGTGATACGCCGCGATCTCCGCGATCTCGGGGCTGCGGATCGAGCCGTGCCACACGAACGGAGCGATACCGTCCAGCGGGCGCGGTGTGGACGTGAATCCCTGCAGCGGTGTGCGGTACTCCCCTTGCCAGTTCACGACCTCCTCGTCCCAGAGCCGGCGAAGAAGTTGATAGTTCTCGAGCGCCAACGGGATTCCGGCGCGAATGTCCTTGCCGAACCACGGGTACACAGGCGCGGTGTTTCCGCGACCCATCATCAGGTCGACGCGCCCCTCGGCGAGGTGCTGGAGCATCGCGTAGTCCTCGGCGATCTTCACCGGGTCGTTGGTGGTGATCAGCGTCGTGGACGTGGAGAGCGTGATCTTCTCGGTCTGGGCCGCGATGTATCCGAGCATCGTGGTCGGAGATGACGGCACGAACGGCTTGTTGTGATGCTCGCCGGTCGCGAAGACGTCGAGACCGACTTCCTCGGCGTGCTTGGCGATGGTCGTCATGGCCTTGATGCGCTCGTGCTCTGTCGGGGTCGCCCCCGTCGTGGGATCAGTGGTGACGTCACCGACCGTGAAGATTCCGAACTGCATGGTTGCTCCTCCGCGAACTAGATCCATGCGTTTGCATGTAACTGATCAAACATTCAACCATCCAGCTGTATTCCACGGCAAAAAGGTGAGGGCGGCACACAAGATGTGTGCCGCCCTCACCTGGACGAACGATCTACCGAAAAGCGGTCAGTGCATAACGATCGGCGTTGCCGTCTCGCCCTCGGCCACCGGCCTGGTGGTCTTGCTCCGCGGCAGGAAGAACGCCGGGATGAGGGTCAGGACGATCAGCACAGTGGCAACGAGGAAGGTGTTACCGAAGGCATCCGACGCCGCACTGAGAATCGAATTCGCAGCAGACTCCTGCGGACTTCCCGGTTCGGTCGGAATGTGCGAGGCCGCACCGACCATCGTCGTGTCGAGGCCACGATCGAGAAGCTGGTTGGTCAAGACCACCGACATCACGGCGGTACCGATCGAACCTGCGGTCTGCTGAACGATGTTCATCAGGGTGGAGCCGCGAGCAATCTGCTCGTTGGAGAGCGTCACGATAGCTGCGGTCATCAGCGGCATCATGGTGCAACCCATACCGAGGCCCATGACGAACAAGGCACCCATCAGCAGCCACGTCGGGGAATCCGAGGCAACCTGTGTGAACACACCCAAGCCGATCAGAATCAACGGCAAACCGGTCAGGACGATCTTGCCCGGGCCGATCTTGTCGACCAGTCGACCAGCGATCGGCATAGTGACCATAGCGCCGAGACCCTGCGGAGCCATCAACAATCCGGCAGCGAGCGTGGTGTGACCGCCGACCTGGATGAAGTAGCTCGGGAACAGCAACCCGGCGCCCATGAAGGCGACGATGAACAGCGACGTCGTGATGACGGCGGTGGTCAACTGACGGTTCTTGAACAGGTGCAGGTCGATCAGCGGGTGATCCTTGTTGAGCGCGTGGAACACGAAGGCGATGATCAGCGCCAGACCGATACCGGCCGACACCAGAACCCGAGCGGACGCGACGGTTCCCACCTCAGGGATGGACGACACACCGAACAGGAACAGCGCCAGGCCGGGCGACAGCAGGATCATGCCGAGGAAGTCGAACGACTCCGAAGGCTTCGCCTTGTCGGACGGCAAAATGATGAATGCTGCTGCCAACGCGATGATGCCGATCGGCAGGTTGATCAGGAAGATCCAGTGCCAGCTCGCGGCCTCGATCAGCCAACCACCGAGGATCGGGCCACCGATGGGGCCGAGCAGCATCGGGATACCGAGAACTGCCATGACGCGACCGACGCGGTCCGGACCGGCGGCCCGGGTCATGATCGTCATACCGAGCGGCATCAACATGCCGCCGCCGAGACCCTGGAGCACGCGGAAGCCGATGAGCGAGGTGATGTCCCACGCCATCGCACAAGCGACCGAACCGAGTACGAACAGCACCAGGGCCGTCATGTACAGGCGCTTGGTGCCGAAACGGTCGGCAGCCCAACCGGTAACCGGAATGACCGTCGCCAAAGCGAGGGTGTAGGCCGTCATCGTCCACGCGACGGTGGCGTACGAAGTTTCGAAGTCCTCGGCAAAGGTGGTGAGCGCGACGCTCACCACGGTTACGTCGAGAATCGACATGATGGCGCCGAGCACCACCACGGAAGCGATCTTGAGGACCGCCCCGTCAAGTTTGTCGGACGCCGGTGCCGGCGCGTTCGGCGATGTCATCGCGAAGTCTCCTGGTTAAGTGCTCGCAGATAGTCACCCGCGAGAATGGGCTTGAGAGCCTCGAACAAACGAATCCGCTCTGGCTCAGGAACACGCGACGCGAATTCGCGAAGCTGGCCGCGCTTGCACTCGATGTGGTTGGTCGTCACCTTACGACCGGCCTCCGACAAGGAAACCCGCTTGACGCGTCGGTCCCGCTCGTCTTCACGGCGATCGACCAGACCCATATTCACGAGCTGATCGATGTTCCGCCCCGTAGCTGCCACCGAGAGCCGAAGCTCGTCGGCAACCTCGTTGATCGGGATCGCCGCATCACGTTGTGCAAGTACGAACAGCACACGCACCTGAGAGAACGAGAGATCCAGTTCGATCAACGCATCGATCGACTCCGAATCACCGGCGCTCATCAGGCGAGTGAACAACTCGTCGAGTGCTCCATACAGGTCATCAGAATCGGAAGCGATCACCTGGCAAATGGTAGTGCGGTTGCAACTATTGCCCAAATGAAAACATGTTGCAACTTATTATTTGGTGACCACCATCACGTTGCGAAGAATCATTCCTGCAGCAAGATGGCCTTTCCGAGAACTTTGCCGCTTTCGAGATCAGCCAGGGCAACTGCTGCGTCGGCAAGCGGATACCGTGCCTTGACCAGCGGACGCAAGCCGTTTAGGACGTGTTCTACCAGCGATGCGTGTACCTCGGCTACCGCCTCGGGATTGGTACGCGTGAACTCACCCCATGCCGCGCCGACAATGCTGATATTGCGAAACAGCACCCGGTTCACCTTTACCTCGGGAATACCGCCGCCGGCGAATCCGATCACCACGAGTCGTCCTTCTGGTGCCAGAACCCGGACCGCGTCGTCGAACGCATCGCCGCCCACCGGATCCACCACGATCTGAGCGCCGACGCCGTCGGTCAGTTCCCGAATCCGCTCTCCCCATCCCGGAGCCAGCGCGACCACCTCGTCGGCACCGAGCTCACGCAAGAAGTCATCGACGCCCTCGCGTCGTACCACGGCGATCACCCGGGCACCGTGCGCCTTGGCCAGCTGGATGGTTGCCGTTCCGACTCCGCCTGCAGCGCCCAGCACGACGACAGTCTCCCCCGCGACGATCTTCGCGCGACGAGCGAGCGCGAACTCCATCGTCTGATAGTTGATGATCAGCGAGGCCGCCTCGTCGAAGGCGAGTCCGTCCGGAATTCGGAGTACCTGCGCCGGGTTGACGGCAATCCGCTCTGCATACCCACCCAGATACGCGGCCGCGAGAACACGATCGCCCGGAGCGAAACCCGACCCTTCCGGCGCGGAGACCACGACGCCCGAGATCTCCGCGCCGGGAATGAACGGCGGTTCCGGGCGGATCTGATACTTGCCGTAGGTGATGAGCAGGTCCGGAAAGCAGACGCCACTTGCCTTCACATCGATGAGAACAAGACCTTCGGCTGCGGGCTCGGGAACCTCCTGCGCGACAATTCCTTCGGGACCGGACAGTTCCGTAACCACCATGGCGCGCACAGAAAGCTCCTCTTCGGGACATCTGAAGTCTGGACCGGTAACCCGGTTTTCTCGACTTTAACCCGGTACTCACGTCAGATCATCGTTCGCTCCCGATGTGCAGACGTTCGAGTCCGTCGAGAATCAGATCGAGACCGAAAGCGAATTCGGCGGCGTAGCTGTATCCCGGAGCAAGGACGTGCTCGGTGGTCAACTCGGCCAGGTGCGGATACTGACCGCTCTCGAACGAGCCCATGATCGCCTTCGCCAGTTCCGTCGTTTCCTGCGCTGTTTCGAACGGCAAGCTCACTTCTTGCAGCACGAAGCCGTAGATGTACGCATCCATGATCGAAAAGGCATGCGCAGCAAGGGCGACGGGAAAGTCGGCGGCGCGTAGCGTTCCGATGACGGCATCGTGGTGGCGCAGGGTCGCGGGACCAGGCGTCGTTCGGGACTCCATCAACGGAGTTGCCCACGGGTGCCTCCCCAACACTTCCCTTGTCGATACCGCTCGCACGTGAAGTTCCGTGCGCCACGGGCGTCCCGGCGTCGGCAGATCGATCTCCGCGAAGACCGCATCGACCATTCCGTCGAGCAGATCCCCCTTGTCCGAAACATGGTTGTACAGAGACATCGCTTCGACGCCCAGTTCGGTGCCCAACTTCCGCATGGTCATCGAATCGATTCCGACGGAATCGGCAAGCGCGACAGCAGCGTGTACGACGTCGTCTCGGGTCAATCTTGCGCGCTTCTCCACGTTGACAGAACTTACACCGTAAGTGCAATACTTACGCTGTAAGTATTCGACGAACGGAGACTCGCATGCCGAAGGAACTGATGACCGCCGTCGTACAGGATCGCTACGGCGAGGCCGACGTTCTCTACGTCGACCACATTCCGCGCCCCACTGTCGCCGACAACGAAGTGCTGATACGCGTCGAGGCCGCGTCCGTCGACCGCGGGGCATGGCATCTCATGGCCGGACTGCCATATCCGTTGCGCCTCGCGGGTTTCGGGCTGCGCAGACCTAGGAACCGAGTCCGCGGACTGGACGTGTCCGGCCGAGTCGAGGCCGTCGGCAGTTCGGTGACCCGCGTGGCAGTCGGCCAGGAGGTATACGGGATCGCGGTCGGTTCGTTCGCGGAGTACGCACGCGCACTCGAGACGAAGATTGCCGCAAAACCTGCCCGATTGTCGTTCGCACAAGCAGCAGCGGTACCGGTCTCCGCCCTCACAGCGTTGCAAGCCGTGCGCGACCACGGCCGCGTGCAGGCGGGCCAATCCGCCCTCGTACTCGGCGCATCCGGTGGCGTCGGGATCTACGCGGTGCAGGTGGCAAAAGCCATGGGCGCTCACGTCACCGGCGTGTGCAGCACCTCGAAAACCGATACCGTCCGCTCCATCGGTGCCGACGAGGTTCTCGACTACCGCGTCGACGACGCCACCGACGGATCGCATCGGTACGACGTCATCATCGACACCGGCGGCAACCGCCGACTGCGAGATCTTCGACGGGCGCTCACACGCACCGGAACGCTGGTGATCGTCGGCGGCGAGAACGGCGGACGGTGGCTCGGCGGAACCGATCGCCAAATACGCGCACAGTGCTTGTCTCCGTTCATATCTCAGAAAATGGGCACCTTCATCGCTTCGGAGAACGCCGACGATCTGGAGGTCCTGACGCAGATGATCGACGCAGGTGACATCACCCCGGTGATCGACTCCGTTCATCCCCTTGCCGACACCGCCGTCGCCGTGGCACGAATGGTCGACGGCTCCGGCTGCGGAAAGCAGATAATCGCCACTCGCTGAAAAGCCTGACAGAATCGGCTCACTCCAGCGAACAGGAATCTCACGTGAACCCAGATCTCACGCTCGCGCAACAGCCGGACCGAGGACCGATCTTCGTCAAGTCCCGCCCGGTCCGCACCGGCGACATCGACGTCGCCAAGCAGGTCAGGCTCGACGCCGTCGCCCGCTACCTGCAGGACATCGGCAACGACAACATCGAGGCCGCGGGAGCCATCGACACCCATCCGCTCTGGATAGTGCGTCGTACGGTCGTCGACGTCGTACGCCCGGCGATCTGGCCGGAAGAGTTGACGATGACTCGCTGGTGCTCCGGCTTCTCCACGAGATGGGCGAACATGCGTGTGCGCTTCGACGGCAGCAACGGCGCGCTGATGGAAACCGAAGGCTTCTGGATCAACATCAGCGCCGAGTCGGGCATGCCCACGCGGATGAGTGACGACTTCATGCGGCCACTGGAGGAATCCACCGACGAGCATCGCCTGAAGTGGAAGCGGGTACTCGCCGAGAACGCACCGGAGGCGGACGGCGCGGGTGTTCTGGACACGCCGTTCGCTCTGCGCGCCACGGATATCGACCCGTTCGACCACGTCAACAACGCCGTCTACTGGCAGGCAGTCGAAGAGGTCCTCAGCGCTCGCACCGAACTACGGACAGTTCCGCATCGAGCACTGATCGAGTACCTCTCCCCCATCGTTTCCAGCGACGACGTCGTCCTGCGCAGCCGCGTCGACGACAAGACCGTCACGGTCTGGTTCCTGGTCGGCGAAGCGCTCCGCGCAGTTGCGCAGGTGAGCGCCCTCTAACGCAGTTTCTGGGTCGCGACAGCCGCGACACCGAACACCAACGCAAGAAGAATCGCGGCCCAGAAACCGAAGAGCCACCACACCACGCCGAACACGACCACTGCCGGGGCAACGGTGATGAAAGCGATGGTGGGGCTTTCGCGTACCACCTCGAGTGCAGTTCGGGCATTAGTTCGATCGAGCTTCTTACCGGCCATCGAAAACCTCCTTCAAGGTCCTGACCATCCAGAGTAACCGGACTGACGGGCACAAAGCGGATACCGTGAACGCATGGCCGACCACCGCACCCTCGTCCTCATGCGACACGGCAAGTCCAGCTACCCCGAGGGCATCCGTGATCACGAGCGTCCGCTCGCCGAACGGGGCCTGCGCGAGGCCCGCATCGGCGGCGAATGGATCCGCGAAAACGTCCCGCCCGTCGACGCCGTTCTGTGCTCCACCTCCCGGCGGACCGTCGAAACCCTTGCCTCGACGGGAATCGAAGCTCCCGCCGGGTTCGAGAAGTCCATCTACGGCGGCTCACCCGCAGACGTCATTGCAGCTGCGCGAACCACGTCCGACCACGTCAAGACGCTCCTGATTGTCGGACACGAACCCGGAATTCCCTGGACTGCACTCGATCTCGCATCGAACGAAAACTCCGAAGCGGCCCAACGTATCCGCGACAAGTTCCCGACTTCGGCGATCGCCGTCCTCTCCGTACCGGTGCCGTGGACCGAACTTGACGACTCCGTCGCCACTCTGCTCGAGTTTCACGTGCCCCGTTAGATCAACCACACTGCTAAACCACCTCACGCAATAGGCGGTCCGAAAGTGCAAGCGCGTCACGGTCGTACGTCGATGTCGACGCCAACACTTCGTCGGCACCGGTCCGTTCGGCGAGATCGTGAAGTTGCTGTTTCACCTCGACGGGTGTGCCGTGCAGCGCCGACGCCATGAACGACTCGATCCGCCTGGCGTTTCGATCACTGCGCGGAGCACGCCTGATCTCGTCCAGCGACGCGAGCGGCGGAAACTCCCCCGTCCGTGACGATTCTGCGAGCGCGTATGCCTCCGGGATCAGCAACTCACGCGCCGCGTCGGTGGAATCGGCAACCGCCACTTCGAGAGAAACCACCACATAAGGTTCGGGATGCGTGTCGGTGGGCCGGAAAGCTCGGCGGTACTCGTCCAATGCCTCCACCCGGTCGGTGCTCCCAATTCCGAGTATCGGCCCACCCACGACCACCGGAAGCCCCAGCTGCGCTGCCACTTTCAGACCTGTGCGCGTCGCCAGCACGAAGATCGGGACTCCAGTCTGCGACGCCGGCCGTGCCGTCACTGCCGCGGAACCGTCCAGATAACGCCTCACCTCGTCCAGGTCCGACACAAACGTGTCCGGAGCGTCCTTGCCACGTCGTAGTGCCTGACGAACAGGCTCCGTGAATCCCAGCGATCGGCCGAGGCCGAGATCGATTCGCCCCGGGTACAGAGCCTCCAGCATCAGGAACTGCTCGGCAACGATCAGCGGTTGGTGATTCGGCAGCATGACCCCACCGCTGCCGAGTCTGATATCGCGCGTATGCGCGCCGATCGCGGCAAGCAGTACTGCCGGCGACCCGCTCCCGATCCCGGGAACCGCGTGATGCTCGGCCACCCAGAACCGGTGGTAGCCGAGAGCGTCGGCGTGCGCGGCACGTTCGACGGAATGCGTCAGAGCTGCGGAGTCGGGGTATCCGCTCCTGGTTCGGGATCGGTCGAGCAGTGAGAGAAGCACCCTCGGAGCAACAAGGAATTCGGAAAGTTTCATCCGGACGCCAAACGAGGACCGTTTCTGACCGCAATACCCGCAACACTGGACCTGTCGCCGGAATTCACCATCACATGAAGGGCACGTCATGGACATCAAGCTCGAACTGGTCGCCATTCCCGTCACCGACATCGACCGCGCCAAGGACTTCTACGTCCGCCTCGGATTCAATGCCGACCACGATCACACGGTCAGCGAAGACCTGCGATTCGTCCAGCTGACCCCTCCCGGTTCGGCCTGCTCGATCTGCATCGGCAAGGGAATCACCGACGCCGAGCCCGGCTCGGTCGTCGGCATGCAGGTAGTGGTCAAGGACATCGAAGAGGCCGAGCGCGAGTTCAAGAGCCGCGGCATCGACATCAGCCCGATCGACGACCAGGCCTGGGGGCGGTTCATCTACTTCGCCGACCCCGACGGGAACAAGTGGGCCGTCCAGGAGATCGTCATCCCGGACCTCAGCGGCAGCAACTCCTGAAAACGTCCCACTCCTGACATGAAAAATCCCCCCACCTCTTTCGAAGTGGGGGGATTTTCTACGAACTAACGCTTAGCGGTAGTCGTTGCTGAAGCCGTAGTCGTCCAGCGGAACTGCAGCACCGGTGTTCTGGCCGAAGCCGTCCGGGCTGTAGTACTGGTCGTCGTACGACGGCACTGCGTAAGCAGCGGCGCGTGCCTCTTCGGTGGGCTGAACCTGGATGTTGCGGTAACGGTTGATACCGGTACCGGCAGGGATCAGCTTGCCGATGATGACATTTTCCTTCAGACCGATCAGCTTGTCCGAGCGGCAGTTGATAGCCGCGTCGGTCAAGACACGAGTGGTCTCCTGGAACGATGCCGCGGACAGCCACGAATCCGTCGCGAGCGACGCCTTCGTGATACCCATGAGCACCGGACGGCCGGCTGCGGGCTCGCCACCCTCGGCGACAACGCGGCGGTTTGCCGACTCGAACTCGGCGCGCTCGGTGAGCGAACCGGGCAGGAACTCGGTGGCACCGGAATCGATGATCGTCACGCGACGAAGCATCTGGCGCACGATGACCTCGATGTGCTTGTCGTGGATCGACACACCCTGGCTCCGGTACACCTCCTGGACCTCGTTGACCAAGTGGATCTGAACCTGACGCGGACCCATGACTCGCAGGACCTCGTGGGGATCGGCAGCACCTTCCATGAGCTGCTGTCCGACCTCGACGTGGTCACCGTCAGCCAAGAGGCTTTCGCGACCGTCGGCATGCTTGAAGACACGCAGACGCTGACGCTTGCTGAGCTTGTCGTAGACAACCTCTTCGCCGCCGTCGTCCGGAACGATGGTGATCTTGTAGAAACGATCGCCGTCTTCGAGCTGTACCCGACCGGTGACGTCCGCGATAGGAGCCTTGCCCTTGGGCACACGTGCCTCGAACAGCTCCTGGACACGCGGCAGACCGCCGGTGATGTCATCTCCTGCGACACCACCCTGGTGGAAGGTACGCATGGTCAGCTGGGTACCGGGCTCACCGATCGACTGTGCGGCGACGATACCGACAGCCTCACCGATGTCGACCAGCTTGCCGGTGGCCATCGAGCGGCCGTAGCAAGTGGCGCAAACGCCGGTGCCGGTGGTGCAGGTCAGGACCGAGCGGACCTTGACCGTCGTGATGCCGGCTTCGAGCAGAGCATCGATCGCGGGGTCACCGAGATCGTGGCCACGCTCGACGATGACGGTGCCGTTCGCGTCGACTGCATCGGCCGCCAAGGTACGGGCGTACGTGCTGGTCTCCACGTGAGCATCGCGGATCATCGTGCCGTCGGCCTGCTTCTCGGCGATCGTGGTGACGATGCCGCGCTCTGTTCCACAGTCGACCTCGCGGACGATGACGTCCTGCGAAACGTCCACCAGACGACGGGTCAGGTAACCCGAGTCGGCGGTGCGGAGTGCGGTATCGGCCAGACCCTTACGAGCACCGTGCGTGTTGATGAAGTACTCGAGAACGGTCAGGCCTTCCTTGAAGGAAGACTTGATCGGACGCGGGATGAACTCACCCTTCGGGTTTGTCACCAGGCCCTTCATACCGGCGAGCGAGCGAACCTGAGTCATGTTGCCGGCTGCGCCGGACTTCACGATCATCGGGATCGGGTTGCTGTCGGGGAAGTGAGCCTCCATGGCCTTGCCGACCTTGTCGGTCGCTTCCTGCCAAATGGTGACCAGAGCGCTGTTGCGCTCCTTCTTGTCCAGAGCACCACGCTGGTACTGCTTCTCGATCTTGTCGGCCTGAGCCTCGAAGTCCTCGATGATGGCAGGCTTCTCCGGCGGCACGAGCACGTCGGAGATCGAGACCGTGACACCCGAACGGGTGGCCCAGTAGAACCCGACGTCCTTGAGCTTGTCGACGGTCTGAGCAACCACGATCATCGGGTACCGCTCGGCGAGATCGTTGATGATCGTCGCCTGGCGCTTCTTCGGCATCTGCTCGTTGACGAACGGGTAGTCCGCCGGAAGCAGCTCGTTGAAGAGCACACGGCCGAGTGTCGTGGTGGCGGTCCAGCCGTCACCGTAGTTCCAGCCCTCGGGGAACAGTTCGTTCTCGAGGTCGCGCGGCGGACGCTGCTGCGTCAGACGCACCTTGATCTGAGCCTGAACCGAGAGCGCGCCGCGGTCGACTGCCATCTGAGCCTCGGCGGGCGAGCAGTACACGCCCTGCTCTGCCTCGTCGTTGGTCGGAGCAACGAGCTCACCGGTGACACCCTCGTCGAGACGGGTCAGGTGGAACAGACCCGTGACCATGTCCAGACGCGGCATGGCGAGCGGGCGACCCGAAGCAGGCGAGAGGATGTTGTTCGAGGACAGCATCAGGATGCGTGCCTCGGCCTGAGCCTCTGCCGACAGCGGGAGGTGAACAGCCATCTGGTCACCGTCGAAGTCGGCGTTGAAGGCCTCACACACCAGCGGGTGGAGCTGAATGGCCTTGCCCTCGACGAGCTGCGGCTCGAATGCCTGGATACCCAGACGGTGCAGCGTAGGTGCACGGTTGAGCAGCACGGGGTGCTCGGCGATGACCTCTTCGAGGACGTCCCACACCTGGACGCGCTTGCGCTCGACCATGCGCTTTGCCGACTTGATGTTCTGCGCGTGGTTCAGATCGACCAGACGCTTCATCACGAACGGCTTGAACAGCTCGAGAGCCATCAGCTTGGGCAGACCACACTGGTGCAGCTTGAGCTGAGGACCGACGACGATGACGGAACGACCCGAGTAGTCGACGCGCTTACCGAGCAGGTTCTGACGGAAGCGACCCTGCTTGCCCTTGAGCAGATCGCTCAGGGACTTCAGCGGGCGGTTACCCGGTCCGGTGACCGGACGTCCACGACGACCGTTGTCGAACAGGGCGTCGACCGACTCCTGCAGCATCCGCTTCTCGTTGTTGACGATGATCTCGGGAGCACCGAGGTCGATCAGTCGCTTGAGGCGGTTGTTGCGGTTGATGACGCGGCGGTACAGGTCGTTGAGGTCGGACGTCGCGAAACGTCCACCGTCGAGCTGAACCATCGGGCGAAGCTCCGGCGGGATCACCGGAACAGCGTTGAGGACCATGCCCATCGGCGAGTTGCCGTTGGTCTGGAATGCCGCAACCACCTTGAGGCGCTTGAGTGCACGCAGCTTCTTCTGGCCCTTGCCGCTGCGGATGGTCTCGCGGAGAGACTCTGCCTCGGCGTCGAGGTCGAAGTTCTGCATCAGGATCTGGATGGACTCTGCGCCCATCGCACCCGTGAAGTACTCGCCGTAACGGTCGACCAGCTCGCGGTACAGGAGCTCGTCGATGATGAGCTGCTTGACGCTCAGCTTGGTGAAGGTGGTCCAGATCTCGTCGAGACGATCCAGCTCACGCTGCGCGCGGTCACGGAGCTGACGCATTTCGCGCTCGCCGCCGTCCTTGACCTTGCGGCGGACATCGGACTTCGCGCCCTCTGCCTCGAGCTCGGCGATGTCGGCTTCGAGCTTCTGCGCACGTGCCTCGAGATCGGCGTCGCGCTGATCTGCGACGGTCTTCTTCTCGACCTGCATCTCGGCTTCGAGGGTGGACAGCTCGTTGTGACGGAGCTCCTCGTCGACACCGACGATGACGTAGGCAGCGAAGTAGATGATCTTTTCGAGATCCTTCGGAGCCAGGTCGAGCAGGTAACCGAGACGGCTCGGAACACCCTTGAAGTACCAGATGTGCGTGACCGGTGCGGCCAGTTCGATGTGACCCATGCGCTCACGACGAACCTTGGCGCGAGTGACCTCGACGCCACAGCGCTCACAGATGATGCCCTTGAAGCGGACACGCTTGTACTTACCGCAGTAGCACTCCCAGTCCCGAGTGGGGCCGAAGATCTTCTCGCAGAAGAGGCCGTCCTTCTCGGGCTTGAGCGTGCGGTAGTTGATGGTCTCCGGCTTCTTGACCTCGCCGTAGGACCAATTGCGGATGTCCTCTGCACTGGCCAAGCCAATGCGGAGTTCATCGAAGAAGTTGACGTCGAGCACGTAACTTCCTTTCCCCGTTGGGGTTACGGTTGCCGGTCACCCGGCAACCTGACTGCCAATTCAAATGTGAACTACGCCCCCGGGCCGCTCTTTCAAGAGCAACCCGGGGACCGAAACCTAGTTCGCGAGGTCGTCGACCGTCGCAGCTTCGTTCCTGGACAGGTTGATGCCCAGGTTCGCTGCGGCCCGCTCCAAGTCCTCGTCGTCGCCGTCCGCCATCGTGATGGCCGCGCCGTCCGAGGACAGCACCTCCACGTTGAGGCAGAGCGACTGGAGCTCCTTGAGGAGCACCTTGAACGACTCGGGGATGCCGGGTTCGGGGATGTTCTCGCCCTTGACGATGGCTTCGTACACCTTGACTCGACCGACCACGTCGTCAGACTTGATGGTCAGCAGTTCCTGCAGCGTGTAAGCCGCGCCGTAGGCCTGCATCGCCCAGCACTCCATCTCACCGAAGCGCTGGCCACCGAACTGGGCCTTACCACCGAGAGGCTGCTGCGTGATCATCGAGTACGGACCGGTCGAACGAGCGTGGATCTTGTCGTCGACCAAGTGGTGCAGCTTGATGATGTACATGTAACCGACCGAGACCGGGTACGGGAACGGCTCGCCGGAGCGGCCGTCGAACAAGGTGGCCTTTCCGTCGGGTCCGACCATCTGCTCGCCGTCACGGTTCGGCAGCGTCGCGCCGAGGAGACCGGTGAGCTCGTCTTCCTTCGCACCGTCGAACACCGGGGTGGCGATGTTCGAGTCGGCCGGAGCGGACAGCATCTCTTCCGGCAGGGTCGCAGCCCAGTCGGGACGAGAGCCGTCGGACGCGATCTGAACGTTCCACCCGGTCTTGCCGATCCACCCGAGGTGGGTCTCCAAGACCTGACCGATGTTCATACGACGCGGGACGCCGTGCGTGTTCAAGATGATGTCGACAGGCGTGCCGTCCGAGAGGAACGGCATGTCTTCCTGCGGCAGGATCTTGCCGATGACGCCCTTGTTACCGTGGCGGCCGGCGAGCTTGTCGCCGTCCTGGATCTTGCGCTTCTGTGCCACGTAGACGCGGACCAGCTCGTTGACACCGGGAGGCAGATCGTCGTCTTCGTCACGCGAGAACACGCGGATTCCGATGACCTTGCCGGTCTCACCGTGAGGAACCTTGAGGGACGTGTCACGAACCTCGCGAGCCTTCTCACCGAAGATGGCGCGAAGGAGGCGCTCTTCGGGGGTCAGCTCGGTCTCGCCCTTCGGCGTGACCTTTCCGACCAGCACGTCGCCGTCACGAACCTCGGCACCGATACGGATGATGCCGCGCTCGTCGAGGTCGGCGAGGA
>NZ_LPNP01000082.1:121563-308987 GCF_019266045.1 Rhodococcus sp. MH15
ACGCTGCGACAGAATGATCGCGTCCTCGTAGTTGTGGCCTTCCCACGGCATGATCGCGACGAGCAAGTTCTTGCCCAGCGCCATCTCACCGTTCTCGGTGCAAGGGCCGTCGGCCAGAACCTGGCCGGCCTCGACACGCTGTCCCTCGTCCACGATCGGACGCTGGTTGGCGCACGTGCCCTGGTTGGAACGCGCGAACTTGCGCATCCGGTACGTCTTGCGGCTTCCGTCGTCAGCCATCACCGTGACGTAGTCCGCGGAGATCTCCTCCACGACACCGGTCTTCTCGGTGATGATGACGTCGCCGGCATCCACAGCTGCACGCAGCTCCATGCCGGTACCAACGAGAGGTGCCTCGCTGCGAACCAGCGGGACAGCCTGACGCTGCATGTTCGCGCCCATCAGGGCACGGTTTGCATCGTCGTGCTCGAGGAACGGAATCATCGCGGTTGCGACGGACACCATCTGACGCGGCGAAACGTCCATGTAGTCGATATCCGAGGACGCGACGAACTCGACCTCGCCACCCTTACGGCGGACGAGAATCTTCGAGTCGGTGAAGCGACCCTCGCGGTCGATGGCCGAGTTGGCCTGCGCGACCACGTGGCGGTCTTCTTCGTCAGCGGTCAGGTAGTCGACCTCGTCGGTCACCTGTCCGTCGACGACGCGACGGTACGGGGTCTCGATGAAACCGAACGGGTTGACGCGGGCGTAGACCGACAGCGAACCGATCAGGCCGATGTTCGGGCCTTCCGGGGTCTCGATCGGGCACATGCGGCCGTAGTGCGACGGGTGAACGTCGCGTACCTCGAGGCCGGCGCGCTCACGGGACAGACCACCCGGGCCGAGGGCGGACAGACGACGCTTGTGCGTCAGCCCCGACAGCGGGTTGTTCTGGTCCATGAACTGCGACAGCTGGGAGGTTCCGAAGAACTCCCTGATCGCAGCGACGACGGGACGGATGTTGATCAGCGTCTGAGGCGTGATTGCCTCGACGTCCTGTGTGGTCATGCGCTCACGAACCACACGCTCCATGCGGGACAGGCCCACGCGGATCTGGTTCTGGATGAGCTCGCCGACGGTACGCAGACGACGGTTGCCGAAGTGGTCGATGTCGTCGACCTCGACGGGAACCTCGACGCCGCCCGGAGCCGTCATCGAGGTGTCACCTGCGTGCAGACGCACGAGGTACTCGACGGTGGCGACGATGTCTTCTTCGGTGAGCGTGGATGCAACGATCGGCTGACCCGCGTTCAGGCCGAGCTTCTTGTTGATCTTGTAACGACCCACGCGAGCGAGGTCGTAGCGCTTGTCCTTGAAGAACAGGTTCTCCAGCAGGGTCTGCGCGCTCTCCTTGGTGGGGGGCTCGCCCGGACGCAGCTTGCGGTAGATGTCGAGCAACGCCTCATCGGTGCCGGCGGTGTTGTCCTTCTCCAGCGTGGCCATGAGGATCTCGGAGAAGCCGAAGCGCTCCGTGATCTGCTCGGTGGTCCAGCCGAGTGCCTTGAGCAGGACGGTGACAGGCTGACGACGCTTGCGGTCGATACGGACACCAACGGTGTCGCGCTTGTCGACGTCGAACTCGAGCCATGCGCCGCGACCCGGGATCACCTTGACGCTGTGCAGATCCTTCTCGGTGCTCTTGTCGACGCTCATGTCGAAGTACACACCGGGGGAACGCACGAGCTGCGAGACGACCACACGCTCGGTGCCGTTGATGATGAAGGTGCCCTTGTCGGTCATCATCGGGAAATCTCCCATGAAGACCGTCTGGCTCTTGATCTCACCAGTGTTGTTGTTGATGAACTCCGCGGTGACGAACAACGGCGCCGCGTAGGTCATGTCCTTGTCTTTGCACTCGTCCGTCGAGGCCTTGACCTCGTCGAATCGAGGGTCGGAGAAGGACAGCGACATAGTGCCGTTGAAATCCTCGATCGGAGAAAGCTCCGCGAGGATGTCCTCGAGACCACCGGACACTGCATTGTCGCCGAGTGCCGCTGCTCGTTCACGCCAACTCTGCGCGCCGATCAGCCACTCGAACGAATCTGTCTGTACGTCAAGAAGCCCGGGAACTTCGAGGGGTTCGCGAACTTTCGCGAACGAAACCCTCTTCGGGGCTCCGGGGATTCCGGAAACTGCCTTGGTCTGGCTAGAGACTGCCAAGATGCGTCCTTCCAGCACCTCACGCGGGCCGCTCCGTGCTGTTGCGACCGCCGCTGTATCTGCTTCGAATTTCGCTGGTTACAACCCGAACGAAACCCGTCGCAGAAAGCAAGAAGTACTTGACTTCGCAGCGGTTGAGACGAGGGGTGGACAGGAGGCAGCCAGCGCAACGTCCAAAAGTACACCCTTACTCTGGAAATGTCGAGTCGGGTGTAACTGAGGGTCGAATTCAGATACTGACGTGAGACTGCCGATCACTCGTCCGTGCATGTTCACCGATCAGAGTGGACCTTGCGGACCGCTCCGTCAAGGGCGAGAGCGCGTGTCGCAGCATTCGAACATTCGTGACGCGCATTCGAACACTGCCACCGGGAGTGTAGCCAGCAACGGCGTCACATACGAAAAATCTGGACCGACATCGTGCGTCGATCCAGATCTTCGCGCTGGTGCGCAGGTGCTACTGGTCGCGAATCTCCGAGCTACTGGTCGCGAATCTCCGAGATCAGCCAGTTTCCGTCCTGCTTCTCCAGACTCACGATGACCATTCCGGAGCGAGAGTCTGCCGCCACGCCGTTCTGCGTCGAGCTGACGTTCAGTTGGGCGAGCAACTGCGCCCGGTCCTTCTCGAGCCGTGTGATCCCGATCAGCGGGACATCAGCGGTCGTTGCCGTCTGGGTTTGTTCGACGCCGGCCTTCTGCGTGTCCTTGTACTGCGTCAGCTGATCGCGCATCGACTGGTTCAGGCCCTGGACACCCTTGTCGAAATCGGCGTCGAAGGTGTCGGGAGAAAACGTGAAGACTGCAGCCAACGCCGACGGCGTCACACGAAGAACTTCAGCCGTGGCGCCTTCGTCCACCCAGGCGATGTCGTCCGTCTTCGCGCCGACTTTGAAGAAGGCGATGCCGGCGAGGATCGCGACGATGACCGCTGCGGCCCCCAGGATCGCGACCAGGCGCCAACCGGCCTTGGATTGTGTAGGTGTTGTCGCCGACTCCCCCGCGCCCGTCTCCGGGGTAGCAGGGGCCTTGGGCTCGTCTGCGACGGTTTTCGCCGGTTTGGTCAGATCGGGGCCCGGTGTGGATTCCGGAGCGTCGGTTTCCGTCTTCGGCGGCTCGATGTCTCCGGACTCTGCCTTCGTGAGCGTCGGCTTCGCAACCTCCGGCTTCGCAACCTCCGGCTTCACAGCCTCCTGTGTTTCCTCTTCCGGCTGTTCGATCGTGGGCTCGACCGGATCCGAATCGGACGTCCCCGCGGGGACGTTGAGCGAGCGAGCGCTTCCGGCGATCTTCGGCCGACGGTTCTGCGGGGAGGACGGTCCGCCGGTACGACGTTTGGGTGGCATTACGCGCTTCTCCTTCGAGGGATGTCGGTGTGCAGGTTCGACGAACTACTGGCCACCGGAATCACCACCCTCGGTTGTCGGTGCGGGAGCACCGGAGGCAGGTGCCTCGGTCCCCGAACCGGGTGCGGGCGTTGCGTCAGGAGCAGGCGTGGAGCCGTCGGTGGCCGGCAGGGTGCCGGAGCCGAGATCGAGCCGAGAGCCGATCGGATCAGCCGACTGAGCCTTCCAGACCCCGTCGACCTCGACCATGCCCAGCCGCATGCCGAGCTGATTCTTGACGAACTGGTTGCCCTGGGTCGTGGTGACTCGAACGACGACCAGTGCCGTGGCGGTTCGGTCATCGGTATTGAGCTCGGTCAGCGCGGACTGAACGACTTCGGTGTCAGCCTTCGAGCCCGAGTTACGCAACTCGTCTGTGATGGAATCCTGAACGGTCTGCAGATACGTCGTCATCTCGTCACCGGTCACCGAAGAACGCATGTTCTCGATCGACTGGTCGAGATTGGCCGAATCCGCGTTGTTGAGGTTGATCGCGACTTGCTGCGCACCGATAAGCGCGTCGTCACGCATCTCGGCGGTGGTGCGGTCGGTGGTGAGCGCCCGAACGTACGGGACGCCGAACACACCGAGCGCAACCACGGCCGCCAGAAGCAAGACACCGAGCGCAATCAGAGACGCTGTCAGCCCCTTCGGTCTACCGGTTGTCGGCGCTCCCGATTCCACTTGCTCGGGCCCGCCGGACTGCGGGGAACTGTTTCTCTGAATCACACTCACTACCCTACTTACCTGTTTTGCCCAGCCTCTGGCCGCGAATCGTCAACTGCCACAACTCAGTAGCCTGAACTGCACAAACTCGACCACATTCGGATCGGTCTACTTCGGTGTCACTCCGAGCAACGGCGCCAACTGCGTCGCGATCGGGTTGAGGTTCAACTTGTCCGGATCGACCTTCGGCTTGAAGTCCCAAGGCTGGATCGTGTCGGGATCGGCGTACACCACGCGGTTGGCACTGCGGACGCCCGTCTCGCTGCCCAGCGGCGTCTCACACGACGCGGCGGTGTTGAGCGGGAAGTCCTGCTGGGTGTCGTCGAAATTGGGATTCTGACGCTTCATCTCGTCCAGGATCGCCATGGTGCCTTCGTAACCCACCGTGCACGAGAGCGGATTGTTGGTCTCCAGCACCAAGCCCTGATGGACCGTTCCGTCGCCGGGAGCAACCGTCGGTGCGGCAGCGGCCAGACCGGGAAGGAAGATCAGGAACGGCTGCAGCGCGATCGTTCGCGGCGCAAGCGTCTTGGTGGTCGCGGCAAGATTGGTCAGGTCAGTCGTCAGGCTCGGGCCCGCCTCGTTGATGAGAGCACCGATCTGATCGCTGGCCGGGATGCCGTTGTCGATCAAGCGACGGATGTCCGGATCACTGGTCCGCAACTGCGCCGTGACAGCATCGAGATCGGTACTGAACTGCTTGATCGCGGAGGACTGATCCGACTGCGTCGTCAATACCGTCTCACTGTTCCGAATCAGCGCGAGCGTCTGAGGCAGAGTGTCGAGCCCGGACTGCGAGAGGCCGGACAGCGAATCGGCCAGGACCTGAATGTCCTCGCCCTTGCCGTTGAACGCTGCACCGAGTTCGACGGCGACGGTGTGGAGCGCGTCGACGGGCACGGACTTGACCAAGCCGTTGGCACTGGTCAGCACATCCTCGATCGGGATCGGAGTTGTGGTGTCCCCCACCGCGATCACCGAGCCGTCCTCGAGAAACGGTCCCTGGTCGGTATCGGGCTGAAGGTCGACGTACTGCTCACCGATGGCGGAGCGGTTGGCCACGACGGCACGGGCCGACGCGGGAATCTCCGGAGCACTGTTGTCGATCTTCAGGTCGACCTGAATTCCGTCCTCGGTCAACGACATGTCGCCCACTCGCCCGACCGGCACGCCGCGATACGTCACCTCGGCGTTGGTGAAAATTCCACCGGACGTGGCCAATTCGGTCTTGACCGTGTACTGACCGAACCCCATGAGGTTGTCCAGGCGCACGTACTTGGCGCCGACGTAGATGAGACCCAGGAGCGCAACCACGACAAAGCCGACGAGCTGCCATCTGACCAGAGCTGATCTCACTGTCCATCACCGCCGATTCCGAACTGTTCCAGCATTCCCTGGATGGGGTTGAGTGGGTTCGCCGCGGGCGCCGGCGTTGCCGGGTCACCCGCTGTTGTGGCGGGAAGGCCGGCGACAACGGGAACCTGCGGCAGGATCGGAGCGATCGGCAGCAGTGACACTGTCGGCCACCCCGGTCGCGGCCCGTTGCCGTTGTAGTACGGGTTGGAGGGGTCGACCACCGGCTTGGGATTGCCGAACTTGGGCTGGCGGTATTCCGGTTCTCCCTGCCCGACACCGAGACCCGAGAGTGTATTGCCGATCTGCAGGTCGACACTCAGGAAGAGGTTGACGGAACCACCCTGTGCAATCTTCTCGACACCGTCCGGGAACGGGAACGTCGGAAGGAACGGAAGTGCCCCCACGAAGTCGTCACCGGAGTCTGCGAGCGCCTGCAGCGTCGGACGCAGAGCCTGAAGATCAGCGATCAGATCGTCCTTGGACTGTGTGAGGACGTCGGTTCCCACTGTTCCGAGTCGATCCACCTGAGCGAGCATCTGCGTCAGCTGCGGACGCTGCTCGTTGAGAACCTGTGTCGCAACGGGGAGTTCCTCGAGAATCTTCCCGATCTTCTCGTTCTGATCGTTGACGCGAGTCGAGAGCACATCCAGGCCGTCGAGGGCGCGTGTGATGTCGTCACGCTGCTCGTTGAGTCCACCGATGAGTGTGTTCGCCTGCTCCAGAAGACTTCTCGTCTTGCCTTCGCGACCGTCGAACGCGGCACCGAGTTCTTCGACGATGGGCTGCAACTGGCCCACACCGCCGCCGTTGAGCAGCAGCGACAATGCGCCGAGAACCTGCTCGATCTCCGTGGCGTGGCGAGTGCGATCCAGCGGAATGAGGTCACCGTCGGCCAGCTTCGCAGAGTCCGGTCCGGACGGCGGGGCCGACAGCTGGATGAACTTCTCGCCGAGCAGGTTGGTCTGCTCGACCGCGGCAATTGCGTTGGCGGGCAGATCAACCGACGAGTCGAGGATGATTCCGACGTCCGCGGTCCATCCGTCCGGTCCGACCGACACGTCGTCGACTCGACCGACGGGAACGCCGTCGACCTTCACAGCGGACTGCGGAACCAAGTCGAGCACGTCGTCGAACTGAATGGTCAAGTGCATCGGATCGGAACCCACATCAGGACCGCCGGGAAGCGGGACAGCGTAGATCCCCTCGGACGAGCAGGCGGTTGCCGAGATCAGGACGGCGCACAATCCGGCGCCGACTATCAACGAACGCTTCACTCGCCCTCCCCGTTTCCACTGGTCAGTCGCGGTGACACGACGCCGGGCACAGTGCCCGGAACTACCTGCATCTGTCGTTCGGAACCGGCAAGGATGCCGAAGGGAAGGTTCAGGCCTGCAGCCTGATTGGCTGCGTCGGTCATCGCTGCGACGTTTGCGCACTGGTCGATGGCCGGTTGCATCTGCCGTCCCAACGCCTCGAACCGCGGATCACCGGGCAACAGTTTGCCGAGGTCCATCAACTTGCAGAGAACTCCGGCCGGGTTCTGAAGATCAGGGAACGCCAGACGTGAAGCCAGCACACCTGATTCGGCGTCGTACGAGTTGACCAGGTTGGAGATCGCCAACGGAAGCATGGTGAGCGTGTTGGCCAGGGCTTCCTTGTTGTTCGCCAATGTCTGTGTCGGTTCGACGAGACCTTCGGTTGTCTGGACCAGTTGATCGCGGTTGTCGGCCACGAACTTCGCGACGTCGCCGAGCGCAATCGAGAGCTGGTTCAGAGCGGCACCGAGATCGTCGCGCTCACCTGCCAGGAATCCGGTCAGGTCCGACAACTGCGTGTTGAACTGGCGCACCTGCTGATCGTTGGCCGCGAGAGCGCCCACAAAAGTATCCAGGTTCTTGATGGTGAGCGAGATGTTGTCACGCGAATCGTTGAGCGTCCGTGCGGCATCCGAGAGGTTGGTGATGCTGTCTCCCAACGCTTCACCGTTGCCCTCGAGGTTGGCCGCACCTGTCTCGACGAAATCGGACAGTGCTCCGTTCTTGTTGGCACCTTCAGGACCGAGAGCCGACGCGAGTTCGTCGATGCTGGAGTACAACTGGTCGACCTCGACAGGCGTCGCCGTCTTCTCGATCGGAATTACTGCACCGCTGGCCATCTTGTCGCCGCCGGTGAAGACCGGTGTCAGCTGGATGTAGCGGTCGGCAACCACCGACGGCGTGATCTGAGCGGCACCGGCACCCGCGGGAATGTCGATCCCACGATCGACACGCAGCTCGACCTTGACCTGATCTCCCTGGGGTTCGACGGATTCGACGGTGCCGACCTTGACACCGAGAACACGAACGTCGGAACCGTCGTAGATACCCACCGACTTGTCGAAGTAGGCGGTGATCTTGGTGGTACCGGCGCGAGTGAACACCCACCACAGCGCGCCACCGATTACGAGTAACCCGATCAGAACAGCGGCGATGATCGCGACCGAGCGCTTCTTGGAGCCGCTTCCGGCTTCGGCAGTATCAGCCATCAGTTGCCTCCCAACGTACGAACGGGGTCACGGTAGCCCGGAATGTCCGGCAGACCCGGCGGAAGGAGGTTCACGACGACCTGGTCGAACCAACGGCCGTTGCCGACCACGTTGGCATACAAGCGAATGAAGGGTTCGTAGAGCTTCAGTGCCTTGTCCAGGTTCTCGTTGTTTGCCTTCAGGATGTCGATGACGCCGTTGAGCTGCGTCAGCGCCGGCCCGATTGCCGCCTCGTTGTCACGAACGAGACCGGTGAGCTGCTGAGAGACGCGCTGGGTTCCGGTGAGCAGCTGCGAAATCGCTTGCTGGCGATTGTTGAGCTCCTGCACCAGTAGTCCACCGTCTCGGATCAGCTGGGTGAATTCCTTGTTGCGGTCAGCAAGAATCTGCGACGTCTTCCCGGTGGCGGCGAAGAGCTTCTGCAAGTCCTGATCGCGGCTCGCGATCGTCTGCGACAGCCGACTGACGCCGTCGAGCGAAGCGCGGACATCGCCAGGTGTCTCGGAGAATGCCTGGGACAACGTCTCCATGCTCTTCGCCAACTGGTCGGTGTCGATGTCGCCGACGGTGTCCGCCGCGGCCGAGAAGGCCTGAACGACGTCGTACGGAGAGGTGGTGCGCTCGAGCGGAATCCGATCCTTGGGATCGAGGTTGTCGGTTCCGCGCGGATCTAGGGCGAGGTACTTCTGTCCCAGAATGGTCTTGATCTGAATGGACGCAGAGGTTTGATCTCCCACCCACGCGTCACTGACCTTGAAGTCGACGAGAACACGGTCACCGTCGAGATCGACGGAAGTGACCTTGCCGACCTTCACGCCGGCGATACGAACCTCGTTACCAGGCTTGAGACCCGCGGCTTCGGAGAATTCGGCGGAGTAGGACGAGCCTGCTCCCACGAACGGAAGCGAATCGAGGAAGAACGCGGACAAAGTGGCCAGCAGCACCACGAAGATACCGATGGCTCCGGCCATTGCCGGACTGCGACGTTTACTCATCGACCTTGCAACTCCCTCATACCGTCTTGAGTGCATCGCGTGGCCGCGTTGGTGTAAATCGGCTGATTGACCGTCGGCAGGCCGGTGGGCAGATTCAGCGAGGCAGACTGTCCTGGACCGGCAACGATGTCGATTCCGCACAGATAGAACTGGAACCAGGAACCGTAGCTCGCTACGCGTGCGAGCTTCTCGAGCTTGACCGGCAAGGTCTCGAGCACCGCGTTGACGTCGTCACTCCGACGATTGAGTGTGGTCGCCAGCGTGTTGAGTGCCGTGATCGAGCCCTGAATCGACGGCCGCGTCGGCTCGAGCAGGTCTGCCGTCGCGTCGGTCAGGCCGGCGAGTGAGGTGACGGCCGAACCGACCACCCCACGCTCGTTGGCCAACCCGGTGACGAGTTGCTGGGTGTTGACGATCAGTGAATCGAGGTTCTTGTCGTTCGCGTTGACGGTGTCGAGAACGTCGTTGAGGTTCTTGATCACCGCGCCGATGACCGCGTCCTTGTCCGCGACGGTGTTGGTCAGGCTCGCGGTGTTGCGCACGAGCTCACTGATGGTGCCCGATTCGCCTTGGAAGACCTGGATGATCTGGTACGACAGCTTGTTGACGTCGTCCGCGCTCAGGGTGGTGAACAGCGGCTTGAAGCCGTTGAAGAGTGTCGTGAGGTTGACTGCCGGGCGCGTCTGAGACAGCGGCAGGGTATCGCCGCCGGTGATCTTCTTGCCTTGGCTGCCTTCACCCTGCGAGAGCGAGATGTACCGCTGCCCCACCAGGTTGCGGAACCGGATGGTGGCGATGGAACTGGCCGGCAACCAATCACGGTCGGATACCGAGAACTGGACCTCGGCCTGGTTGTCGTTGACGATGGCAATCTTCTCGACCTGGCCGACACGAACACCGGCAATGCGAACCTCGTCGCCCTCGTTCAACGAAGTGACGTCGGAGAAGACGGCGTTGAACTTGGTGCCGCCACCGCCGCCGAGGTTGGCGATACTGGCTGCCAGCAGTCCTGTCGCCAGGACCGTCACCACAACGAAGATGATGAGCTTTGTCAGCGGAGCTGCGAGTCCTCTCATTGGACGCTCACCTCCGCACCTGCGAATGCCGGAGCGCTGACCATCGTGGTCCACGCCGGAACATCGTCCGGCGCAACACCGTTGGCCTGTCCGTAGATCACCTTCAACGTATCCTCTTCGAGTTTCGAGCCCGCGTAGCCGGCCTGCTGAGCCGGACCGCTGTTGTTGGTCGAGAACAACTGAGGTCCGGAGCCCTCAGGTGCAGGCAGGAATTCCATGGTGGCGGGACCTGGATTGCGGGAAGGAACCTGGTAGGAACCGTCACCGTACGAACCGCCGGGGTACTGCGGGAACGGACGACCGGGCTCGGTGACGTTGTCGTAGCAAACCGGGCCGCGGTTGTCGACGAGCCGTGGCTCGTCCTGGTTGGGCAGGTAGCGACCCTTGGGGTTCACGATCTGAATACTCGCACGCACACCAGGATTGGGCGCGTCGGTGGACAGGATCTTGGCAGCTTCCGGAGCGGTGTCCGAGAAGCCCTTGAACGTGCACCCGAAGGTCGGAGAGTACTGGGCCAGAAGCTGGAGAGCTTCCTTCGAATCCGCAGCGAGCGTGATGATCGAGGACGAGTTCGCTTCGAGGAAGGCTGCGGTGTCCGACGATGTCACGGTGAGCGACGCCAGCAGTGTCCGCAACTGGTCCTGCTTCTGCACCACCGTGTTACCCGTGGTCCGCAGATTGTCGAGAGCGTTGATCAGATCGGGCGCAGCGTCCGAGTACGTCTGGGAGAAGTCCGCGAACTTGCGCAGATCCTCTTGCACCGCGGGCAGTTCGGTATTGACGCCGCGGAAGATCTCCTCGAGACGATCGACCGTCAGACCGAGCTCGGCGCCGCGTCCCGTCAGACCCTGCGCGAGAGAACCGAGAGTGTTCGCCAGATCCTGCGGCGGAATCGCCTGCAGAAGTGGGAGCAGTCCGTCCAGAACGTCGCCGACCTCGACAGCATTGCCGCTCTTGTCCTGGTGGATCACCGTTCCCGCGGAAATCGGGGTCGCGGTGGTTCCCTCCGGAATGATCAGGGAGACGTAGCGCTCACCGAAAAGCGTCTTCGGGAGCAGACGCGCCGTGACGTTGGACGGAATGAGATCAGCCTTGTCCGGCTCGATCGCGAGGACCGAGGTGACCTGGCCGTCTTTCGTCGACGCGGATCGCACCTCGCCGACCAGCAGCCCACGGACCTTGACGTCCGCGTTGGGTGGCAACGCATTTCCGACTGTGTCGGTCACGAGGTCGATCTTCACGACGTCCTTGAACGTCTTGTTGAAGGTTCCGATGGTGAAGGCCAGGAACAATGCCAACACCACGAAGAACACGAGTCCGAGCACACGGCGGCGCAGGACTGACGGAGCCTCGATCATCCGGCCACCCTCACTGTCGTCGTGGTGCCCCAGATTGCGAGGCTGAGGAAGAAGTCGAGAACGGCGATCGTCACGATTGCGGCGCGAACAGCGCGGCCGACGGCCACGCCGACACCTGCGGGACCACCTGAGGCATGGAACCCGTAGTAGCAGTGGATCAGGATCAGCACGAAGGCGAATACCAGGACTTTCGCAAACGAATACAGCACGTCCTGCGGTGGCAGGAACAGGTTGAAGTAGTGGTCGTAGGAACCCGTCGACTGCCCGTTGAAGACCGTGCTGATCACTCTCGAGGCGAGGTACGCCGCAAGCAGACCCACGATGTACAGCGGGATGACGGCGACGAAGCCGGCGATCATGCGCGTCGTGACCAGGAACGGCACCGACGGAACTGCCATGACCTCGAGCGCGTCGATCTCTTCGGAGATTCGCATGGCACCGAGTTGAGCGGTGAAACCACAACCCACCGTGGCCGAGAGCGCAAGAGCCGCAACGATCGGAGCGATCTCACGGGTGTTGACGTATGCGGAGAGGAAGCCGGTCAGGACCGAGCTACCCAACTGCTCCAGAGCGGCGAAGCCCTGGAGGCCGACGACGACACCCGTGAATCCGGACATCATCGCGATGACGCCGATGGTTCCGCCGATCACCGCGAGCGCACCGCTACCGAAGGTCACTTCGGCGAGTAGTCGAAGCGTCTCCTTCCGGTACCGATGCAGCGTGCGAGGGGTCCACGCGATGGCGCGCGCGTAGAACGACATCTGCTCGCCCGCGCGGTCCAACGCGTTCACTGGAATTCTGGCTACTTTGCGACTCTTCAGCAGGAACTGATCGCCGCGGCCTCGTGCGATGGTCATTTAGGTCAAGATCCCTTCGCCGGCACGATCTGGAGGTACACCATCGTCAGAATCAGATTGGCGAAGAACAACAGCAGGAACGTGATGACGACGGCCTGGTTCACCGCCTCACCGACGCCCTTCGGGCCACCGGACGGGTGGAGTCCCTTGTACGCGGAGATCACACCAGCGATGACACCGAACACCGCGGCTTTGATCTCACCGCTCCAAATGTCCGGTAGCTGCGCAAAAGCTGAGAACGACGAGATGTAGGCACCGGGGTTACCGCCCTGCAGGATCACGTTGAAGAAGTAACCACCCGCGATACCGACGACGGACACCAGTCCGTTGAGCAGAACAGCGATCAGCACCATCGCGAGTACACGCGGAACCACCAGGCGCTGAATCGGATTGATTCCGAGGACTTCCATCGCGTCGATCTCTTCACGGATGGTTCGAGAACCGAGATCGGCCGTCACGGCCGATCCGGCCGCACCGGCGACCAGCAACGCTGTCACCAGGGGGCTACCCTGCTGGATCACCGCCAGGACGCTGGCAGCGCCAGTGAACGATTCTGCACCCAACTGCTTGATCAGCGAACCGGTCTGCAGTGAGACGACGGCGCCGAAAGGGATGGCTACCAATGCCGTCGGCAAAATTGTCACGCTGGCGATGAACCAGGCCTGCTCGATGAACTCACGGAACTGAAATGGACGCCGGAACGTATTCCTGACGACGTCGACAAACAGTTCGACGATGTTTCCGGCCTGAGTTAATGCTCCGTTGACCGGACTCAGAACCGAGTTGCGGGTAACCCCCATCCGATATGCCTACCCTTGCCCGTGTGTCGTGTTTCCGTAGGGATCGCCCTCGTATGCAGGAATGACCTGCGTGTCTTGCGAGTTGTCGTTCCACTCCCCCTGATAGCCGCTCGCTTCGGCGTACTGGGGATCGTACTGCCCAGTTCCGTCAACCTCGTCGAGGCTGTCCTGAATCGCCGCCTGTGCGTTAGCTGGGAGGGTGTGCATGATCTGACGGACGCGCTCCTGGCGACGACGAACAGCCTGACGCTCCGGGTTTCCGGGGGTGGCCTTCATCTGCGGCACGATGCCCTCGACGTCGTCGACACCACCGGCGTGGTGACCGGCGTCGACGAGCGCCTGCTCGTGCGCCATCTGAGCCTCGTCCTTCTCCTCCGACATACCGATCGGACCGATCATCGTTCCGTTGAGGAACTGCTTGACGACGGGCTCGTCCGAGGTGAGCAGCACCTCACGAGGACCGAACATCACCAACTGACGACGGAAGAGCATGCCGATGTTGTCCGGCACCGTGCGTGCGAGGTTGATGTTGTGCGAGACGATCAGAATCGTCGCGTCCGACTGGGCGTTGATGTCGATCAGCGTTTGGCTGATGTACGTCGTACGCACCGGATCCAGACCGGAGTCGGGCTCGTCGACGAGGATGATCTCGGGATCGAGAACGAGTGCACGCGCCAGACCGGCACGCTTGCGCATACCGCCGGAGATCTCACCGGGAAGCTTGTCCTCGGCGCCGACCAGACCCGTGAGGTCCAACTTCTCCATCACGATCTTGCGGATATCGGATTCCGACTTCTTGGTGTGCTCACGAAGCGGGAAGGCGATGTTGTCGTACAAGTTCATCGAGCCGAACAGTGCGCCGTCCTGGAAGAGAACGCCGAACAGCTTGCGGATCTCGTAGAGCTCCTTGGAGGAGCACTGCAGGATGTCCGTGCCGTCGATGACGATGGAGCCTTGTTCAGGGCGGAGCAGTCCGATCAGGGACTTCAGGAACACCGACTTACCGGTACCCGAAGGCCCGAGCAGTGCGCTGACCTCACCCGCGGGAAGTGTCAACGACACGTCCTGCCAAATCCTCTGCGACCCGAAAGACTTTGTCAGTCCTTGTACCGCTACCTCGACTCCCACCATTACCTCCGCGACGTCCGTTGCATGCATGCACCCGTGTGGGTTGGGTCACTCTATCGCATGGGAGTGGTACCCGTGACTGCGAATACTACTAACGAGTAGGGAAGAAGCATAATTCAGATCACAGCCTAGTTCGGACACCCCTCCCACCTGCATGAATTCCGGCATATCACCCGCGAAAAAAGTTCAAAAAAAGAGGGCCACTCCCCGTGGGGAGTGGCCCTCTTCGTTACTACTCGCGAAGAGCAGCGGGAAAACCGTCTTACTTGATGACGATCTTTGCGCCGGCAGCTTCGAGCTTTTCCTTGGCAGCCTCTGCGGCGTCCTTGGCAACCTTCTCGAGGATGGCCTTCGGAGCGCTCTCGACGAGATCCTTGGCTTCCTTCAGGCCGAGGCCGGAAACGACCTCACGGACGACCTTGATGACCTGGATCTTCTTGTCGCCAGCCGACTCGAGGACGACGTCGAACTCGTCCTGCTCTTCAGCAGCTTCTGCGCCGGCAGCCGGTGCGCCTGCAGCGGCGACGGCGACGGGAGCAGCAGCGGTGACCTCGAAGGTCTCCTCGAATGCCTTAACGAACTCCGAGAGCTCGAGGAGGGTGAGCTCCTTGAACTGGTCCAACAACTCTTCGGTGCTGAGCTTCGCCATTGTGGCGGTCCTTCCTGTAAGTCCCATGTCGCTGATCCGCGACCGGGCGGGGTTATAGCAGTGATGCGCGGGTGCGGATCAGCTTTCGGCTTCGGCCTCGGCCGGAGCCTCGATGGCAGCCTCTGCGGGGGCCTCTGCGGCTCCGCCTTCTGCAGCCTTCTTCTCCTGCAGGGCAGCGGCCAGACGGGCCATCTGCGAAGCGGGAGCATTGAACAGGCCTGCGGCCTTTGCCAAGTTGCCCTTCATCGCGCCGGCAAGCTTTGCCAACAGGATTTCGCGGGATTCGAGATCCGCGATCTTGTTGACCTCTTCCACGGACAGCGCAGCGCCGTCCATGTAGCCGCCCTTGATGATGAGCGCCTTGTTGTCCTTAGCGAAGTTCTTCAGAGCCTTCGCAGCGTCGACCGGTTCGCCCTTGATGAATGCAATGGCGGTCGGACCAACGAACAGGTCATCAAGGCCCTCGATGCCAGCCTCTGCGGCGGCACGCTTGACCAGGGTGTTCTTGGCGACGGAGTAGGTGGCACCTTCTCCGAGAGCGCGTCGCAGTGTCGTGATGTTGCCAACCGAAAGGCCACGGTATTCCGTAACCACAGCGGCGGTCGAACCCTTGAACTGCTCGGTGATTTCCGCAACTGCGGAAACCTTCTCAGGCTTTGCCATACTTCGCCTCCTCTCGTGACAGTCGTTGTCCCACTCAGGAACCGCTGCACCTCATCGGGGTGAACCCGAGAAGACACAGTCCGCGACATGCAAAACGCCCCGGCGCAAGCGCACGGGGCGTACAGAGGAAACATGAAGAAGAGGCTTACGAATCAGCGTAACGATGCAAAGCGAGGCAGTGCATAACCAGGCAAACTGTAGAACCACTACATCAAGCTATCCCCCTACCTCGTTCACCTACGTGGGCCGCCGGGCACTCCCGGACTTTCAACCACACCCATCACTGAGTGCAATCACCAACGGTCTTGGGTAGAACATGATTTTGGGGTGAAGTTCATATCCAGCACTGAACTCCGCGTCGAAGACTACCTGACTGCTCGCTGCATAACCAAATCGGGTTCGTCACGCACCCGGTTTCTTCAAGCACCGATAGCCCTGGCGATCTTGTGTTCGATTGCTGCCCGAGCTCGGTCCGGCAACACCAGCAGTCCATCGAGTTCCTTGTGGGCCTTCCGATACGCACTCTGACGTTCCTGTGGCGTCGCGCCCTCGTCCATGGCCAGTCGCAGCAGACGTTGCGCCCGTACCAGGCGTTCTTGTTCGTCGAGGGTGAATCCGCTCCGTCGGCGGCGCTTCGCCTCAGCTTCCGCGATTTCGAAGGCGATCGAGTAAGCGTGCACCGCCTCGCGGTACTCGGTTTGTGCCTGCTGGTTGCCGATCATCGTCTCCGGATTGCCTGGGCGAAGCAGATCGGCACGATATTTGGCTCGATGAAAATCGGCCGTCAAAGGCTCACGCATGTCCGTCATCATCGGAGTGTCGAGCAGTGTGACCGGATCGAGCTCGTACGAGAACCATCGGGCGTCGACCGCATCGTGCTGCTCGATTGCCTTGGCCAGCTCTCGGCGCTGTGTTTCTTCGTCGGCGTGATGTTGTGCGTTGGCCTGCGCGATGGCGACCTTGGTCTCCTGCTTGAGCCGGAAGCGCTCTTGCCGGCGCTCGATCCGCCTTTCGTTGGCAACCGCGACACCTTTCAGCGCCCCACCGATGGTGCCGCCGAAAACGAAGATCAGCCACCAAAAGTTTCCGAGGAACTGGAACGCTTCGTGCATACCCCGATGATGCCACCGTTAGATCGATACCACCGATGGACCGATACCACCGGCAGGGATCACCCTCTCCCGAAACGACAAGAAGGCCGGCAGGGAGTGATCCCTGCCGGCCTTCTTGTTCGTATGCGGACTGCTTACGCGTCTGCAGCATCCTCGAGGAGGTTGCGAGTACGGTTCGGATCCACCGGGATGCCCGGACCGGTGGTGGTCGAGACCGTGATCTTCTTCACGTAGCGACCCTTGGCCGACGAGGGCTTCGCACGCAGGATCTCGTCCAGGGCTGCGCCGTAGTTCTCCACCAGCTTCTCATCGTCGAACGATGCCTTGCCGATGACGAAGTGCAGGTTGGCCTGCTTGTCGACGCGGAAGTTGATCTTTCCGCCCTTGATGTCGTTGACAGCCTTGGTGACATCCGCCGTGACGGTGCCCGTCTTCGGGTTCGGCATCAGGCCACGGGGTCCGAGGACACGGGCGATGCGGCCGACCTTGGCCATCTGATCAGGAGTCGCGATTGCGGCGTCGAAATCGACCCATCCACCCTGGATGCGCTCGATCAGGTCTTCTGCACCGACTACGTCAGCGCCTGCAGCCTCGGCTTCTGCTGCCTTCTCGCCAACAGCGAACACGATGACGCGAGCGGTCTTACCGGTGCCGTGGGGCAGGTTGACCGTTCCGCGGACCATCTGGTCAGCCTTACGGGGGTCGACGCCCAGACGAACTGCAACCTCAACGGTTGCATCCATCTTGGTGGACGACGTCTCCTTGGCGAGCTTTGCAGCCTGAAGCGGGCTGTAGAGCTTGTCTGCGTCGATCTTCTCAGCGGCGGCGAGGTACGCCTTGCTGCGCTTTGCCATTTGTTCTGTCCTTACTTGTCACTGCAGCGAATTACCTGTGCAGTGGTGAATGGTTCAGTTGTGGTCGGGGCCTGGCCGGCCCTCCCACGTAATGCTGTGGAGCGGACTATCAGCCCTGGACCGTGATGCCCATGGAACGAGCGGTGCCGGCGATGATCTTCGCGGCCTGCTCGATGTCATTGGCATTGAGGTCTTCAGCCTTGGTCTTCGCGATTTCGCGCACCTGATCCATGGTCACCGAGGCAACCTTGGTCTTGTGCGGTTCGCCGGAGCCCTTGGCGACGCCGGCTGCCTTGAGGAGCAGCTTGGCGGCGGGAGGGGTCTTCAGCTTGAAATCGAAGGTCCGGTCTTCGTAGACCGAGATCTCGACCGGCACAACGTTGCCGCGCTGGGACTCAGTCGCCGCGTTGTAGGCCTTGCAGAACTCCATGATGTTCACGCCGTGCTGACCGAGCGCGGGACCCACGGGAGGTGCAGGGTTAGCCTGACCTGCCTGGATCTGCAGCTTGATGAGCCCGGCGAGCTTCTTCTTCTTTGGGGGCATCTCTAGTTCCTAGTTTCTAGCTTGGGTGTGTGTCTTGCGTCGAACAAATTGCAAGTTTTGGGGTGGTCAGATCTTCGCGACCTGGTTGAAGTTGAGCTCAACCGGGGTTTCACGACCGAAGATCGACACGAGAACCTTGAGCTTCTGCTGCTCGCCGTTGACCTCGCTGATGCTGGCCGGAAGGGTTGCGAACGGGCCGTCCATGACGGTGACCGACTCGCCGACCTCGAAGTCGACCTCGATGAGGGGCTTGCCGAAGGACTCGGACGGTGCCTCGCCTGCTGCGACGGCGGCCGCTGCAGCCTGCTGCTTCTTCTGCTCCTGCTGCGGGAGCAGGAACTTGACGACCTCGTTGAGGGTCAGCGGCGAGGGACGCGACGTGGCACCGACAAAACCGGTGACACCAGGCGTGTTGCGCACGGCGCCCCACGACTCGTCGTTGAGCTCCATGCGAACGAGGATGTATCCGGGCAGAACCTTGCGGTTGACCTGCTTGCGCTGGCCGTTCTTGATCTCGGTGACCTCTTCGGTGGGAACTTCCACCTGGAAGATGTAGTCGCCGACATCGAGGTTCTGAACGCGAGTCTCGAGGTTGGTCTTGACCTTGTTCTCGTAACCGGCGTACGAGTGGATGACGTACCAGTCACCCGGGGCGCGGCGCAGCGCAGCCTTGAGTTCGGCAACGGGATCCTCGACCTCGAGCTCGGCGGCGGGAGCGGCCTCGTCGGAGTTCTCGGCATCGTCGGAGATGACGTCCTCGGTCGCTGCAGCGTCTGCATCAGTGCCTTCGGCAACGTCTGCATCGGTGCCTTCGGCAACCACGACGTCTACTTCGGCTGCCGCCTCGGCAGAAACACGCTCTTCGGCCAAAGCCTCATTCGTGTCGTTCTCGGGGGTGCTCACTGGGGCACTCGCTTCCTCTCGTTACTCGGACCCGGGTCGGGTCTTGTCGCGCTCGCAGGCAAAGACGCCCGACTGCTACGGCGATCAGCCGAACAGCCAGGTGACACCCTTGATCACAGCGATATCGACGCCGCTGATGAAAGCGACCATGAAGACCACGAACGTCAGCACGACGCTGGTGTAGGTGATCATCTGCTTGCGGTTCGGCCAGATGACCTTACGGAGTTCTGCGATGACCTCGCGGAAGAATTTGCGCAGGCGCTTGAAGATGTTGTCCTTCTTCGCCTTGGGCTTCTTGCCGGGGTTCGTTGCAGTCGGCTTGGCCGAAGATGTCCGGGATGCCGTCCGGGCCGGAGTCTTCACGGTGGACGCGCTGACCGAGGCGCCGCGTGCAGCGCGCTTGCCGGTCGGCTTGTTGGAAACCCCACTGGATGCGGAGGGAGCCTTTTCGGCAACGTCCTTGTCCAACGAAAGATCGGAACGCGTAGTCGCGTCAGCTGCAGTGTCGTCGACACCGGTCGAATCGGCAGACGGTGAAGTCTCCGCATCCGAAGTGTCGGCGTCGCGCTTGGCGCGCTCCTCGCTCACGTCGTTCCTCTCAGTCGCTGGCATCCGGGGGCAGGGGCGACAGGACTTGAACCTGCAACCTGCGGTTTTGGAGACCGCTGCTCTGCCAGTTGAGCTACGCCCCTTTGGTTGACCTCGACAGGTAGACCCTGCCTGAATCAACCGTTCTGCGATCACACAACATACGCGCTACCCGAGGTGAATGTCTTGCAACATTCAGGGCAGCGCGCAGCGCTGAGGAATCCCAGAAATCTCAGTGTACTTCAAAGCCCCGGAACAAACACAATCCGCCCTGCGATCAGGCTAGACGGACCGTGGCAGTGGCACGACCGAAGATCTTCTTACCTTCGGACTTGGCCACAATTGCCAGTACTGCGGTCTTGCTTTCTTCGTCGATCGACTTCACCTTGGCGGTGAACTCGATCTCGGCAGCCTTGTCGGCTGCCACGATCACCGGGCTCGTGAACCGTACGTTGTACTCGGTCACTGCGCCCGGATCTCCCAGCCATTCGGTGACGTAGCCGGCACCGATGCCCATGGAGAGCATGCCGTGCGCGACGACGTCCGGCAAGCCGGCAAGTCGTGCGACCTCGTCACTGAAGTGAATCGGATTGGGATCTCCCGAAACACCCGCGTAGTTGGCGAGGTTTCCACGCGTCAGGGTGACGGACTTCTCGGGGAGAAGTTCGCCGACACTCACGTCGGAAAATTTACGAAGCGACATGCATCATCACGTCCTTGACTGCGTGGGCGATGTTCTCGTCCACTTCCCCACCCGTTCGAGCAACAAGCGTCGTCCACGTGGTGACGACGGCTTCGTCGTTCTGATCGGTGATGATGTTCTTGGTCACGATGATGTCGCTACCTGCGGCCTGCCTGAACGAATCCAGGAAGACGTCGCAGAAGAGTCGGTCACCGACCTGCATGGGCTTGTGCAGCACCAAGCGCTGATCGGTCTGAAGAATCTGACTCAGGTCGTAGCCTGTGACGATCTCTTCGAACAGACGTCGCTGAGCAATGGCACCCACGATGGCGACGAACGTGATGGGAGCGATCAGGCCGTCGTATCCGAGGCCCTTGGCTGCCGACTCGTCGTAGTGCGCGGGATGGGCGTCCTGGACGGCGCGAGCGAACTCGCGTACCTTCTCGCGTCCGACCTCGTAGAAGTCTTCGACACGATAGTGGTGACCGACCATCTGGACGGCATGAGCGGCCGGGTCCGTAGGGACCTCGGCCGCTGCCTGGTTCTCTTGCAAATCTGTCACGCGGTGAGACTCTCTTCTAGCTAGGACCCGAAGACGCAGGCCCAGAGAGGGTCTTCCGCGAAAATCGTCGTCCTGTTAAGGACTTACTACTTCGACTCGCGATGCGACTGGTGGGTTCCGCAGTTGGGGCAGAACTTCTTGAGCTCCAGGCGATCGGGGTCGTTGCGCCGATTCTTCTTGGTGATGTAGTTGCGGTGCTTGCATACCTCGCAGGCCAAGGTGATCTTGGGCCGAACGTCGGTCGAGGAGGCCACGGGATGCCTTCTTTCGGGTGTATCTGATTACGAGCAATCAGGGTGGATCATGCATATTGTGTAGCGGTGACCGGACTTGAACCGGCGACGCAACGATTATGAGTCGTTTGCTCTACCAACTGAGCTACACCGCCTCGGTGTCGAGTGTCGCGCGGAAAGCACGGCACCACAATCCAGCGAGCCCCCTAACGGAATCGAACCGTTGACCTTTTCCTTACCATGGAAACGCTCTACCGACTGAGCTAAGGGGGCGTGGCTCAGGAGCGCGTTGCCGCTCTCTTGAAGCCTCCGAAAGATTACACACGAACGAGCGCCAGCACCAAATCCGCTGGTCATCGGGGCAAAAATGGTGCCGGAGCCCATTGTTGCACCGATCGGGGCCGCTGGCGAGGGCTTTGCGGGAACCAACTTGACCCCGCACTCCCCCGAAGGCATCCCCAGAAGCACTCCCGAGGCCCCTGAGCCGCAGCCGACGCCGGCGTCACCAACGCCCACCCGACCTCGGAACAAGCACAAAAAAGTCAGCCCCGACTCTCGTAAAGAGAATCGGGGCTGACTTGGTGTGGCAGATGTAGGATTCGAACCTACGTAGGCATAAGCCGACGGATTTACAGTCCGCTCCCATTGGCCGCTCGGGCAATCTGCCGTGCTTGCACCAGGCTTCGATCCGGCGCATTCGCAAGTATATCGCGACGTGCGGCGGCCGAAAACGGCTTCCTCGGTGCGGTGAGAAGAATACAACGAACACACCCCCATTTTGCAAACCGGGTGGTAACGGGCGGTGCCGACCCGATAACGTCGAGGTGTCCACCGGTATGGAAGGTGGGCGGAACTCGATGTTCGTGAACTACCGGAAAGCGGGAGTGTGAAGTGGCTGATTCGTCCTTCGACGTGGTGAGCAAGGTTGACCGTCAAGAGGTGGACAACGCCCTGCATCAGGCTGCCAAGGAGTTGACCACGCGTTTCGACTTCCGAAACACGGGAGCGTCGATCGAGTGGTCTGGTGAAGAGACGATCACGTTGAACGCCGACACCGAGGAGCGACTGCTGGCCGCCCTCGACGTGTTCAAGGAGAAGTTGATCCGTCGCGACATCTCGCTGAAGGCATTCGATGCCGGCGAGCCGGCGCAGTCCGGAAAGATCTACAAGCTGTCCGGAACCTTGGTCCAGGGCATCAGCAGCGAGAACGCGAAGAAGATCACCAAGAAGATTCGCGACGAGGGCCCCAAGGGCGTCAAGGCGCAGATCCAGGGTGAGGAACTTCGTGTGAGCAGCAAGAAGCGCGACGACCTCCAGGGCGTCATCTCCCTGCTCAAGGGTGAGGACTTCGGGATCGCCCTGCAGTTCGTGAACTACCGGTAGTAGGGGCTGCGCCCCTGTGCGCCTTTTTGGTAGTTCCGACGACCAGAAAGGCGCACAGGGGCCGAAGGCCCCTACATCCCCGCCATCTTCTCCAAACGCTCGATCCGGTCCGCCATGGGCGGATGCGTCGAGAACAGCTTGCTGACCTTGTCCCCCGCTCTGAAGGGGTTGGCGATCATCAGGTGGGACTGCGCCGCGAGCTTGGGCTCAGGCGGCAACGGCGCGGCTGCGACGCCCGACTCGAGCTTGCGCAGCGCCGACGCCAACGCCAGCGGGTCACCGGTGAGCTCGGCTCCCGATTGATCCGCCTGGTACTCGCGAGAGCGCGAGACGGCCAGCTTGACCACGGTTGCCGCGATCGGTCCCAGTAGGGAGACGAGCAGCAGCGCGATCGGATTGCTTCCCTGCCCGTTCCCTCGGCCGCCGAAGATGCTCGCGTACATCGCGAAGTTGGCCAGGCCAGAGATGACGCTGGCCATCGCGCCGGCCACGGACGAGATCAAAATGTCCCGGTTGTAGACGTGGGAGAGTTCGTGCCCGAGCACGGCACGCAGTTCGCGTTCGTTCAGGATCTGCATGATGCCGCTGGTCACGCACACCGCGGCATGCCGAGGGCTACGACCGGTGGCAAACGCGTTCGGGGCGTTCGTGGGGCTGACGTACAGCCTGGGCATCGGTTGGTGCGCCGTCGTGGCGAGTTCGCGCACGATCCGGTAGATCGCCGGTGCCTCGACCTCGGTGATGGGCTGGGCGCGCATCGATCGAAGCGCCAGCTTGTCGCTGTTGAAGTACACGTAGGCATTCATGCCGACGGCAAACAGAACGGATCCCCACAGAAGGAACGGGCTGTTGAACAGCGAGCCGATGAAGACGATCAGCGCCGACATCCCCACCAACAAGCCGAATGTCTTCGCACCGTTCGCGTAGCCGTGCAAACCGCTCACCTCTTGCCTCGCTGGAGCCGAAGGCTCACCCGAACTCCCCGGTGTATGCACCGGTTCTGTTCAGTCAACGAAGGACAGGGGCATCAGGGTTCCCACCCAGTGACTGTCGGGGTTTCCACCCGGTAGCCCCGATTCGCCGAGGTGTCAGCCGACTCGTTCGATCGTGTAATCGACGAGACGCACGAGCGCTTCGTTGGCCGGTCCCTGCGGGAGCTCAGCCAACTGAGCTTTCGCCGCGACGGCATACTCGCCCAGCTTTGCCTTCGCCTTGACCATGCCCGGCGAACGCTCAAGCAGTTCGAGGGCCTCTTCCACCAGGGCATCTTCGGTGACCGGGCCCGCGAGAAGCTCCCGCAGGCGATCTGCGTCGGCTCCTTCTTCGCGGAACGCGTACAGGACGGGCAGGGTGTGGACACCCTCGCGCAGGTCGGTGCCGGGCGTCTTGCCGGACTGCGCCGATACGGACGAGATGTCGATGATGTCGTCGGAGATCTGGAACGCGGTGCCGACGGCATCACCCAGGCGCTCGAGGCGCTCGATGTGAGCTGCGTCGGCGCCGGAGAAGGTGCCGCCGAAGCGTCCCGAAGCAGCGATCAGCGAACCGGTCTTCTCCCACACGACCTTGAGGTAGTGCTCGACCGGATCCTGCTCCTTCTTGACACCGATCGTCTCGCGCATCTGGCCGGTGACCAGTTCGGCGAATGTTTCGGCGATGATCCGAACGGCCTCGGGTCCGAGCGTCGACACCAGTCGTGATGCGTGCGCGAACAGATAGTCGCCGGCCAGGATCGCCACACTGTTTCCCCAGCGGGCGTTGGCGCTGGGTGCTCCGCGCCGCATGGACGCCTCGTCCATGACGTCGTCGTGATAGAGCGTCGCCAGGTGAACGAGTTCGGTGACAGTCGCTGCGGTGATGATCGACGGATCGTTCGGCACCGGTCCGAGTTGCGCGGTCAGGATCGTGAACAACGGACGGAAGCGCTTTCCACCAGCTCGCGCGAGATGCAGCGCGGCCTCGGTGAGGAAGTCTTCTCCGTCGGACAGCTCGCTGACCAACAACTCCTCGACATCGGAGAGTCCACCACGCACTACTGCGGCGAGCTGTTCGTCGCCCAGGTCGATGCCTGCAACGACGGTGCTCGATGCGGTTGCGTCGGCAGCAGTCTTTTCGGTGCTCACGATGTCAGTACCCATTCCTGTCGTCAGTGACGGCTCGGTTCCCACGGTAGTGAACCTAGCGGTTCGCACTCGGGACGGCCTCGCCACGGTGGCGATCGCGAGCCTGGGAAGATGTGAGTGTGTCCGTAGAAGAGCAGTCCCCCGTCGTCGATTCGCTTCCGAACGAAAACGACATTGTCGTCATCGGCGCAGGTCCCGCGGGTTCTTCGGCCGCGGCGTGGGCCGCCCGCAGCGGCCGAGACGTCGTGCTGGTGGACGCTGCCGTCTTCCCGCGAGACAAGACTTGTGGTGATGGACTCACTCCGCGCGCCGTGGCCGAACTGGATCTCCTCGGCCTCGGCGAGTGGGTTCGGTCACACACGACGAACAAGGGACTACGGTTGTCCGGCTTCGGACAAGAACTCGAACTCGAGTGGCCGGGGACGTCGTTCCCGCCGATCGGCAGCGCCATTCCCCGCACCGAACTCGACGACGCCATTCGCCGGTGCGCCGTCGAATCCGGCGCGGTCATGGTCGAGGGCACCAAGGCCGTCGACGTCGAACTCGACGGTGATCGAGTAGCCGCCGTCGTACTCGCCGGCCCCTCGGGACGAAGCACTCTTCGTTGCCGGACGCTGATCATCGCCGACGGCGTTCGCTCGACGCTCGGCAAGAAGCTGGGACGGCAGTGGCACCGGGACACCGCGTACGGCGTCGCGGCACGCGCGTATGTCGCTACGCCGCGCAGCGCCGACCCGTGGATCACCTCGCATCTGGAACTGCGGGACGCGGAGGGCACGTTGCAGGCGGGGTACGGCTGGATCTTCCCGCTCGGCACCGGCGAGGTGAACATCGGCGTCGGGACACTGGCGACGTCCAAGCGCCCGGCTCCAGGTGCCCTGCGACCCTTGCTCGACCTCTACACCGATCAGCGCCGAAGCGAGTGGCAGTGGAGCAGCGAAATACATTCCGTCGCTTCGGCTTTGCTACCCATGGGTGGAGCAGTTTCCAACATCGCCGGACGCAACTGGGCCGTGATCGGCGACGCCGCAGCGTGTGTGAACCCGCTCAACGGTGAGGGCATCGACTACGGCCTCGAAGGCGGACGTCTGGTGGTCGAACAGCTCGGCGCCGACGATCTGACGGAGCTGTGGCCGACCGTGCTTCGGGAGCACTACGGGCAGGCGTTCTCGGTCGCGCGCCGGCTCGCAGGCCTGCTGACGGTTCCGCAGTTCCTGCCCGCGTCGGGTCCGATCGCGATGCGCTCACGGGCACTGATGACGGTCGCCGTTCGGGTGATGGGGAACCTCGTCACCGACGCCGACGCCGATCTGACGGCGAAGGCCTGGCGGGCGTCGGGGGCCGCGTCGAGAAAGATCGACTCCCGACCGCTGTTCGGTTGAGCAAGTGCTGTGCGCCTTTATTAACCGCCGGGGGTTGATAAAGGCGCACAGCAGTTCAGGCAGTGGCGTAATGCAGCGCCACGATGCCGCCGGTGAGGTTGCGCCACTTGACGTTCTTCCAGCCGGCAGCCTCGATCTTGCGGGCCAACTCTTCCTGGGTCGGCCAGGCGCGGATCGATTCGGCGAGGTAGACGTAGGCGTCGGGGTTGCTGCTGACGGTGCGTGCGACCTGCGGGAGCGCCTTCATGAGGTATTCCATGTAGACCGTGCGGAAGGGCCCGAAGACGGGCGTCGAGAACTCGCTGACGACGAGACGTCCGCCCGGCTTGGTGACGCGGGCGATCTCACGCAGTCCGGCTTCGAAGTCGGAGACGTTGCGCAGACCGAAGGAAATCGTCGCGGCGTCGAACACGTTGTCGGCGTAGGGCAGGTACATCGCGTCACCTGCGACCATCGGGACCTTGCGCGAGATTCCAGCCTTGAGCATTCCCTTGGAGAAGTCGGTGGCGACGCACCAGGCACCGGAGCGCCCCAGTTCGACGGTCGAGACTCCGGTTCCGGCGGCGAGGTCGAGCACCTTCTCGCCCGGCTTCAGATCGAGGGCTTCGCGGGTGGCCTTGCGCCAACCCTTGTCCTGGCCGAAGGACAGCACGGTGTTGGTGAGGTCGTATCGCTCCGCGACGTCGTCGAACATCGACGCTACTTCGTGCGGTTGCTTCTCGAGAGTTGCTCGGGTTCCGTGTGTAGTGGCCACACCCGAAACGCTACCAACCCTCGTGCAGCGAGGGCGTTCAGGCTGCTCTGGCACCCGTTCGCCGCCCGAGGCCCTGCACGTCCTCGTAGTGACGGAGCAACTCTTCGCAGATTGCCGGCCAGGTCCGGTGCAGCACCGAGCGCCTCGCCGCGGAGCCGAACTGCACCCGCAGATCACGCTGACGAAGTGCGTCGACTGCGCTTGGCAGGAGTTCGGTGAACCTGTCCGTCGGCAGGAGGTAGCCGTTGCGGCAATGCGAGATCAGGTCACGTGGTCCGCCGGCGTCCGGTCCGACGACAGGCACACCGCTCGCGAGGGCTTCCTGGACCGCCTGGCAAAAGGTCTCGTGCTCGCCGGGGTGAACGAACACGTCCAGGCTCGCGTAGGCGTCGGCCAGCGCGGTACCGCCCAGTTGTCCGGTGAAGATCGCGTCCGGCATCAGTCGTCGTAGGTTCTCGCGATCCGGGCCGTCTCCGACGATCACGATCTGCACGCTGGGATCGGCCGCCAGCACCGCCAGTCGCTCGACGTGCTTTTCGGGCGCGAGGCGACCGACGAAGCCGACCACCAACCGGTCGCTGTCACCGATCCAGGACCGCCGCAACACCGAGCTACGACGCGAAGGCGCGAATCGTTGTGCGTCGACGCCGCGGGCCCATCGGTGCACGCGCGGAATGCCGTGCTCTTCGAGGGCGTCGACTGCCGACGTGGAGGGCGCGAGTGTCCTGTTGCAGCTCTTGTGGATTCGACGGGTCCACGCCCATGCGGCGCGGCTGGTGACGCCGAGACCGTAGCTTTCGGCAAATCCGGCGACATCGGTTTGGTAAACCGCGACGGTCGGGATCCCGAGCCGCTTGGCGACGGCCACTCCCCCGGCGCCGAGCAGGAACGGTGACGCCAGATGGACGACGTCGGGCGCGAAGGTCCGCACGGCCGTGGTCAATCGTGGTTGCGGCAGGCCGACGGGAAGTGAACTGACTTTGGGCACCATGACGGCTGGCACCCGAACCACCTGAACGCCTTCGTGTTCGGTGGCGGCAGAGGTGTCGGATCCGACAGTGTCCGGCGCAATGACCATGGCGTCGTGGCCAGTGCGATCGAGGTGTTCGAGCACGCGTAGTACCGAGTTGGTGACGCCGTTCATGTTGGGCAGGAATGACTCCGCAACGATGGCTACTCTCACACCGAGAACGGTGACAGGGCCAGGAAAAGTCCACGTCATGTTCGTGTGAAGTTCGGGCGAAGCGCGAACTAACTCGAGGCGACCGGCGCCGAACTTGCCGCCTGCGCTTCCCGCTTGCGCAGGTACCAGATCGACGGTCCAGCCAGGAGCCACGTCACGACGATCACCGATCCGGCCGGGATCAGTGCCACCGTCGCGTTACGTCCTGCTACCCGAACCAAATCGGGCTCGGTCTTGTAGTACTCCACCTCGATGCGCTGTCCCACAGTCAGATTGGTGGGGTAGAGAACGCCGAGTTCAGGGTTGTGATTCGCGCCGTCCGGTGTCACGAAGCTGATCGCCGAACGTAGCGAGCCCGCCGAGAGCACCTCGGCGGTTGCGGTCCCCATGTTCGATTCGATGGTCCGATCGTTGCGCCAGGCACCGAGAACCAGAATCACCGCGAGCACGGAAATGCCGACCGCAACCACCAGCACACCGATGCGGAGGCGACGCAGAACCGTTTGCGTCACAGCTGTGCCCGCACGGAAGCGTGGAGTTCGCGCAGCCCACTGCGATCCGTCGCGACCTCGAGCACACGAATGCCGTTGGCCGGTTGCGCCAGCGTCGTTGCCAGGGCGTCGACGGCGACCGCTGCGTGCGGCACGCGGTAGGCCGCGCACAGCGCAGCGAGGTCCATGCCGTGTGGTGTTCCGAACACTCGCTCGAAGACGCCGGCGTACTGCGGGTCGCCTTGTTCGAGGAGCTCGAAGATACCGCCGCCGTCGTCGTTGGCGACGACGATGGTGAGGTCGCTCGGCCTCGGCTCACCGGTCCCGATCAGCAGCCCGGAAGCGTCGTGCAGGAAGGTCAGGTCGCCCATGAGAGCGACGGTCCGGCCACCGTCGTACGCCAACGCAGCACCGACCGCCGCCGAGACGGTGCCGTCGATACCTGCGACGCCACGATTCGACAGCACCCGCACGGCGGGCTTGGGGTAGCTCACGAGTGCCGCGTCGCGAACAGGGTTGGATGCGCCGAGCAGAAGCTGGTCGCCGTCCGCGAGAGCATCCATCACAGCAGCGGCCACGTGCAGGCCGGTGGCCTTGGGGTGGGCGTCGAGTTGCTTGCGGACGGCAGTTTCGGCGTGTTCGGTCAGCGCGGCGCATCGAGCGATCCAGGCGGGATCGGGAGTCCCGGTGACCACTGCTCTGGTTCCGGTGGCGAGTACGTTGCCGGATACGTCCGGCCAGCGCGGCCCGGTAGTCAGCGCGTAGACGTCGACGCCCGGGTCGGCCAGCACCTTCGAGACCTGACGATGCAACGTCGGGCGGCCGGTGATGATCGCCTGCTTGGGCTTGAGTTGCGAGAGCGCGAGTGGATGCAGTGCGATCCCGTGCATCGGAGCCGTCGGCTCGGCCACGGTCGGCAGGCCCGCCAGCTCAGGCCGAAGCGCACTACCGTGTCCGGAAATGACCACCGTATCTGCGGTGAGATCCAGATCGACGGGAACGTCGAGCGTCGCATTCTGGGTGGTGGTCCAGGCCGCACCGCCGGGACGGCCCTCCGGAACCGGTCCCTGGACGTGAACGTCCGGCACCAGCGGCTCACGGAGCGGGATATCGAAATGCACCGGACCCGCGTTTCCGGATCTGGTTCCGCGGGCAGCGGCGAGGACCCGGCAGACCGCCGAGCGCCACTGGCTGTTCTGCGTCGAATCGTCCTCCGCCAGGCCCAGGCTGATGGTTGCGCGGACTTGACTGCCGAAGAGCCCGAGTTGCTCGACGGTCTGGTTGGCGCCGGTGCCGAGCATCTCGTACGGCCGGTTGGCGCTCAGGACCACCAGCGGCACTCGCGCGTAGTTGGCCTCGAGGACAGCGGGTCCAAGATTCGCGACGGCGGTCCCGGAAGTCATCACGATGGGGACCGGTCGTTTCCCGGCGATTGCCAGTCCGAGTGCCAGAAAGCCTGCTGTCCGCTCGTCGATCCGCATGTGCAGACGCAACCGGCCGTCGAGATCGGCGGCCTGGAGGGCGAATGCGAGGGGCGCGTTGCGAGAGCCTGGACACAGCACGACTTCACGCACGCCACCACGAACCAGTTCGTCGACGACGGCTGTGGCTTGTGCAGTGGACGGATTCACGCCTTCAAGAGTGTCAGATGTTCGGGCGCAAGCATGCCCAGGGGCGGGGACAGCGGCATTATGTGTGGGTGCGCACACTCTTCGATCCAGCCGAGCTCGAACCCCGCCGGTTCTATCAGTTACTCACCGCTTCGGTGGTCCCCCGGCCGATTGCCTGGGTGTCCACGCTGTCGGCGGACGGCGTCGGCAATCTGGCTCCGTACAGCTTTTTCACCGTGGCAAGTTCGGCGCCGCCGATCGTGCAGTTCACGTCGGTCGGACGCAAGGACAGTCTGCGCAACATCGAAGCGACCGGCGAATTCGTGATCAACCTGGCGACTGCCAGGCTTGCCGACGTGGTGAACCAGAGTTCCGCCTTCTACGACGCCGAGGCCGACGAGTTTCTCGAGTTGAACATCCGTAGCGAGCCGAGCGAGCGGGTTCGCCCCGTACGGGTCGCCGACTCCCCGATCGCCATCGAATGCACGCTCCACCAGGTCATCGAGGTCGGCAATTCATTTGTCGTGATGGGAAATGTGGTGGCGGTCGCCGTACGTCCCGAGGCTGTCGCCGACGACGGCCTACCGGACTTCGCGGCAATCGCACCGATGAGCCGACTTGGCCGAGCGCAGTGGGGTCTTCCTCCCGAAGTCGTCGAAAAGGACAGACCCACCACTCCACAGCGACCGTAAATCAGGTTAGGGTTACCTGATTAGGTACGAGTAACAGATAATCAGGGAGCAACCAGTCATGGCCAAGCGCGCCATGTTCGTGAAACCGGCCTCACGCAGCATCGTGTCGGCGCAGGTCGTGGCGAACAAACGAATCAGCCCCAGCTTCATCCGGGTGACCATTGCCGGCGAAGAGCTGTCCACCATCGCTCCGATGGGTGCCGATCAGTGGTTCCGCATGTTCATCCCGCAGGTCGGCCAGAGTGAACTCCGGTTGCCGAGCGCGGCCAGCAATCTCTGGTATGCGCAGTACCTGTTGATGTCCAAGGACACGCGACCCGTCGTGCGCAACTACACGATTCGCGCCTACCGTGCCGCCGGATCCGGTCTCTTCGGCGAGACCACGGAGATCGACATCGACTTCGCTTATCATGGCGACATCGGCCCGGCATCCGCGTGGGCGGACACCGCGTCGGCCGGCGACGAGGTCGCTCTCTTGGACGAAGGCTGCATCTACAACCCCACACCCGAGGCCAAGTGGCAACTGCTCGTCGGCGACGAGAGTGCACTTCCCGCGATCATCGGCATTCTGGAATCCGCGCCCGCAGACCTGCGTGCCGAGGTCTTCGTCGAGATTCCGAACATCGAAGACAAGCAAGACATTCCGGAGTTGGCGAACGTCAACGTGCATTGGCTCGTTCGCGAGGACGAACACGCGACGCCGGGTGTTCTGACCCTCGAGACCGTCCGCGCCGCCGAACTGCCCGAGGGGCCGTCGTACACCTTTGTCGCCGGCGAACAGGCACTCACCACCGGGCTGCGTCGGCACCTCGTGAACGACCGGAAGTTCGCCAAAACCGACATCACCTTCACCGGCTTCTGGCGCCACGGACATTCGGCTCACTGACAAACGCACCGAAAACGACGAGTGGCCCGAGAGAAACTCCCGGGCCACTCGTCGTTTTACGTTCGCTTATGCAGCGTGCTTCTGGATCACATCGCCCAGACGCGGCAAAGCTGCAGTCACATGCTTCTTCGCCGAACCGCGCAGCTTCGAGTACATCGACTTGACGACGGCCTTGTCGCTGCCCTCGATACGCTCGTCCGTCACCTCGAGGAGGGAATCGGCAACCGCGTCACCGCGGGCGCTGATGAAATCGGCGAAGCTGCCTTCGCCGGAAGCCGAGAATTCCTGCCAGTACGGCTCGAGCTTTGCCACGAAAGCCGGCAGAAGCGCGGTGACGGCGTCCGGCACGATGGACGGGCTCACCTTCTTGACCGCGCCGTAGCCACCCTTGAGAGCCAGCCCTGAGGCCCCCGACTTATCCGAAACCTCTGCGTCGATCAAGGTCTGCACGTCCGCGACGACCGCGGGAACCCGTGATTCCTCGAGCAGGGTTTCGTTCAGAGCTGCAACCACTTTCGATCCCTTCATTCTTCACTGATGTTCATCAGGTCGCGCCCGAGACTATACGAAATTCGGCTGGTCCCTACTGCCGAGTATCCGATGGCAGCGCCTGGCCCTCTCCAACCACCAGTCGCGCCGGTCCGCGGGCGCGGCCAGCGTCTCGAGCAGAACCGGATCAGGCTCGACGGCACCCACCGACAAAGCACCGTCGACAGCTGCCCCGGTGACCGCGACATCCCGGACGAACAGGCCGCCGGTACCGAGTCCGCAGGCAAACGGAAGGGTGGGCAAGGCTGCCGCGGCCGCCAGTCCCGCGGACATCCCCACAGCCGTGTCCAGAGCGCTCGAGACCACCACCGGCACCCCGTAGTCCGCCAGCTGCGCCGACAGCGCCACCACAGCACGCATTCCGCCCAGCGGCGGCACCTTCACGACGGCGACGTCCGCTCCGCCCGCTCGTACGACGCGCAGCGGGTCCTCGGCACGGCGAATGCTCTCGTCGGCAGCGATCCGCACACCGGTCCCCGCGGCGCGGACCCTGACCAGTTCCTCGACGCTTGCACAAGGCTGCTCGGCGTATTCGAGTTCACCGTCATCGGTGATCGCTCGCAAGGCCGTGATCGCCTCGTCCACGCTCCACCCGCCGTTGGCGTCGACGCGCACGTTCGGGATGTGCCGACGCACCTCGTTCACCCGGGCGACGTCCTGCGCCAGCGACTGTCCCTTCTCGGCGACCTTGACCTTGGCTGTCCGGGCGCCGGGGAAGCGCTCCAGCAATTCCGGAACGGCAGACGCGTCGATCGCCGGCACGGTCGCGTTGACGGGAACTGCGTCACGAAGCGCCGGCGGCGGACCCAGCCACGCCGCCTCGATCCCGGCGAGCAGCCACTGCGACGCCTCGTCGTCGTCGTACTCCACGAACGGGGCGAATTCTCCCCACCCGGCCGGGCCGCGAACGAGCAGGGCCTCACGAGTCATGATGCCGCGAAAGCGAACTCGCATCGGTAGTGCGAGCACCACGGCGTCCGCGATCAGATCGTCGAACGAGGGGAACATGTCAGGGCTGTCCCGGAAGCAGTTCGATCATGAGCGCCTCACCGTCGGCGAGGAGCTTGCCGTCGAGATCGGTCAGGCGCGCGCTGACAAAAGTCTTGCGACCCTCGACCCGATCCACCTGCCCCTCGATCACCAGTTGTTGATTGAGCGGAGTGATCGCGCGGTAATTGATGTGGAGGTAGCCGGTGCGGGAGATCGGACGGCCACCCGCGTGGACCGTCATCCCGAAGACGTCGTCGAACAGCAAGGGCAGGACACCGCCGTGAGCGGCGCCGTTGCCGCCCAGGTGGTAGCGACGGAAGACGCCGGTACTGCGGACTCCTTCGGTGTCGAACTTCTCGACCATCCACGGGAGCATGAGGAGGCTGCCGCGTCCGGGCAGTTGGATGTTCGAGCCTGCGGGCGACTTGCCTTCCGGGACCTCGTACGGAGTCAACCGATCGGCAAGCTCCTCGGCTTGCGTAGCGATGTCTGCGAGTACGTCGTCGGGAACATTGGTCGAGACGGCAAGGTCCTGCAACCTGCGCATCGCTTCGACGAAGCGGCCGAAGTCCGGACCTGCGGGAGTGTGCCGGAACCGTGGAAATCCGCCCCGCTTCTCACCGTCTGTGACGATCTCCGTGCCGTCTGCGGTTTGTTCGCTCATGACCTGCACGTTAGCGCGCCCGGGAACGTGTTCTACCTCAGGTATCCGTTAGACGCGCGAGCCGTGCCTCTATCGTGGCTCAGGTGACCTTCAACCCGCAGCTCTGGCGCCCTGTCCCCGGATTCGAGAACCTCACCGACATCACCTACCACCGGCACGTCAGTCAAGGCACCGTTCGCGTCGCCTTCGACCGACCGGAAGTGCGTAATGCGTTCCGCCCGCACACCGTCGACGAGTTGTACCGCGCGCTCGATCACGCCCGGATGACCTCCGACGTGGGAGCGGTGCTCCTGACCGGCAACGGACCCAGCGAGAAGGACGGCGGTTGGGCGTTCTGCTCCGGCGGAGACCAGCGCATCCGTGGTCGCAGCGGCTACCAGTACGCCGAAGGTGAAACGGCGGACACCGTCGACAAAGCACGCGCCGGGCGCCTGCACATCCTCGAGGTCCAGCGCCTGATCCGCTTCATGCCGAAGGTCGTGATCTGCCTGGTCAACGGCTGGGCTGCGGGCGGCGGCCACAGCCTGCACGTGGTGTGCGACCTGACGCTCGCCAGCCGCGAGCACGCACGGTTCAAGCAGACCGACGCCGACGTCGGAAGCTTCGACGGCGGCTACGGCAGCGCCTATCTGGCAAAGATGGTGGGCCAGAAGTTCGCTCGCGAGATCTTCTTCCTGGGTGAGACGTACACCGCCGAGGAAATGCATCAGATGGGCGCGGTCAACAAGGTTGTCGACCACGCGGAACTCGAAAACGTCGCGATCGACTGGGCCGGCAAGATCAACGGCAAGTCGCCGCAGGCACAGCGGATGCTCAAGTACGCGTTCAACCTGCAGGACGACGGGTTGGTCGGCCAGCAGCTGTTCGCCGGTGAGGCAACACGTTTGGCGTACATGACCGACGAGGCCGTCGAGGGTCGTGACTCGTTCCTCGAAAAGCGTGATCCCGACTGGTCACCATATCCCTGGTATTTCTGACACAGTAGGTGCGAGAGGGAGGTCGGACGTGGAGATTCTGAGCAGTCGGACGATTTTGCGCCCGAGCGAGTACGAACGAACGCTGAGCTTCTACCGAGACACCCTCGGTCTGGCGATCGCTCGTGAATATCCCGGCGGCACAGTCTTCTTCGCCGGCCAAGGGCTGATCGAAGTCGCTGCGCACGGCGGCACCGGCGAGGGCGGCTTTCGCGGCGCGATCTGGCTGCAGGTCCGGGACCTCACTGCCGTTCAGACCGAACTGGTTCTCGCCGGGGTCAAGATCGCGCGCGAGGCAAGACAGGAACCGTGGGGTCTACACGAGATGTGGATCGCCGACCCGGACGGGACACCGATCGTGATGGTGCAGATCCCGGAGGACCATCCCATCCGACGCGATTCCCGGCCACCGTCCGCGTAGTCGAGACACCGCTGTAGCCGAGACACCGCTGTAGCCGAGCAATGACAGATGCCCGCCACGACTTTCGTGGCGGGCATCTTTCGGTTCTTCACAAAGATCAGTTGCGCGTGCTCAACGCCTGCGAGATCTGATCTGTCTGTGCCTGGCCCTCGAGCAGTTGGCGAACCAGCCACAGCCGCAGCACCTTTGCCACCGATGCGGCCAGGAAGAGAGCGGCACCGACCACTGTCAGGGCGAGGAAAACCACGGTGAGGATCTGGTACGACACCAGATCCCGCAGGTCCGAGAGCGTCAGCGAAGAGATGTAGACGACGAAGGCGCCGACCACACCGACGACCATGAGCACCAGGCCCGCGATGCGCGTCGCCGCGTCGCCGCCTGCCTGCTTCTTGTCCAGCTTCAACTCTGCGATGTTCTTCTTGAATTCCTCACGGCGATCTTCGGCGAGAGTAGTCATCGTCATCCTCCTAGATAACTGGTAGAAAGTTCGTTTTCGATGTCGTGTGGATCGCCGGTCTTGACGACGCGTCCCTGCAACATCAGTGCGGCCGAGGTCGCGATGGGCAGCACCGCTCGTGCGAACTGCTCGGCGACGAGAATGGAAATGCCTTCGGCTGCAAGCGAGCCGACGACGTCGTACATCTGCGAGACGATTCGAGGTGCGAGACCCATCGACAGCTCGTCGAGCAGGAGCACCGTCGGGTGAGTGCCGAGTGCCCGTGACAGCGCCAGCATCTGCTGCTCACCACCGGACATGGATCCGGCCAACTGTCCGCGCCGCTCCCCCAGGATCGGGAACCTGCCGTACGCAACCTCTTCGAGTTCGGCCAGCCCGACGCCCGTTCCGGTGGCGATCCACAGGTTTTCCCGCACAGTGAGGTTGGCGAAGATCCCGCGTCCTTCGGGGATGGAGCAGACCCCCAGCCGAGCCAACTCCGAAGGCTCGACTCCGTTCACGACCTGGCCCGCGAGCCGGAACTCGCCGCGGGTGACCGGAAGGACGCCCGAGCAGATCTTGAGCGTCGACGTCTTGCCGCCGCCGTTGGGTCCGAGTAGCGCCACCACGGCGCCCGGTTCGAGTACCAGATCCACCCCGTGCAGAACTTCGATGGATCCGTAACCGGCGCGGACACCGGACAGTTCGAGCAACGGTTCGGCGCGGTCGGGGCTGCGTATACCCTCGTCGATTTTCGCCTCGCCAATTTTCGCTGACGTCATACCGCCTCCTCCTCGGTCCCGATGTAGGCCGCGATCACTTCCGGATCTGTCCGGATCTTCTCCGGATCACCCGAGGCGAGGACTGCGCCGTAGTCGAGCACGTGGATGGTCGAGCACACTTTCATCACCAGCGGAATGTCGTGCTCCACCAGACAGATTCCGAGTCCACCCGCAGCAAGTTCGGTGAGCATCTCGGCAAAGACCTCGGTTTCCTGCTCGGTCTGACCCGAGGCCGGTTCGTCGAGCAGCAGCACTCGCGGGTCGGTCATGAGCGCCCGTGCAACTTCGACGACGCGGGCGCGTCCGGTGGGGATGTCCGCGACGTCCTTGTCCGCGACATCCGTCAGCCCGGTCAGCTCCAGCAGACGATCCGTCTCGCTGTCCACGTCGATCTTGTTGCGGCCGTTCGCCTTGTGGATGTCTCCGGCGACGCGCAGGTTGTCACGCACCGACAGCGAGACGAACAGTTCGAGCCGCTGGAAGGTACGTGCAAGCCCGCGACCTGCCCGCTTGTGCGGCGGTAGCTTCGTCACGTCGACGCCGCCGAGGAACACCTGACCGGACGTGGGTTTCTGCAGCCCGGTGATGGTGTTGAAGAGCGTCGTCTTGCCCGCACCGTTCGGTCCGATGAGTCCCGTCACCGTTCCGGGTTGCACGGTGAGCGAAACGTCCTTGACCGCGACGTGTCCACCGAAACGAACGCTCACACCGCGCGTTTCGAGAAGTGGTGTATCAGACATGGACGGTCAACTCCTTCGGCGAGCCACCCTGGTCCTGAGGAATCCCCAGTTCGCGGTCGATCTCGTCACGGATCTCGGGGCTGTAAGGGACATCGATCCCGATGTCCTCGGGAACGACTGTCGCTTTGGCGGCCAGTTCCTCCGGAGTGAGAACCGCGCTGGGCATGACCATCTCACCGATCACCGGCAGCATGAACACCACCGCGATCGTGATGGACGCGAACCACCAGTTGCCGAGTACACCGGTCAGAGCAAGGACGTAGGTCAGCAGAACGACTGCGGCGCCGCCGATCAGAACAGGCTTGGCACCGGCGAGCCGTCGGTAGCCCTCGATCACGCTGTGGACCGTTCCGCTGGGGTTCGCGCCGACGCCGATGCCGATCAGTGCCGGGCTGACTGCCGCGATGTTGCCGAAGAGCAGCCACATTCCCTCCAACTCCGGTTGCGCCGAAGCCAGATTGGTGAACGAGACCATGATGACCGCAAACCCGATTCCGGCCATCAGTCCACCGAACAGGGCGCCGGTGACGTATCCGATACCCGCGACGACGGTCAGCATGAGCAGCGAGAGGCTGACCATGATGGCAAAGCTCTCGCCCGAGACAGACCCCATGGCGCTCGACATCAGAATGCCGCCGAGACCGGCGATCCCCGAAGAGATCATGAAGACACTCAGCTTGAGCCGAACCAGGCTCTGTCCGAGCATGGCCGAACCGGCCGGGCTATCCTTCATCGCAGCGAGTCGGCGCCCGTAGCCGCTGTTACGCAACGCGATGACGCCGACGCCGAGTACCGAGAACAGCGCGGTCACGGTCATCAGGAACACCGTCTCGTTGCTCAGATCGAGCGGACCGATCTTCAGCGGAGGGAGGGCGATGTTCCCGTCCTTGAACAGCGAGTACTTCATGCCGAACATCTCGTGTTCGGTGGTGTCACGAAGAACCATGTTGGAGAGGAACACTCCGAAGGCCATGGTTGCCAGCGCGAGATACAGCCCTCTCAGCCGCAGCGCCGGTAGGGCGACGAGGCCACCGATGACTGCGGTGACGAGGACTCCGACGACGATGCCCCACAGGTTGAGGTGCGCAGCCAACCCGGAACCGGAGATCCCGAAATGGAAGGCCACGATGGTCGCGATAGCGCCGAAAGACACCGGCGCCAAGTTCAATTCACCCGCGTAGCCGGTGAGGAGTGTGAGCGAGAGCGCGATGATCGCGAACGTCATTCCGATGGTCAGTGTGGTGACGGCGGAGGTCACCATCAGCAGACGGATCAGGTAGACGATGACGATCAGTGCCACGCCCCAGACGACGGCCTTGCGCACGCTCGGCACGTGGTAACGCTCGCGAGTACGGGTGACCGCTCCACGCAACCGGTCCTGTGGGAGCACGATCAGCACCACGAACAGCGCGATCATCGGCAGGGAGACACGGAAATTCGACGTCCAACTCCAACTCGTCGGGAAGTACGCCAATACGTACGTACCGGCAAGCCCGAGGGCCACGGCGCCGACGAACGTGCGCGGAATGCTGCGCAACCGGCCGAACATGGCCGCGGCAAACGCGTCGATCACCAAGAGTGTCAACATGTTCGCCTCGAGTGTGCCGCCACTGATCGGGGTGATCAGGATGCCGGCCAGGACTGCGAGCGTCGAACCCATCGCCCAGGACAGGGCCGCAAGACGCTCCGGATTGTGGCCGTTGAGGCGCAACAGTTCCGGATCGTCGACGACGCCGCGCATCGCGACACCGGCGCGGGTGCGCGTGAACAGGATGCGCAGGCCGACGGCGATGGCGATCGCAACGAGGATGCAGATCAACTCGTGGTAGCGGATGCTCGCGCCGAACACCGTGATCTTGGACTGGTCGCCGAAGAACATCTGCATCGTCCGAGCGGTCTCGGGGTGCCAGAACCAGTGCGAGATCGAGAGCATTCCGAGCAGGATCGAGACCGTCACAACGATTTTGGTGACCTCGGCGGTATCGCGCAGACCCTTCATGATCAGGACGTAGAGGCCGAGGCCCATCAGTGGCCCGACCAGGACGAGTGAAATCAGCAAAGCGACGACGGTGGGAAGTTCCCAGCCGTAGCGCAACTGCCAGTAGATGAACGCACCGAGCATTGCCTGTGCACCGTGCGCGAAGTTGAAGATGCCTGACGTGTTGTACGTGAGTACCAGCCCGGAGGCGGCGATCGCGTACACCGACCCCAGGACCAGGCCCAGGATCGTGAAAGTGACAAAAGTGTTCATGGCTGAACCCTCGTTAGGGACTCGGGCGGCGGTTGGCGCTCGCCGCCCGAGTCGGAAGAATCAGGACTGCGGCTTGATGACGTTGGCGTTCTGGTACTTCGTCGACACGCGGTCAGCGCCGAGTTCGGTCCCCCAGGTGCTCTTGTCGGTCGCGACGAGGTACTTGGGGTCACACTTGAATTCGCCCGCGGTGGACGGGAACGCCTGCGCGTAGCTACTGCCCTTCAACGAGGTCATGAGTCCGCAGGTGGCCGGCATGTTCTTGCCGGGATCGGTGACGGCGTGCAATCCGCCGCCGTCCCACTCGTGAATGTTCGAGAGTTCGTTCACCATGCACTGACGCGTCAGATCGCTACCGCACTCGTCCGCGGCGGCCGCCCACAGCAGGAAGGACGACGCCGCCTGCATACCGAGGAGCGCGGTCTTGCCACCCTGCTCGGAGACCAGATCGACGTACTTCTTCACTGCGGGCACCTTGTCCGCGTTCTCGAGCATCTGGAAGGTCATGCCCGCGTTGAGGTTGTCGAGCAGTCCGGTGTCCTTGTTCCAATCGGAGACGGTCGCGCCGTACCAGGTGGCTTCACCGAAGAAGATGGGATCGATCCCGACCTGGTCGAGGGCCTTCACGAAGTTCAGCTCCGACGGGCTTGCCGATCGTGACGTCCAGATCCCCTTCGCGCCGCACTCCTTGTACTTCTCGGCGAACGGCACATAGCTCGATTCCCCCTCGTAGTTGAGTGTGACGCCGCAATCCTTGAGCTTGAAGCCCGCAGCCTCGGCGATCGAGCGAATCTTCGTGGTGGAGCTGATGATCGTGGGCATCGTGCTGTTGACGACGTCGAAGTCGTTCACCAGATCGGGGTGCATCTCGGCCATCTGGAACCACTGCGAACCGTTCGCGTAGTCGACCGGGAACGGGACACCCTGGAATGTCATCGGTCCGTTGGCTGCGTCGGGTGACACGGTGAAGCCTGGCACGGACACCAGGTTGCACGCGACACGCGTCTGCTCGGCGGTCTGATCCATCGCGAAGCCGTAGCCGACCATCATGAACTGGCTCGCGCACGCTTCCTGCATGACCGAGTTGGCCTGCGTCATCGCGGCGTCGTAGTCGGTACCGACAACCTTGCGGCCGTTGATGCCGCCCTGATCGTTGCACCAAGAGATGAGCGCGTTCACCGCATCGCTCATTTCCTTGTTCAGCCCAGGAGACTTCACATAACCGCGGTCGTCACCGAACCCGATCTTGATCTCGGTGTCGCTGACGCCTTGATCGGTTGCGCCGGTGGCGTCGCCTTCACCACAGGGCGAATCGAGGGTGCCGAACTTCGCGTCGGATGTGCTCGACGCAAGGTCTGCGCTGACGCCGGGTCCGCCGACAGCGACGGCGTAGGGATCGTCACCACGATTCGATGCGCAGGCTGACGCCAGAACGGCGGTCGCGGCGAGTGCCACGATCAGCTTCGTGGACTTGTTGGGCTTCACGGTCGGAGCTCTCCTTCTCACTGACAGACACCGAGAAACAGGGGTGAAACCCCTGTTCCGGTGCGCTCGGTGCCCGTAGGTAATCAGCGTTTAAAACGGTCCGAATGTGCCTTCCCGGTGAGTGAGACCAAAAAGTGAGGTCCCACACAGGGTTCCGATTTCGTGGCGCTGAACACATCGCGAACGGCAGCGCCGCAGCCCACGCGCGGGGACGTACTCCGCGGAGCCCCTGTTCGCATCCCGTTCGCTGTACTTTTACGCGTTCGATACGCACAATTCACGTTGTGACCGCAGAGCTCGTAATCCTCCTGGTGGTAGTTGTCACCGCCCTCGCGTTCGATTTCACGAATGGTTTTCACGACACCGGTAACGCAATGGCCACCTCCATCGCGACCGGAGCACTCAAGCCCAAAGTTGCGGTCACACTTTCCGCGATCCTGAACCTGGTCGGTGCGTTCCTGTCCGTCGAGGTCGCTGCGACCGTGGCCAAAGGCGTCGTCAACCTCGGCGCGGTCAGTGGGCAGGATCTGCTGCTGATCGTCTTCGCCGGTCTCGTCGGCGGAATCATCTGGAATCTGGCGACCTGGCTGCTCGGATTGCCGTCGAGCTCCTCACACGCACTGTTCGGCGGATTGATCGGCGCCGCAATCGCCTCCATCGGTATGGGCGGCGTCGAGTGGGGTGGAGTTCTGACCAAGGTCGTCGTCCCCGCGATCCTCGCGCCGGTCGTCGCGGCCCTGGTCGCAGGCGTCGGTACCAAGCTCGTGTACCGAATCACCGCATCCGTCAAGGAAGACGAGCGTGAGCGCGGTTTCCGTTTCGGCCAGATCGGCACCGCCTCATTGATCTCACTTGCGCACGGCACCAATGACGCCCAGAAGACTATGGGCGTCATCTTTTTGGCCCTGGTCGCTCACGGCACCATCACCGCCGAGACCGAGATGCCGTTCTGGGTGAAGTTCACCTGTGCCGTCGCGATCGCTCTCGGCACCTACCTGGGCGGTTGGCGCATCATCCGCACCCTGGGCAAGGGCCTTGTCGAGATCGCCGCGCCGCAGGGTCTGGCAGCCGAAGCGTCGTCCGCCGCCATCATTCTCACGTCGAGCCACCTCGGACTCCCCCTCTCGACCACCCACGTCGCCACCGGATCGATCCTCGGTACCGGCATCGGGCGCAAGGGCGCCGAGGTCCGCTGGGGCGTCGCAGGCCGGATGGCCGCCGCCTGGTTGATCACCTTGCCGTCGGCCGCAGTGGTCGGCGCCATCTGCTGGGCACTCGCGCATCTGATCGGCGGCCTGGCCGGCGTGCTCGTCGTCTTCGCTGCCCTCATCGCGTTCGCGATCTTCATGTACCTGCGTTCGCGTAAGGAACCCGTAGACGCCGCCAACGTGACCGCCGAATGGGACGACAATCCGGATGCGACGGCTCGCGAGATTCCGACTGCTGATCCCACTCCGTCCACCGAACCCACTCGCAACTCCTGAAAGGGGCGCAAGAGAATGCATCTACTCACCGATACCCTCGATTCGCTCTGGCAGGTAGTGGCAGTGGGACTGCTCTTCGGAGCCGGACTGCCGGCGATCTTCGCCTTCGGCCTCAAGTCGCTGAGTCTGCCGAACGCCGACGGCACCGAAGGACCGTCCACCCTGGGTAAAATGGGTGCGTACCTCTGTTTTGCGGTCGTGCTCGTCACGATCTTCGCCGGAATACTGTTGTTGATGAAGAACTTCTTGGCCAGCACGTTCGGAATCCACGTCTTCTGAGTGGTCGTCGCGGCACACCACTGAAACCACCGAAACGAAAATGAGGCCGAGGATTTGAGCAAGTATTCATTGCGCAGCGTGCTCGACTGGCTGCGTGCCGGGTATCCCGAGGGCATCCCGGACAAGGATCATTTTGCGCTGCTCGCCGTTCTCCGTCGTCGTCTGACCGACGAGGAGATCGAGCAGGTCGTTTCGATGTCCATCGAGTCGGCACACGAAGTGCCGGACCGCCATGTCGACTACGACACCATCCGCGCCATCATCGAGGGAATCCTCAACGAGGAGCCGTCCGAGGACGACGTCGATCGTGTCACCGAAAGGCTGCGCGCAGGTGGGTGGCCGGTCATCGAAGACGTGGACACCGACAACGAAGTTCGAGACGTGAGCTGACGTCATGGCCCTTCCGCCCTTCCTCACGTCGATAGTCGGCTGGTTGCGGGCCGGCTATCCCAATGGCGTCCCCGAGCAGGACTACATCCCACTTTTCGCGCTCCTCACTCGCAGACTCTCCGAAACCGAGGTCGACGCCGTCGCCGATGCGTTGATCGAGGACGGCGATCTGCCCATCGAGAAGACCGACATCCAGGTCCTCATCACGAAGATCACCAACGAGATGCCACTCGAAACCGACGTCGACCGCGTACGAAGCCATCTGGCTGCCGGTGGTTGGCCGCTGGCCGGGCCGGACGTCCGGTGAACGTTCTTCGCACACTGGCCGTTCCACAGGGTGAGGCGGTCTTCGAGGTACTGCCTGCCATCGCGCAGATCCTGGACGGCGTGCACGACGCCGTGCTTCCCGTCCCGGCGGCCGACGCACGCGAGACGGCCCGACTGAGCGACGCTCTGCACCCCGATCAGCCAATCGACGACGGCATCTCGCTGGTGGTCGCCACGTCGGGGACCACCGGAACCCCGAAGGGCGCGATGCTCACCGCGAGCGCACTGCGAGCCAGCGGCGACGCGACCCACGAACGCCTCGGCGGCACCGGATCCTGGTTACTGGTTCTCCCCCCGCACCACATCGCCGGGATGCAAGTTCTGTTGCGCAGTGTCCTCGCCGGAACACAACCGGTGATCGTCGACGTCAGTGCGGGTTTCGACCCTGCCGCATTGCCGGGCGCTGTCGCCGCGATGAGCGGACCGCGCCGCTACACCTCGTTGGTGCCGACGCAGTTGGTCAAGGCACTCGGTGATCGCACCGCGGTCGAGGCTCTGGCTTCGCTCGACGCGGTTCTGCTCGGCGGCGCTGCTACTCCCGCACCGGTACTCGCGCAGGCCACCGAAGCGGGCATCACCGTCGTCCGCACCTACGGGATGAGCGAAACGTCCGGGGGTTGCGTCTACGACGGAATCCCGTTGTCCGGAGCACAGATTCGTATCGACGACGGCCGAGTACTGCTGGGCGGTCCGATGCTCGCGTCCGGGTACCGCGGGCTTCCCGACCACCCTGCCTTCGCCGAACCCGGATGGTTCCGGACCGACGACGCCGGATCAGTGGTCGACGGGGTCCTTCGCATCACCGGCCGGTTGGACGAGGCAATCTCCACCGGTGGGCTGACCGTCGTACCGCAGGTGGTCGAGGCCGCGCTGGCCGATCACCCCGCCGTTCGCGAGTGCGCGGTGATCGGCATCGAGGACCCGCGGCTGGGGCAGCGGGTGGTGGCCGTGGTCGTACCCGAGGGCGAAGCTCCGACGCTCGACGAACTGCGCGCACATGCTCAGCGGACACTCGACGTCACCGCGGCGCCGCGGGAACTCTTCGTCGTGGACGCGCTCCCCCTGCGTGGACCGGGCAAGCTCGACCGCGCCGCCCTGGTGGCTCGGTTCAGCTAGCAGCCGCAGCCCGATTGTTCAGCCGCAGGCCTGATCAGCGCCGCGGCTGCACAATCAGCGCGCGGCTCCGCGGAGGCAAGCCCGCTCGAACCTTTCGCGGACACGTTCGAAGTCGCGAAGATCCGCCCATACCCACCGGAACACCTCGAACCCCGCGTCCCGGATCGCGTCCTCCCGCAGTTTCTCGCGCTCTACCGCCCTCCCCGGATTGTCGCCGCGATACTTGACCATCCCGTCGAACTCGCCCACCACACCGTGCTCTTTCCAGAAGAAATCGACTCTCCCGATGAACCGGCCACCGTGACGGATCTCGTGCTGCAGGGTCGGCATCGGCCAACCGTCGTCGCGCATGCGTACCCGGCTGATGGACTCCCCCGGACTCTCGGCACCTGGTTCGATGAACGTCGCCGCCACTCGAGCGCGACTCATTCCCAGCCGTCCGCGCGCATGATCGAGCGAAGCGTCGACGTTCTCACGCCTCATCCCACGTCGCAGGGCGCAATCACCGATCACCACGGCGGTCTCGAACGGCGTCGTCCGTGCGAGGTCGACGAACATTCGCGCAAGCGACGTGGTTGCGACGCCGTCGATCAGCACGACCTCCTCGGCCGGGACCACTGCCGGATGAAGATGCAAGGTTTGACTCTTCCGCCCACCCGAGCACCGGTTACGCGTCATGTGCACGGTGTCCAATCGCAATCCGCCGCAATCCAATCCGTGCATGACCGCTGCCGAAGCGTGGCTCACGATTGCGCCTGGTCCACAGCTTTCGGTGGCTACCATGACAGCGCAGCGGTGGCGTGCTCTCGCATCGAGTTCGCGGAAGTGATCGGCGCGCATGTAGATCCCCGCTGCGATTCGGTGCAGCTCGCCGCGCCTGACCGCTCGCTGCAACTGCGCGTCGCTGGTGCCGTCCCGGTGAGCCTGTGCCCGCGTAAGAATCTCCATGCAGCGAGCGTGATGCCGCCGCGCCCGCACACCGACAAGCAAGATCCGTCTGGGGATTGTTTGCCGGTTGTGGAGCACCGACCTCGCGCACTGTGCAAGTAACCGCAAGTTCCACGCAAGGTCCATGCAAGATCGGTCTGCCAAGCTTCATCCCATGAACCACACAGCTTCGCCTCTTGCCATCGAGGCCGACGGACTCGTCAAGAAGTTCGGCGAGCACCGCGCGGTCGACGGCGTCAGCCTCACCGTCCCCACCGGCTCGGTGTTCGGCGTCCTCGGGCCGAACGGCGCCGGCAAGACCACCACCGTCCGCATGCTCGCCACTCTCCTTCGCCCCGACGGCGGTGAGGCGCGCATCTTCGGCCACGACGTCAGCCGTGAACCCACCGCGGTCCGATCCCTGATCGGCGTCACCGGTCAGTACGCCTCCGTCGACGAGGATCTGACGGCGACCGAGAACCTCGTGATCTTCTCGCGGCTGCTCGGCCTGAGCCGCCGCGATGCGCGCACCAAGTCCCTCGAACTCCTCGAGGAGTTCGATCTGGTCGAGGCCGCGACCAAACCGCTGAAGAACTTCTCCGGTGGCATGCGTCGACGCCTGGATCTGGCGGCAAGCCTGATCGCGCGCCCGCCGCTGCTGTTTCTCGACGAGCCCACCACCGGCCTCGATCCGCGCACCCGCGCCCAGATGTGGGTGACCATCCGGCGACTCGTCGCCGAGGGTTCGACGGTGTTGCTCACCACGCAGTACCTCGACGAAGCCGATCAACTGGCCGATCGCATCGCGGTGATCGACCGCGGCCGCGTGATCGCCAACGGCACCGCCGACGAACTCAAGGCTTCGGTCGGGATCTCCTCGCTCCAACTCAAGCTGGTCGATCGTGATCGCACCGAGGAGGCTCGCTCGCTCATCGCCGCTGCGCTGAGCGTCGAGGTGGGTGTCACTCCCGAGGTCGGGCGGATCACCGCCCCGCTGAGCGACCCGTCGATCACGGCGGACCTGTTGATCCGTCTGCGTGAGCAAGGTATCGCCGTCGACGAGATCAACGTACAGAAACCCAGCCTGGACGAAGTGTTCCTGACCATCACCGGGCACCAGCCCGAAGACGGTGGACGCAACGACGCCCAGTCCGACAACGACTCCGATCGGAGCGTCGCATGACAACCACCCTCACCAAACCCCGGTCGCCGATAGCCCAGCCGGATGCCGCACCCCGCCGCATCAGCCTGCAGCAGAGCTTCGCGAACACGTTCACGATGGCGTACCGCGGAATTCTCAAGATCAAGCACAACCCCGAGCAACTGTTCGACGTCGTCATCCAGCCGATCATCTTCACGTTGATGTTCACTTACATCTTCGGCGGCGCGATCGCCGGTGACGTGACGGCATATCTGCCGACGATCATCCCCGGCATCCTCGTCCAGACCGTCATCACCGGTTCCATCGTCACGGGCACGCAGCTTCGTGAGGACATGGACAAGGGCGTGTTCGACCGCTTCAAGTCCCTTCCCATCGCTCGTATCGCCCCGCTGTCCGGTGCATTGCTCGCCGACGTCGTGCGCTACGGCATCGCCACGACCATCACGTTCATCGTCGGTTTCGCGATGGGTTACCGCCCCGCAGGCGGCGTGGTCGGCATTCTGTCTGCCGCGATCCTGGTCATGGTGTGCGCCTTCTCCATCAGCTGGATCTTCGCTCTCATGGGCGTGCTGATGAACAAAGCGTCCACGGTGCAGGGTGTTTCGATGCTCGTGCTGTTCCCGCTGACGTTCCTGTCGAATGCGTTCGTCGATCCTGCCACCATGCCGAGTTGGCTTCAGAAGTTCGTGAACGTCAATCCGGTCTCACACCTGGTGACCGCGGTTCGCGAGCTGGCCAACGACGGCCACTTCGGTATCCACGTCGTGTGGTCGCTGGTGGGCGCCGCGGTGATCGTTGCCGTCATGGCACCTTTGACCGTGCGGATGTACATGCGCAAGACATAAGTCCCGCACCATCGTCCAGACCTAATCCAGCACCGGTCCGCGAAGCGCAGCCAACACTGCTTCGCGGACCGCTCTGCGTGAGTAACCCGATACCTTCTCGGTTTCCACAGACCACCTGTCGGCTCCGACCAGACCAACCGCGAAGTCGGAGAGGCGCGCGTGATGGAGCGAGACGAAGTCTTGTCTCCCCGGCATTTTCAACGACAAAGCCATCAGTTCGACTCCGCGTTCGATGTTGCCCGTGACAAGATCGAACGACCCGATCGCCGACGCCAACGAACCCGCGAGCGGCAGGTCCGCGTAACCGTTGGGATCGAGCTTGAGTGCACTCGACTCCTTCATCTGCAGAACGCGGCCTGCCACCAGTTCGTGCCTGCCGTGAACTGCGTGAGCGCACACAGCCGCGGCACCGAGCAGAACGACGAAGGGATCACCGAAAATGTTCTCGATCGCAGAACCCAACAGCTCCAGCGCTTCTCGATACCGAGCCAAGCCCTCGTCGATACGGCCGTCCGCGAGATCCGCCTCGGCGATACTCGCTATGAGCGCTGCGCGCCGTTGATCGGTTTCGATGGCCCCGGTCCCACCCGAGTGCGCCAATGCCGGACGTGCACGATCGAGAAGCACCCGACCACCAGCGGTGTCACCGGCCGCGATCATTGCTCCGGCTTGAAAGCAGATGAGCTGCATCGCCTCGTCACGCGCACCGAGGCGTTCCATCGACGCCGCCGCGATCGCGTAGAACTCGATGGCCTCGCCATAGCGGGCGGATTGGCTGTGAACCGACCCGACATGTTGGGCCGCCATCGCCAGACCCCACTCGTCACCGATGCTGGTGGCGTAGTCGAACAGAGTCTCCCCGTCCAGCAACGCACCGCGCAGATCTCCGATGTTCTCCCGCATGTTCGAACGCGCGGACAACGCCGCCATGCGGGTCTCGGGATCGGAACTGCGAACGCCTTCGGCCACCAACCGCGCAAGTTTGTGGTTGGCGATCCCACTCGTGGTCAGCTTGATCAGAAATGCGAACAACGGACCGAGATCATCGCGCTCACGCAACAGCTTTCGAAGTCGGATCCGCGCACGGGCATGGTTTCGATCGGCCTCTCCGAAGAAGAGATGCATCGCCACCAGGATGAACGTAGCGCCCACCAGTTCTGCATTCACGTCGCGCAGATCGTTGTCCGCGGTCGCCCCGACGATCTTCGACGCCCAGTTCGAGATTTCCGAGTTCGATCCTCGTACGGCCCACAGAATCGCAAGGACGGGGAAGACGTTGGCTACGGTCACCGCGTCGCCGCGTTCCACGGCCCAGCGCAGTACAGCCAGAAGGTTGTCGTGCTCGGCGTCGAGGTCGGCAATCAGACGGAGCTGATCCGTCCGTGCACGCACGACGGCATCCTCGGCGATCGCAATCGCCCAGTCGTCGAGGCGCCGAATCACTTCCGGTCCCTCCCCGGACGCGGCGAGTTGCTCCTCGCCGTATTCACGGACAGTCTCGAGCATGTAGTACCGAAGATCTCCCTGCCCGTCGCTGACGGAAAGAAGTGACTGATTCACCAGCGCTTCGACGGCACTTGCCACATCGGTCAACTCGCCCCACCCGGCAACGGCTTGCGCCGAAGAAAGGGTGAAGCCGGCCGGGAATCGGCACAATCGACGCAACGCAATCTGATCCCCGCTGCCCAACAGATTCCAGCTCCAGTCGATCACCGCGTGCAGGGTGCGATGCCGATCCGGAGACGTCGGATCATCGGAGCGCAACAACGCGAACCTGTCTCGCAGTCTCGAACCGATTTCGTCGACGCTCATGGTGCGGACCCGCGCGGCAGCGAGCTCGATCGCCAGCGGGAGTCCGTCGAGCGTCGTACACAGCTTGACGACCGCGTCGACGTCCAGATGAACAGACGGCCGCACCGCACGGGCTCTCGCCGAGAAGAGTTCGACTGCCGAGCCGGTTCCGTCTTCGATCGCCAACGGCGGCAACGGGTACACCGCCTCGGCACTGATCATGAGCGGAGAACGACTGGTGGTCAGTACCGTCAGCTGACGACCGGCCGCGATCATCTCGGCCACGATCTCCGAACACGCGCCGATCACGTGCTCACAATTGTCGAGGATGAGCAACATCGGACCGGCGGACAGCGCCTCTTTGAGTCGCTCTCTCGCCGAATGCGTTCGGCCGACGGTCAATTTGCCTGGCGCCAGATCGGATTCGCTGATTCCGAGGGTGCCTCCGATGGCCGCGATGACATCTTCGCTGCTGCGCAACGACGCCAACTCCACGAGGACCACCGAGACGCCCGGCTGGTTCACGGATCCGCGCAGGCCCAATTCGTGTGCGAGACGGGTCTTTCCGGCGCCACCAGGTCCGAGAATGGTGACGACGCGCGAGCGGGCGAGCAAGGATTCGATCTGGTCGATGTCGTTGTCGCGACCGAGCAAGGTGTTGGGGGCAGCGCGCAGACCGATCGCACGCGCGGCCCGCGGTGTAGCCGCAGGTGCCCCGAGAAGTTCCGCGTTGAGAGTCACCAGTGCGGGTGACGGATCAGCGCCCAGGCGATTGGCGAGGTGGTTGCGGAACTCCGCGAACACTTCGAGTGCCTCGTTGACTCGGCCTGCTCCGGCGAGCGCACGCATCAACGCCTCGGCCGCTGTGTCGTCGAATGGGCTCGCCAGATGGCGTCCGCGCACCAGGGGAATGGCTGCCGCGTACTCCCCCAATGTGAGCAACGCGTCGATCTGCGCCGTCTCCAGTTCGTCGTACACCCGGCCTGCGTCGAGCGCCAGACGATCTGCAACGTCGCCGACGACGTCACTCCCGGGGGTACCGCGCCACAGGCGCAATGACGCGGTCGTGACGGCGAGCGCTTCGGACGCGTCGGCGCCGACGGTGCGCAGACCACGGGCGGCGTCCGCTGCCCTGGCCAGGTCGACACGCTCCCGAGCGAGAGTGAGCCGGTATCCGGCCGCCGTGACTTCGAGGGCCCCGTCCGGGAGTGCAGATCGCAGGCGCGAGACCTGAGTGTGGAGGGCGTTCATCGGTGAGCGCGGCGGCTCCAGCCCCCAGACGTCGTCGATCAGGCTCTGCGCGGTACGTGGCTCACCCGGATTGCGAGCCAGCGCAACCAGCAGAGTTCGAGCTCGCGGACCCGGCAACGGAACCAGACGACCGCCCACTTTGGTCGAAACGGGTCCGAGCAAGGCAATGTCTGCCAGGTCTTCGCCCGACTGCGCGTACCTGGCGCGCTCACTCACGTCTCGAGTCATGTGCTGATCCACCGCGTTCGATCGTATTGCACAGTGCAAAGATCGTTGTATGGCAACAGCTGCTCAATGGATCGAAGGCGCGAGGCCGCGCACACTCCCGAACGCGATTGCGCCCGTGCTGGTCGGCACCGGAGCCGCGGCGTCCCTGGACCTCGCAGTGTGGTGGAAGGCGCTCCTGGCACTGATCGTCTCCTTGGCCTTGATCGTCGGGGTGAATTTCGCGAACGACTACTCCGACGGAATCCGCGGAACGGACGACGACCGCGTCGGGCCACTGCGCTTGGTCGGATCGAAGTTGGTCAGTCCCGGAGCCGTGAAGGCCGCGGCGATCAGCTGCTTCACCGTTGCCGCGGTAGCCGGGTACGTTCTGGCGGCGACCACAGCCTGGTGGCTGGTTGCGGTCGGCGTGTTCTGCATCATCGGTGCCTGGTTCTACACCGGCGGCAAGAAGCCGTACGGATACAGCGGGTTCGGCGAGATCGCCGTGTTCATCTTCTTCGGACTGATTGCAGTGCTGGGAACTCAGTTCGTACAGGCCGAGCGGGTGGATCTGGCCGGGCTGGCCGGCGCGATCGCCATCGGTTCGTTCTCGAGTGCGGTGCTCGTTGCCAACAATCTTCGAGACATCCCGACCGACACCGAGTCCGGAAAGATCACTCTCGCAGTCCGGCTCGGCGACGCCAGGACCCGCACGCTGCACGTGATCCTGCTGGCCGTCCCGTTCGTCGCGACCCTGCTGCTGATCCTGCGCACTCCGTGGGCATTGCTCGGATTGCTGGCGTTGCCACTGGCAATCCGAGCCAACGCCCCACTGCGTTCGGGCGGGCAGGGTATGGCCCTGATCCCCGCGTTGCGCGACACCGGACTCGCCATGCTCGTCTGGGGTGCCGCGACCGCAGTTGCGCTCAGTCTCGCCTGAAAGTCGACGGACTCAACGGTTGTCCGGGACGAACGCGCTGAGCAGGAAGTTCACGATCGAGATGATCAGCGCGCCCCAGACTGCCGTCCAGAAGCCGTCGACTGTCAAGCCGTAGGACGTTCCGGACGAGATCCACGCCGTCAGCATCAGCATGAGGGCGTTGATCACGAGCGTGAACAATCCGAGAGTCAGGATGAGCAGCGGTAGCGAGAGAAGTTGCACTACCGGCTTGATGAACGCGTTGACCACCGTGAAGATCAAAGCGATCACCGCGATCACGAGAACCGTGCCCCAGGTGCCGTTGTCGTGGTTGGCGATCGTGATGCCGGTGACCCACGCCGACGCCAGCCAGATGGCTATGCCGTTGATGATGAGACGTGCCAGAAATGTCATGTCTGAATGCTGGCACATCCCGCCCCGTGCATGCGGAGCCGTGCCGAATCTAGGCGGCGCGATTCATCTTCGCTTCCAAGCGCTCACGGATCACCGACATCGTGACCTGCGTTTCGAGGGCCTGACGGGTAGGCCCGTCGGCGACACGCAGGATGCCGAGCAGGATGTGTTCGGCACCGATGCGATTGTCCTTGTGCGCGAGCGCTTCACGGAGCGAGAGTTCCAACACCTTCTTGGAGTCCTTCTCGAATCGTGAACGAGGGAACCCGAATCGGCTCTTGCGAGAAGTGTCGACGCCGTCCGGCACAGGTGTCTCGTCCAGCACACCTTCGCCGAAGGACTGCTCGAGACTCTCCCGAACCGCATCGAGATCGATGCCGATCGACTTGAGTATCTCGGCGTCGTCGTCGAAATTGTTGGAGCTACCTTCGTTCGATCCGGCGCCGGCGTGGCGGATCACGTCGAGCGTGACACCAGACTCGGTGAGCACCTCGGTGGCGATGCCCCGATCAGAGGTGAGCAGCGCGGTCAGAAGTTCCATCGGCGTGACAGGACCGGAGCAGGCGACAGCATCGACAACGACGCCTCGAGCCTGTGCGGAGAACCTTTCGAACATGGCAATTACCTGCCCTTCTCGCGCAGTGAACGCAGCATCGATTCCGACTGCGCGGACGCGTATTTCTTGTGGACGGCTTGACGGCTGACCTCGAGAGCTTCCGCGATCGCCTGCCAGGACCATCCGTGACGGCGCGCATTGGCGACCTGAATGGCCTCGAGTTTTTCGAGAAGACGACGCAGCGCTCGAACAGCACGCAATCCCTCGGTGGGATCCGGGCTACCGGCGGCAGCAGCGAGAGAGGTTGCTTCGGTCATGATGTCAATTTAGGTTGACAACCGGAATCTGTCAACCAAAATTGACAGGCGCGCCTAGTATCCGGCGACGGCCCCGTTCACTGCCACCTGCAAATCCGCCTGCACAGTTCGGGCGATATCCATCGGCTTGTCCGGAAGTTCGGTCACCGGCATTCCGACAAAGACACTCGCAGCCTTGACGTCGCCGGCCACCGGACCGTAGTTGATCCCGATCGACACCAGAGCCGGTGAGCATCCCAATTTCTCGGCGCGCGCGATGATGTGGCCGATTCCACTGTTGACGTGCTGCAACCGCGTCGGATCTTCGGTGTTGCACGTCCCTTCCGGGAAAATCGCCAGACAATCCCCGTTGCCCAGACGCTCGGCCGCGACGTCCATCATCACTCGGCCGGCATCCGAAACAGCCCGGAGGCCGTAGTTCTTGCTGCGAAAAACCGGGATGCTGCCCATCATGTCGACCTTCTTGCGCTGTGAAGGATCAACGAAGAGTTCGTCTTTGGCGAGGACCCGGGTCCGTCCGATCACTCGACGCAACGGAGTACGCCACGCGGTCGCGGCGAGCGTGAACTGGTCGCTCTCGGTCAGATGATTGACCGCCACGACCAACTGCGTCTTACGTTCCAGCAGAGTCTTCAGCGCAGCTTCCGCACCCGGCGCGTACCTCACTCGCGGGCGGTACTTCAGCGCCAATGCGGCATAAGCGAGCTTCGCCACGAATCGGTTCTGCTGATGACTGCGGTAGTACTCGTACACAGCCTCGTAATTGTCGAGTGAAACTTCAGGATTGCCCATGGTCCGCCCTCGCTGGAGAAGTGCCCCTTGACCAAACGATACACAACCTACGGTTGCGTAGGTTTGCGTTACAGAAGGCGTAGCGCTGGGAGAAACTCCACTCTCGAGGTAAAACGGTTTCTGTGATCCGCTCGGCCATATCCACCGACCTACCCGCACTGCAACAGATCGAGATCGCCGCGGGCGAACCGTTCCGAGACATCGGGATGGACGCCATCGCAGACGATCCACCGCCGACGCTCGACGAGTTGAACGATTTTCTCGCAGCCGAGCACATCTGGGTTCAGACCGACGCAAACGACGTACCCGTTGCGTACGCGCTCGTCGAGATCGTGGACGGCGGTGCGCATATCGAACAGGTCTCCGTTCACCCCGATCATGCCCGCAAAGGCCTCGGAGCTCAGCTGATCGACGCCGTCACCGAATGGGCGGCGGACCATCACCACGATCTCGTGACTCTGACGACGTTCGTCGACGTTCCGTGGAACGCGCCGTACTACGAGCGACTCGGGTTCGTGCGTCTGGCCGAGAACACGCTCTCTCCCGGCCTGATACGCATCAGAACGGACGAGCAGTCGTCCGGGCTGGACGCCTGGCCGCGGGTGACGATGAGCCGCCCGTCACACGGTCCGGCGCCGGCGATTCAGGAACTGGCCGTCCACGCACCCGAACGGACGAACTCGTCCAGCACTGCCGTCGGACCGAGCAGGTCGATCCCTTCCGACGCCACCCATTCGTCGTTGTAGTACGTCCCCGAGTAACGCTCTCCGCCGTCGCACAGGAGGGTGACGACGCTGCCGCTGCGCCCGGCCGCCATCATTTCGGCAATCAACGCAAAAGCTCCCCACAGGTTCGTCCCCGTCGAGCCGCCCACTTTGCGCCCCAGGGCCGCGCTGGCGTGCCGTGCGGCCGCGATCGAGCCTGCGTCCGGCACCTTGATCATTCGGTCGACCACCTGACCGACAAACGACGGTTCGACGCGCGGACGGCCGATGCCCTCGATCCGGGAACCTCGAGTACCGACGATCGACGGATCGCTCGCTCGCCACGCGTCGAAAAACACGGAGTGCTCCGGGTCCACCACGCACAGCCCCGTGTCGAATTTCCGGTAACGAAGAAAGCGGCCGATCGTGGCACCGGTTCCGCCCGTCCCGGCTCCGACGACCACCCAGTCGGGAATCGGATGTTCCTCGTGTTCGAGCTGAGTGAAGATCGATTCGGCGATGTTGTTGTTTCCGCGCCAATCCGTCGCGCGCTCGGCGTGGGTGAACTGGTCCATGTAGTGACCGTTCAACTCACTCGCGAGCCGATGCGATTCCGAGTAGATCGACGACGGATCGCTCACGAAATGACAACGTCCCCCCTGCGCCTCGATCAACGCGATCTTGGCGGGACTCGTGCTCGCGGGCATCACCGCGACAAAATCCAGGCCCAGCAACTTCGCGAAATACGCCTCGCTGACAGCCGTCGATCCGGACGACGCTTCGATGACAGTGGTCTCTTCGGTAACCCAGCCGTTGCAGATCGCGTAGAGGAAAAGCGACCGTGCGAGTCGATGCTTGAGACTCCCCGTGATGTGGGTCGACTCGTCCTTCAGATAAAGCTGGACGGTCCAGTTACTCGGCAGCGGATAGCGCAGCAGGTGAGTGTCCGCGCTGCGTTGCGCGTCGGCTTCGATCAACCGCACCGCGTTGTCGACCCACTGGCGTGAGGTCCGACGGTCGACGTCGAGCGACCCCGTGGTCACCGCCCGTCTCCGCGCAGCTTGGAGCGAAGATCGTCACGATCGGACCGACGCTGGGCGTCGACCGCCGCAATGCCCGCATTGACACGCTTGCGCAGTTTCGCGAAGAGCAGCAACGACAGCGGCAGCGCGATCAGAACTGCGAACAGCGCCGCGACGATCAAGGGAACGTCCGTGCCGGCGAGCTTTCCGCCACCGATGATGACGGCACCGATCACGACGACAAGCAGCAGCCGAGCGACCGAGTACAGCACCACGTCGCGGGCTAGTTGACCCTTGGTCACCGGCCCGGAAGCCGACATTGCTTGCCCAGAGTTTGCGGAAGGTTTACTGGCCTTGACCGGCTCAGAAGGAACATTTTCGGGGTTTTCAGACAACTGACTCACCCTCTCAGGTTACCCATTCCGAATACAGGTGGGACCGAGCCCGCTATATCCATTTTGTCCTTTACTTAAACATTACTTTTTCTTGAAAGATCGACTACCCGGCTATATCTGTGCAAACATTGCGCTACCACTCAGAAAACGGTCGAATGTGAGCGAAGGACTTCGAAACAAACTCGACGCAGGTTTTTGGCAACTGGTCGACACACCGGTTCGGAACCAAAGTTCGGAATCACTGCTCGGTTCGGAATCACTGTTCGTCAAACGTTCGACATCAACATGGAGGACCTCACAATGAGCGCACCAACCTTCAATACCGCCGCAGACGCACTCATGACGCCCGGACAGGTAGCGGCATTGTTTCATGTCGATCCCAAGACCGTGACCCGCTGGGCACACGCAGGACGACTGGGCTCGCTTCGCACGCCAGGAGGACATCGTCGATTCCGTGAGACCGAGGTCATGCAGCTTCTGCGCTCGCTGACCACCGAAGCAGACAACAACTGAGCAACTTCAGCTCACTTCGAAGCACTTTGCGGTACCCGAGAGATCTTGCAGTACCCGACAGATACAGCACTAGCGCACTGAGCCGAAACGCTTGTCCGCACCACTTCTGGTGAAGCGGGGCGGAGACTGAGTAGGCTCGACTTCAGTTCCCTGAGGAGGTGCGCCGTGTTGTATCTGTTGGCGTTGGTGGGTTTGGTGACATTGATCGTTCTGATGTGGAAGGCATTCGGGCCCGATCCGTCGACGCGCACCCCGGTGAGCGGTGTACGCGGGCCGGATGACGATCCCGAATTCCTGTGGAATGTGAACCAGCAAACACGACGCAAGCGCACGGAAGGTCCGGACGTACCGCCGACTGACGCGTCGACGTAGCGTCCGGGCTCGCCCGGCTATCCGATTACCGCCCCGTCAACGCGAACGGGGAGGCCGGAAAGTCCTGCGCAACCACCGCAGCCAACTCCAGCACCGCTTCCCGAGTACCTGGACGCAGCCGGTCCAGATCGATTTCGGCGCCCTCTTCCAAATGCGGATCGAACGGAATCAGTTTCACCGCTCGACAGCGCTGCTCGAAGTGCTCGACGACCCGCGGCAGATCAACCTTGCCCGAGCGAGGCCGTACCGCGTTGATGACAGCTACGGACGTGGCGACCAGCCTGCTGTAACCGTGAGCGTCGAGCCAATCAAGGGTTGCGGAGGCGCTACGTGCACCGTCGACGGAACCGGAACTGACGACGATCAACGAATCTGCACCTTCGAGAATGGCCTGCATCGCCGAGTGCATCAATCCGGTGCCGCAGTCGGTCAGAACTATGCTGTAGAACTTCTCGAGCATGTCGACCGTGCGCGTGTAGTCCCCACCGCTGAAGGCCTCTGAAACTGCTGGATCGCTGTCGGAGGCAAGCACTTCGAGCCGGTGTCGATTTTGCGATGTGTAGCCACGGACGTCGCTGTACTTCTCGATGCTGTTCTCGTCGCGCAGCAGGTTTCGCACTGTTGCCGGAGTTTCGAGCGGGATCTTCTGGCTCAGCGTTCCCCGGTCGGGGTTTGCATCGACAGCGACGACGCGATCGCCGCGGATCGAGCCGAACATCGACCCCAGTGTCGCTGTGGTCGTGGTCTTTCCGACGCCGCCTTTGAGACTGAGCACCGCAACCTTGTAGCAGCCCTGCAGCGGCTGGTTGATCTGGCGCGTCAACTCGACGAGGTGCTGCTCTTTTGCACCGTTTCCGAGGTTCACCGATCGGCCGGACAACGTGTACAGCGCCTTGCGCCAGCCGCCCACCGGGGCAGGCCGGACAGGCCGCTTGACGAGGAGCGCAGCCGAGAGATCTTGCGCAGTCATCGGGAGAGCGGACTCGAAGCGACTGTCCGGAGCCGAGGTGAGTCCGGACTGCGGCATCGGAGCGCGAGTAGGTGGCGCCGTCGGCGGGGCCATCGGCACGGCCTGACCATTCTGGAGGGCGTGGCCGTTCTGCACCGGCGCAGCGCCGGGATGACCGAACTGCCGAATCGCGGGATTGGGCGGATGGACGCCGGGCGAAAAAGGTGCCTGCGGTTGCTGGAGCGGTCTCGCGGATGAATGCGCCGTCGGGCCGGGCTGCAGGTTCTGAACAGGCTGCAGGTTCTGAACAGGCTGCGAATTCTGAACAGGCTGCGGAACGCCAGTTCGTGAATCCGGAAGCGACCCTCCACGATTCGTAGGTTCGTAGGTCTGCATCGGCATCGCAGGCGAGGTCGAGAACTGGCCGTTGATCGGGCCTGGCTGCGCTGCCGGATACTGGATGACCGGAGTCTTGGGACCTGGTACCGGAGCCGCTGGGGTCGTCGTCGGCGGCGGAGCGGCGGGTGCACTGGGCGCCTGGCCGGCGACTTGCTGGAGGGGCCCGGAGTCGACCGGGGCCACGAAGAGACTACGAACGTCGCTGGGAACCGAGTCCGATGACGGCTCGGGCGCGGATGCGCGCGGCTCGCGCCGCGTCGGCTCGGCAGGGCGCACCGGCTCCCACAATCCTGCTCCGGCGTCTTCAATCTTGTCGGCCATCTCGCCGCTCCCCCTCGTCGATCCCACAGCTACCAGACAGCTAGTAATTCGCCAAGCTGCATCGTAACTGTTGCCCGCCCCTGACGTACCTACCGGTAATACCTACAGACCGGTCGGCAGCCACCCACGGTACCTCGAGAGGATCAGGTGAGTCCCGCGTAGGAGTGCAAGCCGGAGACGACCATGTTGATGATGAAGAGATTGAACAGCATCGCAACAAAACCGGCGATGTTGATCCAGGCGGCCTTCGTCTCGCGCCACCCGGACGTTGCCCTCGCATGCAGATAGGCCGCGTAGATCACCCAGGCGATGAAGGACATCGTCTCCTTCGGATCCCAACCCCAGAAGCGTCCCCACGCGGCTTCCGCCCAGATGGCACCGAGGATGACGCCGGCGCCGAACAGCGGAAACGCGATGATCGTGCTCTTGTACGCCAAGCGGTCGAGAGTCTGGGCATCGGGCAGTCGCTCCGCGATCCGGCCACCGATGCTCGTGCCTTCGTCACCGGGCGGGAACTTCAGTCGCAGCAGGAACAGAAGGCTCGCGATACCGCCGATCATGAAGATTCCGGAGCCGACGCTGACGATCGTCACGTGAATCGGAAGCCAGTACGAGCGCAGCGCCGGAACCACGGGAGCCGCGTCGGCGTAGAGGACCGTGCCGGCGAGGAACATCAAGATCAGAACCGGCACCAGCAAGAAGACCCACATCGGACGGTACGCCGGCTTGATCAACAGGACGTGCCCGACCAGCAACGACGCCGCACACGCCATCGCCACGAATTCGTACATGTTGCCGAGCGGGAATCGTTCCGTCGCAAATCCGCGGAGCACGATCGACGCGATGATCAGCACCGTTCCGACGACCAGGACAGCTCGGCCCATTCCGCCGAATCGTTCCGAGAGCGACTTGCTCGGAGTCTCCGCGACCCTGCCAGGCACGGATGCGTCGACACCGCCGGCGGAGACCAGTTCCTTGTCCTGAACCGCCTTTGCTCTGGCCGACGCGTACTGCACGATGAGCAGCACAAACGCCAGCACGAGCACGGTGAAGGCGGACTTGAAGGCCCAGTCGCTGTACTGCGCGAGTGTCTCGTTCGTTGTCATCGGGCGTTCTCCTGCGCGTGCGGTTGGTTCACCGCGGTGGTCGGATTGCTTTTCAGCAAGCGGTCGGCGAGGCGGTCGAACTCGTCGCCCCAGCCTGCGTGGTCGGTGCGGGCAAGCCCACCAAGTTCTACTACAGTACGTCGTTCGTCATCTGGATAGATACGTGCCCAGACGCGGCGACGCTTGATCACGAGCGAGACGAGTAGGCCCGCCATCATGGTCAACGCCGAAACCAACACCCACACCTGAGCGGGATCGTGGGAGACCTGCAGGTTCACGAAGTCGACGGCACCATCGAATCGCACCTGGGTTCCGTCGGCAAGCGTCGCGCTCTCCCCCGGAAACAGATTGACTCGATCCTGCTTGACCAGTCGGCCCTGATTGATCAGTTCGGTGTTGAGTTCGAACAGCGATTGCGGGTTACCGGTATCGAGTCCGGTGTCGCCCTTGTAGATGTCGATGGCGACTGCCGGATCGTTCATCGCCGGGTAACTCGACGACAGCAGGTTGCCGTGGAACAGCGCTGTGGGCGCGAACAATCCTTCGATGGCAATCTGATTCTTCCGACGCTCGTCCGCATCGGGATACATGCCGCCCGGCGGGTCGAAGCGCATCGCGCCACTGCTCAGGAACGTCGTGGCGTCGTCCGGACGCCACTGGAGCGTCTCGGTGCGGGTCTCACCGTTCGGGAACGTGACGGTGAATGTCGGCGCGTATCCGTGTCCCTGCAGGTACACACGATCGCCGGCGATCCGCAGTGGGTGGTTCACCTGGATGGTCGTGTCCCGCCAGGTATCGGACTCGAGGTCGTCGCCTGCCTGGTACGAGATGTCCGAGGTGAACATCTCGGCCTGACCGGTCTCGAGGTAGTCGGCCTGGAAATTCTTCACACGTACACACAGCGGGGTCATGCCGGTGCCGTCGAGGCTCAGACCGGCGACGAAGGAGTCGAACACTGCCGGCGAGGTCGTGCAGAACCCGGGGCCGTCGTTGGCGATGACGATGCGATTGCCCTCGTAGCCGAACAACTTGCCCGCGGCGATCGCGATCAACAATCCGACCAGCGAGAGGTGGAACACGAGGTTGCCGAACTCGCGGAGGTATCCCTTCTCCGCCGAGATGGTGATCTCGCCTTCGCGTCGTGATTTCGAATCGCCGCGACGCGTTTCGACGCGCCACCCGCGCAGTTCTTTCGACACCCGGGCAGCAAGTTCGTCGGGAGTCTCGCCGTCCACGACGCTCTTGGTGTGGTGCGGCAGGCGAGCAAGATTGCGCGGCGCATTCACCGGACGGGTGCGCAGCGCCTTCGCGTGCTCCACGCAACGCGGCAGGATGCAGCCGACCAGCGAGATGAAGAGCAATGCATAGATCGCGGTGAACCAGAAACTGCTGAACACGTCGAACAATTCGAGGCGGTCCATCCACGGACCGAGCGTCGGACGCGCGGCGATGTAGTCGGTGACCTTGCCCTCGTTGAGGGTTCGCTGTGGCAGCAGGGCGCCGGGGATCGCAGCGAGCGCGAGGAGGAACAGCAGTACCAGCGCGGTCCGCATCGAGGTGAGCCCGCGCCAGGTGTTGCGCCCGAGTGCAACGACTCGACCGATCACCGACTGCTTCGGCAGCACGGGTTTCGGGTGGTCGTTATTGTCGTCAGCTGTCATATCGGCAGCGTCACCTCCGAGATAAATGCGTCGCGAACCCAGCCGACGAACTGGTCCCACGCGCCGGTGACGAGGGCGATTCCCACTGCCACCAACATGATTCCGCCGAAAATTTGAATGGTGCGTGCATTACGACGCAACCAGCCGACGCCGGTCAGCGCGCGCGCCGATCCCAGCGCCAAGATGATGAACGGCAGGCCGAGTCCGATGCAGTACGCGACGATCAACGTGACACCACGCGCGGCGGTCATCCCGTCGGTTCCCGCCGCTACGGACATCACGCCTGCCAATGTCGGACCGAGGCACGGCGTCCAGCCCAGAGCGAACACTCCCCCGAGCAGCGGCGCACCCACCAGTGACGACACGCGACGCGGTTCGAAACGAACGTCCTTCTGCAGCGCCGGAATCAGCCCGATGAAGACGAGACCCATTGCGATGGTGACGACACCGCCCACTCGCATCAGGACCTCGCGGTTGACGAGCAGCGTGGAGATCACGCCGAATACCGACGCGGTCGCGAGGACGAACACAACGGTGAAGCCCGCGACGAACAGTCCGGCCGCACCGGCCACCCTCAGTCGACTGCTCCGGGTGATCGTCCGCGTCTTCGCCTCTTCGGCGGTGATCGCGGGAGCGTCGGCACCGACGACGCCGGCCAGGTAGGACAGGTAGCCGGGAACGAGCGGCACGACGCACGGTGAAGCGAACGACACCAGACCGGCGAGCACACAGGCGCCGAGGGCGAGCAGAAGCGGACCGGACGACGCCGCGTTCTGAAACGCTTCGCCCACACCGGCACTCAATGTGTCGCTGCCGGCCAGCAGCGTAGTGGTCGTGGTTGTCATCTTTACTGCGCGTCTTCCTGAGCTACTCGCTGGACGACGGGCAGTAAATCCTCGGCGAGAAGTTCTTGGAGGAACACCGCGGCGACGCGATGCTGGCGGTCCAGGACGATCGTCGTCGGAATGACCGACGTGGGGTAGCCGTCACCGAGGGCGATCAGCGAACGCATCGACGGGTCGTAGATCGACGGGTACGAGACCTTGTTGTCGACCACGAAGTCCTGCGCTTTGTTCTTGGTGTCGTCGCGGACGTTGATGCCGAGGAACTGCACGCCCGAATCCTTGGTCTGCTCGTAGACCTGTTCCAGGTCGTCGGCTTCGGCGCGGCACGGTCCGCACCACTGACCCCAGACGTTGAGAACGACGACCTTGCCCTCGAAGTCCTCGACACCGACCTTCTGACCTTCGTTCATCAGGTCGGGCCCGGAGAGCTTGCCGATGGTGCCTCGGTCGGACGGCGGATCGTAGAAGATCTTGGTTTGTCCGCCCGGTGAGACGAAGTCGAAAGTTCCGCCCTGTGCGACGGCGTCATCGCCGGTCGCGCAGGACGAGAGAAGAAGCATCGCCGACGCAGCGGCTGCGAATGCTGCGGCGATGCGGCGCGAAATCATGCTCCTGTCACTCTCGGGTCGGAGGCGCCGGCAGGTTCGGAGTAGACGATGTCGACCAGGGTGTCGCCTTCGTAGACCAGTGAAGTCAACGAGGCCAGTCCACACTGACGGTGACGGGGATCGTGCCAGAGACGCTCGCCCTGCAGGAATCGACGCAGTGTCCAGACCGGAAGTTGATGGCTGACGACGACGGCTTCGTGTCCGACTGCCGCGACGCGTGCGGCATTGACGGCTGCGAGCATGCGATGCGCGATCTGCAGGTAGGGCTCGCCCCAGGACGGGGTGAACGGGTCACGCAGTTTCCACCAGTGACGCGGACGCGAGAGCGCACCGTCCCCGACGGCAACCTTGAGACCCTCGAACTCGTTGCCTGCCTCGATCAGGTTTTCGTCCGTGACGATGTCGAGCTTGTGTGCCTCGGCGATCGGAGTCGCGGTCTCTTGTGCCCGCTGCAGCGGCGACGCGACCACGTGGGTGATGTCGTGATCGGCGAGCACCGACGCGACCGCACGAGCCTGAGCTTCGCCCGCCACCGACAACCGGAAACCCGGGAGCCGTCCGTAGAGGATCCCGCGCGGGTTGTGTACTTCGCCGTGGCGCAGGACGTGGACGATGGTGCGGGTGGACGTGTGGTCGGGGTGATCGGCGTCGGTCACAGTCGAGGGTCCTCGCTGAAGATGATGGATGTCGGAAGCGTGCGGTGTTCTGGAACTGGAACTGCTCAGGGCTTGACGGCAGCAGCTGCGGCCTTGGCTGCGTGAGGCATGGCGTCGGCGATGATCGAGAAGGCTCGATCGTCGAGGGCTGCGGAGACGAACCACGCTTCGAACGCGCTCGGCGGCGGGTACACGCCGCGGGAGAGCAGTGCGTGGAAGAAGGCGGGGAATCGCCAGGTCTGCGCGGCTTTGGCTTCGTCGTAGTTGGTCACCGTGTTCTCGGTGAAGAACACGCTCACCAAGGTGCCTGCGTACTGCACTCGGTGTTCGACGCCTTCGGCGGTGAGTGCTTGGGTCATGAGGTCGCCGAGGGCGGTCGCGTTCCGGCCGAGCTTGGCGTACACCTCGGCGTCGGCGGCGCGCAGGCTCGCGAGTCCGGCGGCGACGGCTACGGGGTTACCCGAGAGGGTGCCTGCCTGGTAGACGGGACCGTCCGGTGCGAGGTGGCCCATGATGTCGGCGCGGCCGCCGAATGCTGCGGCAGGCAGGCCGCCGCTCATGACCTTGCCGAAGGTGTAGAGGTCGCCTGCGACGTTGTCGATGCCGTACCAACCCGAGGCACTGACGCGGAATCCGGTCATCACCTCGTCCATGATCAGGAGTGCGCCGTGCTCACGGGTGAGACGACGCAGACCCTCGTTGAAACCGGGAAGCGGTGCGACGGCGCCCATGTTTCCGGCGGCAGCTTCGGTGATGACGCACGCGATGGCGCCGGGATTGGCCGCGAAGGCCGCGGCCACCGCGTCGAGATCGTTGTAGCGCACGACGATGGTGTCTTCTGCTTGAGCGCCGGTCACGCCGGGAGAGGTCGGCAGCCCGAACGTCGCGAGGCCGGATCCGGCGTCGGCGAGAAGGGCGTCGACGTGGCCGTGATAGCAACCGGAGAACTTGACGATCTTGGTCCGCCCGGTGAATCCGCGGGCGAGGCGGACTGCGCTCATCGTGGCTTCGGTTCCGGAGTTGACCAGACGAACCTTTTCCACGGGCGCGACGCGGGCGACGATTTCCTCGGCGAGAGCAACTTCGCCTTCGGTCGGCGCACCGAAGGAGAGACCTCCGAGGGCTGCTTCGCGAACTGCTTCGACGACTGCCGGGTGAGCGTGCCCGAGAATCATCGGACCCCAGGACGACACCAGGTCGACGTAGTTGTTTCCGTCGACGTCGGTGAGGGTGTAGCCGGATGCTTCGCGAATGAATCGCGGTGTTCCGCCGACCGAACCGAACGCGCGGACGGGCGAGTTGACGCCACCCGGAATCACGTTGCCGGCACGTTCGAAGAGCCGAGCGGAGTTCGTTGCATGCACGTCGGGATCACCGGAAGACACAGTCACGGCTTCCAGTGTCCCAGTTCTGTCGAATCTGACAACGACAGGGTGTAGGACTTCGGTGCTCGAGGCGAGTTTTCCGGTCGAACCGGGCCCCGCGTGAGACGATTCCGGGCATGAAGCGACTGTTGACGACGCTGATGGTCTCGGCTGCGATTCTTCTCACATCGTGTGGTTCGGACGCTTCGAACGGCGACAAGGCGACAGTTTCGTCGCCGCCGAGCGCCACCGACTCGGCTCGAACCACCGCGGCGACGAGCACCGACCCCGCGTTTCTCGGCGGGTGTTCGGCGGTGTCCGTCTACGTTCAGCAGCGTGTTCAGAGCGGCGACACGTCGACCCAGACGGCGGGCGCCGACTTCCTGAAGATCGTCGAGAACGACCCTTCGTACCAGGCTATGTCCGAGAGCGAGAAGGAACTCTTCCGCCAAGGAATCGAAGCGGGTGCCGCGGGCTCCTGCTGAATGTGAGGTTGGGATCGAACCGGGTTGCCCGCGGTGCGCTACGCGCTATCGTCGGTTCCATGGCCACCACAGCGGACCACCTCAGGACAACACTCGACGGACGCTGGCGGGAGGTGCGTGAGCGCGTTCGCGGCGAATTGAACGACGAACGTTTTGCTCCGCACTACACACCCAACACCGCCATTGCGCGCTCCAAGGCTCTCGAACAGATGCGGGTCCTCGCCGATCTCGGGTACGCCGCAAACGGTTTCGCCGTCTCTCACGGCGGAACGGGCGACGCGGGTGGCGCCGTCACCAGCATCGAGATGCTCGCGATGTCCGACCTCTCACTGATGGTCAAGGCCGGCGTCCAGTGGGGTCTGTTCGGCGGCGCCATCGAAAACCTCGGCACCGAGCGTCACCACCAGGCGTACGTCAAGCCGCTGATCGATCTGGATCTGCTCGGTTGCTTTGCGATGACCGAGACCGGTCACGGCAGCGACGTCCAGGAACTCGAAACCACGGCGACCTACGACGTCGAGACGGGCGAGTTCGTCGTCAACTCCCCCACTCCGTCCTCTCGCAAGGACTACATCGGCGGCGCTGCCCAGCACGCCACCGTCGCAGCGGTGTTCGCACAGCTGATCACCGGAGGCGAAAGTCAGGGCGTCCACTGCTTTGTCGTGCCGATTCGTGACGACGCCGGCAACGACCTCCCCGGCGTCACGACGTCCGACTGCGGGCTCAAGGGTGGACTGCCCGGAGTCGACAACGGCCGCATCGTCTTCGACCAGGTCCGCATCCCGCGTGAGAATCTACTCAACCGTTACGCCGACGTCGCCGAGGACGGCACGTACAGCTCGGCGATCGAGAACCCGAACCGTCGTTTCTTCACGATGGTCGGCACACTGGTTCGTGGACGTGTCACCGTCGGTGGTTCCGCGGCAGCGGCCGCCCGCGTCGGATTGGCCATCGCCGGTCGATACGCCCTGCAGCGCAGGCAGTTCAGTGCTCCGAAGAGTGACGACGAAGTCCTGATCATGGACTACCTCGTCCACCAGAAGCGTCTGCTGCCGTTGATCGCCCGCTCGTACGCTCTGCAGTTCGCACAGAACGAACTCGTAGCCGCGATGCACGACATCCAGAGCAGCGACGACCCGGATCCGCAGGAGCAGCGCGAACTCGAAGGTCGCGCCGCCGGACTCAAGGCCGCCAACACCTGGCATGCCACTCGGGCCATCCAGGAGGCACGCGAAGCCTGCGGCGGCGCAGGCTATCTCGCCGAGAACCGCCTCACCGCACTCAAGGCGGACACCGACGTCTTCACCACGTTCGAGGGTGACAACCACGTTCTGACGCAGTTGGTCGCAAAAGAACTCCTCACCTCCTACGCCGACGAAGTCCGCGGCATGAGCCCGGTCGACTGGATGCGCTTCGCCGCTACGACGGTCTCCGACGTGGTCAAGAAACGCACGGCAGCGCAGCAGATCCTGCAGACGATCGTCGACACTCGCCAGGACAACGAAGAGGACGGCAGCCTCTTCAATCGCGGCACCCAGATGAAGATGTTCGAAGACCGCGAAGAGTACCTACTCGCCACTGCGGCAAGGCGATTGCAGGCAGCGCAGAAGCGCGAGGAGAACCCGTTCGACGCGTTCAACTTCGTGCAGGACCACGTGCTCAAAGCCGCTCAGGCGCACATCGAGCGCGTCATCCTGGAAGCATTCGTCGCCGGCATCGACTCGTGTGAGGACGAGACCGCAAAGGAACTCTTCGGCGAGGTGTGCGATCTCTACGCACTGTCCGTGATCGAAGAGGACAAGGCCTGGTTCATGGAGCACCGGCATCTGTCGGTGGAGCGTTCGAAGGCCGTGACGCGCGGAATCAACGAGCGTTGCCGCACCCTGCGCCCCCACGTCGAGACACTGATCGACGGGTTCGGCATTCCGGACATCCTGCTGGGGTCCGCGATGCTCGACGGACCGGGCACCGACGCGGTACGGCTGAAGTAAAGGGTTCGGGTGGGGTCGGCAATCGCCGGCCCCACCACACTCAGTGCGCTGCTGCCTTTTTCGACTGGCGAGAGGCGAGCAGTCCGGTCAGGCCGAGTGCCGCGACCAGCCAGATCCCCAGAACGAGCAGGTGCGGTCCGGCGCCGTTGCCACTGAAGTAGATGACGGAGCGGATGGGCTCCATGGCTGCCGATCCGAGCCAGAACGAATGGATGTGCTGCCAAAATCCCGGCAGGAACGACACCGGAATGGCACCACCCGAACTCGGGAAGTTGATGAAAACGAGCACCGTCAGCACCGCGAAGATCGCGGCTTGGCCGAGCAGTCGATTGAGCAGAATGCTCACCGCACCGACGGTGAACGTGTAAACCATCGAGATTCCCAGCAGTTGCAGGATCTGGCCGAATGACGCCCCGAAGGCGTGCATGAAGATGCTGGTGATGCCGAAGGCTATGAGCGGGGTGAGTATCGCCGCACCGGCCAGGATCGAATACTGCTCTCGCAACCGCATTCTCGGCGCAACCTGACTGAGCACCGTGATGGTCAGGTAGCCACCGAGGGTGCAGACGATCAGGAAGTAGAAGAGTCCGACAGTCGAGGAGTCGCGCGCCGTGACAGGCGCCGAGTCGATCACCGTGACCTGCTGCCCCGTCTGCTCCGCAACCGAATGCGCCAAGCTGCTCACCACGGAAACCGTCGAGGCGCCCGCGCCGGTGGCGATATGTGCGGTCACGGCGTCACCGATCTCGATGGCGCCGATCGCATCGCGGTTGTCGATCCGAGAGAGTGCGTCGGCGGCGTTGGCTGTGGCAACGATGTCGAACTTGTCACCCGACGAAGCCTGGATTCCGTCGATCAGCGGGGCCGTGACGGACGGCGACCCGACCACCACGATCGGTGCCTGATTCGGCGTCGGCGAATGGAAGGCGCTGACGTAGCACAAGCAGAACATGATGACGAAGAACAACGGAAATGCGAGTCCACTGCCCACCATCTTCCAATTGGTCGGCGGATCGACAACTTCTTCGCTGGGTACTCGGACGTCGGTATCTGTCATATTCCACGCTCTCTTCACTAACCGCATCTAGCTGTCAACACCGTTGACAGACTCAACAGTCAACACCGTTGACACGTTATAGTCAACGCCGTTGACAACGCGGTCGGCGAGCGAGCACAGAGGTCGATGTCGTGACACCCACGAGGCACACGCCAGAGCAGGAGCACCCCTCGACATCCGAGGCGATTCGCGCGGCGGCGTTCCAACTGTTCGGCGAGCACGGGTTCGGCGGCACGTCAGTTCGCGCCATCGCCAAAGTTGCCGGAATCGATCCGGCCCTGGTCATCCGGCATTTCGGGTCCAAAGAAGCACTGTTCCTGGAAACCACGCCGGTTGCGGACTACTTCGAAGGCCAGTTCGACGGCCCACTCGACACCCTCGGTGAGCGAATCGCCGCCTTCGTCCTGGGCAAGGCCGACGCCCGGATGCTGTCGGTGTACACAGCGCTCATGCGAGCATCGGACAGTCCACGCATCCGGGAGCGACTCCGAGACATGACCGGAGTATTCGCCACCAATCTCGCCGCTCGTCTAGACGGCGAAGACGCGTACACCCGCGCACTCCTGGTCTCCGCCCAGGTGTCCGGGCTGTTGAGCGTCCTCAGCGACGAAAGTATCCCCCAGTCCGCAGATCGCGACGAGTTGGCAAAACTCTACGGCCGGGCGATGCAGACGCTGATCGATCAGTACTGAGCGATGACCTCCTCGGCAAACCGCCGAATGGAGTCGAGTCGTCCCTGACGATCACCGGAGTCAACTCCGTAGTAATACCAGGGCAAAACTCTGATTTCCGTGACTCCGAGAGTCTCGAGTTCGCGATATCCGTCCAGATCACGAACATCCGTCGGCGAGACGTTGACGCCGAAAGGAACATCGGCACGACCGTACTCGACCCGCAATTCCGTGAGACGATCGATGGCGCAGGCTAATTCGGCTTTGGTCGTGTTCACCGACATCCAACCGTCGGCCAGCCTGGCTGCACGGCGCAACCCCGGTTCGCTGTGCCCACCGATGTAGATCGGAACCGGAATCTCCGGAGCAGGACTGATCATCAGAGCGTCGAAATCGTAGTGCTTGCCGTGGTATTCGACCCATTCCGGCCCACGTCCCGCACACACCGCCTTGATGATCTCGATGGCTTCGTCGGTACGCGCACCGCGGGTGCGCATCTCGGTACCGGTGAAGGTGAATTCCTCGGGAATCCAGGACAAACCGACGCCGAGAGCGACGCGGTTCCTCGACATCACGGCCATGGTCGCGACCTGCTTGGCCGTCAACAGCGGATCGCGCAGTGGAAGTTTGAACACGTTGGTGTAGAACTGAATTCGCGATGTGACGGCCGCCATCGCCGCCATGGCAATGAACGGATCAGGCATCGGCGTCTCGGGCGCCCACATCCGCTTCCCGTCAGCAGTGTACGGGTACGGCGCCGACACCTGCTCCGGATAGAACACGGAATCCGGCATCGCGATTCCGTCGAACCCCACCTCTTCGGCGACCTGCGCCAACTCGCACAGTTCCAGGGCGTCGATCATCGCACCCGCCAAGGACCACTTCATCGTTCCACCGTTTCGCCGTTGGGCGAGATCCAAGCGCCGCCCAAGAACATGATGTCGGTGATGTTGCGAACGACGCCGTGAACGTTGCCGTCCCATGCGGTCAACACCGACGCCGGCCCCCAGATCACGTAAGGCACAGTCGCGTTGGCGTACTCCTGCACCTTGCTGATCGCCTCACGGACAGCATTGTCCGTTGATGCCGTCTGCACAGCTGTGATCATCGCGTCCATCTCCGGGTCCGCGAAGCCGGACGGGTTGTTCTTCGAATCACTGGCCATACTGTTGTACAAATTGAGGTACGGCGCTTCTTCTCCGACCGGAGCGCCACCTCTGGTCATGTCGAAATCGTGGTCCTTGTATACCCGTCGAACCAGATCGGTCACATCGGTCGCGTAGTCGATGGTGACGTCGAAACCGATCGCGTTCAGCGACGCCTGAACCGTCAGTGCCGTCGCCTGTTGGCTCGGCTCCGAGGTGGTGAGGTAGCGGAGTTTCCCGTCGTACCCGTCGGACTTCGCTTGATCGAGCAGCGCCTTTGCCTTCACCTGATCGAACGGAATGCCTGCTGTGTTGTTGTACCAACGTGACGTCTGCGGGACCAGTTCGGAACTGGCGGTGCCCAATCCGTTGTTCGCCCGGGTATTGACCGCCGCCGGATCCACCCCGTAGGCGATCGCCTGACGGACGCGAACATCAGCCCCGGGCTTGCCCTCACGGTTGTTGATCGTGCCGATCCCGTTCTGTCCGGTCGGACTGAGGTAACCCGAGTATCCGTCGTCGAGAGCTTGTTCGATCACGGCCTCGTCGCGGAGAATGTACGTCATGTCGATCTGGCCGCTCTTCAACGATTCGTACTGAGACTGCGCACCCGACGTGGGAACAAACCGCACTGTGTCCAGTGGAGGTTTACCGCCCTGATAATCCGTGCGTGCGGCGAGTACCAGTTCTTCGTGCGGGGCGAACTTGGCCAAGGTGAACGGACCCGCCCCGATCGGTGTGAACGCTCCCTCCCCGGTTCCTGAAACCGACCCTGCCTCTCCCCCTGAACTTCGCGCAACGATCATTCCGGGCCCGAGCGACAACAGCGCCGGGAATTGACGCCAGGGCCGCTCGAGCACGAATTCGACTGTGGTGGCGTCGGGCGTCTCGATCCGATCCACGATGTTGAGCCAGGTCTGCGATACATCACCCTTGCCTGCCACGAATCGATCGATACTCCACTTCACCGCTTCCGCGTCGAGCGGACTTCCGTCGCTGAAGGTGAGGCCGTCAGCCAAAGTGACGGTGTACGAAGTGAAGTCGCTGTTGTTCGACAGTGTCTTCGCGAGTTGTGGCACGAAGCTCCCGTTTGTGGAGTCGCTGCGTACCAGCGTGTCGTAAATCGCGGCCATTTCGGTTCCGCCGGTCGAACCGGCTGCTTGCGTTCTCGTGGGGTCCAACGAGGAAGGGAACGAATAGGACCCGAAGGTGAGAACACCGCCGTCGATCCGCTCCCCCACATCTGGGGCGCCCACAAAACCAGCTGCGCCACTACTGCTCGATGAAGCCGATCCCGAGTTGTCCCCACTGCTCGACGCGCAGCCGGCCAACATCAATGCACCGGCAAGCCCGAGCGTGACAAAGCGAGGGCCGAACCTAATCTTCCTGGTGTACATACGTTCCCAATCTCCGTCAGCGTGTCAGATCTTGACTACCTTTGACGTCGGGATCGGGTGCGAGTCCGCCTTGATCCAGCGCAGCGCCCATGTCCCCTCGGCATGCGAATCGGTGTCGATCCAGTTGCCATAACCCGGATCCTTCGCCGCCACGACGATTGTCATGGTGCCGTCGTCGTTGAGCTTCGCGGTGTGATTGTTGATGTAGATGTTCGTGCGGTTGTAGTCGAGGGACTCGACCCAGAAGTTCTGCAGCACGAAGTTGAAGTACTCGCAGTTCGGAACCTCGGTCTCGATGACCCACGCCTCGTCCTCGGCGAGCTTCCAGTAACCGTGGAAGTAGAAGATCGTCGGATCGCCGCCGGCATCCTGGAAGTAGTCCTGTCCCCAGTCGAAAATCTCGTTGGTGTGCGGCTGGAATTTGCGCGACCATTCCAGGAAGGTCTCCGCCATCCCCTTCACGATCCCGACGGACTTGGTGAGGCGCTCGCCGATCTCTTCCGGACTCAACGGGACGAACTCCCCGTCCGGGTTCAGGCATTCGATGGTCAGATCACCGATGACCTCGTTGCGCCGATCCTTGTGAGTTTGCCGAACGGAGATGAGGTTGCTGTCGGGCGCCAAAGGCAGCCAAGCGCCCTCATCGGGCTTGACGACGCTCGCGATGAACTCGAAACGGCCGTTCTCGTCGACCTCGAGGTCTTGGATATGCAGATCGCCGGTCTGCAGCATGGTGCCGTCGATGTGGTACCGATTTACGCGCGAGCCGAAGGTGATCAGCGGGACGGTGCCTCGGGTGCCGATGATCCGGTAGTTGTACTTACCGGAAATGTTGGCGCGCATGTAGACGTTGTCCGGGTTGTCGGCACCGATCTTCGTCATCATGTTCGGGTTCGGAGCCGACGAGAACTGCGGCCACCGCGGATCGGTGTACTCGACACAGTTGATCGTGCCGTACCGAAGCAACCGACTCAGGTAGCGGACGCCCTCGGCTTGAGTCAGCGGATCCTGAGGGACGATCTCGTCTTCCAGGACCTTTCCGACCTCGAGCAGATCTGCGCAGAACTTTTCCCAAACAGCATTCATGTGAATCTCCTTGTTTCGGTTGGGGCTTCGCCCTGTGCGCCTTTTTGGTAGTCGGCACTACCAAAAAGGCGCACAGGGCCGGAGGCCTTCAGGGTGTGGTGGCGAACTTCGCTTCGACGTCGGCAGCGCTCACGCCGAAATCCTCGAGCGAATAGCGATGCGACGGACGACGGTGCTCGGCAAGGCTGGCCTGATGCGACGCCTCCACCGCGGCGCGGGCGTCGTCTGTGAAGGGCAGGGCGAACTGTGCATAGATCTTCTCGACGGTGCCGACCGCACCGGCGATGAAGTCCTTGTAGTCGACGTCGATGAACTGATCGGGGTTGTAACGGCTACGGGCATTGTTGAAGTTCGCGTTCCCTCGCGCCCACAGGTCCAGTTGCGTGCGCCCGATGGCGGGACGGTCGAATGCCTTCGACATGTCGTGTCCGCCCTGCTCTACGAGGCTGAAGGTGGACGCCATCGATGTCAACGGGTCTCGGAAGGTCCGAACGAACAGTGCATCCGGATAGACCGACATGATCTCGTCGATCGCGAAGACATGGCTCGGGCTTTTGAGCACCCACCGTCTGTCCTGGTCGTGCAGCCCGATCAACTGCAGGTTCTTCTTGTGCCGCGCATATGTTTCGGTCCAGTCCTGCTCCGCCAGCCACCGGGTGTAACTCGGCACGTACGCCACCGTCTCGAACGCGGTCGAGAGCATCGTCTGCTGCAGCAGCCGCCAGCATTCCTCGACCTCCTCCGCCCCCATGAAATGAACCTTCATCAGGTCTGCCTCGTTACGCTGGCGAGCACGGTAGAAGGCGTCGGAGCGAACGTAATCTTCGTTCTCCGACCACATGTCGCGCTCGGGGCGCGGCTGCGGCGTCTCGGCGAGCCACATCTCGGCGCCCTGATGCGCTGGGTCGGCACCGAGCAAACGGTGCAGCGCGGTGCTGCCGGTGCGGGTCAACCCGACCACGAAGATCGGGCGTTCGATCGGAACATTTACGTGCTCTGGATATTTCGCGAATCCGGCCTCACTGGTCAGGCGACCCGCGAGCGCTCCGACGATCATCTTGCGAGCGATCACCTTGCCGTGAGGAGTGAGGTCGGCCTCGTTCTGGAACGACTCGAGGAGAACTCGAAGTCCTTCGAGATAGCTTTCGCTGCCGAAGTTTTCGTACCCGGCCGCCTCGCGCGCAGCCTGGTGCAGGTCATCGATGGAACCGATGCCGTCGTAATCCTGTGTCATGGCTAGTCCTTGTATGAGTTGATCAGTGGTGCGTGTGACCGCAGTTGACGTCGAGACATTGCCCTGTGATGGCCCTCGCTGAATCGGACAGGAGGAAGACGACAGCGTTTGCGATGTCATCTGGCTCCGGCAATCGGCGCAGATCGGCGCCCGCTGCGATCTCGTCGTAGATCATCTTGGGGTCGACTCCTGCCGCCGCCGCCTTCTTCTCGAACATGTTCTTGACCGAGTCCGCCCAGATATAGCCGGGAGCAACCGAATTGACTCGAACGCCCTTGGGACCGAGATCGATCGACAAACTGCGTGCCATTGCCAGGAGCCCGGATTTCATGATGCGGTAGGCCCCGAACCCGGGAAGCTGGTTGCGCAACACCATGGACGTGACCATCACGACGGACCCGTGCGACTCGATCAATGCCGGAGCAAATTCTCTGGTGACGTTCAACGCCGCGAGCAAGTTGATGTCGATGCCCGACTGGATGGACACCACGTCGGCGTCCAGGAGCGGGACCTGCGCGGGTTGAACAAATGCGTTGTTCACCAAGCAATGCACCGCACCGAACTCAGCGACAGTTGTCTCCGCCAACGAAGCGATCGAATCGACGTCGGTGAGGTTCGTCGGGACGGCCAACGCGATTCCGCCGCGGTCTCGAATCTCCCTTGCCACCGATTCCAAGCGCTCGGGTGTGCGGGCAGCCAGAACAACCTTCGCTCCGGCCGCCGCACTCTGCAGCGCAATCGAACGACCCAGCGCCGGGCCCACTCCCGAGACGACGACAACCTTGCCTGCCAGCAGGCCCTGATGGGTCAGCACAGCGCCTGCGGATCGAGAACAACACTCAGGGAGATGATCTTGCCGTTCTCGTCGAACTCGAACACATCGGTGGCAGCGAAGTCAGGGATACCGGCGCGCTGCACCCGAAGCTGCATGGCTGCGTACTTTCCCGTCACCGAAATCGGACCGAGCAGGCTGACTGTGAAATCGACCTGCGCGTTCGCGGTATCGAATTCGCGAATCTCGTCGATTCCGCGGTAGGTCTGGACCCCCAGCGGTTCGTGTTGAACTGCGTCGGGCGCAAACAGCGCAACCAGTCCGTCGACGTCGTGACTTCCGAGACACTTGACGTAATCTTCTACGGCAGAAACTATTTCAGCCCTGTCAGGCATGGATGCTCCTCGTGTTCAGGCGGATCAAGAAATGGTTCCGCGGGCGCGGAGATGGTCGACGATCGCGATCGCAGCGTCCTCGGTCGTCGTGACACTGGTGTCGATGTGAATGTCAGGGTTCTGCGGCGGTTCGTACGGCGAATCGATTCCGGTGAAGTTCACCAACTCGCCCCGTCGAGCCTTCTTGTACAGACCCTTGGGATCTCGCTCCTCTGCGACGGCAAGAGCGGTGTCGACGAAGATTTCGACGAACTGTTCGTCGCCGATCAATTCACGCGCGGCATGACGCTCGGCCTCGAACGGTGAAATGAAGGACGCGAGCACGATCAGACCGGCGTCCGCCATCAGTCGGGTGACCTCGGTGACGCGACGGATGTTCTCGACGCGGTCGGCTTCGGTGAATCCGAGGTCTCGATTCAGCCCGTGACGCACGTTGTCTCCGTCGAGGAGGTAGGTGTGCGCGCCGAGTGCGTGCAGTTGACGCTCGACATCGTTCGCGATGGTCGACTTTCCCGAACCGGAGAGACCGGTGAACCACAGAACTGCGGGTTGGTGTCCCTTGAGCCTGGTGTGCGCGGCCTCGTCGACGTCGACGGATTGCCAGTGAATGTTGTCCGATCGACGCAGCGAGTGCGTGATCATGCCCGCACCGACAGTGCCGTTGGTAAGGCGGTCGATGAGGATGAAGCTACCGGTGTCACGGTTGCCGACGTACGGGTCGAACGGGACCGGCCGATCGAAACTGAGGTTGCACACACCGATTTCGTTGAGCGCGAGAGTAGTCGTTGCGGTCTTCTCGAGAGTGTTGACGTTGATCTTGTGTTTCGGTTTGGTGATGCGCGCAGTGACTGTCACGGTACCGATCTGGCACAGGAACGGCCGTTCGGGCAGCATGGGAGCCTCACCCATCCAGACGATGCAGGCCTCGAACTGATCGGCTACGGCCGGCGGATTGTCGCCGATGGACAGCACATCACCGCGACTGATGTCGATCTCGTCGGCGAGCGTGATGGTGACCGAGCGACCCGCACCGGCAACGTCGAGGTCGCCACCCATGGTCACGATGCGCTCGACTGTGGACGTCTTTCCACTGGGGAGCACGCGGATGGGATCTCCGGGAGATACGGTGCCGGAAACGATCTGGCCGGAGAATCCGCGGAAGTCGAGGTCCGGCCGGTTGACCCACTGCACCGGCATCCGGAACGGAGCCGCGGCGGCAGCATCGTCGATGTCCACGCTTTCGAGATGCTCGATCAGGCTTGGTCCGGAGTACCACGGGGTATTCGCACTGCGCTCGGTGAGATTGTCACCCATGTATGCCGACATCGGGATGGCGACGAACCCGTCCAGACCGATCTCGTGAGCGAACTCTGCATAGTCCGCGGTAATGGCATCGAAGACCTCTTGCGAGTAGTCGACGAGGTCGAGTTTGTTCACGGCAAGCACCACGTGCTTGATCCCCAGCAGCGACACCAGATACGAGTGCCGGCGGGTCTGGGTCAGTATCCCCTTGCGGGAATCGACAAGGATCACAGCAAGATCGGCGGTCGACGCGCCCGTCACCATGTTTCGGGTGTACTGCTCGTGCCCCGGAGTATCGGCGACGACGAACTTGCGTCGCTCGGTCGTGAAGTAGCGATAGGCGACGTCGATCGTGATGCCCTGCTCACGTTCGGCGGCGAGACCGTCGACCAGGAGCGCGAAATCGAGCCCCTCCCCCTGGGTTCCGCTCTTGCGCGAATCGGCTTCGAGCGCCGTCAACTGGTCGTCGAAGACGAGTTTCGATTCGTAGAGCAGACGGCCGATCAAGGTGCTCTTGCCGTCGTCGACGCTGCCGCACGTGATGAATCGCAGCATGCTCTTGTTTGCATGACGTTCGAGGTACGCCTCGATGTCGTCAGCGATCAGATCCGAGGAAACAGTCATCAGAAGTACCCCTCTTGCTTCTTCTTTTCCATCGACGCGCTGGAGTCGTGGTCGATGACCCGTCCCTGGCGTTCGGAAGTGGTGGTGAGCAACATTTCCGAGATGATCTCGGTCAGGCTCGTTGCGGTCGATTCGACGGCTCCGGTCAGCGGGTAGCAGCCGAGGGTGCGGAAACGAACGCTCTTGAGTTCCGGGGTCTCTCCCGGCAGTAACGGCATCCGGTCGTCGTCGACCATGATCAGCGCACCGTCCCGCTCTACGACGGGCCGCTTGTCGGCGAAATACAGCGGAACGATCGGAATCTCTTCCTGGCGTATGTATTCCCACACATCCAGCTCGGTCCAGTTCGAGAGCGGGAAGACGCGCAGGCTCTCGCCCGGCGCTTTGCGGACGTTGTACATCCGCCACAGTTCCGGTCGCTGCCGCTTGGGATCCCAACGGTGCGCAGCTGATCGGATCGAGAAGATGCGTTCCTTGGCGCGGGATTTTTCTTCGTCACGGCGGGCGCCGCCGAATGCAGCGTCGAACTTGTAGTGATCGAGGGCTTGTTTGAGGCCTTCGGTCTTCCACATGTCGGTATGGACAGCGCTGCCGTGAGTGAACGGGTTGATCCCCTGCTTCACGCAGTCCGGGTTGGTGTGGACGATCAGATCGAGATCGCCTGCAGCGGCGGTACTGTCACGAAGTTTGTACATTTCACGGAACTTCCACGTGGTATCGACGTGCAGAAGCGGAAACGGCAGCTTCGACGGATAGAAGGCCTTGCGCGCCAGATGCAGCATCACGGCGGAGTCCTTGCCCACCGAGTACAACATCACCGGGTTCTCGCTCTGGGCAACAGCTTCACGCATGATGTGAATGCTCTCGGCTTCGAGTCGTTCGAGGTGCGTCAGTGTCGCGGTCATCGGCCCAATTCCTCCAGTGCTTTCGGGGCGAGTTCGGGTCGGCAGATCAGCAGATCCGGCAACCACGGGTTTTCCTGGTTGTAGCGCAGTTCGCTGCCATCGATACGCGAAACATGCAGTCCCGCAGCATGTGCGACAGCAACGGGCGCCGCCGAATCCCACTCGTACTGTCCGCCCGCATGTGCGTAGATGTCTGCCTCACCCGAGACGACCGCCATTGCTTTGGCTCCGGCGGATCCCATTTCGATCAACTCCGCGCCCATCGAGTCGGCCATGCGCATGACCGGTTCCGGACGACGCGTCCGCGATACGACGACTCGAACCGGCGTCGCGGCATCCCGTTCGGTCCGATCATCGCTGCTCGAATAGGTGACGCCAAGGGCAGGCATTGCGACCGCACCGGTTGTGAGGACACCGTTTTCGGTCAGCGCAACATGAACGGCCCAGTCCGATCGTCCGGCCTCGCCGTACTCACGGGTGCCGTCGAGAGGGTCGACGATCCACACCCGATCCGCAGCCAGCCTCGCGAGGTCGTCAGCCCCTTCCTCCGACAGCACTGCATCCGCAGGAAAGCGTCGGGCAAGTTCGGCGACGATGAATTCATGACTGAGCCGATCGGCCGCGTTCTTGAAAGTCGCGACATCACCGTCGTTTTCGCCGAGGGATTTCCGATGGTCGAGCAGAAGTTCTCCAGCCGTAGCGGCGATGTCGATCGCCGCGCGTTCATCGTTAGTGCGTGTCATAGGTACTCCACAACTGTGTAGACCTCCCGATCGATACGGGAAGAAAGGTCAGGCCGACCGCAGAGTGTCCAGCACTTTGCACTGGCCTCGATGTGGTCTGCGCCATACCGTAACACCAGAATGAACGATGTTCATTCTATTTCGAACAATGTTCATTCTATGATCTGAGTCACATCGAATTCTGGGCGGCGTTCGACAACGAACAGTGTTCGATGTGAATTGAGGATGCCGACCACCGCGACTACGGTGATCAAATGAGCAGTACCAGCAGCAAGTCGATCTACGGCGACGCCGAAGTGCGTCGACGCCGAACTCTCGACGCGGCGATCTCGCTTCTGGACGAAGGAGGCTACTCCGCGCTCACGATCCGCGCTGTCGCCAAACGAGCCGGCACCAGTACTGGCCTGATCTACCAGTACTTCGTCGACAAGCAGGACATCTTCGCCGCCCTCCTCAGCGAAAGTCAGCTGGAAATGGCGGACTTCGTGAACTCGCTCCCCCGCGAGCAGGGACTGAGCGCCTTACTCGAGTCCATGATTTCCGAGTTTGCTCGGCACTGGGCACGGGTGGGTCGACTCACCACCACTTGGCGCGACATCGAAGGCATGGCCGGGTCCGACCGAGAAAGCATGCGGGAACTTCACGCATCCGTAGCGGTCTACAACTCGGCATTGATTCGAGCGCTCACCGAATCTGCTGCAGCCGAAGGGAGCCGGTTGATCGACGACCCCGCGTTGATCCATCTCGTGCTCTCCGGACTCAAAGGCCTGTCGGACACCATCGTCATCAACATCGCCAAAGAAGTCACACCCGAGTACTTCGTGAGCTTCTCCGCCCGGGCGCTCGCGCGGTCCATCACGGAGTGACGGACCGACACCTTACGAACGAACGAGGCGAGCGATGGCCGCCTGAGCTTCCTTGATCTTGACGTCCGCTTCCGGACCACCCTGCTTGGCAGCTTCGACGACGCAACCCGCAAGGTGGGCGTCGAGAAGCTTCAGGGACACGGACTGCAACGCGCTCGTCGCGGCGGATACCTGGGTGAGCACGTCGATGCAGTACCGGTCGTCTGCGACCATGCGTGAAATTCCGGCTACCTGACCTTCGATACGACGAAGGCGCTTGAGCAGATCGTCCTGCTCGGGGCTGTAACTACTCATACCGCAACTATACCCCCTACCCGTATGAGGGCTACTGCGATGCGACGAAGCCCACCCGGACGCGGCGCACGACATCGATGGCCATCAGCCCCGCAACCAGAATCGACAACCCGGCGCCCGAGATCCAGAGACCGTCGTAGTGCGTGCTCTCGAACGGTGGAGCGCCCTCCAGTATCGGTCCGAAGTCGGACGTCGTCGTACCCGCTCGCCAGCACACGACCGCCAGAATCGTTGCGGCGACGATACCGAGTACACCGATCCACGTCTTCACGTCGACACGCGGGGATGGCTGTGGCTCAGTCATCGGCAGACCCGTCCGGTTCGACACCAACCACAACGACCTGACTCAACGCCTCGCGCAGTGCCTGATCGTCCTTTGCCCACGCCCGCACCAATCCCCCGGTGGTCAAACGTAAGCCGATACCGTGCCGACGCCTGGGCACTCCGGACAGCTCACCGAGCGCGCGTGCCGTTTCCCACGGTTCCATTTCGTCCTCGTAGGCAGCGTCGTCGGACTCCGGGAACACCTCGGCGATCTCGGTGATCGGCACCTCTTCGGTTCCCTGACGCAACGTGGTCGCGGTCAGAAGTACGCTCGCGTGCCGCCGTGCTGCGATCACCTGCACGTAGACCAATCCGGTGAGGATCACGGCGAACATCGCCAGACCGAACCAATGCACCACCGGGCCCGTGAACAGTTCGATGACCAAGGCGATCAGGCAGAAGATCGGACCGAACGCGATGGCCCACCACCGAGAACCCGGTTCGTAGTACAGAACGTCCGGGCCGATTTCCGGCGCGCGATCAGCCACGGGCAAACCAACTTCGGGTGGTGTCGCGGTAGATCGCGACGCAGGCACAGATCAGCATGACGGGAACAACCAGCGCGAGCACGGTACTGATCCCGGCGACGACCAGCGCGATCTGCAGCACCGCGAACACTCCGGACACGATCACCAGGATCCGTCGGCACAGCGCCCGTCCGGCGCGAGTGGGACCGGCGAGGCCGCCGATCGCGAGGCCGGTCAACAGCAGAACCAGCCCTGACACCCGCACGAAGGTGACGTAGATGTCGATGTTTCCGGCCGAAACGCCTTGATCGGTGAACTGCTCACGCAACGAATACGAAGCGCTGGTGACATTGATCAGGCCGAAGAGTATGAGCAGGAACGCGCTGGCGATCCACAGCCAGAATGCTGCCTCGACAGCCGTCGGGCGCCTGACCTTCGTAGAGATACTCACGGGTTCAAGTGTGCGCTATCCGCTGACGATGCCCGGAATCATGAGCATCAGGAGTGTCACCAGAACAGAGGCTCCGAGGATCGCGAACAAGATCACTTCGGTGCGTGAACCACGTTGGCGCAGTGGCGCGTCGTGGGTGCTTTCCGTACGCAGGGCTTCCTGAGAACTCATCGCGTCCGACCTCTCCCCTACTACTTCAGTGACCCGTTTCACAGTACCCCGAGCTACCTACCGGTTCCCCGCCGGGGGGAAACGAAGAAAGTACGGATTGGACTCTTTTCGGTGCATCATCACGATCGCCCCGACAGCAGCAACTGCCTGCAGGATTTCCGCTCCGCCGAACAGCAGAGTGGCCGCGCCGCCGTCTCCGCCGAGCCCGAAGATCACCGGGATCGCGGAGACCAGCATGAAGACGCCACAGAACGTCAGCAACATTCGAGCCCAGTTCCTGCCGCGACTCATCGCGCGCACGAACAGAAGGAACACGGCGGTGACGATCACGACCAAAACCGCAGAGAATACGATGACCAGTGGGAACATGCCCTCCACGTCGGAACGCGTCAGACCGGCGTCGACAGCTGCCTGATTTCTGAGCATCTCGTCGACGAACATCGACTTCTGCCCGAGCAGCATCCAGATCATCGCGCCGCCCTGGACCAACCCCAGCGCCGTCACAGCCCACCACAACTGAATCGCAGTCACGACGTCCGTCGGCGGCTCGGGTTTCGGCGCAGGTCCCGGGTATCCGTTGTAACCGGGGCCGTATCCCGGGATCTGACCCGTCGGCATCGGTCCGAGTTCGCGGTACGGCTGATTCTCGAACGGCTGGTTCTCGTAGGGAGGTTCCCGGCGGGGCGGTTCCTGGCGCGACGGCGGCCACTGCTCGGTCATGACACCAGCGTATCGGTCGATACCGGCGCAGCCACCATGCGTGACTCCGTCACAGCCATCCGGCAACTTCCGACGCCCAGTACGTGAGGACCACGTCGGCACCGGCGCGGCGAATGCTGATGAGCGATTCGAGAATCGCCGCGTCCCGATCGATCCACCCGTTCTGCGCGGCCGCGGTGATCATCGAGTACTCCCCCGAGATCTGGTACGCAGCGACCGGAACCGGGGACCGGTCGGCGGTCTCACGCAGAATGTCCAGGTAGGACATTGCAGGCTTGACCATCACCATGTCGGCGCCCTCGGCGACGTCGAGGTCTACCTCGCGCATCGACTCGCGGCGATTGGCGCCGTCCTGCTGATACGTACGACGGTCGCCTTGCAGTGAGGATCCGACGGCTTCACGGAACGGCCCGTAGAACGCTGACGCATATTTCGCGGCATAGGCGAGCTGACCGACATCGACATACCCCGAAGCATCGAGTGCACCGCGGATCGCAGCCACCTGACCGTCCATCATGCCGCTGGGACCGAGCAGGTGCGCACCCGATTCAGCTTGTGCGAGAGCCATTTCGACGTATCGGATCAAGGTCGCGTCGTTGTCGACAGCGCCGCCGGCAGTCAACACGCCGCAATGGCCGTGATCGGTGAACTCGTCGAGGCAGGTATCGGCCATGATGACCGTCGAATCGCCGAGTTCGTCTGCCAGAGCGCGCAATCCGACGTTGAGGATTCCGTCGGGATCGGAGGCACCGGACCCCTGGGGATCCTTGTCCTCCGCCTTCGGGACACCGAACAGCATCAGGCCACCGACGCCGGCTTCCACCGCTTCCACCGCTGCGGACCGCAGCGAATCGAGAGTGTGCTGGAAAACGCCTGGCATGGAACTGATCTCACGCGGTGCGTCGATGCCGTCGGCGACGAACATCGGCAAAACGAGGTGCCGGGGTTCGAGCGAGGTCTCTGCCACGAGTCGCCGGAGCGCAGGAGTGCGCCGGAGCCGGCGAGGGCGATGAGTGGGAAACACGAGAAGTAGCCCTCCTTCGTCGGAACCTGTGAGTGGTTGAGGAGTCCACAGACTCCTCAACCGCTCACGGGTGCGCTAGCGCCTTCGAGACTTCTTGCGCGGGGGCGGCAAAGCACCTTCGGCGCGCAGACGAGCAGCATGCTCGGCGAGAGCCTCCACCAGCGGTCCCACCTGCGAGGTCTCGGGCTGCACGTCGACGCGCAGACCGAACTCGATAGCGGTTTCGGCCGTCTTCGGGCCGATGCACGCGACCAACGTGCGGGCGTGCGGCTTGCCGGCGATGCCGACGAGGTTGCGCACGGTCGAGGACGAGGTGAAGCAGACGGCGTCGAATCCACCGGTCTTGATCATCTCGCGGGTCTCGGCCGGCGGCGGCGCTGCCCGGACGGTGCGGTAGGCGGTGACGTCGTCGATCTCCCAACCGCGTTCGCGCAGGCCCTCTGCGAGGGTTTCGGTCGCAATGTCCGCCCGCGGCAACAGAACCCGGTTGACCGGATCGAAAACGTCGTCGTACGGGGCGAATTCGGCCAACAGGCCTTCGCTGGACTGCTCACCGGTCGGGATCAGCTCGGGGTTGATGCCGAACGAGCGCACCTTGGCTGCGGTTGCTTCACCGATGCAGGCGATCTTCACACCGGAGAAGGCGCGAGCGTCGAGGCCGAACTCTTCGAACTTCTCCCACACTGCGCGAACAGCATTGGTGGAAGTGAAGACGACCCACTGGTAGCGACCGTCGACGAGTCCCTTGACCGAACGCTCCATCTGAGCCGGGCTGCGAGGCGGCTCGACGGCGATGGTCGGAACCTCGATCGGGATCGCTCCGTGAGTGACCAGACGGTCGCTCATCTCGCCGGCCTGATCCTTGGTGCGCGGCACGAGGACGGTCCAGCCGTACAGAGCGCGCGATTCCCACCACGACATCTTGTTGCGCTGCGCGACAACCTTGCCGACGGTGACGATGAGCGAGCCCACCAGTTCGGATCCGGCTTCGTTGAGCGTCGCGAGAGTTGCCTCGACGGTTCGCTGCTGACGAGTGGTACCGCGGACGGTGATCGCAGCAGGCGTCTGCGGGGCCAAGCCGTTCTCGACCAGCGCGCTGGCGGTCTCGGCGAGATGTCCGGACGTCGCGTGCAGGACAAGCGGTCCCGGTGCAGCGGCCAGAGCAGCCCAGTCGACTTCACCGCGAACGTCGGCCTCGGTGTGACCCGAGCCGAGCGCCATGCCGGCGTAGCTCGGCACAGCCGAACCGGAAGGCAGACCCGGGAGAACCTCGAACTGAACCTGCGTACGGGCGACTGCGGTGACCTCTGCGATCACGGAATCCGTGGTCAGCGGGTCGCCGGAGACCAGACGCACGACGTCGTGGCCGTTCTTGGCCTCGTGCACCAATGTCTTTGCAACCTCGGCAGGCTCGCCGAGTGCCGGACGCACGTCCGCGATCAGCTCGCCGGTCTCCTCGTCGCGGCCCATGTCGATGCCGACGAGTGCGACGACGCCCTTGTCGACATCCGGATCGGTGAATGCCATTGCGGCGCCGGTGAGGACGTCACGTGCGCGAACGGTGAGCAGGGCGGGGTCGCCCGGTCCCGATCCCACGAACAGGATCCGTCCGGGAGTGTTCTTTCGGACTCGGGTCATCGGTGATTCTCCAGTGCGCTGTATCGAAATGGGAACTTGGTGCAAGTGCAAAGTGGGGCGTCAAACATCGGCTGCCTCGCCTGTAGTCACGTTCATCAACTCTCGGGCGCCGAGTTCGAGTAACTCGCGCGCTACCGCTCGGCCGAGTTCCTCGGCCTTGTCCGGCGCACCCACTGCGCCGGTACGGATGACGTCCGAACCGTCGATGGCGGCTGCGCAGCCGCGTACCGACAGTTCGTCGAAGATTCTGCCGTCGTCGTCGAGGGATTCGACGATCTCCGCGATCGCTCCCACCGGAGCGGTGCAGCCGGCTTCCAACTCGGCGAGCAGGGCGCGCTCGGCAGTAACTGCCGCCCGGGTACCCGCGTCGTCGTGCTCGGCTAGGATCGCCGCCAATTCCACATTGGCAGAAAGGCATTCGACGGCCAGAGCACCCTGCGCCGGAGCGGGGAGCATCTGCACGGGCTCGATGTTCTCGGTGATGAGATCGAGCAGACCGATACGAGACAGGCCGGCGCGAGCGAGGATCACGGCGTCGAGTTCACCGGATTCGACCTTGCCGAGACGGCGCTGCAGGTTGCCCCGCAACGGCACGATGTCGAGGCCGAGACCGAGTGCCTTCAGCTGCGAAACACGGCGCGGCGCCGAGGTTCCCACCTTGGAACCGGCCGGAAGCTCCCCGAGGACCAGACCGTCACGGGCGACCAGCGCGTCACGCGGATCTTCGCGTGGCGGAATCGCCGCGATGACGAAACGCGGGTCCTGCGCGGTCGGTAAGTCCTTGTAGGAATGCACCGCAACGTCGACGCGGTTGTCCAGCAAAGCTTCTCGAAGCTCTGCCGTGAACACTCCGACGCCGATCTTCTGGACGGGATCGGTGGACTGGTCGCCCTTGGTCTTGATGATGACCAACTCGGCGGGATGTCCGGCCGCAATGAGGGCATCGCGCACGGTACCGGCTTGCGTGGTCGCGAGAAGACTTCCGCGAGTGCCGATCCGCAGCGGGCTCCCCGATCGAGGGGTGGTGACGCTCATGCCTGCAGGTCCCTTCCAGTGCGGTCGCCGTCCACCAGATCGGTGGGTGTGGCCACGGCCGCGGGAGATCCGGGGCTGAGTTCGAAGAGTTCGCGCAGCGCTGCTGCGTAGGAGTCGCCGCCGGGGGCCGACGCCAGTTGCTTGACGCGCACGGTCGGGGCGTGGAGCAGCTTGTCCACGACGCGTCGCACGGTGCGCGCAACCTCGTCGCGCTGCGGATCGTCCAGGCCGGGCAGACGCGAATCGAGTCGCATCAGTTCGGCTTCGACGACGTCGGCGGCGCGCTGACGCAAAGCCGTCACGGTCGGAGTGACCTCCGCGAGGCGCTGTCCGGCAAGGTAGGTCGCAAGCTCGCCGGCGACGATGGTGCGTGCGGCATCTGCGTCAGAGGCGGCGGCGCCTGCCGCTGGATCACGCTGCAGCGTCTCCATGTCGAGAACGGTCACACCCGGCAGGCCGGCGACGGCGGGATCGATGTCGCGCGGCAGCCCGAGGTCGCAGATGACGAGGTGCTTGGTGTTGTCGCGATCGGGCTCGGCGAGTGCGCGGTGCACATCCGCCAGGGTGACCACTGCCCCGACCGCGCCGGTACAGGTGACCATGACATCTGCCTGCGCCATCGCGGCCGAAAGCTGATCGAAGGCAACACCGTCGGCGTCGACGCCGTTGGAGCGTGCCGTCTCTGCCAGGTGCTCGGCGCGTTCCTGTGTCCGGTTGACGACGACGATGCGTGCGATTCCGGCGCGGGTGAGATGCGCAACCGACAGACCGCCCATCGAGCCTGCACCGACAACCACGGCAGTGCGGCCGACCAGGCCGCCCTCACCGATGATGCCCGCTGCACGATCGAGAGCCACCGACACGACTGATGCTCCGGCGGAGTCGATTCCGGTTTCGGAATGCACTCGCTTGCCGACGCGCAGTGCCTGCTGAGCCAGTTCGTGGACGACGCGTCCGGCGGCCTGCTGCGCATCCGAAGATGCGTAGGCCGAACGGATCTGGCCGAGGATCTGCTGTTCGCCGATCACCATGGAATCGAGGCCGCTGGCCACCGCGAAGAGGTGCTCGACGGCTGCTTCGCTGTAGCGGACGTACGCGTGAGCGTGCAGCGCTGTCAGGTCGAGACCCGAATGGTCGGCCAGGATTTCACCGACCTCGGTGAGTGCACCGTGGAACGCGTCCACCACCGCGTAGACCTCCACCCGGTTACAGGTGGAGACGATCATCGCTTCGGAGATGTGCGAAGACGCCAGAAGCTTGTCGATCAGCTTCGGACGATCGGTGTCGGTGACAGCTACTCGCTCGAGCACCGGGACGGGCGCGGTTCGATGCGAGACCCCGACAAGCAGAACACTCACGGCGCGATCACTGATCCGTTTCTTGTCGAACCTGCTCCGACCGGAGCGGGTGAACTGGTGGATGGGACTGACGAAGCGGATGCGGCGTGAGCCACTCGTACTCGCGGCGCGCTGGATGCCTGATCGGCATTGCGCGCACTGTTGAAGGAGAGAACCTGCATCTCGACGGCTAGATCTACACGTCGCAGTTCCACGTGATCGGGAACGTCGAGGGCGATCGGCGAAAAACTCATGATGCAGCGCAGCCCGGCGCTGACGAACTGGTCGCACACGCCCTGAGCTGCCTCGTCCGGTGTGGAGATGACGCCGATGGTCGCATTCAGTTCACGGCAGGCGACGGTCAGTTCCTCGGTGCTGCGCACGACGAGATCCCCGACTCTGCTTCCGATTCGATCTGCATCACTGTCGAAGAGTCCGACCATCTCGAAACCGCGGCGGCTGAATCCGCCGTAGCCGACCAGCGCCTTGCCGAGGTTTCCGACTCCGACGAGAACGACCTTGTGCCCACGATCGAGTCCGAGTGCACGCTCGATGCGGATGCGGAGCCTGTTGACGTCGTACCCGACGCCACGGACACCGTTGGGTCCGAGGAACGACAGATCCTTACGCAACTTCGCTGATCCGACACCTGACGCCTGCGCGAGTTCCTCGCTCGAGACGATGGAGGTACCCCGGTCGGACATCACTCCGAGGACCCGCAGGTATGCGGCCAAGCGCGTCACCGTAGCCTGGGGGATGACGCGATCCTGAGCGATCGGGTCGGTAACCGAGGCGCTGGAAGCGTCGGTGACGGAAGAGCCCGCAGCGCCGGTGACGCGCTGAGCCACAGGCTCATGCGTCTGGTGCGGTTCGGTCACGTCGCTGGCTCCTCGTCCGGTCGACACGACTGTCGACCTCCACGATGCTCCGGGGGAATGTTCACACCACGGTAACCGCTTGTGAACCCATGCACAAAGTTGCTCGAGACGGGTTCGATGTGCCGTTCACCTGCAAAGCGGCTCCGCGGACAACTTTGAGGGTTGCCTTACTTGCGTAAATCGTCACGAAGGCGCTCCTCGTCGACTTCCCAGTAACCGTGCTCGCGTCCGTCGAGAAGAATGACGGGCAATCTGTCTCCGTACTCCGCTCTCAGCTCTGGATCCGTCGCGGCAGCTTCGTCCACGTCGATGCACGTCAATTCCAGCTCGAACTCGGAACAGACCCGTCGCAGGACCTCCGCCGCGCCGACGCAGGACGCGCATCCTGCGCGTGTCAACAGGGTCACTTCATGCGTAGCTGCAGTCATCGACGCATACCTTTCTTCTACGGGGACGCCATCTACTTGATCGGTCGAGTGTGCCTCCGGAGCCCCACTCGGTGCCAAATCGGCGGAGAGGAACGTCACACACCACAGGGAAGGTCACCATCCAACCCATCGGGCCTCATCGCGGAGGATAGGCTGACTCGAAGAGTTCTCTGCTCGAGAATGCAACACGGGAGGTGCGGGTGCCTGCGCGATCACTACCGAACGGCTCCGGATTCGGATCAGGGCTTGCCGGGGTCATTCTCCCCGGACGTCGCCACGTGAAGAATCCGCTGGGCCCGAGTGAGTCGGAAGTTCGAGCCAATCTCGCCGGCGAGGCGAGCGCTGACGCAGCTCTGGCATTGCACGAAGCTGCCAACCCCACAGAACCGGAAACCGGCGAAGAGCCCCCGGCCGTTCCGCGCGACCTCACGGCCGCCGCATTCTTCGACGTCGACAACACCATGGTGCAGGGTGCGTCGATCATCCACTTCGCCCGTGGTCTCGCTGCACGAAAGTATCTCAAGACCTCGGATCTGGTGGATTTCGCGTGGAAGCAGATCAAGTTCCGAGTCACCGGCCGAGAAAGTAGCGACGACGTCGCCGAAGGCCGCGAGAAAGCACTGTCCTTCGTGGCCGGTCGATCCACCGCCGAACTCGCCCGCCTCGGCGAGGAGATCTACGACGAGGTCATCGCCGACAAGATCTGGCCAGGCACGAGGGCGTTGGCCCAGATGCACCTCGACGCCGGACAACAGGTGTGGTTGGTGACGGCAACTCCGGTCGAACTGGCTCAGGTCATCGCCGAGAAACTGGGATTGACCGGCGCCTTGGGCACTGTCGCCGAGAGTGAGGACGGCGTCTTCACCGGCCGACTCGTCGGCGACATCCTGCACGGCATGGGCAAGGCGCACGCCGTACGGACGTTGGCGGTGCGTGAAGGACTCAATCTCAAGCGCTGTTCCGCCTACTCCGACAGCCACAACGACGTTCCGATGCTCTCGTTGGTGGGGACACCGGTGGCGATCAATCCCGACGCAGATCTTCGTGAACTCGCGAAGAACCGCGGGTGGGAAGTTCGCGATTTCCGCACCGGACGAAAGGCCGCCAAGATCGGCGTACCGACGGCGCTGGTGCTCGGAGCGGTCGGCGGGGCGCTCGCGGCAATTCTCGCCAGGCGCAAAGAACAGAACGTCTGAGCGGGTTCGGTCCGGATCGAGCAGCGATCCGGACCGAACTCAGCCGAGAAAGACGTTGCGACGCTTGGCCAACAGTCGATACAGCGTCTGCTGAATGGTTTCCCGGACGTGGTCCGTGACCTCGAACAGGACCATCGGATCGTCGGCGGCACCGCTCTCGAAGGTGTCGGTGACGATGGGCTTTCCGAACTCGATGTACCACTTCGACGGCAACGGAACCAGGCCGAGCGGCCCGAAGTGTGGAAACAGCGGTGTCACCGGGAAATACGGAAGACCGAGAACGCGTGCGAGTGTGGTGAGATCACCGATTTTGGGATAGATCTCCTCCGAACCCACGATCGAGCACGGAATGATCGGAACACCGGTTCGCATTGCGGCCGACACGAAGCCACCGCGCCCGAACCGCTGCAACTTGTACCGCTCACTGAACGGTTTCCCGATGCCCTTGAATCCTTCCGGGAACACGGCCGCGACTTCACCGTCGTTGAGCAGACGCTCGGCGTCGGGGTTGCAGGCCAACGTATGACCGGCTTTGCGCGCCAGTCCACCCACCACTGGCATCTCGAATGCCATGTCCGCAGCCAACATTCGCAGTGGACGATGCGCTGGATGGTGATCGTGCACGGCAACCGACGTCATCAGTCCGTCGATCGGGATCACACCGGCGTGGTTGGCGACCACAAGCGCTCCCCCGGTGAGGGGAATGTTCTCGATCCCACTGACCTCGACGCGAAACCACTTCTCGAACAACGGGCGCAACATCGGCATGACGACGTTGTCCGCGAAATGCGGGTCGAATCCGAACTCGTCGACCTCGTAGTCGCCCGACACCCGACGTCGGAAGAATTCTGCTGCCGAGGCGATCTGGTCGACGATCGCCGACCTGGCCGAATCGACGAACGTGCTCTCACCGCCGTGGTCGGCCGCCGAGGACACTCCGGACGGATGCCGACGTTCACTTTGTTCACGGATGTCACGCTCCGCACCGGTGACGGACTCACGCGAACGGGAAGTTGCCGACTTTCCGGTGTGAGTTGCGCTGGGCCGCAGGGGAATTACCTTCGCCACGTCAGTCACCCCTTCACCGCACTTCGTCCCGACAGCGGCATGTGCATCACGTCTGCACTTGTTGCCGCCGCGGCGGTGTCACCGCCGAGGATGGTGGTCAACGCATTCTCCGCCCGATCGATCCACTCGGACTTGATGATCCGGCGCGTCTGCATCGCACGCATGAAATCGTCGAGTGCTTGCATGGTGGTCCATCGCGGCTCGAACCCCAGCTCGCTGCGCATGCGAGTGGTGTCGAGTCCGCAGCCGAACCGGAAGTACTCGAGTTGCTCGTCGGTGTACAGCCTCATGGACGACCCCACCAACGCGCTCCCGACGCTGCGGAACAGAGCGAGCGGCATGGGAACTTCCACCCTGCCTGCCCGGCGGATCGCCTGCGACATCATGACCACTCCGTCGCCGGCGATGTTGTACGTACCCGAAGCGTGTCCGATGGTCGCCTTCTCCAGCGCCGCGAGGGCATCCTCGACGTGGAGCAATTGCAGGCGCGCGTTGCGCCCGACGATGGTGGGCACGAGTGGGGCGGTGACGTAGTGCCCGACGGTTGCAGTCAGCTGAGGTCCGATCAACGGCGCCAACCGCAGAATCCCGACCGAGATGTCCGGGCGCCGACGCCCCATCCCGCGGAGGTATCCCTCGATCTCGAGGCTGTCGCGGGCATATCCGCCCGGCGGCCGGCGGCGCGCACTCATTTCTTCGGTGAACTGAGCGGGATCCTTGGCACTGCACCCGTAGACGACCGAAGCCGAGCGCAGGACCACCTTGCGAACCGTCGGAGCTTTCTGGCAGACCGCGAACAGTTGCATGGCGCCGATGACGTTCATGTCCTTCATCGCGGCGCGGCTGCCGGCTTTGGGGGCTTTCTGAAGCGTCGACGCGTGCACGACGGTGTCGACCTCGGCGTTTCGGATCACTTTGCCGATCAGCGGATTGCGGATGTCTGCTCGCACGAATTCCGCGCGGCCCATTCTGCGCATCATGTCCTTGCTCGGACTGACGGCGTCGACGGCGATGACACGCTCGATCGACGGATTCTGCGCAAGCCTGGTCACCAGGTAGCCGCCGAGAAATCTGCTCGCCCCGGTCACCAGTACGACGCGAGGCGTCGTGCCCCCTGAAGTGTTGTCACCTTCAACCACCAAGTACCCCCATATCCAGTAGAAACGCGCTCTGCCGAAGCGTCCCTCCCGCGATTTTCCCCCATTTTACGGGCAGAGGGGGTCCCGCGCTGACTACCCAAATTTCGGCCATTCAAGACAAACCGCCCAGCCAATGAGACGTGGCACACATCGCTTCCCCCCGAATATGCTGATGCCCGCCACCCCGGAAGGGGTGGCGGGCATCAACAGGTACTGCTTATTTACCGAGTTTCCTGCGCTGTACTCGGGTACGACGAAGCAACTTGCGGTGCTTCTTCTTCGACATGCGCTTGCGACGCTTCTTGATCACTGAACCCATAGCGGGTGTCCCTCACGTTCTTCTCTAGCGTTCCTGCGCACGCCGGTCACGTACGCCTGCGCCAAGCAATTGGCGCCTGGCCCTCGTTTTAACTAGCTCAGCGCCTTACGACACCAGCTTGCTGGTACGACAGTGACTCATCGTACCGGTGTGGAGTCACTCGGCATAAACCGAGCCTCCGGCACAGCAACCGCTGTGCCCGCGACTCGGCTCACGCCGAGGTCATCCTCTTCGAACCGGCTGGTCAGCCGGCATCGAAGTACGAGGTTTCGAGGTAATCGTGTACTGCCTTCGCATGTACACGGAACGAACGGCCCACTCGTACAGCAGGCAATTCGCCACTGTGTACCAACCGGTACACAGTCATTTTCGACACCCTCATCAAAGTTGCTACCTCAGCAACAGTGAGGAATTGCGTGCCGGCCACTGCCGGCTTTCCGTCGTGGGACGAACCCATGGACGGCTTGTTTGCAGACACCATTAATCCACATACCTCCAGCACGACTCGCGCCGCCGGCTTCCCCTCCGGCGGAACAGACACGTACGTACTAAGTCGAGCTTAGCTGTACTGGTGGGGTTAAAGCGACGGGTGTGGCTAAACGGACGACTAATCCGCAGCTGCACCCATCGCGGCCGAGCGCGACTTGGCGGCATCCAAGGCATCGAAGAACGCCGTCCGCAGGCCGCCCGCTTCGAGCTGACGCAGTGCCGCAGCCGTCGTTCCGCCCGGTGACGTCACCGCGGCGCGAAGATCCGTCGCGCTGTCGCCGGTGCGATCGAGCATCGCTGCGGAACCGACCATCGTCTGCACCACCAATTCGGTAGCGACCGGGCGCGTCAGGCCGAGACCGACTCCCGCGTCGATCATCGCTTCGGCGACCAGAAAGAAGTAGGCCGGGCCGGAACCGGAGACAGCCGTGACCGCGTCGATCTGCGATTCGGGAACCGTGACCACCTTGCCGACGCTGCCGAGGATGCCGCGTACGAGCTCGAGATGCTCGGCCTTGACGTGCCGTCCGGGCGAGAGCACGCTCACGCCCTCCCCGACCAACATGGGGGTGTTCGGCATGACGCGGATGACCGGGAACCCTGCGGGCAGACGCGTTTCGAAGAATCCCGTGGGGATTCCCGCCGCAAGGGAAACGATCAATTGTTCGAGGTCGCCGTCCAGATCGACCTTCGTCAACGCCGTGAGCGCTGACTCGACGTCGTTCGGCTTCACCGCGATGACGATGACGTCCGCACCCTCGGCGGCATCGGCGACCGTGCTGACGCGGATGGAGTATTCGGCGATCAATTCGTCTGCGCGAGGCTGATATTGCTCGGCGACGACCAGATCCTTGATGGCGTGGCCGGCCTGCAACAGCCCGGAGATCAGCGCCTCGCCGATCTTGCCGCCACCGATAATCGCAATTCTTGTCATGGCGAACAGCCTGCCACGACCGCAGCGATCGACCCTAGCGGGGCATCATCGCCAATTGACGACTCTGGACGACGACTGCGCCCGTCGAATCGAGAACAGCATGATCCTCTTCGAACCACGTGCTGCCCAGAACATCCGAGCTCGCCCGCACGCGAAGCCATCCCGGCGTCGGCAGTCGGCGCAGGTACGTCGTCAACTGCACGGTCGGCGCCCACCCGAACAGGCCGCGGTTCATCGTCACCGGCGCGCTGATGTCACCCGCCATGATCGCGAACAGCACAGCGGTGTCGAGGTCGTTTTCGTCCTCGGGTCGAGGACGGACCCACATCCTGACCTCGGCCTCGCCTTGGCTGCCGGTCAGGAAGTGCGCCGAGGTGGTGTCGATTCGCATGTCGCAACCCTGACCGACATGCACGACCTGCGCCATCGGGTGATCGCCGATGACTGCCACCGCACTCTCCGGCGGTTCCGGTGACATGTCGTCGATCGACGAGGCCGTGACGAAGGTGGGGTCGCCGTCATCGGGGAATCCGAGCGTGACCGCCGCGCGAACAGCGCTGCGGCCCGCCTGGCTCAACTCGACGTCGAACAACGCGACCTGGCGCCCCTGCTTTCGGACGATCACCTCCAGTTCGACTTCACCCGGATCTGGGGCCGACAGATAGTTGGCGCTCACCGCGAGTGGCTGCATCTTCAGAAGCGAGTCGTTCTCACCTGCGCCGTCTCGCAGACATCGACGCGCGGCAGCGGCGCACACAGCCATCATGGAGCCGCCGTGCACTTTCGGCCCGATGGTCCAGATCGAATCGATCGTTGCGGTGTATCGCCCGTCGCCGAGCGAGGTGAGGCGATTGAGATCTTGAAAGGGACTGGTGCTCATCGATTTTCCTGTTCGGTGCTTTCTCGGTGTTGCGGGAAATGTCGTGCGGCCAAATCTTGGTGCGCCAGGCGTCGCAAAGCTGTCAGGACGGGTTCGTACATGGCGGTTCCGAGGACCGCATAGCGAATGCCGTCCTCGGTCGAACTGGTAGGCATCAGCTCGATTTCCACTTCGGCAATCCCTCGGATGTGGTCGCCGTAGGCGCGCAGGCGCTCGTCCGAGAGACTCAGTCCTGCATCCTCGAGGCCGATCAGTGCCCGCTCGAGGTGCGCGACCGCCACGTACCTCGGCTCGAAAACCTGACCGAGAAACTCCAGAACCTTGCGAGCTCTGGGGAACTCTGGATCCGGTTCAGGTTCGACGTACGGGGGTAGTTGCGCGATTGCGCGGCCGAAAGTCTCGAATTCGGATCGCTCGTCAGTGTCCACCAGTTCGAGCACCGCGCGAATCCGTGGAATCGCGAGTCCCGCCCCGGCCAGGGCCCTGATCAACGCGAGTCGCCGGACGTGCTGTTCGCCGTACCTCGCTCCCGTTGCGCTGGTCGGCTCACCCGGCATCAGCAGACCTTCACGGAGGTAGTACTTGATAGTGGCCAGTGCAACGCCGGACTGTGCGGCCAGTTCGGAAACCTTCACCGCTCCTCCGTCCAACTCGCTCGACCGTTTACTGGATAGTGATGCTATCCAATGGTGGCCGAGCATCGGTAAGGAGGACACGCCTTGCGCTAGGGTTGAACCTTCTTTAGTCACACCACCAGAAATTTCCGAACGGAGCGAACAGGCGGAATGACGGATTTGCAGTCGGAGGCTCAGCCCGACGAACAGTGGCGCATCGTGGAACCACTGACGCTGACTCCCCTGCTCACCGCCGCACTCGAGGTGTTCCACGAACTCGGTTACCACGGAGCGTCGGTTCGTGACATCGCAAAACGTGCCGGTGTCACCGTGCCGACGCTGTATTACCACCACGGCAACAAACAGGGCATCCTCGTCGCGCTGATGGAACCGGGCATCGAGAACGTCACCGCACGCGCGAGCGCTGCGGTCGACGCTGCCGGACCGTCGCCGACGGCACAGTTCGGCAATCTCGTCGAGGCGTGTGTTCTGCACATGACCAGTCGCTCCGACATAGCCTTCCTCGATTCCGAACTGCGATACCTCGAGGACGCGGAACGAAAGAGCTACGCCGCCAAGCGAAAGAAGCTCGAGAACCTACTCGTCGACGTACTGACGGCAGGCGTCGAGAGCGGTGAGTTCACGGTCCCGGACATCACCGGAACGGGCCGTGCACTACTGGGAATGTGTCAGTCCGTCGTCCTCTGGTATCGACTCGACGGACCGCAGACTCCGCGCGAAGTCAGTGTTCTCTACCGCGAGATAGCCCTGAAAGCCGTCGGCGTCACTTCTTGAGCACTGAACTTCCCGGCATGTCCGATTAGCCCTTAACTGACGAACGTCACACCTGTCGGCTGACACCGAAACCGGGACGCGCCCACGGTCGCGGGTCCACACTTAGAAGCAGAGATGCGCGGGGTGGATCCGCAGACCGAGGGAGTTCTTGACGTATGGCCAACAGCAATCCATTTGTTCCTCCTAGCGCGGTCGACGTCGACCTTTCCGCGGTCGCCTGGGGGGCGAACCGCACGATGTCCGACTTCGAGACTGGAATGTGGCGGATGGAAGAGGCGCAGCCGCAACTGCGCTCACCGATCGTTGCGGTAGAGGTACTCGATCGTGCCCCGGACTGGGATCGACTTCTCGACGCAGTCGAGTGGGCATCGCACGTGGTTCCGCGTATTCGTATGCGAGCAGTGGAACCGGCAATGCAGCTGGGCAATCCGGTGTGGTCCGTCGATCCCGAGTTCGACATCGGCTACCACCTACGACGCGTCCGCCTACCTGCACCGGCGGACTTCGATCACGCACTGCGCATGTGTCGTCACCTTGCGACGGAACCTTTCGACAAGGCTCGACCGCCGTGGAGCGCGCTGCTCATCGAAGGTCTCGACGACGGTCGCGCCGTGTTCGTGGTCAAGACTCACCACTCCATCACCGACGGCATGGGCGGCATCCAGATGATGACGCTCCTGCACAGCAGACGCCCGGACCCCACTCCGAACAAGCCCGACCGCACACCGCCTGCTCCTGAGCATCTGTCATCGGTGGGCGCCTTCGGCGAGGAGGTCGTCAGCGAGATCCGGCGTGCGCCCTCGCGTATCGCCAAGCTGGTCCGCGGTGCCACCAATGTTGCGACCACGGCGATCTCGAGTCCGATCACGACGGCTTCCGAGGTCCTCGGTTACGCCAATTCACTCCGCAAGATCGTCACTCCCCCAGCTCGTTCCGGTTCCCCTCTGCTCCACGATCGTGGTCTCGGACGGTGGTTCGGAACTCTCGAAGTGGGTGTTCCCGAGCTCAAGGCCGGAGCAAAAGCTGCCGGCGGCTCACTCAACGACGCTTACGTCGCCGCATTGCTCGGCGGCTTCCATCGCTACCACGAAGCCTTCGGACAATCCGTCGAGAGCATCCCGATGGGTATGCCGATCAGCATGCGCACGGGCGCGGATGCCAACGGCGGCAACCGGTTTGCAGCCGTTCGCTTCAACGGCCCGGTCGCCGAAACGGATCCGGCCAAACGCATCAGGCAGGTGCGAGAGATCGTTCTGAGTCTGCGTGAGGAACCGGCGTTGGACGCTATCGACGTCGCCGCCCCGATCCTCGCTCGCCTGCCGAACTATCTACTCGCGAACTGGTATCTGTCCCAGTCGACGGGTCTGGACCTGCAGGCCAGCAACGTCGCCGGCGTACCGGTACCGGTCTATCTCGCCGGAGCGAAGATCGAGCGGATGTTCCCGTTCGGCCCGGCGCCCGGTTGCGCGGCAATGGCGACACTGGTCTCCCACGTCGGGGTGTGCTGTATCGGAATCAATCTCGACACCGCTGCGATCACAAAACCCGCGCTGCTGATGCAGTGCTTGCAGGAGAGCCTGGACGAGATCGTCGCTCTCGGAGTCACAACGGAAGGTGCGTGAGTCATGAGCGAGAACACGACCAACCCGCGCGTGTACCTCACCGAAACCATGACAGAGGCCGAAGCCGGCGTGCTGCGAAAGTGGCTTGCCGACAAGGCAACCGAATCCGAAACACGGCCGGTCACCGTCAACATCACCGACAAGACCCTGGCCGAACTGGCGGCGCGGACCGACGACCCGATGCTCGCGCCGCTTCGCGTGGTGTGGATCCCGGACACCCATACCAAGCACAACGTCGCGGTGCGACTACGTGATGCGCTGGCACCACGCGATCCTCTCCACCCCGGACGCGGTGCACAACGCAGAACCCTGCGCACCGACCCCTCTCGGTGCCAGGTCATCGAAGGTGAACCCGCACCACTGAGCGATCTCGAGCGTCGCCTCGAAAAGAGCGGTGGCGGTTCGCTACCGGAGTTCATCCGACGGCAGGCCGCTCTGGCACTCGAACGCGCCGAATTGGGCCTACTGGGTGGCCAGTACAAGGTGTCACGGTTCGTCGTCGACGAGATCACCGACACCCGCCGATTCGCCACCGAGGTCATGGCTTTGGCCGACCGGTTGAACATCGCCGTCGCCGAAGTCGATCGCCGCGCACGTGAAGCTCTCGAAGAAATGGTTGCCACCCAGAGTCGCCAAGCCATCGCGGTGTGGGATCGCCTGGGCCGCTACTTCGCTCGCGCCTACAAGCTGGACGTGGACACGAGCCGCTTCGAGGAACTCCGTGAGCTGAACAAGGAACACTCACTGGTCTTCCTCCCCAGTCACCGTTCGTACCTCGATCCCCTCGTCCTGCGTCCGGCGTTGATCGCGAACGGCTTGCCGCTCAATCACGTCATGGGCGGCCTCAACATCAGTTTCTGGCCCATGGGCTCGATCCTCAAGCGCAGCGGCACCGTCTTCATTCGTCGAAGCATCGGCAACGACGAGGTCTACAAATGGTCGATGCACGAGTACATGCGCTATCTGCTGACCAAGCGCTTCAATCTGGAGTGGTACATCGAAGGTGGACGCGGACGTACCGGGAAACTACGCCCGCCGCGCTTCGGTCTCCTGACCTACCTGACCAAGGCATTTCAGGTCAGCGGAGCGTCCGACGTGTACCTCGTCCCGGTTGCGCTGAGCTACGACCAACTCTACGAGGTCGGGGCCATGGCTGCCGAGGCGCTCGGCGCCGAGAAGACACCGGAAGGCCTGCGCTGGATGGTGGGTTACGTACGCGCCCAGGGAAAACGCAACGGTGTCGCGCACGTGACCATCGGCCGGCCGCTCTCACTCGCGGACGCACTCAGCCAGGAAACCGATCAGCGCCTTGCCATTCAGAAGGCCGGCATCGAGGTGTGTCACCGCATCAACGAGGTCACCCCGGTGACCGTGTCTTCACTGGCGATGTTGGCGTTCCTCGGAATCGAAGACCGGGCGTTGACAGTTCGTGAACTCACCGCGATTCTCACGCCGCTGTTCGGCTACATCACCGCGCGAAATCTTCCGATCGCCGGCGACGTCGAACTGTCCGATCCGCGTGTCATCGAGAAGGCATTGCAGACACACGTCGATTCCGGGGTGCTCGAGCGCTTCGATCGGGGCGGCGAGCAGGTCTTCTACCTCGGCAAGGACCAGCATCTTGTCGCTGCCTTCTACCGCAACAACACGATTCACTTTCTTGTCGTGCGTGCCATCACCGAACTCGTACTTCAGGCAGCCGTCGAAGAGCGGTTCGAGGACCCCATCGGGGACGGGTGGGCAGAGGCCAAGCGCATCCGAGATTTGTTGAAATTCGAGTTCTTCTTCAGTGACCGGGACACGTTCGAGCAGGAGATGCGGACCGAGCTGACGCTGATCGACCCCGAGTGGGAAACCGTCATGGCCGACGACAAACGAACCGAGCACATGATCGAGACGGTTCGCCCGTACCTCGCGCACCGCGTGCTCCAACCGTTCCTCGAGGCGTACCAGGTTGTCGCCGATCAGCTTGTGCTCGCGCCGATTTCGACATCGTTCGACGAAAAGTCGTTCATCAGCAACTGCATCGACGTCGCACATCAGCGTCGACTGCGGCAGCAGATCGCCAGCAACGAATCCGTCTCCGGTGAGTTGTTCGCCACCGCACTGAATTTGGCGCGCAACCGTAACTTGATCGAAGTCGACGACGACGGAGTCCGGGCCCGGCGCCTGGCATTCGCTGCCGAGATCAAGGTTCAGGTCGAGCGCCTGCGTCACCTTCGCGCACTCGCGCATGCACGACTCGATCAGGTGGCGATGCCGGTACCGGACGCCGCTGCGGTAGTGACCATTCCAGAAGCAAACCGAGCGCCCGCCGCGAACGAGGAAGTAGGACTGTGACCGGACTCGAGCGTCTGCACTCCGCCATCGAAGCCGCCCCGCCCGGGCCCGGAACGATCGCCGCCTTCGACCTCGACGGCACCTTGATCAGCGGGTACTCGGCCAGCGTTGTGTACCGAGACCGCCTGCGACGCTTGGATATCAGCGTCGGCGAACTCTTGCGCACCACCGGTGCCGCGATCGACACCCAATTCCGCGGCGCTGACGTCGGAGCACTGATGGACATCGGCGTTCGAGCCTTGGGCGGCCGTACCGTCGAGGAACTGAACGACTGGGGCCGACGGCTGTTCAAGCAGGAGATCGCCGCGATGATCTACCCGGAAGCCCGCGGGCTACTGGCGGCACACCGGCGAGCCGGCCACACGATCGTGATGGCTACGTCGGCGACTCCGTTCCAGGCCAAGTACGTCGCCGAAGATCTCGACATCGAAGACGTGCTGTGCACCGAGCCCGAAGTCGTCGACGGCATGCTCACCGGCGAACTGTCTTCGCCCGCACTGTGGGGGCCGGCCAAGGCCAATGCCCTTGCAGGCTATGCCGAGAAGATGGGCGCCGATCTGAAGAACGCGTTTGCGTACTCCAACGGTGTCGAAGACGTCTTCATGCTCGAGGCCGTCGGGCGACCTGTCGCGTTGAATCCCGATCGTGGTCTGGCCAAGATCGCGTTGCGCAATCACTGGCCTTCGGTCAGCCTGCGTAAACCGCAGCGAGGCGCAACACCGATCTCCACGATCCGAACGGCGACTGCCATGGGCGCGCTTGCTGCCACCGCCGCCCTCGGTGCGTCGGCAGGCATTGTCACCGGGAACCGTCAACTGGGTGCGAACCTGGTCGGCACGTACGGCCCCGACATCTCGCTCTCACTGCTGGGCATCGACGTCGAGATCGACGGCGAGCACAACGTGTGGGATCACCGCCCGGCGGTGTTCATGTTCAACCATCAGAGTTCCCTGGACATGTTGGTCCTGGGCACCGTGATCAAGCGTGACGTGACCGGCGTCGCGAAGAAGGAAGCGGCAAGCGATCCGCGGTTCATGCCCGTCGGTGCACTGCTCGACGTCGCCTACATCGACCGCACCGACACCACGAAGGCGAAGGCTGCACTGCAACCGGCAGTCGACAAGCTGAGGAATGGTGTCTCGATAGTCATAGCTCCGGAGGGCACCCGTTCTCCGACGCCACGTCTGGGCCCTTTCAAGAAGGGTGGATTCCACTTGGCGATCCAAGCCGGTGTGCCGATCGTGCCCGTGGTGATTCACAACGCGGGTGAACGGATGTGGCGCAATTCGCTTGTCGCCCATCCAGGCCCGGTCTATGTCTCGGTGCTCGATCCCATCTCGACCGAAGGCTGGGAGACCAAAGACCTCGACGCACACGTCGAGAAGGTGCGCGCGCAGTTCGAAGCTGCGCTACTTGCCGGCCACCGCTGAGCGTGCCAGGTGCTCGCGTGCAAACGCGAGCGCCTGCGCCAGCATCGACGACCGCTCCCGCCGGGTGCGCGCGTTCTGTGTGTTGATCTCGATGACTGCCTGGCCGCTGAATTCGCTCGCAGCCAATTGCTGACACAACTCCGCGCACGGCTGTGAGCCATGCCCCGGAATCAGGTGCTCGTCCATCGACGCCCCGCGACCGTCGGCCAGGTGCAGGTGCTCGAGCCCCTTGCCCATACGGAAGGCCAACTTCAGGGCATCCATGCCCGCCGTCGCGGTGTGCGACAGGTCGAGTGTGTAGTGAGCATGATCGGAATCGGTCGGGTCGTACGACGGACTGAACGCGGACAACGCTGCCCCTGGACCGCCACGTTTACGCAGACGCTCCGCGGACTTGTCCTTGCCGCCGAAGAAGCTGTCGGCGCGCATGGGGAACATGTTCTCCACCGCCACAACGACGCTGCTCTTCGATTCGAGTTCGACAACCTGTTCCGCGAAGCCTTCGGCGTACTTGCGCTGCCACCGGAACGGCGGGTGGACGACCACCGTCGTCGCTCCCAAGGTTTCGGCGGTGCGCACCGAACGCTCGAGCTTCTCGACCGGATCGGAACCCCACACGCGCTGCGAAATCAGCAGACACGGCGCATGCACCGCCTGCACCGGAATGGCGTACTTGCGAACGAGGGCGGCAACAGCACCGATGTCCTGACTCACGGATTCGGCCCACACCATCAGTTCGACGCCGTCGTATCCGAGATCAGCGGCGTAGCGAAATGCCGCTTCCGTGTTCTCCGGATACACCGAAGCCGTCGACAGGCCGACGGCTATCGGCCGACGAACCATGCGCTGCGATCCCCCGATCATCGTCCGATCAACCCGAGGTCAACAAGAACGCCAGTGGACCGAGCGTCACGATCATGCCGACGACCACCGCGATCACGAAACTCGTGATGTCGTCCGTCTTCCGCAGAACCCGCACGACAGCAACCAGGCCGACGATCACGATCAGCGCGAGCACCAACGCCACCCACGGCAGCATGTCCCACAGCTTCTCGAAGCCCTTGAACATCGCGCCGCCGACGATCAGTGCAACAACCACCTGACCGGCAAGCACTGCCCATTCACGGATCGAGTTACGCTCGCCTGCCTCTTCCGCTGCCGGTTCGGCTTCGACATCGGACTCCGCGGCGGCACTGGACTTTTTTGCACCGTCATCGACAGCCGGCGCCTTGACCAGATCGACAACAGCGGTCGATTCGGCCTCGCCGGCATCCGCGTCTGCGATCTTGTCGATCAGTTCGGTGCTCTCTTCCGGCGCGGCCGGAGCAGGAGCAGTCGGTGCAGGTGCCTTCACGACGGGAGTGGGGACACGCGGCGGCAGGATCGGCGGACGCAACGACGGCGACTGCGTTGCGGCGCGCTCCTGACGCATCAGGTCGCCCGCCAGGGTCTGACCCGACAGCAGGGCTGGTTCCTGCGTTACCTGCGTCGGTGACGAGGAGTTGAGCGGTGCCCGGCTCACCCACTGCCCGGGCGAGGACTTCGAGGTCTGTCCCGGCGAAGGTGTGGAAGTCGGCTTCGGAGTGGTGACCGGCGGCGCAGCAACCGGCTTCGACTCACCCTTGGGTGCCTGCGGCTCGTCATCGTCATCGTCGTCGTCGAACGAGACGGCGAAGGCTGCGGTGCGATCGGCGGGAACCTTCGGTGCCGGTTCGGCTGACTTGGCGGTTTCCGCGACAGCCTCGGCCGGCGCTGAAGGTGCAGAGTTTTCCGGCGCAGCGGCTTCGGGCTGGGCTGCTGGTTCGTCGGACTCGGGCTCGGCGGCCGCGCGCGATCCCGACTGGCGAACGATCGGGATCTCACCCGTCAGTTCGGCGACGGAGATGCCACCGGCTACGCCGCGCCGGCGTCGTCCACCTCGGGATTCGACGCTCTGACCGTTCCGCTTGAGCAGTTCCGCTACGGAAATCTGCTGACTGTCCTCGGTCATCAAGCACTCACCACCAATTCACCGCCCATTTCTGTGTCGAGCTTTCGCAGAATCAGACCCTCACGCAGTGCCCAGGGACAAATTTCCAGTTCGTCCACTCCGAGCGCCCGCATGGTTGCCTCTGCGATGAGCGCGCCGGCCACAATCTGCTGTGACCGATCCGAGCTCACTCCTTCCAATTCTGCACGGTCCGCCGCCGTCATCCTGGATATGAAGGCTATGAGTTGCCTGAGTCCGCTGGAAGTCAGGGTCCGTTTTGCCCGGGGGCCTGCGGCAGAAGGGGCCGCGCCGGTGAGCCGAGCCAACGATCGGAAGGTCTTCGAAGTCCCGACCGTGCGGTCCCAGTCGCCGGCGGCGCGCAGTTCCTTGGCTGGTCCGACCAACTCCGCGTCCAGCCAGTCGCGCAACACAGCGACCCGGCGCTTGCCCGGCGGATCGGCCTGTAGCCAGTCGCGCGTCAACCGTCCGGCACCGAGTTGCAGTGAGAAGGCGACGTCCGGATCCTCGTCACCACCTGCGGTGAGTTCGAGCGAGCCGCCGCCGATGTCCAGGTTCAGGATGCGTCCGGCGCTCCAGCCGTACCAGCGGCGCACGGCCAGAAAGGTCAAGCGGGCTTCGTCGACCCCGGACAGAACCTCGAGGTTGACTCCGGTCTCGGCGCGGACGCGGGCGAGTACGGCTTCGGAATTGTTGGCGTCACGGACCGCGGAAGTGGCAAAAGCCATCATTTCCTCGCACCCGGACGTCTTGGCGATACCGGCGAATTCGGAAACCGTCGAGACCAACCGATCGGCTCCTGACGTGGTGATATCGCCGCGGTCGTCGGTGTTCTCTGCCAGCCTCAACGTGGACTTGGTCGAGCTCATGGGTGTTGGGTGGCCGCCCCGATGGGCGTCCACAACCAATAGATGGACGGTATTGCTTCCGACGTCGAGTACCCCTAGTCGCACATCGCCACGTTACTGGGTCTACGGTCGGCCCTTGTGACAGCAGGTAACCCAGACCGGTCCCACAAGATGACTCCGAGCCCCGAGGTCGATCTCGATTTCCCGCGCGAATGGGTCGAATTTGTCGATCCGGATAACTCCGAACACCTCATTTCCGCTGATATGACGTGGTTGCTCTCGCATTGGACCTGCGTGTTCGGCACGCCGGCGTGTCAGGGCATCATCGGAGACCGCCCGGACGACGGTTGCTGCTCGCACGGCGCTTTCCTCTCCGATCAGGAAGATCAGGACAAGCTCGATGCGTCAGTGAAAATGCTCACAGCCGAAGACTGGCAGTTCATGGAAAAGGGTCTCGGCAAGAAGGGCTACGTCGAAGAAGACGACCTCGAGGACGAGCCCGCGCTGCGCACCCGCCGCTACAAAGGAGCGTGCATCTTCCTCAACCGGCCGGGTTTTGCCGGAGGCGAGGGCTGCGCTCTGCATTCCATGGCGCTCAAGAAGGGCATCGAGCCGCTCGAGGTGAAACCGGACGTGTGCTGGCAGCTACCGATCCGCCGCACCCAGGACTGGGTCGACCGGCCGGACGGCGTCCAGATCCTCAAGACCACGATCACCGAGTACGACCGCCGCGGCTGGGGTGAGGGCGGCGACGACCTCGCCTGGTACTGCTCCGGCTCCCCCGACGCTCATGTCGGGGAGCGGCAGGTCTGGCAGTCCTACGGGCCCGAGTTGACGGAACTTCTCGGAAAGCGCGCGTACGACGAGCTGGCTCGCCTCTGCAGGCGTCGCGCGGGCCTCGGCCTCATCGCAGTCCATCCGGCGACCACGATCGCTCAGAACAAAGCTCAGGGCTGACTCCGCCTGAACAAAAAGAATTCAGCCGCTCACACGATCGTGTGAGCGGCTGAATTCTTCTCGACATTTCTTCTCGACGAGGTTCGATCACGCTTCGAGCTTGTAACCCAATCCACGGACCGTGACCAGATGTTCCGGCTTGGCCGGATCCGATTCGATCTTCGAACGCAACCGCTTCACGTGTACGTCAAGGGTTTTGGTGTCACCGACGTAGTCGGCGCCCCAGACGCGGTCGATCAACTGTCCGCGGGTCAGCACCCGACCGGAGTTGCGGAGCAGGTACTCGAGGAGATCGAACTCCTTGAGCGGCAACGTCACCGGGTTACCCGCGACCTGCACGACGTGGCGCTCGACGTCCATCCGTACCGGTCCGGCCTCGAGCACCCCGTTGTCGGAGGCGAGGTCCGCCTCGTTCTCCACCCCGCGGCGCAGCACCGCACGGATGCGAGCGATCAGCTCACGCGCCGAATACGGTTTGGTCACATAGTCGTCCGCACCGAGTTCCAGTCCGACGACCTTGTCGATCTCACTGTCACGCGCCGTCACCATGATGACGGGGACGCCGGAGCGCGACCGCAGCGCCTTGCAGACGTCCGTGCCACTCATGCCGGGCAGCATGAGGTCGAGCAGGACGATGTCCGCTCCGGAGCGATCGAATTCCGCCAACGCCGACGGTCCGTCGTTGACGATGGTGGTCTCGAAGCCTTCCTTGCGGAGCAGGAACGCCAGCGGGTCCGCCAAGGACTCCTCGTCCTCCACGATCAGCACACTCGTCATCGTTTGGCCTCCATGCCGTTTTCTCTACTGCCTTGTTCTCGTCTGCCGATCCGCGTGGAACCGGCGGTTCCCGCGTTGTCAGAGTCGATGTCGTCGTCCGACTCCACGTGTGCCGGTATCTGCAACGTGAAGGTAGACCCTGTACCCGGTTTGCTCCACAGTTCGATGGAGCCGTTGTGATTGGCCGCGACGTGTTTGACGATCGCCAGCCCCAGACCGGTTCCACCGGTCTGCCGTGACCGCGCCTTGTCCACGCGGAAGAATCTCTCGAACACTCGCTCCTGGTCCGCTTTCGCGATGCCTTCTCCTCGGTCGGTGACTGCGATCGCGACATTGTCGCCGCGTACCGACCGACTGACGGAAACCGGAGAACCCTTGGGCGAGTATGCAATAGCGTTCTCGATGAGGTTGGACAATGCCGTGACGAGGAGAGTCTGATCCCCGAGTACTTCCAGCCCACTCGGATGGTCGGTGGTGACCGTGATCCCGGCGGCCTCGGCCGACAGATTCGACCTCGACAGTGCTTCGGACACCACGGTGTCGACGTCGACCACGTCGAGATCCGGCAGCTTCTCGGCACCTTGCAGACGCGAGAGTGCGATCAACTCGGTGACCATCTTGCCCAGACGAATCGACTCACCGAGCACCCGTTCGCCGAAGTGGCGCACCGATTCCGGGTCGTCAGCGGACTCGAGCAGCGCCTCCGCGAGCAGGCTCATCGCACCGACCGGCGTCTTGAGTTCGTGGCTGACGTTCGCGACGAAATCGCGTCGGGTCGCCTCCATGCGGACCTGCTCGGAATCGTCGTCGGCGAACAGGACCACGAAGTTGCGATCGTCCTTGCTGAGCAACCGGGCCGTGCCACGTACCGCGATCTTGTCGCGGCCCCGCTGAGCGGTCTGCGCCGTCAGATCGACCTCGACGGGTTGACCCGTCCGCAGAACTTCCTGAGCAGCCCGCCAAGCTCGCTCGTCGACCAGACGATTCTTGACGAGACCGAGTTCCTCGGCGCGAGGATTGAAGAGCACGACGTCGTGAAAACCGTCGACGACGGCGATACCGCTTTCCGAAGCCAACACGATGAGGTCGAGAACCTGGGACATCGTGAGCCCGGTCTGTTCGTCCGAGCGCTGACTCTGGCGCGACGACAGCCTGGGTACCAGCACCCCGCCGACGAGGTAGCCGACCAAGCCGGCGACCACGACCAGCAGCACTGCAATCACGACACTCACGGCGCAATCGTACGTTCGCGCGAAGAGTCGGTTACGGCGGGTTCGGACGTTCCCACCCGTGTAATCCGCCAGGTGGACGGCGTTGGTTCGTCGTTCATCTGCTGTTGGCCGAGGCCCCCCGAAATCACTGTTCGGGGGGCCTCGACGCACATCATCGGGTTGCTACTTTCCGCCCTGATTCGCCACCGCGGCGGCGCCGGCAGCTGCGGCCTCCGGATCCAGGTAGGTGCCGCCGGGATTGAGCGGCTTCAGGTTCTCGTCGAGGTCGTAACGCAGCGGGATTCCGGTCGGGATGTTCAGGCCCGCGATGTCCTCGTCCGAGATGCCGTCGAGGTGCTTGACCAACGCACGCAGCGAGTTGCCGTGCGCGGTGACCAGCACGTTCCGACCGGCGAGCAGCTCCTGGGAGATGGTGTCCTCCCAGTACGGGATCAGACGCTTGACGACGTCGAGCAGGCACTCGGTCAAGGGAACCTCGTCGAGGTTCGCGTACCGGGGATCGGTGTCCTGGCTGTACTCGCTGCCGGCTTCGATGGCGGGCGGCGGGGTGTCGTAGCTACGACGCCAGAGCATGAACTGCTCGTTTCCGTACTCTTCCTTGGTCTGCGCCTTGTTCTTGCCCTGCAGAGCGCCGTAGTGACGCTCGTTGAGACGCCAGTCGCGCACTACCGGGATCCAGTGGCGATCGGCGGCGTCGAGCGCGAGGTTGGCTGTGCTGATCGCGCGGCGCAGCAGAGACGTGTAGAGAACGTCGGGCAACAGGTTGTGCTCGGCGAGCAGTTCGCCGGCGCGCTTGCCCTCGGCCATGCCCTTGTCTGTCAGGTGTACGTCCACCCAGCCGGTGAACAGATTGAGTGCATTCCATTCGCTCTCGCCGTGGCGGAGCAGGACCAGGGTTCCGATACTCATGGCGTTCATCCTGGCACGAGTACCGGAACCCTTCTTGATCAACCCTGTCCGGAAATCAGCTCGGGGCAACTTCCGCAGTTCGCAGATCCTTGCGGAGGATCTTTCCGGCCGCGGATTTCGGCACGGTGCTGATGAACGAAACCTGGCGGACCTTCTTGTGCGGCGAGACGCGCTCGGCGACGAAGGTGATCACGTCGGCTTCGGTCAACTCGGCGCCGTCCTGGAGCACCACGAATGCCTTCGGAACCTCTTCGCCCTCGGCGTCGAGCACGCCGATCACTGCGGCGTCGGCGATCTGCGGGTGGGTCAGCAGCAAGGCCTCGAGTTCCGCCGGGGGAACCTGGTAGCCCTTGTACTTGATCAGTTCCTTGAGGCGGTCGACGATCTTGACGACGCCGTCGCCGTCGACGGTCGCGATGTCACCGGTGTGCAGGTAACCGTCGTCGTCGAGGGTGTCCTTGGTGGCCTGGTCGTTGCCGAGGTAGCCGAGCATGATGTTCGGGCCCTTGCACCACAGTTCGCCGGGCTCGCTGACGCCGTCCGAGCCGAGAGGCGGGTACGCGACCTCTTCGCCCGTTCCGGGGTCGACGAGCTTGCATTCCATGTTGGCGATGGTCGGACCGCAGGTGTCGAGCGCGATGTCGTCGCGGTCGAACGGGATCGCGTGCGAGACCGGGCTCATCTCGGACATGCCGTAGCCCTGGCGGACGTGGCAGTTCAACCGGTCGGCGACGGCCTTGCCGAGCGCCGCGTCGAGCGGGGCCGCACCGGAGAAGATGGTGTGCACGCTCGAGAGGTCGTACTGATCGACGAGCGGATGCTTGGCCAGCGCGACGGCAACGGGCGGTGCGACGAAGATGTACGTCGACTTCTGCTCGGCGACGATCCGCAGGAACTCGACGAGATCGAACTTCGGCATCGTGATGAGGCTCGCGCGGCGATAGAGCGCAGCGTTGAGCAGGACCGTCATGCCGTAGATGTGGAAGAACGGCAGGACCGCGAGAATCTTGTCGTCGGTCTCGATGCCCATCCGCGGAATGATCTGGCAGACGTTGGCTACGAGGTTCCGATGGGTGAGCATGACCCCCTTGGGTCGGCCGGTGGTGCCCGAGGAGTACGGCAGCACCGCGAGTTGGGTGGCCGGATCGAAGGAGACCTCGGGCGCCGCTGCACCCTCGCCGAGCAGATCACGCAGCGAGAGGTGGCCTTCGGCACCGTCGAGCACGAACACGTTCTCGGCCGGGATACCGACCAGGTCAGCAGCGGCCTTTGCCTGCGGCAGGAGCGGCGAGACGGTGAAGAGGAACTTGGCCTTGGAATCGGTGAGCTGCTTGGCGATGTCCTCGGCGGTGTAGAGCGCGTTGATCGTGGTCGCGACGCCACCGGCACGAAGGATGCCGTGGAAGACGGAACCGAAGGCCGGGACGTTGGGCGAATGCAGCCCGACCACGTCGCCGACGGCGAGTCCGCGCGCTGCGAGAGCGCCTGCAACGCCGTTGATCTGTGCGATCAGCGAAGCGTATGTGGTGACTGCGCCCGAACTGCCCTCGACGAAGGCCGTCTTGTCGAGGTCTGCGGGGTCGGTGTTTCCGAACAGGAAGTCGTAGACGCTGAGGTTGGGGATTTCAACGTCGGGGAACGGACTCTTGAAGCTCACTGTGCTCCTCGAAAAGTTGCGCGGCGGGGTGGTGTGACCAACTTACTGTGACTCACGGGAACAGTATTATTCCGTGACGACAGTCACAAGTAAAGGCCACTTTACGTGACACATCCGCGATGTGTCTCACCCCGCTCGATCAGCTCTGCGCGGGCTCTTCCTCGATGAGGTGCTTGAACGGTTCGAGATTCGCCAGCGACTCACCTCGCGACACCCGCCACGCCCACTCACGCTTGATGGACGAGGAGAAGCCGAGTTCGAGGATGACGTTGAAATCGCCGTCGGCGGCTTCGAGAACCTGACCGAGCACTCGGTCGAGTTCATCGCCGGTCACGGCATGCTCTGCGATCTTGCCGACGAGGTAAATGTCCCCGACCTTGTCGAGTGTGTACGCCACCCCGTACAGACGACGGTTGCGCTTGAGCAGGAATTTGTAGACGCCTTCGAAGTTCTCGTCCACCTTGCGGCACACGAAGGCCTCGACCCGCACACCGTGATTGCCGACGGTGAGCAGAGTCGACGTCTTGAGTTTGTGTTCACCGGGAAGTTCGACGATGAAATGCGCGTCGTCTTTTCTGGTGAAGTCGAGTTCGCGCTCGGTGAGGGCCTGCTCGATGGTGTCCGAAATGCTGCTCATGTACGCACTCCCCCGGTCCGGCGCAGACGCCACAGACCCCGCGCACGGCGGGGCGAGAAGTCGCTGGGACCGGTTCCGTTGTTGTAGTTGACTGCGGCTTTGCGATAGCTCTCGAGCAAACCGTCCGCGGTGTGTTCCCACGAGAAATTTTCGGCGTGGCGCGGTGCCTGCGCGGCGAGTTCGGCCAAGCGCGTCGGTGCTGTCACCAAGGATTCGAGGGCGCCGGCCCAATCTTCGGTGCGGTGTCCTTGAACCAGCAGGCCGGTCTCACCGTTGCGTACGGCTACTCCCAGTCCGCCGACGTCGGCGGCGATCACGGGAGTTCCGCAGGCTTGAGCTTCGATGGCGACCAACCCGAAGGACTCCGAATAGCTCGGCACCGCAACCAGATCCGAGGCACGGTAGACATCGGCGAGACGCTCAGGAGCCTGCGGCGGCAAGAACGTCACCTGCGCTGTGATGCCGAGTGAGCGTGCCAGTTCGATCAGCACGTCCGGCCGCGCGAGGCCAGTTCCCGACGGCCCGCCGACGACGAGGATGCGCAACGGCAACTCGGGGCGACGGCTGATCACTTCGGCGGCAGCACGCAGCAGAACGTCCGGTGCTTTCAGAGGTTGGATCCGGCCGACGAAAGTCACGACGACCTCGCCCGGGTCCAACCCCAACGACGCGCGGGCGGAATCGCGATCGCCCGGTCGGTAGCGGGTGAGATCGGCGCCGGGAGCCACGACGTCGATACGCGTGGGATCTGCGCCGTACAACTCGTGCAGCGCCTTGGCTTCGTCGGTGGTGTTGGCGACCAGTCGATCGGACTCGGCGACTACTTGCTGCTCGCCGATCTGACGTGCTGCCGGCTCCGGGGTGTCTCCCTCGGCAAGCGAAAGATTCTTCACCGCCGCGAGGGTGTGGGCGGTGTGTACGAGGGGCACGCCCCAGCGGTCGCGGGCGAGCCAGCCGACCTGCCCGGACAACCAGTAGTGCGAGTGGATCAGGCTGTAGTACCCGGGCTCGTGTCGCGCTTCCTCCCGTAGAACTCCTGCGACGAAGGCACACAGTTGAGTCGGCAGATCCGCCTTGTCCAGCCCTTCGAAGGGACCAGCAGCAATGTTCCGAACCCGCACTCCGGGAGCGGCGTCCACCACGGGTGCGTCGGCCGAGGACGTCGCGCGGGTGAATATCTCCACCTCGACGCCACGTTTGGCGAGCTGAATGGCGGATTGCAGAACGTAGACGTTCATCCCACCCGCGTCACCGGTGCCGGGTTGCGCCAATGGCGAGGTGTGGACCGAGAGAACGGCCACCCGGCGAGGGCGCGAAATGTGCATGGGCGTCACGACTCCATACTGCCCCCTCACCGGGCGCGAACTCTAACCGAGGCTCGAGATGAACATTCGCACTTCGGACACGAATCGTGTCGGATCCTCCACGAACGGGCCGTGATTGCAGCCTTCCCAGTACGACGCCTGGGACTTGGGAATCAGTTCCTCGGCGTGCTTACCTGCACTCACGTCGACGACGGAGTCGTCGGTTCCGTGCAGAACGAGGACCGGGATGTCCAGATTGCGAAGCAACTCGTCGTGACCGACAGCACGGTTGAACAATGCTGCGCGCACCCGCGGACGCGTCGAGAGGCTGTACCCGAACAAGGCCTGCGACGCTGCACCCTTGCCCTCGGGTGGGCCGGTGAGAGCATTGCCGAAAGCGCCGAGTGCACGGATCGCCTCGCGGGGATCTTCGGACATCGCGCCGGGAACTGCGCTACGCATCGCCGAGCCGACCTTGCCACCTTTTTCGCCGCGCCCGATGCTGGTGATCGCCCCGACCAGAACCGCGCCCGCCACCGCGCCGGTGCCGTGCGCTGCCAGGTAATCGCAGATCACCAGACCGCCGTACGACCAGCCGAGCAGGATCGCGTTCTCGGTGACGCCTTCGGCCGCAAGAACAGCCGCGACGTCGCCGGCCCAGTTCGCGGAATCGTCGTATCCGGATTCGGGCGCATCGGAGTAACCGTGGCCGCGCAGATCGACGGCGATCAGCCGATAGTCCGCGGCCAGGTCCGCGAGGACCTGCTCGCCCCAGCACTGCGAGGACTGAGCCCAGCCGTGCAGCAACACCAGCGGGGTCCCCGCCGAATTTCCGGTTACTCGATAGACGATGGACGTGCCGTCGACGCTGACGGCTTCACGAATAGACATGCCGTCACGATAGAGGCTGCGACTGCGGCGCCGACGGCGAGCATGTAGGCCGACGGGACGCCGTAGCGATCGATCAGCTGTCCGGCCAGCGCAGACCCGAGCGCCACGCCGACGCCGAGGCCGGTAACCGTCAGGGTCATTCCCTCGGTGAGCTTTTCCGGCGGGACGATCTGTTCGACCAGGGCTGTCGCGATGATGAGCGTCGGTGCGATGGTCGCGCCCGCCAGCACGTAGGCACCCGCAAGTGCGGCCACGTTTCCGACCAACAGAAGCGGGACGCTGAGAACGGCGACCGCCGAGGACGCGATCATCAACTGCCCGCGCAGCGATCGCGCCGGGTGCATCGACCCGAAGATCAGTCCCGCGATTCCCGAACCGCCGGCGAACAGCGCGAGGACCAGCGTCGCGGATCCCGGCGAATTCTGTTCCTTGGTGAACGCGATGGCGCCGACGTCGATGACGCCGAAGATCGTTCCGAGCATCACCATGATGACGATGACGATCCACATCACGTGGTTACCGAGAACCGATCGTCCGCGGCCGGGTCGACGCGGATGCACCTTCGGTTCGGTTCCGCGCTGTATGACCAGCAGCAGGGTTCCGGTGACCAGCAGGATCAACCCTGCCAGTGGTCCAGCCTCGGGGAAGAGCCCGATGCTCAGACCTACCGATATGACCGGGCCCGCCACGAAGCAGAGCTCGTCCACCACCGATTCGAAGGCGAAGGCGGTGCGCAGCTGAGGTTTTCCGACATAGATCGCCACCCACCTGGCGCGAATCATCGCGCCGATCGTCGGAGTGGCGCCGCCGGGGACGACCAGAACGAACAGCAGCCAGTCGGGAGCTTCCATCCGGACTGCGAGCAGGAGCGCCCCGATCGCGGTGACGCTCACGGCTGCGGCAATCGGCAGGACCGCTCGCTGTCCGAAGCGGTCGACCGCACGCGAGACCGCGGGCGCGATGATCGCCGACGAGAGCGCAAAAACCGCGGCGAGCGCGCCGGCGAGCGCGTAGTCACCACGAAGTTGCGAGATCATCGTCACGATTCCGATACCGATCATGGCGATCGGCAGCCTTGCGACAAATCCGGCGGCCGAGAAGGCGACCGATCCGGGGGCGGCAAAGATCTCGCGGTAGGCGCTCAGCAGGCCTTTGTTGGTGGATTCGCTCATGTCAGCTTCTCGTGCACTGAACAAGGTTCACAGAGCCGAGGCCGACTCGACAAATCGTTTTCACTGTGCGCTCGGGTTGACCTGTCGGTAACTTGCCTTACGATTGCGCGAATGAGTGTCCTGGTGTGTTTCCACGCCCATCCCGATGACGAAGTTTTCACTACGGGCGGCGTGATGAGAATGGCCGCCGACGCAGGTCACCGCGTCGTAGTCGTCACCGCTACCGACGGTGCTCTCGGTGAATTCCCCGACGGACTGTTGGACGAATACGAGACGTTGGCTCAGCGCCGCAGCCGTGAGCTCGAGGCGTCCACCGACGCGTTGGGTGCCAGTCGCGTCGTGTCCCTGCACTACCCGGATTCGGGGATGGTGGGTACGCCCGAGAACGAGAATCCGGAAGCGTTCTGCAACGTCGACGTCGAGAAGGCCGCCGAGCGTCTGGCCGAGGTTCTTCGTGAAGAGAACGCCGATGTCCTGACCATCTACGACCCCAACGGCGGATACGGCCACCCGGATCACATCCAGGTCCACCACGTCGGCGTTCGTGCTGCAGAACTCGCGGGCACGCCGTTCGTCTACGAGGCGTCCACCAACCGCGATCACATGAAGATGCTGATGCAGGCCAACCCCGAGTGGACCGAGGAGGCGCAGCCGCCGGACATCGAATCGTTCGGGCTTCCGGCTGACCAACTCACCACCGCGGTCGATGTCAGTTCGGTGATCTCGTCCAAGCGCGCGGCCATGTACGCGCACGCAACGCAGGTCGGCGATTTCGGCCCGTTCCTCGAAATGCCAACGGAGCAGCTCGCCGCGGCATTCGGCACCGAGTGGTTCCGTCGTCGCAACGCGCCGGAAGGGCTGTCGGAAACCGCCCTGCCCCTGTGAGTCACCGCCCTCGATAAACCGAAGTCCCGACGGAGGTTTCGGCGGCTCGTTAACATCGGTAGGCATGGACCTCGAACAACTTGTCGCGAGCATGCCTTTTGCAGTTCACACCGGAATTCAGTTGGACAGCGCGGCACCCGAACAGGTTGTCGGCCATCTGGATTGGGACAGCCACCGCACCACCGCCGGCAACGGAATGCACGGCGGCGCCTTGATGACGCTGGCAGACAGCGTCGGCGCCGTCTGTGCATTCCTCAATCTGCCGTCCGGCGCAAGTACGTCCACCACCAGTTCGTCGACCGTCTTCACTCGCGGCGTGCGCAAGGGCACGGTCACCGCCACCGCCCGGCCACTGCACGCGGGGCGCAGCACCGTCGCGGTGGTGACCGAGATCCGCGACGACGAGGGCCGCCTCGTCGCTCAGGTCACCGCATCACAGGCAGTACTGGGACCGTGAAGCTTCCCGCGTACCGCGCCTCGGGTGCCACCCTGCCGTACGGCAATCTGCTTGCCTCCCATGACGTTGCGATGGAGGGTTACTTCTGGCGATTCACGATGCCAGACAGCGGACGGGTGGTGATCGCGCTCGCCGGAATCAACAAGGCCGACGGCGGCAGCTGGTCGACGCTCGGTCTCGCGGCACACCCAGGCGGATTCCTCCGCACTGCTGAGCATCCGAACGGATCGGCCGATCCCCGTATCCTGGGGGCCTACGCCGACAACGCTTTCCGCGGCAATGCCGATCGACTCCAGGTCGATTTCGGCGACAGTCATCTCGACGTACGCATCAGTAATCAGCGATTCTGGCCGCACCGCCGCTTCGGGGGGTCGAGTTACTTCCAATCAGTTCCCGCACTCAATCAGTACTGGCATCCGTGGCTGCTCGGCGGCCGGGTCGAGGGAAGAGCCGTCATCGACGGACAGAGCTGGGATCTCACCGGAGCGCAGGTGTACGGCGAGAAGAACTGGGGAAAGGGAGGATTCCCGGAATCCTGGTGGTGGGGACAGGCACAGGGGTTCACCGATCCTCGAGCCTGCGTGGCGTTTGCCGGCGGACAGGTCAGCGCCGGACCTCTGCGCACCGAAGTCACCGCCGTCGTTGCCGCGCTACCGGACGGAACGGTGTTGCGGCTGGGTAATCCTCTGACGTCACAGGTGGAGACGACGGTGTCCGACGATCGCTGGACGCTTCGGGGTTACAGCCGGAAGTGGAGCGTCGACATCGACGGGACCGCACCCATCGCCGACGCACACATACTTCCTGTTCCGATACCTGCCGAGCGTCGAAACGTGCCAGGAGCGCTCGAGCATCTCGGTGGAACGATGTCGGTCATCGTCCGGCGACGCGGCACCATCGTCTGGAAGGACAGGTCGAGGTTGGCTGCTCTCGAGCACGGCGGATTGGATCGGGCGCAGGCCGAACTCACTCGGCGGGAACAGCTCTCGCAAGATCGATGAGAGCGGAGGCCGCAGGATTCTTGCCGCCCGACGAACGCCAGACCAATTCCAGCCGAGATCGCGCCTCCGGTTCGAGATCGATCCGATGCAACTCCCCCACTGCCGACTCGGGAAGCACGGCCATTCCCAGCCCCTGCGCTGCCAATGAAACGATGATGCCGAGGTTGCTTGCCTCGAGCGCAACCGTCGGCGTGGTGCCGGCCGCGGCGCACGCGAAGTTCAGACACGTCCTGATACCGGTTCCCTCCGGCAGACAGATGACCGATCGCGTGGCGAACTCGGCAAACGGTAGAGACGACACCTCGGCCAGCGGATGATCCGTTGCCACTCCGGCCACCAGTCGTTCGTCGGTGATCACCCTCGATTCGAGCCCTTCCGGCAGCTCTCCCGCCACCCCGATGACGGCTATGTCGAAGGTTCCGTCCAACACTCCGGCAAGCAGACTGCGCGAATCGTCCTCGGCCAGCGAAATGTCCAGTCCGGGGTGTTTGTTGTGCAACCGACTCAGCAGATCTGTGAGGTCGGCGGAAGCGCAGGCGGTAACCATCCCGACCGAAACGGAACCCCGGACCAGTCCGTTCAAGGCATCGACAGCGTCGCGGGTGCTCTGAACGGCAGCAAGTGCAGCGTAGGCGTGCGGGAGGACAGCTCGCCCGGCGTCGGTCAGACAAACGGTTCGACCACTACGATCGAGCAATTCCTGCCCCAACTCACGTTCGAGCCGTTTGACCTGGGCACTCACACCGGGTTGGGCTACGTGAAGCCGCTCGGCGGCGCGAGTGAAGTTGGCTTCCTCCACTACCGTGACAAAGTATTCGAGCTGCCGAAGTTCCATAACTGCTGATTCTAGCTGCGAGACAAACTAGATCTTGGACTTATCGCCGGAGTACTAGAACGATGGAAGCATGACAACAACAGATGACGTTCAGAAGGCCGGAACCCCGGAAGACATCGCGAAGCTTTTTGTGCAGTTCGCCAACGCTGGTGACGCAGACGCCGTCGCCGCACTCTACGAGGAGGATGCGGTGATGGCCTTCCCTCCCGGATCCCTCACCGTGGGCCGCCAAGCCATCCGCGAGGTGATCTCTCAGATGCTGGCAGCTGCACCGAGATTCACCGTCGAGGAATCTCTACCGACGGTGATCAGCGGCGACCTGGCCATGACCTCGACCAAACCTTCCGACGGAACCGGCGGGCGCACGCAGGTCGCGCGCCGCCAGCCCGACGGATCATGGTTGCGAGTCTTGGATCGACCGGAACTCTGACTGCCCTCTTCGCAGTCAGACGGCCGACGCGCGGCGCATAGCCGCAGCGGGATCAGCAAACAGTGAGCTCAGTGACACGACCGTGGAAGCGTATTCCTGAACCCGATTGCCGAAACCGGTAATTCGAATGTCCTTACGCTCCAAGGAGGATGCCGTCGAGAAAGCCTCGGCGACATGGGGCACCCCGGCCGGATAGTCGGTGAATGCCTGACCACCCAGAATCACACGATCCGGGTTGAACAGGTCACGCAGCATCGCCACTGTCCGGCCGAGGACGCGTGCTCGATCAACCAGAAGCTCGTGTGCCGGAATGGAACCCGACGACGCGGCCCGGTAGACGTCCGCGATCGTGACACGCTCGCTGCCCTGGATCACGGCGCCCGAAGACAAAGCCTGCGCGACTACGGCGCGGTCACTGATCGTCGCTTCAAGGCAACCCACGGCTCCGCAGGTGCACCGTGCGGACGAACCGGTGGGGAGGTGCGCGATCGAACCGGGTCCGCTGGACGGCGTGTGCACTCGCCCTTCGAAAGTGATTGCGATGCCGGCAGTTTCACGAGCGTAGAAGTACAGGCCGGTAGTGCCCGGCGTCGGGGCTTCGGCACGGTCGGTGCTGAGCAGTAGTTCCGACGCGGCCATCGCCTCGACGTGGGCGGCTACCGATACAGGGAGATCCAAGCCGGCTCCGATGATGGACCCGACCTTGGCGCCCTTCCATCCCAGACGCGGGTGATCGACGACTCCGGTCGCTGAATCGACGCGACCGCCGATGGCCACGCCGACGGCGAGCGGACGACGCTTGTGCCACCGCGAGGCAAAGGATTTGGCCGAGCGCGCAATGGTGGCAAGCGCGACAGCAGAATTGGTGGCAGGCGTCGGAATCTCGACGGCGCCGAGCACCTTTCCACGAATGTCGCTGGCGATGATGCTGGTGACGACGGCACCGATGTGGATGCCGACTGTCAGATAAGGCTCGTGGTTGACCTCGAACGGAACTCGCGGACGCCCGATTGCTCCGGAGGCCGTCAGGTCCGCGCGTTCGCGCAGGATCCCGAGGTCCAGCAGGCTCGTGACCTGCCGGTTCACGGTGGCGATGCTCAGCCCTGATGCCTTTGCCGCAGTGTCACGTGAGAGCGGCCCACGGGATCGAGCAATACGCAACACAGTCGCGGACGGACCGTCGGCGATGCGTAGTTCGGGCGCAACTATCTGGGTACGGGTCCGGGTTCCCGAGAGCGCGGTTCGCGATCGGATGTTCGGAATGGCGGAGATTGTGGGTGTCGACATGGCTGTCCCTTGCAGAAGGAGGAGAAGGCGCATATCTCTGTCGACCGAGAAATCAGCGTTTCCACTGGTCACACGAAGAAATAGACAGAAAAGGCGCAGAAATTAGCTGCAGAAAGAACGGCGGCGACAACACAGCTCTCGCGCCAGAGGCAGACGCGAACCAAGCGCAGCGGTCACATAGGTGACCCGCAAAGCGGCAGGCTGGTCGGTCGACATGGCTCCAAAAGTAGCAGCTTCACCGAGATTCACAAATCAGGTGCGGTAACGATCACACTGAACGCAACCCTGTCGGGGCGAAATCTCGCGTGTTTGGGTGGGCACACTCCCCACGAAAGGTGCACCATGTCTACAGCTTTCGCCAAGCCGACCCTCACGAATTCGGCATCAACGAACGGAGCGGCCGTTGACGCCGCTCGCGGCACTGTCACCACCCTCGGCGCGCATATCGGCGCCCGAATCGACGGAATCACTCTCGGCGGGCATCTCGACCCGGCGACGATTTCCCTCATCCGGCAAGCACTTCTCGAACACAAGGTGATCTTCTTTCGCGGGCAAGACCACCTCGACAACGATTCGCAGTACGAGTTCGCCCAGCTGCTGGGTACCCCGACCACTGCCCACCCCACCGTGAAGTCGCACGGCGCAAAAGTTCTGCCCATCGACTCGGACCTGGGCAAGGCCAACAGCTGGCACACCGACGTCACCTTCGTCGACCGCATCCCCAAGGCTTCGATCCTGCGCGCGGTGCAGCTACCCGAATACGGCGGTTCCACGACGTGGGCGTCGGGGGTAGCCGCCTACAACGGACTGCCGGATCCGCTCAAGGCGCTCGCGGAGAACCTCTGGGCTCGCCACACGAACGTCTACGACTATGCGGCAACCAGCGCCGAGCGGCTCACCGAAGATCGCACGGCCGCCTACCGCGAGGAGTTCCAGTCCACGTACTTCGAGACGGAACACCCGGTGGTGCGGGTCCACCCCGAAACCGGAGAACGCACGCTCGTCCTCGGACATTTTGTCAAGAACTTCGTCGGGTTGAGCACCGAACAGTCGAACGGTGTATTCAAGCTCTTGCAGGATCACGCCATCAAGCTCGAGTACACGACGCGGTGGAACTGGGAAGCCGGTGACGTCGCGATCTGGGACAACCGCGCCACCCAGCACTACGCGATCGCCGACTACGACGATCAGTACCGGCGTCTGGAGCGCATCACCCTTGCCGGCGACATCCCGGTCAACATCCACGGGGAACGAAGCCGCAGCATCGCCGGCGACGCTTCCGAATACTCGATCATCGAAGGCGCCTCGACTCTCCCATGACTTCACCGGATTCCGCCCCTCCTCCGCACGCCCGCGGATACGAAGGCTTCGAGGGTCGAATCGGCCGCACCGCAGCCGATTCGACCCCGTCGTGGCCCACCTCCACGACCCCGATTCCCGGATCACCCAACATCGTCGTGGTTCTGATCGACGACATGGGGTACAGCGACATCGGGCCGTTCGGCTCCGAGATCGAGACTCCCACCCTCGACCGCCTTGCCGCGCAGGGCATTCGGATGACCAACTATCACACGACGCCCCTCTGCTCGCCGTCGCGCGCAGCTCTTCTCACCGGCCTGAATCCGCACCGCGCCGGGTACGGTTTTGTCGCCAACGCCGACCCGGGCTACCCCGGACTGCGTCTGGAATTGGCCGACGACGTCCAGACACTCCCCGAAATCCTCCGCGGCGCGGGCTATGCGACCTATGCCGTCGGCAAGTGGCACCTCGTACGCGACGCCAACCTGGCCCCGGGACGAAATCGTGACTCCTGGCCGACGCAGCGCGGTTTCGATCGCTACTACGGCTCACTCGAAGGCCTCAACTCCTTCTACTATCCCAATCAACTGATCTCCGACAATTCTGTGGTCGACGTGGACGAGTACCCCGAGGGGTACTACCTCACCGACGATCTGACCGACAAAGCGGTCGGGTACATCAAGGACCTCCGCGCCCACGATCAGGACAAGCCGTTCTTCCTCTACTTCGCACACGTCGCCATGCACGGACCGTTGCAGGCCAAGCCTGCCGACCAGGAAAAGTACCGCGGCCGCTACGACGAAGGGTGGGATCGAATCCGCGAGTCGCGGTTCGCCTCTCAGCTCGTGCAAGGCCTCTTTCCGGAAGGTACGCAACAAGCACCGCGAAACTCCGAACCCGGCTTCGACGTCCCCGAATGGGAATCACTCACGCCGGAAGTGCAGTCCAGGTTCGCCCGCTACATGGAGGTGTACGCGGCGATGGTCGACTCGATCGATCAGAGCGTCGGACGCATCGTCGACACCCTGGACGAACTCGGCGAGCTCGACAACACGATCATCGTCTTCACCTCCGACAACGGCGGCACCGCCGAGGGCGGTTCGGACGGGACCCGAAGCTACTTCGCACAGTTCGCGCATATTCAGGATCCGGACTGGGTGGGCGATGTCCCCCACGACGAATCCCTCATCGGCGGACCTGCATTGGGCGTCCACTATCCACGTGGATGGGGACAGACGTCCAACACCCCGTTCCGGTTCTACAAAGGGCAATCCTTTGCCGGCGGGATCCGTGTTCCTTTTCTCCTGTCCTGGCCCGCTGGATTGAAACCCGGAGCAGACGACAACGGGATTCGCGACCAGTTCGCGTACGTCACCGACCTGACCCCTACGCTGCTCGAACTGGCCGGAATCGACGCACCCAGTGTGCGAAACGGGCTCCCGGTGAAAGAGTTCGACGGGGTGTCTTCCGCGCCCGTTCTGCGTTCGTCTGCCGCTCCGAGCACTCACACCGAGCAGTACACCGAGATGACCGGCAACCGTGGCTACTACAAGGACGGCTGGAAACTGCTGGCTCTCACCCCGGCGGACATCGACAAACCGCACTGGCAGTTGTTCGACGTCCGCACCGACCCGACCGAGCTCGACGACCTGGCATCACGGTTTCCCGACAAGGTTCGCGAACTCGCCGAGGCCTGGGACCACTCGGCGTGGGCGAACACCGTGTTTCCTCTACTCGGCAATACCGTCGGCGCGGTTCGCCGTCCGGAGGAAGGAGCACTCTCACGCCCGGTGCGACTACTTGCCGGAACGCCCCCGCTGGAGCGCTACCGCTCATCCAAGCTGATCGGGTTCCGCGACTTCGACATCACGGTCGAACTCGACGGTTACCGCGAAGGTGACGCCGGTGTCCTTGTCGCCCATGGCGATCCGCAGGGTGGGTACCTTCTCTACGTCGAGGACGGGCACCTGCATCTCGGGTACAACGCGTTCGGTTCCTACTCCGTTGTCGACGCCGGACCGCTGGCGCTCGGCACCGAACGCATCGAGCTGTCGGTGACGGTGGTACCGCGGTTGCGTTGGGATCTCCACGTCAGCGTCGACGGCATTCACGCGGGCCGGCTGCTCGGGCAAGTACAACTGGTGGGAATGGCGCCGTGGACCGGTATCTCGGTCGGTGTCGACGCCAGGGGACCTGTGTCGTGGGAGGTACGACGACGCCATGGTCCCTTCCGGTACAGCGGCGCGCTGCGCGCCGTCACCTACACACCCGGTCGGATACAAGTACCGCGTCGTCACATCGAATCCATCGAACGGGAAGCAGAGTATGCCGCCGACTAGCCCTACGATTGCATCATGACCATTTCTTCCGATGCCCGCATCGCCGTAGTCACCGGAGCCAGCTCCGGAATCGGTGAGGCCACCGCCCGCACCCTGGCAGCTCAAGGATTCCACGTCGTGATCGGTGCTCGCCGCGTCGATCGTCTCGAGAAGATCGCCGAGGAAATCGGTGGTACCGCTCTCGAACTCGACGTCACCGACGAGGATTCCGTCGACGCGTTTGCGGCCGTGGTCCCACGTGTCGACGTGTTGGTCAACAACGCGGGTGGTGCAAAGGGTCTGGCAACAGTCCTGGACGCGGATCTGGACGACTGGCGGTGGATGTGGGAGACCAATGTTCTGGGCACGTTGCGTGTGACGAAGGCACTGCTGCCCAAGCTGATCGATTCGGGTGACGGTCTGGTCGTGACCATCACCTCGGTGGCCGCGCTGGAGGCATACGACAACGGCTCGGGCTACACCACCGCCAAGCACGCTCAAGCCGTCCTTCATCGGACATTGCGTGGTGAACTGTTGGGCAAGCCCGTTCGACTGACCGAAATCGCGCCGGGAGCCGTCGAGACGGAGTTCTCACTCGTCCGGTTCGAGGGCGATCAGGACAAGGCCGACAAGGTGTACGAGGGAATCACACCGTTGGTGGCGCAGGACATCGCCGAGATCATCGGTTTTGTCGCGTCGCGGCCGTCACATGTGAACCTCGATCAGATCATCGTCAAGCCGAGGGATCAGGCAAGCCCCGGTCGGTTCCACCGCACCACCAGCTAGTTCGAATCGTTCTGACTAACCAGTGCGAATCACCCGGTGCAGGACGAGGCCGAGATTGCGCGCAATCTCGGCCTCCGTCATTTCCGTGGAAGCGCTACGGGCACTTACGGTTTCACCAGCGGTGATGATGTACCGACCATCTCCGGCATAGTCGTACCAGTGGAACGTTATGCCGTCGTCTGTCGGTCTGCTGTCCACCGCTCCTCGCGGGTATGTGGTGACTTCACCGATCGAGGTCCGCTCTCGGTCGAAGAATCTGCTCACTTCCTCGCTCCCGCGCGCACCGGCAGCACTGCTCAGGAAGCTCGCTCTACCGGAAGTTTTCGGCCTTTCGATGCTCACACCACGCTCCGATCCAGCGGGGCAGGTCGGCAGGTGATCGACGAGCATCCGTGGAATTGCCGATGGGCGTACCACGGTGAAAACCACGTCGGAGCCACAGTCGACAGTCCTGCCGGGCAGTTGAGTCAGGAGCACCCCCAGGTCGCCGGCAACAACGCCGTGCAATCGCGTCACCGTACTCATGTTCTGCCCGTGAAAACCGGAAACCTCCACGCGAGCATCAGGATTCGCAAGAGCACCGAGAACGTGATGCAGCCGATCGTCGAGCAACCAAGCCAGGTGTGCTCCCGCTCGACGTCGCTCTTCTGTCAGCTCGTTCATGGTTTCGGCCGTCGGACGAAACCGCAGCGGGTACGGGAGTCGGTCACGTCCGACCGCTTCCCAGAGAATCTGGAATTCGAGGCCGGTGAACTGCCACTGCATGGTGGTCATTCGCCCAGCACCGCCGGGGAGACCATCGGTAGGTCGCCGACCAGGGCGTTGCCGTTCTCGACTGTGACGAGGTAGCCGGGGGTGTCGTGAACGTTGTCTTCGTCTTGCCCTTGCCCTCGTCCCGGTGCCATGCCGCCGACGCCACCCATCGCACCCCGACCGCTCTGCGCGCCCGTCGCCGAGGTACCGCCAGTTCCGTTGACGCCCCCACGCCCGCCATTGGCGAGGCCGCCCACGCCGCCAGGGCCGAGAGCGCCACCTCCGGTTCCACCTGGCCCGAAGCCGCCGGTACCGATTCCACCTGCGGAACCACCACCCGAACCGCTACCCATGAGGCCTGAAGGCACTCCGGAACCGAGCTGAGCACCATTCGGAGTTGCACGAGCTAGGCCATCTGGCGCTGCACCGGCGGACAGTGGACCGGCATGTGCCGCGGTGGTCCCGGCCTGGTCGGAATCGGTTCCGGATCGAACTGCATCGACGTTCGGATTCCCTTGGGCATCAACACCGCTACGGTTGTCACCATTTCCGGAATCGGTGCCGGATGGATTCTGACCGGAACCGTGTCCGGGCGGGTTTGCCCCGCCGGAGTTTCCACCGTCCGCTCCCCCGCCAACTCCGCCACCCGATGTAGATGGCGCGCCGAGCCCGTTTCCTGAACCCGAAAAGTTCCCGCCGTCGGCACCACCACCACCGAATGCGCCGCCACTTCCAGCCCCGCCACTTCCAGCCCCTCCACCGCCGGTGACCGGATTGAATGCGGCCGGGAGGATCGGCACCTGATCGTCCGCACGCTTCATGGACGGCAGATACACGTCCTTCATCACCTGGCGCGCTTGACGTTCGGCTTCTTCCGCTTCGTATTGGGCCTGCTTCCATGTAGCCCCGGGAACCATGCTGAGAAACCTCTCGACCGTCGAGGCGCCGTCGGGGGCCGGAATCGAGCGTTTGGCCTCGTCGAGTGCGATCTTCGCCTCCTCGATCTTGTTCGAGATCAGATCGACCCGCACCTTCAGCTCACCCGCATCAGCCGAGTAGGCCAGCACTGCTTCCAGCGCAGCCGAGCCGCCGCGCCCCTGCCAGCCTTCGGTGATCGCACCGTTCACGTCGTTCTGGAACTTCCCGATGCCGGCTTCTACCCGGCCTGCAATGGCCTTCCAAGCCTCACCGATCGCACTCAGGGTTGCCGGATTCATCTCGTTGACGTGGTCGAAGATTTCGGAGTGCGACATCGCATCGAACGGATCGTCGTCCACGATTGCGTGTTCGCTGTACTCGAGCGACGACGTCTGGGCGGTGAGGGCATCGCGCTCACCCCAGGCTCGTGCGCGCTCCACATCGGCGTCGACGGTCGCAGCAGCCATCTCGTCGTCGAACGCGCCGCGGTCGTCGGTTATGGATTGCACCAGAGCAGATGTAGCGATTGCGCTCGCGATGGGAGTGCCGACAACTGGCAATGCCGCCACGCCAGGAGGCACGGCCTGCGTCGCTTCGGAGATTCTTCCCAGCACGTCTTCCAGAAATGGAATGCCCACCGCTGTCCCCCTGAAGTCGAAAACCCCCGTCGGACTCCCCCGAGCCGACAGCACTTACCTGTACAGACGCAAGCAGAGCCCGGACGGTTCCCTCATCCACGGATTTACCGCAGTACAGAGTTACGGCAGTGCCGACATCGACTTCCAGGTCGGCAGATCGATTGCCCAGTCGTAGATGTCGCCGTCCGCAGGAGACAGGTCGATCGACGTGCCGGTCACCTCGACGGGGTCACCGTAGAGGGCGGTTCCGAAGTATTCCTGCGCGTCGGATGTCGACAGGTTGATGCAACCGTTCGTGACGTTCGACGAGCCCTGCACCCCGGTGGTCTCAGGATTGGCGTGGATGAATTCGCCGTTGTTGGAGATGCGCACGGCCCAACGCTCACGCACGTTCTCGTAGAACGGCGGATTGGACATCATGAAGTCTTCGTACTTCTCCGTCACCATGTGAATGCCGCTGCGCGTGACGTTGCGAGGTTCGTTTCCCTCGCCGTAGCTGACGGGAATGTCCATGATCGTCTGACCGTCGCGCACCACCTGCATGCGGTGGCTGGGCGCATTCGCCTTCACGATCTGGCTACGACCGATCGTGAAGTCGAGCGTGAGATCCTGGTCGCCGAAGGCGCCACCGCCGTAGTTCAAGCCGTAGAGCTTGGCGTCCAGATGGACAGTCGTGCCCGGCACCCAGTAATCGGCCGGACGCCAATGGGCCCGCGATCCGCCGTTGTCGTCGGCCAGCCAAGCCCACGATCCGGCGGTGGGCGGCACGGTGGTCACGACAAGCGCCTTCTCGACGGCCGCCTTGTCGACGACGGAGTTGTCGAACTGCAACGTGATCGGTGCCGCGATGCCAACTTCTTGGCCGTCGGCGATGTTGAGGGTGGCGCCGGTGGTCGACTCCGGGGCAACCGTCGTAAAGCTCCCTTGGACTGGCACGGATTTACCGTCGGTTCCGGTTGCCGAGCCCGACCACGAATACGTGGTGCCGTAGCCGAGTGCCTCACTGACGGTGAACGATGTCTTGTCAGGCGACAATTGTCCTGCAACGGCTTTACCGGCTGCGTTGCTGAGGCTGACGTCGGACAGCGTTCCCTGGGTCACGGCTACCGAGACGGGGGCGACCGGGCTGACATCTTTGGTGCCGGGCGCCGGCGTCGACACCACGGTCGCCACCGGTGCTGGTTCGGCGGCCGCCGCGCCGCCCTGTCCGTCCTTGCCGCCGATCGTGCAGCCGACGACGGCCACCATCACAGCGAGCAATACAGCTACCAACGCAACAAGACGCGAACGACTTCTCCTACCACCCAGCTCATGCACTTCAACAGGCTACCTGCGGGCTCTGTCAGGAATCAGACGGTGCAGCCCACAGTTACCGGTTCCGGTTCCAGGTGCACACCGAACGCGGCTTCGACGCCGTCGCGCACTGTCCGCGCGAGCGAGACCACATCCGCGCTCGTTGCCGACCCTCTGTTGGTCAACGCCAAGGTGTGTTTCGTCGACAGCCTGGCCGGTGCATCTTCACCGGGATAACCCTTCGAGAATCCGGCCCGTTCGATCAACCATCCGGCCGAGAGCTTGGTTCCACCACTGCCCGGGAACTGCGGCACGGTGACGTCTCCGAGCTGTTCGGTTATTGCTCCGAGCACAGCGGGCAGCTTGTCGTCCGGCACCACGGGGTTGGTGAAGAAGGAACCCGCGCTCCAAGTGTCGTGGTCGTACGGATCGAGGACCATCGCCTTACCCGTCCGAAGACCCAGAACTGCCTCGCGGACCTGCGACGCAGGTAACCGCTCGCCTTCTTCGGCCCCGAGTGCGGTGAACAGTTCGCGGTACGCGAGCGGGGCACTCAGTCCGTCGGTCGACGCATCGAATTCGACGGCGAGAACCACTGCTGCATCGGAATGCTTGAGGACGCTCGACCGGTAACCCAATTCGAGTTTCGACGGTTCGACCCACGACACTTCGCCACTGCGTCGGTCGAGCAATTGAACCCGCCGGAGCCGCGAGCCCACCTCGACGCCGTACGCGCCGACGTTCTGCACCGGCGTCGCACCGGTCGAGCCCGGAATCCCGGACAGGCACTCGAGGCCACCCAGTTCCGCGGCGACCGATTGACCGACTACTTCGTCCCACACCGCGCCCGCTTCGGCGACGACGCGGTCCGTGTCGAGGCTCACGGTGGTGTTGGCCACACGAACGACAACTCCGTCGAATCCCGAGTCGGAGATCACGAGATTGGATCCGCCGGCGAGAATCAGCGTCGGGATCTGCTCGCGATCGAGCAGCGTCACGACGTCGATCAACGACTGCGTCGTCGGACATTCGGCGAGCAGCCGCGCCGGTCCCCCGATTCGGAGCGTCGTCAATCCCGACAAGTCAACGTTCTCGGACACGAAAGCGCCTGATTCCACGACGCGTCTGCCAATGGTTACGTCCCACACATCGATAAACGGTAGCCTCCACAATCGTGAGCCGTCGCATCGAGCATTCGTCGAAGTACACAGTCCCCGCCGAGAAGGTCCATGAGGCGGTGACCTCCGAGCAGTACTGGCGCGACCGAATCGTCGCTGTCGGTGGTCCCGGCGCAACGATCGAAGAGCTGACCGTTCGCGACGAAACCGTCGCGGTCACGATGTCGCAGATCATTGCCGCAGAGCATCTCCCCAGCATGGTGTCGAAAGTCGTCAACGGCGACATCGTCATCAAGCGCAGTGAAACGATGGCGCCTTTCAAGGACGGCAAGGCCACCGGCACCTTCTCCGCCCACGTCGACGGCGTTCCCGCCCGTGTCGAGGGCACGCAGGTGCTGACAGGTGACGAGAACTCCGCCACTCTCGAGATCGACGGTGAGGTCGAGGTCAAGATCCCGTTCCTCGGCGGAAAGATCGAAAGTGCGATTGTCGACGAGGTTGTCCGGCTCATCCAGGCCGAACAGGACTTCACCCGGGAGTGGATCGCGAAGTAAAACCCTGCGGGCGGCGGCAGTTGTGGATACAGCCGATTTGGCTTGTCACAGCGTGTAACCGGTATTCTTTTCGATCATGGCTCGCCGCATCGACTACTCCGCCCGCTATCAGCACTCCCCCGAGCAGGTCTATGCGGCGCTGGCGGACCGCTCGTACTGGGAGGCCCGTGTCGAGGAGATGCGCAAGCATTCCGAGAACCATGTGGAACATTTCGAGGTCACCGATTCCGGAATCGATCTCGTGCTCCACCACATTCTTCCGCGCACGGATTTGCCTGACATCGCTCAGACAGTGATGAAGAAGGATCTTGTCATCACTCGTAAGGAGTCGTACGGCGCCTTCGGTGACACCGTGACCGGAACGTACGAAGCGTCCATCCCGGCCGGGCCGGGGAGTTTGTCCGGCACCATGGAGTTGTTCGCGACCGATACCGGGTCCACGCTGCGAACCACGTCCGAGGCCAAGGTCTTCATACCGTTCATCGGCGCGAAGTTGGAGCAACTGATGCTCATCAACCTCGTAGATCTGTTCCGCACCGAAGCCCAGGTCACCGCGACCTGGCTCGCCGCACGCTGAACCCGGCGTGAAGAAAGCTCCACCCCCGAAGATCGAGGGGGTCATCACCCGTGGCACGACGGGAATCAACAGACTGCGACGTAGTGACCGGTGGATCGTGCACAACCGCACTATCGCGCACGCCCTGAACAACGCGACCGATCCGTTGATCGTCGACCTCGGGTACGGGGCGAGGCCGGACACCACCTTCGAGATGGCAAGCCGCCTCACCGCTGTCCGGCGGGATCGACGCGTCATCGGGCTCGAGATCGACCCCGCCCGCGTGGTCGAGAGTCGTGACGGTGTCAGCTTCGCCCGTGGTGGATTCGAACTTGCCGGTCTCACACCCGTCTTCGTACGCGCCTTCAACGTGCTCCGGCAGTATCCGGAGGAGGCTGTGGACTCTGCGTGGGCACACATTCAGTCCGGTCTCGCGCCGGGCGGGCTGCTACTCGACGGAACCTGCGACGAACTCGGGAGACGTTGCGCCTGGGTGCTTCTCGACGCTGATCGTCCATTGACCCTGACACTGGCCTGGGATCCCTTCGACATCGAGCGCCCTTCCGACATCGCGGAACGTCTCCCGAAGGCTCTCATCCACCGCAACGTTCCCGGTGAGCCGATCCACGCGTTGCTCAGCGCGGCCGATCGAGCCTGGGCCACCGCCGCGCCGCACGCCTCGTTCGGACCTCGCCATCGTTGGGCTGCCGCATTGGAAATACTTCGGGCGCAAGGAATTCCCGTGCAACCCGCGCGGCGACGTCTTCGTGACTGCATCCTGACCGTGCCCTGGCACGTCGTAGCGCCGAATCCCTGAACTCACAGACGGGAAACGCCCCGCCGCGGAGGTGTTCTCCGCAGCGAGGCGTCCGTGTGCAGGCGTCGGGCTAGGACCCGAAGATGTTTTCCAGGCTTCCCAGTGAACCGGTCGAACTGCCGCCGTTGCCCGGATCGCCGCCGTCGGACGCTGCCGTCACCTTGACGGTGACTGCGGCCTGGGTCTCGGAACCGAGATAGCCGTCAGTTCCACTGAACACCGCGGTGATTCGGCGATCTCCGAGTTCAGTGAAGGTGTGCGAGAGCGTGGCCTTACCGTTCACCACCGCAACTGGTCCACCGATCGGGGTGGTTCCGTCCATGAACTGAACCGTTCCTGCGCTGAGCGTAGGTACCACTGCCGCAACAAGATCGACCTTCGCGCCCTTGACCGCTGACGCCGGAGCGCTCACGGTGATGGACGTTTCCTGATCCTCCGCGGCCGGAGCCGTGACCGAAACCGACTGAGCAGCCGAGGTAGAGGTGAGGAATCCCGCGGCACCCGAGTACACGGCCGTGATGTCATGCGTGCCGACGCTCGCGAACTCGTGCATGATCGACGCCTTGCCCTCGACGACCGGCACCGGCGAGCCGAGATTGCCCGAGCCGTCCTTGAACTGCACTGTGCCGCCCACCGGCGTCGGCGTGACGGTTACCGACAGACCAACTGCCGTACCGGTTTTTGCATCCGCCGGAACGGTCAAGACCGTCTGGGTCTGCTGGTCGGTGGGAGCCGGCGCCTTGACGTTCACGGTCTGGGCGTTCGATGTCGAACCCAAGTAGTTACCCGAACCCGAGAACACTGCGGTGATGCTGTACTCACCCGCCACGTTGAAGGTCGGCGTGGTTGTTGCCTTACCTGAGGCATCCACGGGAACCGGGGATCCCAGATCCCTGCCACCTTCCTTGAACTGCACGGTTCCGCCTGCAGCACCGGTCGAGACGGAGGCAGTGAACGACAAGGCCTCCCCTGTCGAACCTGTCGACGGGCCGACGAGGGTAGTCGTTGTGTTCTCCTCGACCACCACCGGAGCGACTGTCAGCGCATGTGGCGCCGATGTCGAAGTCTGGTAGACACCGGAACCGGAGTACACCGCCACGATCGAATGCGCTCCGACTGCATAGGAATTCGTCAGCGAAGCCTTGCCGTTGGCATCGACGGGAACGGCGCCGCCGAGGTCGGTTGCACCGTCCTTGAACTGCACCGTGCCACCCGCCGGAGTGGGCGACACCGTAGCCTCGACGGTCACGGAATCACCTGCAACTGCACTTGCGGGACCGGTGATCGCGGTTGCAGTGCTCTTGTCCGCTTCGGACACTACGACGTCGACAGCTGACGACGTGGAAGACGCCACCTTTGCATTACCGAGATACTTGGCCGTCACGCTGTGGGTTCGGACGTCAGCCGGTGTCCAGGCAAGCGTTGCAACACCATTGGCGAGCGCGCCCGCACCGATCTTGGTGGCACCGTCGAAGAACTCCACCGAATCACCGTCGGCACCACCGGTCACCGTCGCGCTCAACGTCACCGGCTGTCCCAACTTCACGCCACTGGTCGGTGACAGCGTCGTCGTCGAGATGTTCTTCTGAACGTTGATCGACGGACCACGACCATTCGTCGTGTCGTCAACGAACACCGTCCCGTCGAAATGCACCGTCGTCGACAAATCAGTACCACGAGCACAATCCGCACCGACGCGATACTGGAATTCGAACGTCTTGACGTCACCACCCCACATCGGCCATTCGACATACGTCATACACGCCGGATGAAAATCGCGCACCGCATACAGATTGTGAACCGCGGCAGTTCGCTTGAACACCGTCTTCGACGTGATCACATCACCCTCGGACGGCGTCCCGTTACTGATCGTCCGAGTCACCTTGTACCCGTCGGAATTGAACTCCGCCGTCACCGGAGCCGCACCAGCAACCCCGACACCCGCAACCACCGCGAAACCCGCAGCAACAGCAAACACACTCAAACCTGCAACTGCACGGCGTGCAGAACCTACAGACATAGCTTTTCCTTCTCGAGAAGTGAGCGAAATGGGTGATGCCCCACCGCCGAACGCGGGCGGGGCATCACCAGGTGTCGGCGACTAGGAGCCGAAGATGTTGCCGAGGCTGCCGAGCGAACCGGTGCCGTTGCCTGGTTCTTCACCGTCGACGGGTGCGGCGATCTGGACGGAGACCTGATCGGACGATGCCGTCACCGTGCCGGCGCCCGAGTACTCCGCCGCGACAACTCGCTGCCCTTGAGTTGCGGGCTTCCACGAAAGGCTGGCCTTTCCGGATGAATCGACCGTGGCCGTGCCGATGACGGTCTCGCCGTCCTTGAAGGTGACTGTGCCACCCGCATTGGCGGGGCTGATTTGAGCGGAGATCGTCTGGGCAACGCCGACCTGGCCCGCCACTACGCTGAGATCTGTTGTGGAGCTTGTTGTTCCGGCGGGCTGTTCGGCGACTGTCACATTCGCGGTGGTACTCGACCCAGTGACGCCGGATCTGCCGGAGAACACAGCCTCGACGGTCTGCGCACCGGCAACCGTCGGAACCCAGGCGTAGGTCGCTTCACCGTTGCCTGCCACCGGCACCGAAGCGAGCACCGTTCCGCCGACCTTGAACGTGACCGTTCCACCGGTGCCCGACGCGGACACAGTCGCTTTGAGATTGGTCGACTTGCCGACCTGCGCGCCCGAGATCGGCGCCAGCGTCGTACTGGACTGAGCATCGGCCTGCGAAACGTTCACGATCAGCGCTGCCGAAGCGGAACCGACGGCACGCGCCGTGTCGGCGAACTTCGCTGTGATCGAGTGGTCTCCACGGGTGGTCGGTGTCCAGGCAAGTGTTGCAACACCATTGGCGAGCGCGCCCGCACCGATCTTGGAACCGGCGTCGAAGAACTCCACCGAATCACCGTCGGCACCACCGGTCACCGTCGCGCTCAGCGTCACCGGCTGCCCCACCTGAGCGCCACTGACCGGTGACACGGCGGTCGTCGACACGTTCTTCTGAACGTTGATCGACGGACCACGACCATTTGTCGTGTCGTCAACGAACACCGTCCCGTCGAAATGCACCGTCGTCGACAAATCAGTACCACGAGCACAATCCGCACCGACGCGATACTGGAATTCGAACGTCTTGACGTCACCACCCCACATCGGCCACTCCGTAACACCCGCACTCAAACGAACAGAATCAGTAGCCACCTCGTTGACACGGAACGCACTACCGTTCACCGTCGCCGAACCATCGACATACGTCATACACGCCGGATGAAAATCGCGCACCGCATACAGATTGTGAACCCCAGCAGTTCGCTTGAACACCGTCTTCGACGTGATCACATCACCCTCGGACGGCGTCCCGTTACTGATCGTCCGAGTCACCTTGTACCCGTCGGAATTGAACTCCGCCGTCACCGGAGCCGCACCAGCAACCCCGACACCCGCAACCACCGCGAAACCCGCAGCAACAGCAAAAACACTCAACCCACCGACAACACGACGAACACCACTCACGGACATCCAGATCCCTCTCGACAACGGGGCAGACAGGCGTCCAGGACAAGCGTCCGTCTGCTTTCGATGCCGTGACGTTATCCCATTGACTGTAAAGTAACTACGCTTTTCGCAGATTTAGTTCATCGGCGACATCGCCGAACTGCAGTAACAGTGGGCTGAACGTCCCGAACCGCACATCTGGATGCGTTCTTACCTGCGCTAAAGACAAAACAGTCGCCCGAAAATAGCGATTTACAAATCTCTGATATCGGCGTCATATTCGATTTCGGGCGTGATGCCAGAAGGTCGCAGGAGCCTCGAAGATCTCTCTCGGCTACAGGCTTGCGGCCAGAGCCAACTCGACCCGAACAGCAACGTCGACGCTCGCGTTCTCACACGAGAGATACAACTCGTGCGCGTCCAGTCGGCCTATCGCGACCGCATCGGCGACTACTTCGTTGAGCAGAACTTGAGAGATTCCACCGGAAGCGAGGTCGTGCACGGTGCGCAAAGGCGTGGTGATGCGGATGGGCCCGATCTGTTCACACTCGTCGTCCGCGAGCGGCAGTCGGTGCAGTGCTACCTGGCGGGTCGGCGCCGCGAGAGGGTGCGCAACGGAGAGGTGGATGAAGCGAGGTTGCAGGTGCCCGAGGCCATGCAGATCTGCGGCACTGTAGTGCGAGACGGTGGCGCTACCGGCGAACCACGTGCACCACTTCGCGAACTCGTCCAAGGCGGTATGTCTGACGCGTTCGAGGCGAAAAAGCCCGCGGCACTCACATGTCCATGTTCCGGATTCCGTCATTTCTTCCATCAACGCCAGACCGAAACCCAGTTCGGATGCCTGGAGAGCCGTGACAAATCCGCACTGTCGCAGCGCCAGCAGCTCGAGTGATTCGTAGTCCGAAGCCATGACCACCTCCGGTGACCGTCGAAAACGCCGTTTCGAACAGACTACGGGCGAGTGTGTCGCGCATCACAGGAATGAGGAAGTGCGTATTCACAGAGTTCGTTCAGACTCGTCGGGAAGAATCTGGCGAATGACTGTCGCAGCGAACAATCCTCGTCCGCGCAACCGAGTGCTCATCATCCTTCTCGTGGTGATCGCCGTACTCGTCGCGGCGCTCGTCGGTGGAGAACTGTACGTACGCAACCAGGTGAAGACCTGCATGGCCGATCAGTTCCAGAGCGAACTGGGATCCCAGGTCGACGTCGGGTTGAGCTGGAAGCCCGTACTCCTGCAGGCAGTCGACAAGAAGGTGCCGTACATCAGCATCGACAGTGACGACTCTTCGTTCGGCCCCGCAACGGGAATGCAGGTTCACGCGAAGGTGAACGACATCAACTTGCAGCCCTCGGCGGGCAACAGCGGCACCGTCGGCAGCTCCAGCGCCGACGTCACCTGGTCTACCGCAGGCATTCTCGCCACCTTGCAGGAACAGACCTTCGGCGGGCTCGTCTCCGGCGTCACCGCCGACTCGAGCGCCGGAACACTCGCGTTCGACGTCGGTCCGGTCGGGCTCGCGAAGCTCACGGTCAAGCCCACCGTCACCAACGGTGTGGTCGACGTCCAGACCGTCGGCGCCGAGATTCTCGGATTGGGTCTGCCGACCGATCTGGTCGACGGCATCGTCCAGACACTCACCGACAGCCTGCAGACCTACCCGCTGGACATGAAGCCCACGAAGCTGACCGTCACCGACGACGCTATCCAGATCTCGTTGGAGGGCGGCGCTTACGCCATGCCCGTCGCCGACGCGAACAACCAGAACACCTCGGCGGTTCCGGACAGCTGCGGCCTGCTGACCTAGTCGGCCAGACCGTCCAATACTGCTCGACTTCCGGATAGTCCGAGGCGGGTGGCGCCGGCCGCGATCATGTCGAGCGCTGCCTGCGTCGTACGTATTCCGCCACTGGCCTTGACTCCCACGCCCGGGCCAACCGTCTGCGCCATCAGTGCGACGGCCTCGACCGTCGCTCCACCCGCGGGGTGGAAGCCGGTGGAGGTCTTGACGAAGTTCGCCCCGGCACGCACAGCTGCGCGGCAACATTCGACGATGGCCTCGTCGGACAGCGCTGCGGTTTCGAGGATCACTTTGAGGATCGCACTCTCCCCCATCGCCTCGCGGACGGTGAGGATATCGGCCAACACCGCGCTGTAGTCGCCGGCGACCGCCGCTCCTACGTCGATGACCATGTCGATCTCGGCTGCGCCTTGATCGACGGCCAGTCGCGCTTCAGCACCCTTGACCAGCGAATGATGCTTCCCCGACGGGAATCCGACGACGGCCGCCGTCACAAGTCCCTCGGCGCGAATCGGCAACATCGACGGCGAGACACAGACAGCCAGCACACCGAGGCTGCGTGCTTCGTCGATCAGGGCGGTCACATCGGCCGCGGTGGCTTCGGGTTTGAGGAGAGTGTGGTCCACCATCGCGGCAACCTGGGAACGAGTGAGTGCAGCTTCAGACATGTTGGAAAGCTTGGCACACCACCACGCGACCGTCGCTGCAGCCGCACCTGAGAGACTAGGCCGCATGACCGCTGCACCATCGATCGATGATCGTCGCTATGTTCTGTCCCTCGGCTGCCCCGACACCACGGGCATCGTCGCACGCATCTCGACCTTTCTCACCGACGTCGGTGGATGGATCGTGGAGGCCGCATACCACGCCGATGCCGACACCGGATGGTTCTTCACGCGTCAGGCGGTCCGTGCATCGTCGGTGAGCATGAGCATCGACGAGCTTCGTGAACGGTTCAAAGCTGTTGCGGCCGAGATCGGTCCGGAAACCGAGTGGACTCTTCACGACTCCGGCGCACCCAAGAAGATCGTGTTGCTCGTGAGCAAGGAAGGTCACTGCTTGCATGACCTCCTTGGCCGCGCCGCGGGCGGGGAACTCCCCGCAGAAATCAGCGCCGTCATCGGAAACCACGAAGATCTGCGCAGTGTCACCGAGCGCCACGGGATCGACTTCCACCATGTTCCGTTCGCCAAGGACCCGGCAGAACGGGGACCGTCCTTCGAGAAGGTCCGCGCCCTGGTCGACGCTCACAATCCCGACGCCGTGGTGCTTGCCCGATTCATGCAGGTGCTGCCCGAATCACTGTGCGAGCACTGGGCCGGGCGCGCGATCAACATCCACCACAGCTTCTTGCCGTCGTTCATCGGTGCCCGCCCCTATCACCAGGCGTTCGCCCGCGGCGTGAAGTTGATCGGCGCCACCTGCCACTACGTGACCGCCGAACTCGATGCCGGTCCGATCATCGAGCAGGACGTGATCCGTGTGGACCACGCCGACGATGTCGCCGACATGGTCCGTCAGGGTCGAGACATCGAAAAGCTCGTACTCTCCCGCGGACTGCGCTGGCACCTCGAGGATCGTGTGCTGGTCCACGGGCGCAAGACGGTCGTCTTCAGCTAGAGCTGCGTTGCGCTAGAGATTGCGCAGTCGCACGATTTCCTTGTCGAACTCGTCGATGTTCTCGATCGACGACATGTGACCGACGCCCGGCAACACGATCAACCGTTCGAGGTTGCCGGCGTCGTCGAGGACCTGCGCAAGCTTGCGCGCATGGACCGGCGGAGTGAGCCGATCGAGCGAACCGACGAGCACGGTGGTCGGCACTTCGAGATTGTCGAGTCCCTCGTGAATGTCGAGGGTGCTCAGCGCTGCTCCCCAACCTCCACGGATGCGGGGCTTGCACTCACGAACGATGTTCTCGCAGAACTGAATCTCGGCCTTGGTCGCGTTCGGTGACATCGAGACGTACTGGATCGCCTTCGTCATGGCGCCCGAGGAGACGAACGGAACGGGCGAACTGAGGATGGCGCGGCCCACGGGGACCGGCACGCGAGGGAAACGATTAGGCAGTGGGATGACCGTGGTCTCGGCGATCAACCTTTCGCTCGCGGTGCTCGCGAGCATGACCGCCGACGCGTACTTCTTGACCTCGTCGGGGTGACGACCCGCCCAGGCGATGATACTCATCCCGCCCATGCTGTGACCGACGATGACGGCCTTCTTGTCCTCGCGAACCGTGGCCGCCAGCACTGCAGAGAGATCGTCGGCAAGGACGTCCGGGCCGAGCGGAAGATTGCCGACGGTGCTGCGGCCGTGACCGCGCTGATCGTAGGTGATGACGCGATATTCGCCGGCAAGCGCATTGACCTGCGGGTACCAGAATTCGGTGGAGCACGTCCAGCCGTGACTGAGAACGATCGGATCGCCGTCGACGGGACCGTAAGCCCGGACATTGATGATCGCACCGTCGTCGGTGGTCAGTTCGCTGATGTCAGCTTTGAGCGTCGGAGTCTTCAGGAGTGCATTGGGCTCGACGTCGCTCGACAGAGTCAACCCTCGCGTGGATCGCCGATGACGGATCCCAGCGACGGCCGCGACGAGTGCTCCCACTCCGACGGCGCCTGCCAGTACTCGAAGCTCTGTGGTGCGCGAACGACTGGACATGCATTTACCCCTGACTGCTGCTGACGACAGACGGATGCAATCTATGTGTGACTGCCGTTAACCGACACTATCACTCGAACAACGCCCGTTGTCAGCGTTGGCGAGAAGAGTGGGGCAGCACACCATGAGCCGGGAACCACGGCTCGGAATGAGCGGGAGTGCGGCAAACTACCAGCGAGAACCGCCGTGCTGAATGTCGTCCACCCGCGGGCGAACGTCGACGAGATACACGCACACTGCAACGACCGCGATGATGCCCAGGAGCCCGACAGGGGACGTCGCCAAGAGGATCAACGCCGCGACGATCAGAATTCCCAGCCAGATCGGCTTGGTCAATTTGTTGACCGCGGTGAAAGCGTCAGGACGCTGCCTGACGGCATGAACGATCGCGTAGACAGCACCCACCAACGCGAGCACTTTGAGTGCGAGAAAGATCAGACCGACTAGCCCATCGACTTGAGTCACAACTACATCCTAAGTTCTCATCCGGTTCCCGACGAACACGAAGGCTCCCACGCTCGGCTGAGTGAGGGAGCCTTCGTCAGGCGGAGCTGGGCAAATCAGGCCTTCTTGGCCGGAGCAGCCTTCTTGGCCGGAGCCGGTGCGGTGGCCTTGGCCGGAGCAGCCTTGGCGGGTGCAGCCTTGGCCGGAGCGGCCTTCTTCGCGGCGGTGGTCGCGCGCTCCTGGACGTCGGAAGCAGCAGCGGTCACGCGAGCGGCAGCTTCCTTGGAAGCCTCGTCAGCCTGGTCACCGAGGTCGAGGACCTTCAGTGCAGCCTCGTCGCCTGCGTCGGCGATCTTCTCACCGGCGTCAGAGATCTTCTCGCCGACCTCTTCTGCGGTGTCGGAGATGCGTCCGGCAGCGCGGCCGGCCAGCTTGGCAGCCTGCTCGCCCACGGCGCGCGTCTGACGAGCAACGGTTCCGAGTGCGTCTTCGGTCAGCTCGACGGCGTCGCCGAGTGCCGACTCTGCAGCAGCGATGCCTTCTTCGACTGCGGGCTGCTTGCGGATGCGCTCGACTGCGTCTTCGCCACGTTCTGCGAGGGAGTTGTACAGATCTCCGGCAACCTTGAGGTATGCCTCGGCGACCTTGCGGAGTTCCTCGGGTGAGAACTTCTCGCGCAGCTCGGCAAGCTCTTCGGGCAGCTCGGACGGCAGGCCGGCGAGACGCTCGCGCAGCGCATCGACGCTCTCGGCAACGTCACCCTGGACGGAAGCGAGCTTCTCGCGAGCACCGTCGACACGGCCGTTGACATCGCCCTGGGTGTTCTCGGCGCGCTCACGAACCTGAGCAACTACATCGGCCACGGCCTGGACAACCAGGTCGCCTGCGCCGACGGCGGCGTAGAGCGAGGTCTTGACGCTGTCGATGGCGTTCTTGTCAGTCATCTTGTTCTCCTAGTGAAGTCTCGGTGTCTGGAATTGCGGCCGATTCAGCGAAATCGGGCGCTGCGGCTGGTCTTGACGACTCGTTCTCGCGACAGAACGAGTCGTAGATTTCGAGCAGTACTTGCTTCTGCCGTTCGTTGATGGCCGTCTCGGCCAACACCGCGTCCCTGATGGGACTGTGCGGGCGTTGCTCGAGATATCCCGCTTGGACGTACAGCACTTCTGATGAGACTCGAAGGCCCTTGGCGATTTGCGCCAGTACGTCCGCCGACGGTTTGCGCAATCCGCGTTCGATCTGACTCAGATACGGATTGCTGACGCCGGCGAGTTGAGCGAGTTGGCGCATCGAAACTTGGGCGGCTTCCCGCTGTGCACGAATGAACCCCCCGATGTCGTGTGCCGCAGAGCTGACGACGCGAGCTGCCAAGTCGCTTGCTCCGGCTGCGGCACCGGATGATTCACGATCTCCGTCATCGGAGTTCGTCGACTTCGCTGGCATTGCGTCCTCCCTTTCCAGTGGACATTTCCCAGGATAGGAGAGGGTGCTAACTATTGCAAGCACTACTGCTAGCACTCGTGGTGGACGTCACATACTGGACAGCTCAGCCGAAGATGAGCGTCGAAATCGTGTAGATCAGCAGTCCGGCGATCGAGCCCACAACGGTGCCGTTGATACGGATGAACTGAAGATCTCGACCGACCTGCAACTCGATCTTCTGGCTCGCTTCGTCGGCGTCCCACCGCTCGACGGTGTCACTGATGACTCCAGTGATCTCGTCGGTGTAGTTCTCCGCGATGTACTTGGTGCCCTGCACCAGCCAGCCGTCGACCTTCTCACGCATGGACTCGTCGTCACGCAGCCTGACTCCGAAGCCGGCGACGTTCTCGGCGACCTTGGTCCGCAGGGTGCTGTTCGGATCGTCGACGGACTCCATGATGAGCCGCTTGGCAACCTGCCATGTCGACGACGCCAGACCCGTCACTTCCTCGCGACCCATGATCTCGGCCTTGATCCCCTCGGCCTTCTTGATGGTCTCCGGGTCGTTCTGCAGATCATCGGCGAAGTCGATCAGGAAGCGGTTGGCGGCGAGGCGTACCTCGTGTTCGGGGTTGGAACGGACCTTCCAGGTGAACTCGACGAGTTCCTTGTATATCTTCTCCCCCAGCATGGCGTCGACGAACTTCGGCGACCACGCGGGCGAATCGCGAACGATCACACGATCGATCGTCTCCTGGCTGCCGAGAGCCCACTGATGTGCCCGCTCGGCAAGCAATTCGATGATCGGCAGTTGCTTGTTGTCCTTGAGAAGTTCACCGAGCACTCGGCCGATCGGCGGTCCCCACATGGGCTCGGCCAGACGCTTCACGATCGTGTTGTCGATGATCTGGGCGATGTCCTCGTCGCGAAGAACCTCGACCATGCCGCGCAAGACCGTCGACGTCTCGGCGGCGACGCGAGCGGCGTTGGCAGGTTCGGCCATCCACGTGCCGAGGCGGAGCGGAATCTGCGCCTGCTGCACCTTGGCCGACACAACTTCGGGAGCCAGGAAGTTTTGACCGACGAATGAGCTCAGGCTGGCTCCGAGCTGGTCTTTCTTACGCTTGATGATGGCAGTGTGCGGGATGGGAAGGCCCATCGGATGACGGAAGAGCGCGGTGACGGCAAACCAGTCGGCAAGCGCGCCGACCATGCCTGCCTCGGACGCGGCCCGGACGTACCCGACCCACTCTCCGGCGCCGCGGGATTCCTGCCACCGGCAGAAGATGTAGACCACCGTCGCGAAGCCCAGAAGGCCAGTAGCGAAGACCTTCATCTTGCGAAGGTCCCGACGCTTGGCGGCGTCGTCGAAGGCGGAGAGGCTCAGTTGCTGCACCCTCGCCATTGTGCCGAAAGGTGTGACGCGGCGTAGCGCGAGCGACACGAAGTCCGATTCTGCAGGACCTAATCCCCCGAACTGCGGATGTGAGTGCCCGAGATAAAGGCGCGGACATTAAGCTGGACCGGAAAGTAGACCGATCGGACGTGGCTCGCACCACAGATATGAGATGACTCGTGGCCAAGAATGCCGTGCAGGACAACGAGCAGGTAGACGGCCCAGTCGTTGCTGATGCGAAGCCCGAGAAATCCGACGGTCGGAAGCGTCGTTGGCGTGAGCACAGGATCGCTCGCCGCGAGGAACTCGTCGACGGCACCATCGCCGCCATCCGCGCGCGCGGCCGTGAGATCGGCATGGACGAGATCGCGTCCGAGATCGGTGTCTCCAAGACCGTGCTCTACCGATACTTCGCCGACAAGAGCGACCTCACGACCGCCACGATGATGCGGTACGTCGAGACCATCCTGTCGCCGCGTATCTACGAAGCGATCAGTGGCGATCTCGACGATTTCGAACTCACCCAGGCGAGCATCACCGCATACGTCGAGACGGTGGCATCCGACCCCGACATCTACCTCTACGTCATGGCCAACGGCGCCGGCGCCAACCGCGACGTCGTTGCCGATTCCGAGCGCATGATCGCCGAATTGCTCTCCACGGTGTTGGGCAATCGTCTTCGCGAGATGGAGATGGATTCCGGCGGTTCGCTGCCGTGGGCGTTCGGGATCGTGGGCGGAATTCAGCTCGCGACGCACTGGTGGATCTCCAACAAGTCGATGTCCGCGGAATCGCTGATCGACTACCTCACGATGATGACGTGGGGCGGCATCACCGGCATAGCGGCGGTCAACGGATCACCGGCCAAGTTCAAGTCGGTTCCGCATCCCCTCGTCAAGCCTGCCGAGGACTGACTCGCCCGAGACCGAACTTTCGAGCCGCCGGGCGCGATCCTGTGGCACTCTTTCGGCATGGCACAAGACTCGCTGTGGGAAACACCGGCCGCCAAGACCCTGCGGGCGGAGCCCGGGTTCGAACTCGATCAACTCGATCGCAACAGCACTCCGGGATTCACCGGAAACAAAGCTGACGGCGAACGTCTGCTCGAGGAGCGCGGCGCGGTTCTGTCCGACCTGCAGGAGTTGCTGTACGCCAACGGCCGGTCAGGGGACAGTCGTTCAGTCCTGCTGGTTCTGCAAGGAATGGACACCGCAGGCAAGGGCGGCATGGTCCGACACGTGATCGGTCACGTGGATCCTTCGGGAGTTCAGCACGCGGCCTTCGGCGTCCCGACCGAAGAGGAAAAGCAACATCACTACCTTTGGCGGATCAAGAAGGAACTCCCCCGCGGCGGCTATCTCGGTGTGTTCGATCGCTCCCACTACGAGGACGTCCTGGTAGTGCGCGTCCACGATCTTGTCCCGGAGGATGTCTGGAGCAAGCGCTACGACGAGATCAACCAGTTCGAAAAGGAACTCGTCGACGCCGGAACCACTATCGTGAAAGTCGCGATGTTCGTCTCGCTCGACGAGCAGAAGAAGCGACTCGAAGAACGTCTCGACCGCCCGGACAAGTATTGGAAGTACAACCCCGGCGACGTGACCGAACGCGGTTTGTGGCCTGCATATCAACAGGCGTATCAGGCAATGCTCGACAAGACGTCGACCGAGCACGCGCCGTGGTACGTCGTGCCGTGTGATCGGAAGTGGTACAGCCGCATTGCGGTCACGGAGCTACTGATCGACGCTCTGGAAAAGCTCGATCTCGACTGGCCCCCTGCCGACTTCGACATCGAGGCGGAGAAGGCACGACTCGCACAGTCTTGATCAGAAGCAGGCCTGATCAGAACAGGTGTGGGGATTCGCGGTGCACTTTGTGGTCGTGACGCACAGTACTGGCGTACAGGGCTACCGCGAGGCCGATGCACGCGACGCCGGCGAGGCCGGCGATCAATGCCCAACCACCCTGGCCTGAACCTGCCGCCACCAGAAAACTGCCGAGGCAGACCACTGTGGCCAGCACCAGGAAATACGACGCCCACGCTGCAAAGAGATTGAGCTTCATCGTTCGCTCCTCCGGTCGGATCTCTTTCGTTTCGACCGTACGCCGGAGCATGACGGTCGACAAGACACTGCCGCCTCGAGGTTTCCCGACGTCTACGCCGGGTAGCCGAATTACATGGACATCGGAACTCTTTATCGCGGAATCGAATCCGCTCGCGGACTGGACGGTCCGTCCACTGGCCTCAGGCGCAGAATCCTCGAGATCACGGAGCGATCCGACCGATCGCGCACTGTCGCGGCACTTCTGCGCGGCGCCGCCGTCGGGCATCCCATCCATCCTGCCCTCGTGACCATTCCCGCGGGCGCGTGGACGGCTTCGTTGATCTTCGATGTTCTAGGCGATCCGCAGACTGCACGACGGCTGATCGGGCTCGGATTGGTTTCGACTCCGCCGGCTTTGCTGACGGGATGGCTGGACTGGTCCGAACGTGGCGACGTCGCACGCCGAGTGGGGCTGGTGCACGCGGCGTCGAATGCAGTGGGGATCTGGTCTTTTGCGGCGTCGTACAGGCTACGCGGAAAGGACTCACTCGCGCTGGCGCGAGTGCTGTCGGTGCTGGGGCTCACCGCGGTCGGTGTCGGTGGCGCGCTCGGTGGTCACATCGTTTTCAAGCTCATGGACGATCCGGCCGTCGAGGCTGCAGCGACTCCGGTTCTCGATCCCATCCTGGATGTAGTCAACTGAGCCGATCGGACCTCGATACTGTTCAGGCGTAAGCACTTCCGGAGTAGCTCCGCAGTTCTCGCGCGGTCTCGTCCGAATCCGCCAATGGTCTGTTCATGACCCAGTGTGGGCTGCGCGTGCCCAGTGTCGCGGCAAAATCGGCGACGGCGTCCGGGGTCGGCACTGCGTGTTCGCCCAGATATCCGAGAACGATGAGGTCCTCCCCTGATCTGGTCTCCACGGCCAGGGCCCAACCGCACGTCTCCTCCCACAGCAAAGCCACCTCGCGCCCGGGGAAACGCGGCACAGTTCGGTCCAATGCGATGTAAGCCTCCAGAGGGTGCTCGCGCCTGCAACACCACTGCTCGATGCCGGCCCCCACACCGACCGCCACCCGTTGTACGTACCGCTCGAACCCGAGTCCGACGGTTGCGTCGACCAGCATTTGTTCTGTCATCGAACCTCACTCCTCGCCATCGTGTTTGGAATGTGCCCAGCGCTGACCGCGTCGAAACCCGGTTCAGATCACGGACTCCGGGTATCCCCAGACGAACCGATCAAGTGGAGAGGGGACCCGATGAAGTACTCGCCCGCTATGGCTCCCGGACGAATGCTGAAGATCTCCATGGTGTCGGTGAACGCCGATCCACTCGCACCGGTGGGCTGCTCGGCAGCCGGTGCACAGAACCTGCACGTCGATGAACTGTCTGCCGCCTTGGTTCGTGCCGGACACGACGTCACCGTCTTCACCAGGCGTGCCCACGTCGGTGGGCCGGACCGCGTTCGCGCCCGCGCCGGGTACTCCGTCGACTATCTCGAGGCCGGCCCGACGCAGGCTCTCCCGGATGCCGATATCCTCCCTCACCTGGGAACCTTTGCCAGCATTCTGCGCGCTCAGTGGAGTACCGACCGACCCGATGTGGTGCACTCGCACTTCTGGATGTCCGGTGTGGCAACGGAACTCGCGACCCGATCGCTCGGCATCCCCGTACTTCAGACATTCCATTCCCTGGGATCTGCGGCGCACCGCCACCTCGGAGCAGCCGACGACAGCCCCTCGGAGCGGACTCACCTGGAACCGTTGATCGCCAGGGGCGCAACCCATGTCATCGCGACCAGTTCGGACGAAATCTTCGATCTGGTCCGGCAGGGATCACCACGATCACGGACCACGATGGTGCCCTCGGGCGTGGACACCGAAGCATTCACCCCGGAGGGACCCGCCGCGAAGAAAACCGCACCGCATCGATTGATCTGCGTCGGAAGACTGGTGGAGCAGAAGGGCTTCGATGTTGCCGTCGCCGCGCTGGCTTCGCTGCCGGATACGGAGTTGGTGGTGATCGGCGGGCCACCCGTCGCGCAACTGAGCACCGACGAAGTGGCGATCCGCTTGGTCAAGCTCGCCGAGCGCCTCGGCGTCGCAGATCGAGTCCAATTGTTGGGACGGGTTCCGCACCGCCAACTACCGAAACTGATGCGATCGGCCGACGCCCTCGTGTGCACCCCTCGATACGAACCGTTCGGAATCGCGGCACTGGAAGCAATGGCGTGCGGAGTTCCCGTAGTCGCGACTCCTGTTGGCGGACTGCGGGATACGGTGATCGACGGACTCACCGGGCGTCGGGTCCCGGTCAACAACCCGGTGGAAACCGCGCGCGCAGTCCGCCATCTTCTCGACGACGAGGACGAAGGCGCGGCGTTTGCACGGCAGAGCCGGGCCCGAGCGTGCGAATCGTATTCGTGGGATCACGTCGCCACCGAAGTGGTCCGCACCTACGGCCGCTGCGTCACAGCACCGCCGAGAGCCCGCCAACACAAGGGCACTCACCGAAGTGAAGTGCACTGACGCTGACGGGCTCTACGAAACTGAATTCACGAAGGTGATTTCACGAAGCTTGGACTGAAACTGCGTGATCAAGCGGGGAAACGTCGGGTCTCTTCGAGTCCGATTGCATGATCGAGCGACTCGTAGCAGGCAAACATCGACTCCTGACCAGCTGCTTTGAGCAACCTTTGCACCGGGCGGGCGCAGACGAGCGCGAGTGTGCCGCCCACGTCGCGTGATCGCGTCGACAGGACCGACAGCACGGACAAGCCGCACGTCCCCATGAATTCGAGTTCGGATAGATCGACGACCAGCGTCCGGTCCGCGGCCACGTGGTACGTCAAGAAGTCACGAAAAGCATTGGCGCTCATCAGATCGATCTCACCACGAACTTTGATCACAGCGGTGTGTGCACTGATGCGGTGCGCGTGAAACGATGCGGTCGCTGTCCCGGTCGCGGGAGGTCCGTAGTCTACCGATCCCTTCGCCGCGTTCGTAAAGCCTGAAATAGATGATCCTGGAACAACAGTCATGGTTCTCCCATCCCGCAACGGTTTACACTCTGCAAAAGAGAAGGGACCTCCGAAGGAGACGCACGATGAACGGGTCTCCAGAAATACGGATAAATCCCTCATCGGCTGTGTGCTCAACCTCGGTTTGAAACAGTACGCCAGCATGACGGACGTCACAAGTGCGTTGCGACCATTCGTTTCGGTGTTCCGAACAAAAATGTGGTTTGGTCTGCGGTTCCGCGAGGTAATCCGATGTTGCGATCGCCAACGGTCGTGAGCAGAATCGTGTCGTTTACCCCGGCACCACCATCGACCAAATTTCGTGTTCGGGGGTCACTGTGAAGGTCGGGATGGGTATCGTTCTCGGCACCAGACTTCACCGCGACCCCTGGTACGACGATCCGGAGAACTTATGGCACACCTCAGCGCACTCGAGCCCGATCAGGATCAGACTCAGCCAGTTGTGGAGTTGAGGATTCAAGCGACTCTCGATCAGCTGTCGATTTTGCGTGCACTGGCCGCCACCGTTGCCATTCAGGAAAACTTCGACCTCGACGCCATCGCCGACATCAAACTGGCCATGGACGAAATCTGTACGCATCTGATCGTTCGCGCTGCGCCTGATTCGGTTCTGGTGTGTCGGTTCGTCTTCACGCCGCCGCAATTGCACGTGTCCGTGTCCACGACGACCACGGAGTACGAGGACAGCAGTCAGCGTTCGTTCGGGTGGCACATCCTCACCGAACTCACCGATTCGATTTCGCTCGACCAGGAAGAGAACCTCGGCGGCGTCGGCTACATCACCACCATGAAGTTCACCAAGGCCCTCAGCGGGCGCCTGTGACCGCTTCCGCAGACGGCCCGTCACGCCCGCGTCGGCGGTCCACCGACGAATATCGGGACGTAATACCAGTTTTCGAGGAACTGCGGACCCTCGAGCCCCACAGCCCGGAGTACGAACGAGTGCGCACTGCACTCATCACCAGATGCCTACCGTTGGCCGAGCACATCGCCAGACGATTCGACGGTCGTGGCGAGGCACACGACGATCTGGTTCAGGTGGCGCGTCTCGGTCTGGTCAACGCCGTCGACCGTTTCGATTCCACGCGCGGATCCGATTTCGTCTCCTTCGCAGTTCCCACCGTGATGGGCGAGGTTCGACGACACTTCCGCGACACCGGTTGGGCATTGCGGGTTCCCCGCCGGATGAAGGAGTTGCACTTCCAACTCGGGCAGGCCATCAGCGAGCTGTCACAACAGCTCGGGCACGCGCCGACCGTCGACGAGTTGGCCGAGACGTTGGGGATCGAACGCGAAGAAGTTGCCCAGGCCTTGATCGCCGGCAACGCGTATCAGACGGTCTCGGTCGACGGTGCCGCGTCCAATCACACCGACGATCTCCCGCTCGTGGAAACACTCGGTGACTACGACGCAGCACTCGAGAACGTCGAGAATCACGAGGCGTTGCGTCCGCTTCTCGACAAGCTTCCCGAGCGAGAGCGGACGGTGTTGATGCTCAGATTCTTCGGAAACCTGACGCAGACACAGATCGCCGAGAAAGTCGGTGTGTCCCAGATGCACGTGTCGAGGTTGCTCGCGAAGACATTGAGTAATCTTCGCGAGCAACTCGACTGAGCTCCGCGAACAATTCGACTGAGCAGGACCGGGCGGGTCAGATCGTTGCGGTGTCGATCACGAATCGGTATCGGACGTCGCTCTTGATCACGCGCTCGTAAGCGTCGTTGATGTCGCTCGCCGGAATCAGTTCGATTTCTGCGCCGATGCCGTGCTCGGCGCAGAAGTCGAGCATCTCCTGTGTCTGCGGGATACCTCCGACCATGGAACCGGCGAGGCTACGACGGTTTGCGGCGAGCGAGAATGCTCGAACTTCGATCGGCTTCTCGGGCAGGCCGAGTTCGACGAGAGTGCCGTTGATGGCAAGCAAGGACATGTAGGCGTCGATGTCGAGGTTGACCGAGACCGTGTTGAGGATCAGGTCGAACTCGCCGCGAAGAGCCTTGAACGTCTCACGGTCGTTGGTCGCGTAGTAGTGATCGGCGCCGAGGCGAAGCCCGTCGTCTTTCTTGCCGAGCGTCTGGCTCAGGACGGTGACTTCCGCTCCGAGCGCCTTGGCGATCTTCACGCCGACGTGCCCGAGGCCGCCGAAACCGATGATGGCGACCTTCTTGCCGGGGCCGGCGTTCCAGTGCCGCAGCGGTGAGTACAAGGTGATGCCCGCGCACAGGAGCGGCGCTGCAACGTCGAGTTCGATGCCCTCCGGGATCGAGAGCACGAAGTGCTCGGTGACGACGATGTGCGTCGAGTAGCCACCCTGAGTGCGCTCGCCGTCGCGGCCGGTGGCGTTGTACGTACCCGTCACACCCTTGCGGCAGTACTGCTCTTCACCGGCGGTGCAGGCGTCGCACTCCCCGCACGAGTCGACGAAGCAGCCGACGCCCACTCGGTCGCCGACCTTGTGCCTGGTGACATCGGACCCCACGGCGGCGACGACGCCGGCGATTTCGTGTCCGGGGACGATCGGGTACTTCGCTCCGCCCCACTCGTTGCGAGCGGTGTGGATGTCGGAATGGCAGATGCCGGCAAATTTGATGTCGATGAGAATGTCCAGTGGACCGAGCTCGCGGCGTTCGACAGTGGTCTTCTCGAGGGGACCGTCAGCGGACGTCGCGGCATAAGCAGCAGCAGTAACCATGCACACATGCCTACCCGTGCATGGAGGGACCTGCAACTCGCAGGCCCCTCCATGACTTGTTCTTTACGTGACTTACCCGGCGTCGCGCTCGGCTTGCTCGGCCCGACGACGCAGGCGCCTCGCGGCCGCAACCATATTGCGCAGCGAAGGCTCGAGTTGCCACGGATGGCGGGTCTTGAGGCCGCCGTCCGGATTTGCCCACAAGCGATCGAGAGAGATCGATTCGCTTGCCTCGGTGAGCAATTCGTCGAGTTCGTCGATGTCGGGAATCCGAGCTGAGCGAGATTCGTAGACACCGGGGCCGACGCCGTGCGTGAGCGCGCCTTCCTTGAGTGCTTCGAGAACCCACGTGATGGAGCGGGTCGCGACGATAGCCGTCACATCGGCGTCCAACCGTTCGATGGCGTCGACCACCGACGACCGAGCGGAGTACGTCAGATGTGTGTGGATCTGTGTTTCCGGCTTCGCTCCACCTGTTGCCAGACGGAACGCGTCGACGGCCCACTCCAGGTAGGCCTCCCGGCCGTCCTCACGCAGTGGCAGCAGTTCACGAATTGCCGGTTCGTCCACCTGGATGATGGCGATTCCGGCAGCTTCGAGATCCGCGATTTCGTCTCGAATGACAAGTGCCAGTTGCTCTGCCGTTTCGTAGAGCGGCTGATCCTGGCGAACGAACGAACGGGCGATCATGGTGACCGGACCCGTCAGCATGCCCTTGACCGGCTTGTCGGTCAGCGACTGCGCGTACGCAATCCACTCGACCGTCATCGGCTTCGGACGTGCGATGTCGCCGTAGAGAATCGGCGGACGCGTGCACCGAGATCCGTAGGCCTGAACCCAACCGTTGTGCGTGAAGGCATAGCCCTCGAGCAGTTCGGCGAAGTACTGGACCATGTCGTTGCGCTCGTGCTCGCCGTGCACGAAAACATCGAGACCGATGTCCTCTTGCAGACGGATTGTGCGCTCGATCTCTTCCTGGATGCGCTTGTAGTAGTCGTCCCACTCCAAACGCCCCTGGCCGAGTTCGTAACGAGCCTGGCGAATCGCGTCGGTCTGCGGGAACGAACCCAGTGTCTGGGCCGGCACCAACGGCAGATTCAACCGTTCCTGCTGAGCTTTACGACGCTCCTCGTACGGTGCACGCACACGATCTTCGGGCTTGATCGCGTTCACCCGAGCACGGACAGCGTGCTTGAGCTTGAAGTGCACCTTCGTCGGACGCTTACGCCACTTGTCCGAAGGACCTTCGGTGAGCGCCTTCGCCAGTGAGACGACTTCGCCGACCTTCTGCTTCGCAAAAGCCAGACGGTCTGCGACGTCTCCCGGAATGTCGTACTCGGAGAGCACGTCGTACGGCACGTGCAGCAGCGACGACGACGTGGAGACGACGAGGTCAGGCACAACATCTTTGAGTTCGTTCAGGTACGTCAAGGTGTTGAACCGGTCGACGCGCCAGACGTTGCGACCGTCGACGACGCCCGCGTAGATGCGCTTGCGCTTGATGTTCGGCACCGCGGCCAGTTCCTCGGCCGTGATCTTGCCGTGCACCAGGTCCAGACCGAAGGCTTCGATCTTGGTGGGCGCCAAGATGTTGAGGGCTTCGCCGAACTTGCCGTACGGACCCGTCACCAACAGGCGCGGGCGCAGCGGGGCCGTCGAAAGCTTCTCGTACGCACGTCCCAGAGCGGCTAGCTCCTCGGGGGTGCGGTCCTCGGTGACCGAAGGCTCGTCCAACTGAACACAGGTCGCACCGGCCTTGGCGAGCTGCTCGAAGAGCTTCTCGTACTCGGGCAGGAGCGCGTCCAACAGGTCGAGCGGGGTGAAGTTCGGATCGGACTTCTCGGTGGCAGGTCCGACCTTCGAAAGCAGAAGCAGCGAGACGGGCCCCATGATGACGGGGCGCAATTCGATGCCGCGCGCCTTCGCACGTTCGAATTCGTCGAGAAGTGCATCCGAGTTGAGCGCGAACACAGTGTTCGCGTCGATCTCGGGCTGACGGTAGTAGTAGTTCGTACCGAAGAAGCGCACCAGCTCGAGAGGCGGGAAGTCCGGGCGGCCGCGGGCCATCGTGAAGTAGAAATCGAGCGGCTCGAGGGCGCCCTCGAGCGGCTTGAACCGCTCCGGCACTGCGCCGAAGAGCAGCGCATTGTCGAGCACGTGATCGTAGAAGGAGAAGGTGTTGCCGGGAACCTGGCTCAATCCCGTCGCAGCCAATTCGCTCCAGGTCGATTCCTGGAGTTCCTTGGCGACCGCGAGAAGTGCGTCCTTGTCCGAAGTGCCGTGCCAGTAGGACTCGAGGGCGCGCTTGAGCTCACGGCGCGGCCCGATGCGCGGATACCCCAGGACGCTGGAGCCGAATGCTGCAGTGCTGCTGGACATGCGGTCGACCTTTCTAACCGAGGGGCGCGAGCGCCCTGTGCGCCTTTGTGGTAGCCGGAACTACCAGAAAGGCGCACAGGGGCTTTGGGCCTTAGCTTGCCTGCTTGGTGGAGCGACCGTTGTCGGCGTATTCGTAGAAGCCCGCGCCGGACTTCTTGCCGGTCAATCCGGCTTCGACCATACGCAGGAGCAGCGGCGGAGCGGAGTACAGCGGCTCCTTGAACTCTTCGTACATGGAGTCGGCGATGGACTTGACGGTGTCGAGTCCGACCAGGTCCGTCAGAGCCAGCGGACCCATGGGGTGCGCGAGGCCGAGAACCGTTGCCTTGTCGATGTCTTCCTTGGTCGCGAAGCCCGACTCGACCATGCGGATCGCCGAGAGCAGGTACGGCACCAGGAGTGCGTTGACGACGAAGCCGGAGCGGTCGGCACTGCGGACGACCTGCTTGCCGAGGATGTCGCTGGCAAAAGCCTCGGCGCGCTGCGAGACGGAGGCACTGGTCTTGAGCGTCGTCACCAATTCGACGAGCGGCAGAACCGGAACCGGGTTGAAGAAGTGCATGCCGATGACTCGCTCGGGACGCTTGGTCGAGATGCCGAGCTTCATGATCGGGATCGACGACGTGTTGGACGCGAGAACCGCATCCGGGTCCGTCACGACCGCGTCGAGCTCGGCGAAGATTTCGCTCTTGATCTTCTCGTCTTCGACGACGGCCTCCACGACGAGCTGGCGGTCCGCGAAATCTCCCAGATCGGAGGTGAAACGCAGACGCCATGCGGCCTGCTCACGCTCACGTTCTGTGATCTTTCCGCTGCTCACGCCGCGGTCGAGCGAACGCAGGATGCGTGAACGCCCGGCTGCTGCAAGCTCGCGAGTCTGCTCGAAGACCAGAACATCGACATGTGCGCGGGCGCACACCTCGGCGATTCCGGCACCCATGATTCCGGCGCCGATAACGCCGACGCGCTGAATTTTTTCGCTGGTCACGTCAGCTCCTTGTTTGTCTCGTGGAGTTTGTCTGGTGAAGGTGTTGCAAAACAAGCACTTCGAACTGCGTCGACGCTGGTGGCCGACGCAATCGGAACTGCCTTGAAGACGAGAGAAAGTAGTGCGGTGATACAAGCAGGGGAGAGACCCGAAGCCGAGCCTCTCCCCCACCCGAAGTCAGTTCTTAGTGGAACTGTCCCTCTTCGGTGGAGCCCTTGAGAGCTGCCGTCGAGGTGTTGGGGTCAACGGTGGTGGCGATGGTGTCGAAGTAGCCGGCGCCAACCTCACGCTGGTGCTTGATGGCGGTGAAGCCACGCTCTTCGGCAGCCTTGAACTCGCGCTCCTGCAGGTCGACGAATGCCGTCATGCCTTCGCGGGCGTAGCCGTAGGCAAGGTCGAACATGCCGTAGTTGAGCGAGTGGAAGCCGGCCAGCGTGATGAACTGGAACTTGAAGCCCATTGCGCCGAGCTCCTTCTGGAACTTCGCGATGGTCGCGTCGTCCAGGTGCGCCTTCCAGTTGAAGGAAGGGGAGCAGTTGTAGGCCAGGAGCTGGTCCGGGAATTCGCTGCGAACGGACTCGGCGAACTTCTTTGCAACCTCGAGATCCGGCACGCCGGTCTCCATCCAGATGAGGTCTGCGTACGGTGCGTAAGCCTTGGCGCGAGCGATGCAGGGCTCGATGCCGTTCTTGACGCCGTAGAAGCCTTCAGCCGTGCGGGTTCCGTCGAGGAACGGGCGGTCACGCTCGTCTACGTCGGAGGTGATGAGGGTTGCGGCCTCAGCGTCGGTGCGGGCGATGATGACGGACGGAACGTCCGCGACGTCGGAAGCCAGGCGAGCCGAGGTCAGGGTGCGGATGTGCTGCTGCGTGGGGATGAGCACCTTGCCGCCGAGGTGGCCGCACTTCTTCTCCGAAGCGAGCTGATCCTCCCAGTGGACACCGGCAGCGCCGGCGCCGATCATGGCCTTCTGCAGCTCGTAAGCGTTGAGAGCGCCACCGAAGCCGGCTTCGGCGTCGGCAACGATCGGAGCGAGCCAGTTGCTGACGGAGGTGTCACCCTCGGTCTTGGCGATCTCGTCGGCGCGCAGCAGTGCGTTGTTGATGCGACGGACGACGGTCGGAACCGAGTTGGCCGGGTAGAGGCTCTGGTCCGGGTACGTGTGGCCCGAGAGGTTCGCATCGCCGGCAACCTGCCAACCGGAGAGGTAGATGGCCTTCAGGCCGGCGCGAACCTGCTGCACAGCCATGTTGCCGGTAAGTGCACCGAGGGAGTTGATGTAGTCCTCGTTGTTCACGAGATCCCACAGGATCTCGGATCCGCGACGAGCGAGGGTCTGCTCCTCGACGACGGTGCCCTGGAGCTTGACGACCTGATCGGCCGTGTAGTTACGAGTAACGCCCTTCCAGCGAGGGTTGGTGTCCCAATCCTGCTGGAGCTCAGCTGCGGTCTTCGGGGTGCCGGTGGTCGACATCAAGACTCCATCTCTTTGATCTGCTGGTCCGGCCTGTTGTGAGCAGTACGTGCGTACTACTTCACATACTTGCCAGGCCCTTCTTGTGTACTTACCGAGAATGGCACATCGAAAAAGTGCCGTCTACCTGTTGCTAATGCCAATCTTCGCTACCTTTTCAACACACTTTGCTAAGTCTGTGAAGATTCCTACGCGGCTGGTACTACCCAATCGGACAGGTTCCGTACTGGCGAGTAGGAAAGAAACCGCAGGCTGTGAACGAAATGCACTCAACTCTGCCGCTTGCGAATTCCGGCAGTTCGCACGCCACTCGGAACAGGCCTGTCCGCTACTTCGGAGCCAACTTCACTACCCGCGAGTGACCGCAATCACTCCTCGGCAACAGCCTTCGCTCGGGCGATTCCAGGGATCTACCCGTCAGAAAGCCACAGACAACCCATTCGCCGGCCATATGCTGTCGAACCATGACTTGTCGTTCGACGCCCCCGACCGGGCGATAAAGCGGTGCCGGACAACTATCAGCGGCCACCGAACAACCAGGCATGGTCGCAATCCGGTCCACAGCCGCCGCAGTTGGGCTACCGAGCCGCGCCGCAGTCGTATCCCCCGCCCCAGGGATTCCCGCCTGCACCGCCACGTGGAAATCCGCCGCCGCGTCGGCCCGGCTGGGTGATTCCGGTATCCGTAATCGGAGTCATCACTGTGTTGGCTCTCTTCGGCGGGCTTGCCTGGGTCCTCTGGCCGAAGGACGTCCCCAACTCGGCCGCCGGTGGCGCCGCCCACACCACCATCAGCGCCGCGAACACACCCGACACCACGACAACCGCTCCCAGCACGACATCCCCGACGACCACACGCGCCGCGAACTTCCCGGCCGGTGCGTCCGCCTGCCCCGGCGGGCAGCCGGCCGGAAGTTACAAGGAGTCCGCGACAAGTGGGGGCAAAACTTCATGTGAGTTTGCCGAGGCGGTTCGGATCGCCTACGGGAACTCCGGTGCAACCGGTGCATCCAGCACCGTGTCCGCACGTAGTCCGGTGACCGGCAAGGAGTACACGATGGCATGCAAGGTGACCTCCGGCATCGTCACCTGTACCGGCGGAGACAACGCAGTTGTGTACTTGCGCTGACGGGCGCAATTGCGGCATCGGCAACCCGGTGCGTGTCGTTCCAGTGTCGCACTTACGGATCCTCCGATAGCGTGACCGCATGCCTCTGTACGAGTTTCGCTGTACCGGCTGCGGCCCGCTCGAGCGGTCGTTCGCGATGGCCGAAGTGCCCCAGTCGATTACTTGCCCCCAGTGCAGTCTCGAGTCCAAGCGGGTGGTCTCGTCTCCCCGGTTGAGTCACGCGTCGTCGGCCGCGATGGGTCTACTGGACAGCACTGCTCGATCGGCTCACGAGCCTGCCGTGGTCAGTGGGTCGCTACCCGGCCGCGGCCGGCAATCTCCGCCGACGACATCCAATCCGTTGCACCGCAAGCTACCTCGCCCCTGAGCGTCTTCACCGCGCGTCCTCGCCGTGAGTCCCGATCCGACACGAAAGTCCTGCCGCCACGAGTTTTCCGTTTCTTCGAGAATGAGGAGTGCATATGCCTGAACTGCTGTTTCCACTCGATTCCGCCAAGAAATTCACCGACCAGGCAATCGTCGGCCACAATCGGTGGCACCCGGACATCCCAGCGGCGGTGACGGTGAAACCCGGTGATGCGTTTCGTGTCCATTGCCGCGAATGGTTCGACGGCGCAATACACAACGACGACTCGGCCGACGACATTCTCAATGCGCCACTGACCACGGTCCACACGCTGTCCGGCCCCTTTGCCGTCGAAGGCGCGAAGCCCGGCGACCTCTTGATCGTCGACATCTTGGATATCGGGCCTATCCCCCAAGAAGATTCGGGTCCGTTGGCCGGCCAAGGCTGGGGGTACACCGGCATCTTCCCTCGGAACAACGGCGGTGGCTTCCTCACCGAACAGTTCCCCGACGCGTACAAAGCCGTCTGGGATTTCTCCGGCCAAACGGCGACGTCGCGTCACATTCCGCACGTCTCGTTCACGGGCATCGTCCACCCGGGACTCATGGGCACGGCTCCGTCGGCAGCCCTGCTCGCCAAGTGGAATGCCCGCGAGGGTGCCCTCATTGCCACCGATCCCAATCGGGTTCCCCCGCTTGCGCTTCCGCCCGAGCCCCGCGATGCAGTACTGGGAACCTTGACCGGTGACGAGTACACACGCGTGGCCGGCGAGGCGGCTCGCACCGCTCCCCCGCGTGAGAACGGCGGAAACCAGGACATCAAGAACCTCACCAAGGGCAGCCGAATCTTCTATCCGGTGTTCGTGGACGGTGCGAATCTGTCGGTCGGCGATCTCCACTTCTCCCAGGGCGACGGTGAGATCACTTTCTGCGGTGCCATCGAGATGGGCGGCTTCATCGATCTTCGTGTGGACATCATCAAGGGCGGAATGGATACCTACGGTGTTTCCGAGAACGCCATCTTCATGCCGGGCAACACGGATCCGCAGTATTCCGAGTGGCTTGCGTTCTCGGGCACTTCCGTCACGTTGGACGGCGAACAGAAGTACCTGGATTCACATCTGTCCTACCAGCGTGCGTGCTTGCATGCGATCGAGTATCTGACCAAGTTCGGGTACGCGCCAGAGCAGGCGTACCTGCTACTCGGTGCGGCGCCGATCGAGGGTCGCCTGTCGGGTGTCGTGGATATCCCCAACTCGTGTTCGACGGTCTATCTCCCGACTGCGATCTTCGACTTCCCCCTTGCACCCTCGTCGAGCGGGCCGTTCCAGATCGATCCCGGAATCGGAGCTCCGCGTTCGGAGAACAGGGTCTAGGCCTCCGGCCCCGTGAGTGGTTGAGGAGTGTGAGGACTCCTTAACCACTCACAGGGGGTACCGGTGCGAATTCTGCGAACCCACCTTTGCGAAGCCGGACTGTCACTCGTATCCTGGGAAAATGTCGAAAACCTTTGTCGGTGTCCGGCTCCGCCAACTGCGGACCGAGCGCGGGTTGAGTCAGGCTTCGCTGGCCAAGACGCTGGAGATCTCGGCAAGCTATCTCAATCAGATCGAGCACGACGTCCGGCCACTCACCGTGCCGGTCCTCCTGCGAATCAGTGAAGTCTTCGGCGTCGACACCACCTTCTTCTCCCCGCAGGACGACACGCGCCTGATCGCGGAAATGCGTGAAGTTGCCCTCGATCAGGAGATGGGCATCGACGCCGACGCCCACGAAATCGCGGAGATGGTCTCCACGCACCCGGGCCTGGCCAAGGCGATGGTCAACATGCATCGCCGCTTCCGCAACACGACGGCGCAGCTCGCCGCAGCCACGGAAGACCGTTTCTCGGACGGCAGCGGCAGCGGTTCGATCACCATGCCGCACGAGGAAGTGCGCGACTACTTCTATCAGCGGCAGAACTACATTCACGATCTCGACACCGCGGCCGAAGAACTCACTGCCCGGATGCGCTTTCATCGCGGCGACGTCGCCGGCGAGATCGCCAGACGCCTCGAAACCGTCCACGGCGTGCAGATCGTTCGACGAGTCGACCTGGGCGAGAACATACTTCATCGTTACGACCCGGATACCAGGGTCCTGGAAATCTCCGCACGGCTCTCCGGCGGGCAACAGGTCTTCAAGTTCGCGACAGAACTCGCGTACCTCGAGCACGGCGATCTGCTCGACTCGTTGGTGGCCGAAGGCAACTTCACCAGCGAAGCTTCGGTCTCTTTGGCGCGACTTGGATTGGCCAACTACTTCGCGGCGGCCACCGTGCTCCCATACAGCCAGTTCCACGACGTCGCCGAGGACTTCCGGTACGACATCGAGCGCATGTCCGCCTTCTATTCCGCGAGCTACGAGACGATCTGCCACCGCCTCTCGACTCTGCAGCGCCCCAAACTTCGCGGGGTTCCGTTCATGTTCGTGCGTGTCGACCGTGCCGGAAACATGTCGAAGCGTCAGTCCGCCACCGGATTCCACTTCTCCACCAGCGGCGGTACGTGCCCGCTGTGGAACGTCTACGAGACGTTCTCGTATCCGGGCAAGATCATGCCCCAGATCGCACAGATGCCCGACGGCCGCCGATACCTCTGGGTTGCTCGCACGGTCGAACGTCGAGCGGCTCGATACGGACAGCCCGCAAAGATCTTCGCCATCGGATTGGGATGCGAGATTCGACACGCCCACCGACTCGTCTACAGCGACGGTCTGGATCTGGACGAGTCGAATCCGGGAACGCCGATCGGCTCGGGCTGCCGCGTCTGCGAACGCCTCAACTGTCCGCAACGTGCCTTCCCGCCCTTGGGTAAAGACCTCGACATCAGCGAGCACCGAAGTTCGATTTCGCCTTACGTGATTCGCTGACCGCGCTAACGCACGTAGTTGCGCAGGAACGCGACTGTGCGATCGAACGCGACCATCCCGTCCACGGTATCGAGGTCGAACTGATATTCGTGGTCCAGCGCAGGCTCGTGATCTTCGGGGTAGAACAGTGCGTCTACTTCGACGCCCAGATCGGCGAGCCGTTCTGCCAAGGGTTTCGACTGGCTGGCGGTCAGTGGGTCGATGTTTCCGCCGGTGATGAACGTCGCTGGAAAGTCCGAGGTCACATGGCCCAGTGTCGACATCTGACCCACTGCAGTCGACCCGTCGAAGTCCCTCGTTCCGAGATACCCCCACAGCGACTGCTTGTCGACGCCCCAACCGAAGTACTTCCCCTGCGACAGCAGGGGTTTCAGATCGAAGACCCCACAGTCGAGGACAACTCCGCGTATCTGCTCGGGACGTAATGCCGGCTCCACACCCATTTCCGACGCGTAGTCAGGGCTGGTCATGACGGTCGCCAACTGACTGGACAACTGCGCGCCTGCCGAATCTCCCGCAAGAAAGAGATTGGTCGAATCGACATGCAACCTGTCCGCATTGCTCACGATAAATCGATACGCGTCGTTCAGCTGATTCACTGCGGTGGGGTAATACGCATCTGGTCCCAGTGAGTAGTCCACCGAAATCACAGTGAAGCCTTGATTTGCCAACAGTTTGTAGTAACCGTCGGCATCAGTTCTCGATCCTGATATCCAGCCACCGCCGTGCACCCAGACCACCGTGGGTAGCGCCGAAGTGGACTCCGACGGGTAGTACGCGTCGAGTTGTGCATCGTCGTCGCCGTCGCGGTACGACTGATCGAGAATCGAGACGATTCCTGACGGTGCATGCCTGTCGAGTTATGCGTGAGTCGATTCGGAGCCACCCGCCGACATCCACCGTACGAGGAGAACTCCTGGCCACGGACTGACGAGTGCCGCGGTTACCCCGGACAGCAGAATGACGACGAATACCGCCGCGGTTCCGACAATGCGCCTTCGCCGTCTGTCGGGGGAAGGCGCGCGCACAACAACTCCTGGGGTCGGATCGGATTCACCCAGGCTAGACCAAAAGGACTAGTTGAGAATTCCCTGGCAACGCACCCGCGGAGCTTTGTCCAAAATGACCATTTTCGCAGTGGTTCACCACAATCCGACATTTAGCCGGTATGAGCCTCAAGAAACTGAACCGTGCGATCGAGCGCAGTGAGACCGTCGGCATTGTCCAGATCGAACTGATACTCGTGACCGAGCGCCGGAACGTGATCGGCCGGATAGAACAGTGTGTCGACCGCAACTCCCAACCCGGTCAATTTGTCAGCCATCGGTTTCGACTGAGAATCCGTCAACGGATCGGCGTTGCCGCCGCTGATGTAGGCAGGCGGAAATCGATCGGTGACGTAGTTCAAGGTCGACATCTGATCCGCTGCGTCGGTACTCATGAAGTCACGCACGCCGGTATACGCCCAGAGGGACCGATCAACTCCCCAACCGATGATGCCGGGTCCGCCGACCATGTTCCCGACGTCGTAGATTCCACAGTTCAGTATTACTCCACGTAACTGATCCGGCCGCAGCGACGGGACCACGCCCACACGGTTCGCATAGGCGGGATCAGTGATGAGAGTGGCGAGCTGACTCGAGAGTTGCGCTCCCGCAGAATCACCGGCCAGAACGACCGTCGTCGGATCAACATGCAGCCGTTCCGCATTCGCGACGACGTACGCGTGAGCGTCGTTGAGCTGCCGCACTGCCGTCGGATAGTGGTGCTCAGGTCCGAGTGAGTAGTCCAGGGACACAACGGTGTAGCCACGAGAGGCCAGCAACTCGTAGTACGGCGCGTAGTTGGACTTGCTTCCCGAGATCCAGGCACCGCCATGAGTCCAGATCACCGTAGGCAATGCGGTCGTCGTCGCTGCGGGAAAGTAGACATCCAGGTATGCGTCGTCGTCATCGGCGCGGTACTGCTGGTCCTTGATCGAGTCGACGCCTTCGGGCGCGTGCTTCTCGAGCGCCTCGGTGACTTTCACCGCATCACGATCGAAGACCCATCGCACGGTGAGTGCGCCAGGTCTCGGGCTCAGAACGAAGGCCAGAACCACGGCTCCGACCAGAACGAACACAATTGCCAGAGCCCACAGCAAGCGCCTGCGCCACCGATGCGGTGAAGGGTTCGTCATCGGGTTTCCTTCACTCTCGGCACAATGTCCGGATCAGCGTAACGCGAAGCCGGTACCGCCAAGTGCGATCAGCCGAGTTCAGCGATCCGCCTCTGCGCGAGTGCCTTGACTTCACCCTTGGCTACTTTGCCGCCTGCCGCCATCGGCAATTCGGCGACCGTCATCACGTACTCGGGTATGTACTCGCGGGTCACTCCTCGGCTCTGCAGCCAGGCGGTCAGATCCTCCGAACTCAGATCGTCATCGGCGGACACGACGACCGCACAGACCTTCTCACCAAACAGCGGATCGTCGACCCCGACCACGGCGACCAACTCCACCGAAGGGTGCGCGCGCACGTACTCCTCGACTTCGACCGCGGAGATGTTCTTGCCGCCACGAATGATGATGTCGGCTTTGCGCCCGACCACACGCACCCGTCCTGTCTCGTCGATCTCGACGATGTCGCCGAGAAGCATCCAACCGTCGTCGGTGTACAACTCGTCGTTCGCATCGGTGTCCCCCCAATAGCCCTGACACATCAGCGGTCCGTTCACCCCAGGCTGACCGCGGCGGACGGAGCCGGTCATTTCCTTTGCCGCATCGTCGAATACACGAACTTGCATGCGATCGATGACGTGGCCGCACGTCTTCAGTCGGGTATCGGAACCGTCCGAAACCGTCGTCACCGAGACGGCGCCGGTTTCGTTCGATCCGTAGAACTGCAGGACAGCCGCTCCGGTACGTTGTTCGAATGCCAGCGCCTCCGAATAGGGCACGGCTTCACCACCGGTGAACATGAAACGAAGTGACGAGAGATCGGCCGATTCCGCGGCCTCCGAACGCAACAGCATCTTGAATTGTGTACTCACACAATTCAAAGCAGTCACCCGTTCGCGCTCGATCAACTCGATCATCACCGAAACGTCGAAGCGTTCCATGACGACATTGCGAGCACCGAGTAGTGCCGGCAGGAAATGCGAAGTCCAGAGGCCGAATCCGAAAGGTGCTGGAACCGCGCCGAGGAACACCTCATCCGAACCGATCGCCGCCGCCTCGGCGGCAATCTCGGAGAAACCAACCCAACGATCCTCGGTTTGTGTGACCAGTTTGGGTAGGCCCGTTGTGCCGGAGGTCGAGTTCAGCATCGAAACGGCTGACGTGACAAAACACGGACTGGTTGCGGGGAACTGCTTTAGCTCGACCGGCAACGAGGTGAGTTCGCCGTTTGCGCTCACGCGTTCGAAACTCACGTCGGCGCGTTCGTCGGCGAAGACGACGTCCAGTCCGGGATGCTCTGCCCGCAGACTCGCCACGAGTTCGGCGGTATCGACGCCGCGCAGCGTGCGAGTGGTGACGAGTACGGAGGCTTCCGAGCGGGCGATCAGATGAGAGATCTCGCGAATGCCCGAGCGCGAACCGATTCCGACGGCGACGCGGCCGGTACGAAATGCTGCGCAGAGAGCCGCATGGAATACAGCGGTGTCGGGGAGCAACACGGCTACATGTCCGTATCCCTCACCAGCTAGATCCAGCGCCGACGCGATCGCATCGGCAGCCGCGTCGTACTGTTTCCACGACACCCTCGATTCCGGAGTGACAAAGGCGGTTTCGTCCGGGATGGTCTCAGACCAATGCCTGACCATTTCGCTGATGCTGACGCCGGCGAACCGGTCCGGATTCGTGGCGAATTCACCGACGGTGAAGTCGAGTGTCTTCGTTTCCAGCATGATCGTCGATCATCTCCCGTCGGCGCTGAGTACGCCCATCGATTGTTTGTACGCGTTGTCCAGTGTCGCTGCGGAATCGCATTCGCGGACGAGTTCGCCGCGCTGCATGACATATCCGCGGTCGACAACCGATTTCAGTGCAGTAAGTGCCGGTTCCGTCACGATGACGGTCACACCCTCGGCGGCCAGACCCCCGACCAATGCTCGCAGCTCCGCGACGATTTTCGGTGCCAGTCCTGTCATCATCTCGTCGAGGAGCAACACCTTCGGGGTTTCCAGAAGGGCCCGCCCCAGAACCAACATCTGCTGCTCACCACCGCTGAGGACCCCGGCATAACTCTCCGAGCGTTCACGCAGGATCGGGAACCTCTCGAAAGCTGTTTCCACGGCTTCGGCTTTCAATCCCAGCAGGTCTGCGCCGACGCGTAGGTTCTCGCGAACGGACATTCGCATGAACAGTTGCCTGCCTTGGGGAACGTAGGCAAATCCGCTGCGGACACGATCCAGTGCCGATAATTTCTGGATCTCTCGACCATCGAATTTGATTGTCCCGGTGGCGGGAACCGAGCCGTAGATGGATCCCGCCAAGCTGGTCTTGCCCGCACCGTTCGGCCCGACGATGGCTGTCACTTCACCGGCGGGAGCGGCAAGGGAGACTTCCCGGACGGCGACAGCGGATCCGTATCGAACTGTGACTCTGTCGAGTTCGAGCATGTCAGGCGCCTTCCTCGTATTCGGAACCGAAATAGACTTCTCGCATCGCGTCGCTGGCCAAGCACTCCTGCGGTGGTCCGTAGAACGCCACTGATCCGAAATTGAGCAGCACGATCTTGGTTGCGAGCGCCGCGATGAGATCGACGTTGTGATCAACCAGGACTACTCCTTTGCCCTGCGCGGCAATCGATCGCACGGCACCGGAGATGGCAGCGATGCCGTCGTGATCCGCGCCGGCAAACGGTTCGTCCAACAGGAGGACTTCGGGTTCGGTCGCCATCGCCCGCGCCACCTCGACCAGACGCTGCGCCCCCAAACTGAGATCCCCGCAAGCACTCTCGACGTCGGTGACCGAGTATCGCGCAGCAATCTCCCGGGCCCGCTGTGCTGTCCGGTCCCAGTTCTCGAAAGGTCCTTTGATCGCCCACCACAGCGAGTGCAGAGGTGAGGTGATCTTGTGCCCGTACAGTCCCGGGATGATGTTGTCGACGGCGTCGAGTTCCGCCGCGAGCTGCGGATGTTGAAACGTGCGCGAGAGCCCTTGCCGTGCACGGCGCTCCGACGGCCCGGTCAAGGGAGCACCCGCGAGCGCGACGGTTCCGGAGTCTGCTTGCTGAGTGCCGAAGATGCAGTCCACCAGTGTGGTCTTGCCTGCCCCGTTCGGGCCGACCAGTCCGATCACCTCTCCCGGTCCGACGCTGAACGAGACATCGTCGACAGCGCGGACGCCTCCGTAGGACTTGTGGAGCCCGCTCACTTCGAGTAGCCGAGTCATCGATTGCCACGCTCCTTGTACAGACGGTTCATTCGACCCAGAACGTTCTGACTCCACCCGATCACCCCACCAGGCGCGACGATGAGGATCACCAGGACGGCTCCGGCAAGCAGGAGTTCGCCACTTCCCTGGTACCCGGGCATATTCAGCGTCACGATCACCACGATCAATGCACCGAGCGGAGCACCCCACGCCGAACCGCGACCGCCGATGATCGGCATGAAGATTGCGAGGAAAACAATACTGAGAGTGAAGGTTTCAGGAGTGACAGCCTGCACCGACACGGTGAACAGCGATCCGCCGGTCGACGCGATCGCAGCACCGATCGCCAGCGCCACGACGGTCAGGTGCGCAGGATTGACGCCGGAAGACCGTGCGACATTACGATTGTCGCGGGCAGCTTGCAACATCAGCCCCCACACCGATTTCCGGAGTCGATCCACAGCGACCGCGATCAGACACACGAACAAGATCGCGAACACGACCAACAAATAGCGCGGTGGCTCCCAGCCGAACATCGTCACAGTCTCGACACCCGAGATCCCGGCCGACCCGCCGGTGAAACTCGGCCCGTCGATCAACCAGTGCTCGAAAGCGATACCGAACAACAAGGTCACCGCGGCAAGGTAGAAGCCGGAGAGTTTCTGTGTTGCCAAGCTGAGGAGTACTGCAACCGCTGCAGCGGCGAGGGCGCCGAGAATCCATCCCCACCACATCGACAACCCGGTCCGAACCGAGATCAGCGCAACGGCATACGCGCCGATCGCCGCATACGCGCTGTACGCCATCGACAGTGATCCCGCGAGCACGAATGGCACGTACATGCCGAGTGCGATCAGCGAATACGTCGCAGCGAGGAACACCAGATCCTGCCGGTACAGACTCGGCCCCATCCACAGCAGCACGGCAGCAACCACGACCACGGTGATCAGCGCTTCTCGTGACAGGGCGAGCATCCTCGTCCGGGAACGGCCGGATGTAGTGGGCGGATTTGACGTCAGCGGACTGGTAGAAAGCGAGGCCATCAGACGCGAACCTTCCTCGAGAGCAAGCCTTCCGGACGGAAAGCGAAGAACACCAGGGCAATCAACAGAATCGCGGTTTGCGCAGCACTCGCACCGAAGTAGTACGGGGCGAATACCTGGACGACGCCCAACACCATTCCGCCGATCAGCGGAGCCCAACTTCGGCCGGTACCACCGATGACGAGTGCGATGAATGCCGTCAGCGTCCATGACAGACCGCTCGTGAACTGAACACCGGCCTTGGGAGCGAACAGAAGTCCGGCGACGGCGGCGATCACACCCGCGAGGGTGAACGCGATGAGGCGTACCCGATCCACCGGCAAGCCCAGGACGCGGGCGGCATCCGGACTGTCGCCGACGGCGCGTAGCAGACGGCCCGAGGTGGACCGGTTCAGCCACAGTCCGATACCGACGAAGATCACGGCAGTTCCGACGACGAGTACAACGGTCGAACTGTCGACGGTGGCACCGAGCACCGATATCGGATCGAAGTCGAAGATCTTCTGTCCGGGAAGTGGTGTTCGGCCGAAGACCGTGCCGGCGAGCTGCTGGATCCCGAACAGTACTGCGGTCACCGCCACCAACGCCGGTAGTTCCCCACGACCCGAACGCTTCTGAACCTGTTTGACCACAAGCTTTTCCGTCAGGATCGACAGCGCCACCGCTACCGCGATCCCCAGCGGCATGGCAATCCAGAGAGCGAGCCCGTAATTGATCGCGACCCAACTCGACGCCATGGCCGCAGCCATCGCGTACGGGCCCATCGCAAAGTTGAAGAAATCGGCGCCGACCACCACGAGATACATTCCGAGGGCTATCAGCGAGAAGAAGGCACCGATCTCGATGGCTGCGAGCCACAGTTGTGCGTCTGTCATGTCAATGCTCCTCGGTTATCCGCACGGGGGCTGGTAGGAATCCCACGGACGGGCAGGCTTGTTGTCCTCACCGAATTCGACGAGTACCAGGCCGCAGAGGCTGTCCGGAGCCAGGTGATCCTGCGAGGAGAACGACAGTGTCAATCCGTCCTGGCCGAAGCTGGCGGGAAGTGCCGAAACCTGTTGAAGAGCATCACGAACGGCCGTCCGATCTCGGTGGTCGCCGGCAATTTCGATTGCCTCGGCCAACATCATGACGGCGTCGTACGCCTGTGCGTCGTAGGCGGTCAGTTGATAATCAGGCCCCTTCACCGCCTGCACCTTGCGACGCAGTTCGGCGGTTCTCGGGTTGTTCTCACTGAGCGAGCCCATGTACACCATGCCGCTCAACGCCTTCGGGTCCGCCAAAGCCCAAGATGCGGGCTGGTTTCCGATGGAAGCGAGTGAGAAGCGTTGCGTCTGCGGGGTGACCTTCGACAAGGTGTTGTGCGCGAGGATTTCGAAGTGCCCGCCGATACTGGCGACCAGAATCGCGTCCGGTTCGGTTTCCGCGAGACGTGAGACCTGTGCGGTGATGTCCGCGGCATCGACCGGCGCCTTTTCGACGCCCGTCACTCTCGCGCACTTCTCGAGCGCCGGCCGCAGGGTCTTGATGATTCCGTCGATGGACGCACTCGCGTCACCGAGAATTCCCAGGGACTTGTACCCCATCTTCTCGAAAGCCCCGCAGTACACCTGGGCGTACTGCTTCAACGAGTTCGGAATCATGAACGAGAAGTCGTTGTCGGGCGCCGAGGCAAAGGCGTCGCTGAGAACGACCGGAGCTATCGCAGGAATCTTCGACTGCTGGAGAATCGACTTGGCCTGCAGCACCGACCCGCTGCCCGTGGCGAGGATGACCGCACTGGACCCGTGATCGACCAACTTCCGAATGATCGACGGGGTTTTGGTGGGACTGCTCTCGTCGTTCTCGACAACCAATTCGACTTGCTTACCGTTGATTCCGCCCGCCTGGTTGATCAGGTCGACGGTCATCCGCACCGTCTTGCCGGCGATCGTGCTGTACGACGCACCGGGCCCGGTGGAGTCCTCGTCCAAACCGATGACGATGGTGTCTTCGGGAATGACACCGGCAGATGCGCACGCGCTCGCCCCGAGGACCACTGCCGCGCAGACGGCGATCGCCTTTCCGAGTCTCACATCGAACTCCCGTCCAAACTGTGCTTGGTAAATCAAACAAGCGCTTGATTTACGAGTGTGGACAGAAGTATGCACTGGGTCACACTGATAGTCAAAATCCGAACTACACGCGCAGGAACTGCGGTGTTACGGCTTCTGCAGCTGCCGGATCGACGAGCTGAGTTCGCGAATGACGGACTTCAATTCGTCGACATCAGAGCGGAGTTCGGCAAGGTCCGAGTCGGGAGATTCGGTCTGCGCTTCCTTCTTCGCCGTGCGCCGCGCAATGCGTGCCACCGGCTCACCGTCGACGGAACGTGCGGCAAAGCCGTCCAGGAAAACCGAAATCAGATTGCGCTGCAGATCTTCGGCCAATTCGGAAAGCTGTGGGCGATACTGCGCGACGGTGGACCAGACGGATTCACGCAGGAGACGGTGAAACTGTTCGGGATCGATGTCTTCCCGAAACTCCGCGTCGGCAATTCCGCGAGCGATAGCCGATCGCCAGTAGCTGTGTGCCTTCTGAACCAGGATGGTGATGGGCGCGTCCGCCGGTTGCGACGAAAGTATGGCTTCTCCCTGATAGACCTCCGTGGCATACGGGTGATCCACCGCCGAGGCAAAGGAGACCGACACCATCGTGGCCAGGCGATTTCGAGCCGAACCTTCCGGTTCGATCGAGTCCTCGTACCGGACGTTGAGATCTTCGAGGAACCGGACGACGATCTCGTTGGCTATCGCATCCTTGGAGTCGAAGTAGTGATAGAGGCTGCCGGAGAGGATCCCGACTTCGTCGGCGATGTCGCGCACCGTCGTCGCGGCGATTCCCCGCTCACTGAACAGCTTGGCCGCATGAGCGAGTATTTCGTCCCGTCGGGTCGAGCGCACGAGAAGATCCTTCCGACGTTCCGATCGTCAAGCGAGTGCTTGATCAATTTCTCGTCGATGCTAACACCGCACCCTCGCTGACCTGCGGTGTGAGGTCCTGGATACCCAATCGAAACACCGGACACACACTTGTCACCGACAGTCATTCCACCGCAACAACTTCCACCTACTCTGTGCACTCGACGAATACAGCGTTGTATACGCACTCCGGATACAGATCTGTCAGAGCCATTGTCTGCCAGAGCCATCGACACGAAAGGCCCGTACATGCGAACCTTCTCGAAGCGCACCCTTGCCGCGCCGGCCGCTCTCGCCGCGCTGGGCTTGGTTCTCACCGGCTGCGGAAGCAAGGCAACAGACACCGCATCGGGAGATTCGACGGCTACGTCGTGCGTCGACACCTCGGGGGACACGATCAAGGTCGGTTCCCTGAATTCACTCTCGGGCACCATGGCCATCAGTGAAGTGACGGTCCGCGACTCCATCTCGTTGGCGGTGCAGGAGATCAACGATTCCGGCGGTGTACTGGGTAAGAAGATCCAGATCGTGGCAGAGGACGGTGCGTCGGAGCCGACAGTGTTCGCCGAGAAGGCCGAGAAACTGATCAGCAGCGATTGCGTCGCAGCAGTTTTCGGTGGCTGGACCTCCTCGAGCCGCAAGGCCATGCTGCCCGTGTTCGAGGACAACAACTCTTTGCTCTACTACCCGGTCCAGTACGAGGGACTGGAAGATTCGAAGAACATCTTCTACACGGGCGCAACGACCAACCAGCAGATCATCCCGGCGCTGGATTACCTGAAGGAGAAGGGCGTCAAGTCGCTGTATCTGGTCGGCAGCGACTACGTGTTCCCGCAGACCGCCAACCGCATCATCAAGGCGTACGCGGCAGCGAACGGCATCGAGATCAAGGGCGAGGATTACACGCCTCTGGGTTCGACCGACTTCTCCACCATCGTGAACAAGGTCCGCACAGCCGACGCCGATGCCGTGTTCAACACACTCAACGGCGATTCCAACGTTGCGTTCTTCCGTGAATACTCGAATGTCGGCCTGAAACCCGCCGACATGCCCGTCGTCTCCGTCTCCATTGCGGAGGAAGAGGTCGGTGGTATCGGAGTCCAGAACGTCGAAGGCCAGCTGACGGCGTGGAACTACTACCAGACCATCGACTCCCCCGAGAACAAGAAGTTCGTCGCGGCGTACAAGGCGAAGTTCGGGCAGGACAAGCCCACGTCCGATCCGATGGAAGCGGCATATACCTCCGTCTACCTCTGGAAGAACACCGTCGAGAAGGCCAACTCGTTTGCGGTCAAGGATATTCAGGACAACGCCGACGGTGTGACCTTCCAGGCGCCCGAAGGACTCGTCACCATCGACGGCGACAACCACCACATCACCAAGACTGCCCGGATCGGCGAAATCCGTTCCGACGGACTGATCTACACGGTCTGGGATTCGGGACAGCCGATCGAGCCGGATCCGTACCTGAAGAACTACCCCTGGGCTGAGGGCCTCGGTAGCTGATCGACAAAAGGCGGAATTGACGGAATCGACGAGTAGAGAGGTGGAGCGTCTGTCATGGATGTTGTGATCGGGCAGTTGTTCACGGGTTTGAGTATCGGATCGATTCTCCTGTTGGCAGCGTTGGGGTTGTCTCTCACGTTCGGGCAGATGGGTGTCATCAACATGGCACACGGCGAGTTCATCATGGCCGGCTCGTACACCGCATACGTAGTGCAGCAGGTGATCTCGAATGCAACGGGATCGTTGATCATTTCTCTGCTCGTCGGTTTCGTCGTCGGCGGACTGATGGGTGTTGTGCTCGAAGTGGTCCTGGTATCGCGGATGTACCACCGACCCCTCGACACCCTGTTGGTGACATTCGGCGTCGGATTGATCCTTCAGCAGTTGGCGCGCGACATCTTCGGCGCGCCGGCAGTCAATGTTTCGGCGCCGAGCTGGCTTTCGGGCGGGGTCGATATTTTCGGCGCCGTGGTGCCGAAAACCCGCATCTTCATTCTGGTGTTGGCGATCGCAGCGGTGATCGCACTTTCGGTCGCACTGAAGCAGTCGTCGATGGGTAGACGCATCCGGGCCGTCGTCCAAAATCGCGATCTGGCCGAGACGAGCGGAATCTCCTCTCGTCGTACGGACATCACGACCTTCTTCCTCGGTTCCGGGCTCGCCGGCGTCGCGGGTGTCGCGTTGACGCTCATCGGTTCCACCAGCCCGACCATCGGCCAGTCCTATCTGATCGACGCCTTCCTGGTTGTTGTCGTCGGCGGTCTCGGTCAGATGAAGGGAGCCGTGATCGCAGCCTTCGCCCTCGGCATCTTGAACTCGTTCATCGAGTACTCGACGACAGCGTCGATCGCGAAGGTGATCGTGTTCGTCATCATCGTCGTCTTCCTTCAAGTTCGGCCGCAGGGCCTGTTCGCAGTCAAGACGAGGAGCCTCGTATGAGCATCCTGAACAATTCCCGAATTCGGGTGTGGGGCGGTTTTGCACTTGCCGCGATCGTGCTGTTCGCCGTCGCTCCGGCTGTGCTCTCGGACTTCAGGCTGTCACTGTTGGCAAAATTCCTGTGCTTCGCCATAGTCGCTGTCGGTATCGGTTTGGCTTGGGGCAGAGGCGGAATGCTCACGCTCGGCCAGGGCGTCTTCTTCGGAATCGGCGCATACGTGATGGCGATGCACCTCAAGATCGCCGATGCCGAACTCAAGGGCGACGCGGTCCCGGACTTCATGTCCATCGCCGGCAAGACCGAACTGCCGGGATACTGGCAACCGTTCGCCTCGCCATTCGTGGCGATCTTCGCCATCCTTTTCCTGCCGGCCGCTGTTGCCTTTCTCCTCGGACTCGGTGTGTTCAAGCGGAGAGTCAAGGGCGCGTACTTCGCGATCCTCTCGCAGGCACTCGCCGCGGCTTTCGCGATCCTCTTGATCGGCCAGCAGTCGATCGGTGGCAGCAACGGCCTCAACCGCTTTCGCACGTTCTTCGGTTTCAATCTCAACGATCCGGCGAACAAGCAGATGTTGTTCTTCATCGCCGCCGGAGTTCTTCTCGCATCGGTCGCTCTGATTCGCCAGCTGATGAACTCCCGATACGGCGAACTCCTCGTCGCCGTCCGTGATCAAGAGGAGCGAGTACGTTTCCTCGGATACGATCCGGCGAACATCAAACTGGTCGCCTACGTGACCGCGGCGTTCCTCGCCGGTATCGCCGGCGCGCTGTTCGTTCCGATCGTGGGCATCATCTCCCCCGCCGACGTCGGGATCGTCCCGTCCATCGCTTTCCTCATCGGGGTCGCGATCGGCGGCCGCGCAACGCTTCTCGGTCCGGTACTCGGTGCGATCGGCGTCGCGTGGGCGCAGTCGACATTCTCGGAGAAACTCCCTTCGGGATGGATCTACGCACAAGGGTTGATGTTCATCGTCGTGGTCGGGTTCTTCCCGGCAGGTGTGGCCGGATTGTTCGCCCTGATGCGCCACCGCAAGAAGCGTGAGACCCCGGCCGACCCGCCGGTCAAGGTCTCCCAACCCGAACCAGTGGAGGTGTCGTCATGACCAACACAACCGCCACCAGCGAACCCACACCGGCACTGGGTGGCAACGCCGGAATGTCGTCCGAGTACCTCGAAGTACGAAATCTTTCGGTCAGCTTCGACGGTTTCAAGGCCGTCGACGGCGTCGACTTGACCCTCATGCAGGGCGACCTGAGGTTTCTCATCGGCCCGAACGGGGCTGGAAAGACAACGTTGGTCGACGCCATCACCGGACTCGTTCCCGCGACGGGTTCCATCACGAAGTCCGGCGAGCAACTGCTCGGCAAGAAGGTTCACAAGATCGCCCGCCTCGGCGTCGGGCGAACCTTCCAGACGGCAAGCGTCTTCGAAGAGCTCTCGGTGCTGCAGAATCTCGACATCGCGGCCGGAGCCGGCCGATCACCGTGGAACCTGCTCAGAAAACGCAAAGGTGTGCTTCCCGAGATCGAAGAGGCGCTGGAGACAACCGGGTTGGAGCACCTCAGGGACACCGCCGCAGGCATTCTGGCGCACGGACAGAAGCAGTGGCTCGAAATCGGAATGTTGTTGGTACAGAACTGTTCCGTGCTCCTGCTCGACGAGCCCGTCGCAGGCATGAGCCTCGAGGAGCGCGAGGAGACCGGGAACCTTCTGCGGCGCATCGGCGGTGCGCGAACCGTCGTCGTAGTCGAGCACGACATGGACTTCATGCGATCCTTCGCCACGTCCGTCACAGTGCTCGCCGCTGGGAAAGTGCTTGCCGAAGGAACTGTGGCGGAGGTCCAAGCCGACCCCAAGGTGCAAGAGGTCTACCTCGGCACAGCCGCTGCCGGAACCGATCTCGGCGCCGACACCGAACCGACCCCGGAGGACTGAATCATGCTCGAGCTCGTCGACATCCGCGCCGGCTACGGACGCACCGAAGTGATCCACGGCGTATCCCTGCTGGTTCCCAGCGACGGAGTTGCGGCAGTCATGGGTCACAACGGTGCGGGTAAAACCACCTTGCTGCGCGCCGCCGTCGGTCTGATCAAACCTACACGGGGAAAGGTACTTCTGAACGGTGAGGACATCACCGGTCTACGGCCGAGCGCCCGCGTCGCTCGCGGACTTGCCTACGTACCCCAGGGTCAGCAGTCGTTCGGACAACTGACAACTGCCGAGAATCTTCGGGTGGTCGCCGACGGGCGCAAACGCGGAAAGGCACTCATCGCAGAGGCATTGGATCTGTTTCCCGCACTCACCACGCTCCTCGACCGTCGCGCGGGACTTCTCTCCGGTGGGCAGCGACAACAGCTTGCCATCGCTCGCGCCCTGATCACCGAGCCCAAGATCCTCATTCTGGACGAACCAACCGAGGGCATTCAGCCCAACGTGGTCGCCGAAATCGAAAGAACCGTCATGGAACTCACCGAGCGCGGCGATCTCGGTGTCCTCCTCGTAGAGCAGCACATCGGTTTCGCGCTCCAATCTGCGCAGCATTACAGCATTCTCGCGGCGGGACACGTGACCTCGACCGGTGAGGGCGGCACCACGTCCACCGAGGCGGTTCGTCGAGCGATGGCAATCTGACATGAGTGTGCGCCCGCCGCTGCGCGAGCAGGTCTATCGGTCGATCCGGAACGATCTGATGTCGGGTCAGATCGCGCCATCCGAACGACTCGGCGAAGAACGGTTGGCTCATCTCTACGGTGTCTCGCGAACACCGGTGCGCGAAGCGCTCGCGAAGTTGGAATCCGACGGGCTGGTCGAGCGCGACGAACATGGACTCTTTCCGTACCGACCGCACCTCGACGAGTTGGGTGGCCTCTACGAGCTGCGCATACTCCTCGAAGTGCACGGGCTTCGGCGGGTACTAGACGGTGAGGCCCCCGCTCATGATCGAGACGCGCTCGGTTCCGAACTCGACAAGTGGTACACATTTCTCAAACAGATGCCGGTACCGGACGCCGGCTTCGTGACGCTCGACGAGGAGTTCCACATCGCGCTCCTCGCCTCATCCGGAAACCACGCGTTGGTCGACGCCTTGCAGGCCGTCAACTCGAAGCTGCGCCCCGTGCGGATGTTCGACTACCTGACTCCCGACCGTATGAAGGCCACCGTGGAGGAACATATCTCCGTCGTCGAACTGGTGCTGGACGGCAAGATTCCGCAAGCACACGAGGCACTGGTGTCGCACATCGACATCTCTCGTGCGGTTGTCCTCGACCGCGCTCGGCAGGCCCTCTCGTTGGCCGCCATGGCCAACGCTGTGCGGAACTGATCGAGCGGGAGTCACCGCCCCTCCGAAAATCGCACTTGCTCAGCGTGGGAAGGCTCTCGGAAATAGGAATGGACTCACAGCGGTTGCACCTCACAACGACGCTTGCGTTCTATTCGCTGAGAAAGGCACCACATTCATGGCCGTCCCACTTTCCATCCTCGATCTCGCCCACATCGGCGACAACGAAACCGCCAAAGACAGCTTCGACGCCAGCGTGACCTTGGCGCAGCGCGCCGAGGAGTGGGGTTACAAGCGAATCTGGTATGCCGAGCACCACAACATGGGTTCCATCGCGTCTTCGGCCACCAGCGTTCTGATCAGCCACGTCGCCGCGCACACCAGCAAAATCCGCCTCGGCGCCGGTGGAATCATGCTGCCCAACCACGCGCCGCTGACGATCGCCGAGCAGTTCGGCACCCTCGAGACTCTGCACCCGGGTCGCATCGATCTCGGTCTCGGTCGCGCGCCCGGTAGTGATCAGAAGACCATGCAGGCTTTGCGACGCGACCCGAGTTCTTCGGACAGCTTCCCGCAGGACGTACTCGAGCTTCAGGGCTACCTCGGCGACACTTCGCGCGTCCCCGGAATCAATGCCGTTCCCGGTAAGGGCACTCACGTTCCGCTCTACATTCTCGGATCGTCACTGTTCGGAGCCAAGCTCGCCGCGATGCTCGGCCTGCCGTATGCATTTGCCTCGCACTTCGCCCCCAACGCCCTGCGCGACGCCGTCGCGATCTATCGACGCGAGTTCAAGCCGTCGGAGCAGTTGGCGGAGCCGTACGTCATCGCGGGCGTCAACGTCATCGCCGCCGACACCCATGAGCAGGCTCAGCAGGACTTCCTCGCGGCCAAGCGTTCGCGCGTCAGCCTTCTTCTCGGACGCGGACGCAAGTTCACGGACGACGAAGCGGACATGCTGCTCGACTCCCCCGCGGGTCAGCAGGTTCTGCAGATGACCAAGTACAGCGCCATCGGCACGCCCACGGAGGTCCGCGCCTACCTCGACGAGTTCACCGAGCATGCACAGGCCGACGAGCTGATCACGGTGTCGACCGGCACCAACCGCGAGGCTTGGTTGCGCACGTTCGAACTCCTCGCCGACGTGAGCGATCTGGTACCCGCCTAAGCTGCCGGTATGGGCGATCCATCCCGTCGCGGGTTCATCTCGGTACTGGCAGTTCTACTTTCGACGGGTTGGGCCGCCAACCACTTTGCTTCGCTCATCCCGGTTCTCCGGGTGGACGAGGGCCTTTCGCATACCGTGCTCGACGGTGTTTTCGGTATCTACGCGCTCGGACTCCCACCCGGCCTGTTGACCGGTGGAGCACTGTCGGATCGCGTCGGCCGAGCTGTAGTCGTCCTGCCCGGAGCGCTCATAGCCTCGCTCGGAACCTTGATTCTTCTTCTCTGGCACGACGCGCCCGGGCTCATGGTCGGGCGCCTCGTTGTCGGTATCGGTGCCGGTCTGGCAATCGGCGCCGGCACCGCGTGGGCGGCTGACCTTCGCGGCAAGTCCGGAACCGTGATGGCGGGCGTAGTACTCACCTCGGGTTTTGCACTGGGACCACTGTTTTCGGGTCTGTTGGCACAATTTGCCGCCTTCCCACTCGCTACGCCCTTTGTCGTCTCGGCCTTCTTGTCGGTGGGTTCGGTTACCGCGGCAGCTGTGTGGAGTCGTACACCTGTTTCCGTAGAAGCCGCGACCATCACACCCGTCCCAGACGGCGCGGAGCGCTCCGTCGCAAATGCGCCAGACGGCGCGGAGCGCTCCGTCGCAAATGCGCTGCTCTGGGCACTTCCGTTGGCGCCGTGGGTGTTCGCCAGCGCAACAGTCTCTTTCGTGACCATGACGGCCAGGCTCGGGGACCGCTACTCAGGTCCTCTCCTTCCGGGTTTCGCGGCGGCGCTGACTCTGGGTGCTGGAATCCTGGTTCAAACCGCTGCGCGCCATCGCAATTGGGGTCCTCAGGCCGGCACGACAGGCGCCGCACTGGCGGCACTCGGATACTGCCTGGTCGCAGTCGGCGGCGCGCACCCCGCGCTCGGGTTGTTCATCGTCTGCGCGCTCGTCCTCGGTACGGCCTACGGACTGTGTCTGCGTGAGGGACTGCTCGACCTCGAGTCGCTGGCTCCCCCGGCCTCGCGGGGCGCCCTGACCGGGATCTTCTACGTCGGCACCTATCTCGGATTCGGACTGCCGGTGCTACTGGTTGTCATCGAACCCACGATGGGTCCGTCGCTGCCGTTGGTGATCCTCGCCGCTGTTGCCGCCGTCGTTGCCGTGGTCCGATTCCGTCGATTGCGGTCGACCCAGGCTTCCGCGTCACATCCGCGTCTCGAGGTCGCATCGGTCTGAGCGTCCATTCGGACGGAGTTGGCGGTACTTGCAGTCGCAGCTACCCGGCGGTGTTAGCGTCGGAGGACCAGAAGGTCACTGCGTAGGGACACAGCAATGGGCAAGAGCGAGGCGGGCAAGGCCGAATCGGCCAAGAGTAGTGCGGACGACCTGACGGGTCGGCGCATCCTGATCACCGGCGCTGCCCGCAATATCGGTTCTTCGCTGGCCAGACGCCTGTACGACCGTGGTGCGTCCGTGGGACTGCTCGGCCTCGAGCCTGAACTTCTCGAACAAGTCGCCACTTCCTGCGGCCGCGCGCCGTGGCAGTTGTGCGACGTCGCCGACCTCGAGCAGGTATCTCGCGGCGTCGACTACATCGCTGAGAAGCTGGGAGGCATCGACGTCGTCGTCGCCAATGCCGGGGTCGAGGCGAACTCGTCGATCCTCGGCGGCGACCCTGCGGACATGCGCCGCGCCGTCGAAGTCAACCTCATGGGCACGTACTACACCCTGCGCGCAGCAGGTCCGCACATCAGTCACGAAAACGGTTACGCCCTGGTGGTCGCCTCGGCCCACGGCGCCGCCAAGCATCCGTTTCGCGGACCGTTCGGTGCTTCGCGCGCCGGCGTCGAAGCGTTGGGTGACGCGTTGCGCTTGGAAATGAAACACCTCGGCACCAAGGTGGGCGTCGCGTACATCGGCGACATCGACACCGATACCACCGCACTCTCTTTCGACGGCGCTCGCGGAACCCTCGCCAGCGCCGGCACCACGACCGTCGCTGACGCCGTCGACGCGTTCGAGCGCGGTATCGTCGGCCGGAAGTCACGCGTACACGCGCCCCGCCGCAGCGCCGCGGTTCGCCACATCGCGCAACGAGCTATCGACCTCCGTCCCTCTCACATCCGTGGAGTCGCATGAACCCCCGCATCCCGCCCGGCCGATTCAAGGACCTCGGTCCGATCAACTGGGGAATCTGGCGTGTCCTGTCGAAGGCTGCCGGAGCACCCGATGCGCATCTGTTCAGCACCTTGGGGCGCACGGGCGGACTCTTCCGCGGTTGGCTGCACTACTCCGGCTCACTCATGCCCGGCGGCAAGATCTCTCGCCACGACACCGAACTGATCATCCTGCGGGTCGCGCACCTGCGGGACTGCGGTTACGAGATGGATCACCACATCAGGCTCGGCCGCAAAGCCGGAATCGACGCAGAAGAACTGGCCCGAATCATCGAGGGCCCTGGCGCTTCCGAGTTGAGTCCGCGTCACCGTGCGATCTTGACTGCGGTCGACGAGTTGGTCACCACCAAGGACGTCACCGACGACACGTGGGGAACGCTCTCGCAGCATCTCGACGATCGTCGGTTGATCGAATTCACCTTGTTGGTCACTCAGTACGACGGCCTGGCCACCACGATCGGAACCTTGCGGGTTCAGCGCGACTTCTCCTGAAGTTCCGCGGCGGCCGTAACTCAGCTCTAACCCGAAGACATCTGGACGAAACACCTGATCAATAGCGTATACAGGTATGTCGACAGGGATGAATACGGCGCCGGAGCCACTGCGTGAGGTGGTCTACCGGGAACTACGCACCGAACTGGTCAACGGGACTATCGGGTTCGATCAGCGCCTGACGGAACCGAAACTCTCCACGCGTTTCGGCATTTCTCGCACACCAGTACGGGAAGCGTTGACGATGCTGTGCGCCGATGGACTCCTGCGCCGGGAAGAGTACGGGTTCTCCGCCGTGCGCCCGAGTATCCCGCGGATCCGAGATCTGTATGAACTCCGAATCACGCTGGAACTACAAGGAATTACCCGGGCGATCGCAGATCCGACGATCCGGCACGACCGAACAATCCTCGACGACGAATTGGTGCGGTGGCGTGCCCTGGCTCTCGATCCGCCCGCTCAGGAACCGGGGTTCGTCGAACTGGACGAGGAATTCCACGTCGCCGTACTGAGGGCGTCGGGAAACAATGAACTGGTCGCGTCGCTGCTGTCGGTGAATTCCCGTATCCGGCACGTTCGGATGTACGACTTCATGGTCAACGGCCGCATCGACACCTCGATCGCGGAGCACATTCGAATCCTCGAAGAACTACGTGCCGGCAATCTGCCCGAGGCCCGCACGCTTTTGCACCAGCACATCGGCGAGTCTCTCGACGTCGTCCTCGACCGGGTGACCCGCGCGATCACCGCGCTCTCACTCGCCAACATCACGGACTGATCGGAGCAGTACACACCATGACCATCGCAGCAGAAGTTTTCACCCCGACAGCCCGGGTCGAGCAGGCATTCCAGCGGATCGAGGAAGTAGATCGCCCCGAAGTCTGGATCACGTTGCGCCGCAAGGAAGATGTGCTTGCCGATGCCGCTTCGGTCGAAGCCAGAATCGCCGCGGGCGAGCATCTTCCTCTGGCTGGGCGTCTGGTCGCCGTCAAGGACAACGTCGACGTCGCCGGTCTGCCGACCACAGCGGCGTGCCCCGAATTCGCGTATTCGCCGGACGAAACCGCCAGTGCCGTTGCGCGGTTGATCGAGCACGGGGCTGTTGTTCTGGGGAAGACCAATCTGGACCAGTTCGCCACCGGACTGGTCGGAACGCGCAGTCCGTACGGAGCCGTTCGCTGCGCCTGGGACGAAGAGTTGATCTCGGGCGGTAGTAGCTCCGGATCCGCCGTCGCTGTCGCGCTGGGAATTGCAGACATCGGAATCGGCACCGACACTGCCGGTTCGGGCCGGGTGCCGGCAGCGTTCCACGGGATCTACGGACTCAAGCTCTCGCTCGGCGTCATCCCCGCCCACGGAGTAGTGCCCGCCTGCGTCGACTACGACGCTCTGACGGTATTTGCCGACGACCTCGAATCGGCAACCGCGGCAGCGGCAATCATGATCGGCCACGAACCTCGGGATCCCCGCAGCCGCGTCTGGCCTTCCGACGTTCGTCTCGCGGCGGCGCCGAATCCCCGCGTCGGCGTCCCCCGAATCGAGGATCTCGCTCAACTGAGCCCGTCGTATACAGCAGCATTTCAGGACACTGTGACAGCTCTGGTAGCCGGCGGCGCCGAGACCGAGACCGTCGACATATCCGGACTGCTCGGCGCGGCCCGATTGCTCTACGACGGCGCCGTGGTGGCGCAGCGGTACGCCGCTGCCGGCGAGTTCCTCGAAACTCGTCCTGCCGGAGCAGATCCCGCGGTGTCCGACATCGTGCTCGGTGCGAAGCACCCCACCGGATACCAGCTAGTCGACGATCTCGATGCTCTCACCCGCGCCAAGGCTGCCGCCCGGGAACTCCTCGCCGGGTTCGACGCCCTACTGCTTCCCACCACCACCGAACACCCGACGATTGCCGCCGTGACCGAGGATCCGTTCGGAATCAACCGCCGGATGGGAACTTTCACCAACTTCTGCAACCTGCTCGACATGGCGGCCGTCGCGGCGCCCGGACACCGCACTGCCGAAGATCACCCGTTCGGCGTCATGTTCGTCGTACCCGCTTTCGACGACCAGATCGCCATCGACCTCGCTGCGCGACTCGGCGGTGCGCCTTCACCCACCCTCGTCGATACCGGAATCGACCTCGCAGTATTCGGCGCTCACCTGCGCGGGCAACCCCTCAACACACAGTTGGTCGACCTCGGCGCGCGGTACGTCGAAACCGTCACGACCTCGGATGCCTACCGGCTCTTCGCTCTCGACACGACGCCACCGAAGCCCGGCCTGGTACGCCGTGGCCCTGGACTCGGCGCACCGGTCGTCGGCGAGATCTTCCGAATCTCACCGGCCGGGCTGGGAACGTTCCTCGCCGCCTTGCCTGCACCGATGGCGCTCACGAGCGTCGAGTTATCCGACGGCAGAACGACAGTCGGTTTCAGCTGCACTCATGACGCCGTAAACGGCGCAGCTGACATCACCGACTACGGCGGTTGGGCCGCGTACCTCTCTCGCTGACAGTCACGGCTTGCAGATTCGAGTGACGGCCTCGCGCACCACTTCACGGCGGCGCGCGATCTCGTCGGCGTCGACGTTCTGGTTGTCGGCCACACCGGGGGCCACCACCCAGCCGAACACGAGGCCGAACAGCATCGTGATCAGGTCCTGGGGGTCCCAGTGCTTCGAGATGAGGCCGTCTTCTTGAGCCTTGCGGATCGTGGCCATTCGCGGAACCCAGCTGGAATGTTCCTCGGCCAGCTTCTTCATCCGTGGTGCCTCACCCTGCAATTGACCCCAGATCATCATCCGTTGAATCTGTGGTTTGCCGAGCATTGCGTCGAACAGTTCGACGGCATGCGCGGGCATGTCTTCACCGGTGAACTCGACGGATTCCATCGCCTGCTCGAAGTCGACGTCGAGCACCGCGTGGAACAACGCGACCTTGTCACCGAAATAGGCGTAGAGGCGCTCCTTACTGGCGTTTCCGTTCTTCGCAATCCGATCGATGCGCGCACCGGCAAGCCCGTAGGTGCCGAATTCTTCTTGCGCAGCGTCGAGGATTCGCTGTTTCGTCGCGGTCACGTCAGTGGGAGCCATAGTGATGATGGTAACCGAACGAACTATTTCGTTTGACTCACCCGAGAAGGCTGGAATACCTTTTTCCAATGACCACCACGTCCCACGTCGACGGCGGCACTCTGCCACCGATCCCGGCTGTCTCCGAGAATCCGAATCATCAACGTCGCTGGCTGGTGCTCTGCATCGTCGCGTTCGCTCAACTCATGGTGGTGCTCGACGGCACCATCGTCTCCATCGCCCTACCGGCAGCCCAGGAGGAACTGGGCATAAGCGACCTTGACCGCGCGTGGGTGGTCACGTCGTACGCCTTGGCGTTCGGTGCGCTGCTGCTCCTCGGCGGACGTATCGCGGACTACTGGGGCCGAAAGCGATCCTTCATCGTCGGCATGGCGGGCTTCGCGGTTGCCTCCGGCATCGGCGGCATCGCGCAGAGCGGTATCGAACTGTTCATCGCTCGCGCCGGCCAGGGCGTCTTCGCAGCACTGCTCGCGCCCGCTGCGCTGTCGATGCTCACCACCACCTTCATCGGAGAGAAGGAGCGCGCCAAGGCTTTTGCCGTCTACGGCGCGATCTCCGGCGGTGGCGCTGCCATCGGCCTGCTCCTCGGTGGAGTGCTGACGCAGTACGTCGACTGGCGTTGGTGCCTGCTCGTCAACATCCCGATCGCGCTGATAGCCATCGCTGCAGCCGTCCCGATCGTCAAGGAAACCAAAGCGCACGGCGACACGAGCTACGACCTTCCCGGCGCTGTCCTCATCGCCCTGGGGCTCGGCTCACTGGTCTACGGATTCACACGCGCCGAGCACGGCTGGGGTCAGGCGGACACTTTGCTGTTCATCGCACTGGGCCTGGTCTTCCTCGCCATCTTCGTGGTCGTCGAGAGCCGCAGCAAGAATCCGCTTCTACCGCTGAGCGTTCCGTGGCATCGTGATCGCGGCGCTGCTCTGATCGGCTCCATGCTGGTGGGCGCCGCCCTGCTCGGCGGCACGTTGTACCTGACGTTCTACCTGCAGATCGTGCTCGGATTCAGCCCGGTCATGGCCGGCGTCGGATCGCTGCCGATGGCGTTCTTCATCGTCTTGGCGTCGACCATCGCAGCGCAGTTGTCCACCAAGATCGGCCCCAAGCCGCTCATGGTCGCCGGCCCGCTGGTGGCAGCAGTAGGACTGCTCATGCTGACCCAGATCGAGGTACACAGCTCCTACTGGACGCACGTGTTCCCCGGCCTCGCGATCTTCGGCTTCGGACTGGGTCTGCTGATGGTGCCGATGCAGAACCTCGCACTGATCGGTGTCCCCGACCACGACGCCGGCGCTGCCAGTGCCCTGGTCAACGCCACCCTGCAGATCGGCGGCGCACTCGGAACCGCACTGTTCACCACGATCTACGCTTCGGCCAAGTCGGCCTTCACCGCCGACAACGCGGCGCCGATCCCGCCGGAAGGCATTCCTGTCGACATGTCGAACGCGACCATCCCGACTGGTGACCAATTGGCGCTACTCCCCCAGCCGGTGCAGGACTTCGTCGCCTCGATGACGGACTACTTCTTCGGCGCCGAGGTATCCGGATACTCGGCCGCATTCGGTTGGGCGGCAGTCCTGTTGGCGATCATCGCACCGGTAGTGCTGGTTCTGGTCCGCGCCAAGAAGGGTGATCTGCCCGCCGAGGGTGCAGTCCACATGGGGTAACCCCTGTGCGCCTTTATTAACCGCCCGCGGTTAATAAAGGCGCACAGCAGGTCAGGCCTTCCTCAACACCTCAGCCACCGGAGTGCTGCTGCGGCCGATCAACTTCTGCAGGTCACCCGACTCGGTGTCCAACGCCCCCTTGGCAATTGCAGCATCGGAATCGGCGAGGATCTGCGCAACCGGTGCAGGCAGTCCGACGCTCTCGAGAATGCCTTCGTATGCCTGCTCGTCCACGAACTGGTACGCGACGGGCTTGCCCGCGAATTCGCTGATCTTTGCGGCCAATTCGGCGTAGGTGAGCCTCTCGTCACCGCCCAACTCGTACACTGCGCCTTCGTGGCCATCGGTGGTCGCGACTACTGCTGCGGCGTCGGCGTAATCCGCACGCGCCGCAGCCGCGATCTTGCCTTCCGCTCCCGCACCGACCAGTGCGCCGCGTTCGATCACACCGGCCAGGTCGTTGGTGAAGTTCTCCCAGTACCAACCGTTGCGCAACAGCGCGAACGGAATACCGCTCCGAGTGAGCACGTCCTCGGTCGCCTTGTGCTCGGCAGCAAGCTTCATCGGCGTGTCCTGAGCATTCAAGATGCTCGTGTAGGCGATGAATCCGACGCCGGCAGCCTTCGCCGCGTCGATGATGTTGGTGTGTTGCGCGAGCCGTGACCCCACTTCACTTCCCGAGATCAGAACCAGCTTGTCGACGCCCGCCAGTGCGGTTTCCAACGCCGAGGCATCGGCGTAGTCCGCTTGGCGTACAACTACTCCGCGGGCGGCGAGGCTTTCCGCCTTCTGTGGATTGCGGACCACTGCGACGATGTCGGACGCGGCGGTTCCCCGCTCGATCAACGACTCGACTACCAGTTGTCCGAGGTTTCCGGTTGCGCCGGTGACTGCAATGCTCATGCGAACTCCCGATCCAGGTTGAAGCGTAAATGCGTTCTGCAACCATCATGCACTTATTTTTCGTAAGTGCAACACGTCGAGTTAGCGCTATGGGATCGTGCAGTAGTAGCCTGGGTTCATGACCAGCACCGACTCACCTTCACGTGCTGCCCAGACCCCTGATCCGAATGCCGACGTCGTGGACCCAACGCTCGAGGCTGACGTCTTCGCTCGCGGGTGCAACTCTCGGGCGGCATTGCAGAATGCAACCGGACGCTGGGGAGCACTCGCGCTGGCGGCATTGAACGAGGGCCCGTACCGGTTCAGTGCCCTTCGCCGACGCGTCGACGGAGTCAGCGAGCGCATGCTCTCGCAGACCCTGCAAACACTCGAGCGGGATGGCCTCGTGCACCGTGAGGTACTCGAAACCATCCCGCCCAAAGTGGAATACAGCCTGACCGAACTCGGCGCCGACGTCGCCGCAAAGATCACGGCCCTGATCGAACTACTCGAGTCGCAGGTTCCGAAAATCGTTGCGTCACAAGCGTCGTACGACGCTCGGAATCAGCTCAACTTGTCCAAAAGCTGAGCGATGAACTCGTCGAATGCGTAGGGAACGCTCAGCACCGTCGGAGCGGACGTAGCCATCGCGTAGTCCATTCCGACCAGACGAACCAGACGGCCGTTCGACACCGAGGTCATGTTCGCGAACGGACCGAAGGACATCAGCTTGTCCAGGTTGGTGCCGTCGGCGTCGACGAGAATGAAGACGTCGGCGTCGAGTGTGTCGATGGATTCCATGCCCACGGACACCGAACTGTCGCCGGAAGTGCACACTGCGTCGACACCGGGCGAGGTCTTCACCCCGAGCTGGCCGAGAAGACGGATCCGCGGGTCGGTGCCGCAGAAGACGATCAGGCCCTCGTCGGTGCGCATTGCATACGTTGCGGTTTTGCCCTGGAACTGTGGGTGATCAGCGGCCTGCTTCTCGAAGTACGCCCCGGTCTCGTCGATCAGCGTCTGGGCCTGCTCCGGCTGTCCGAGCGCTGCACCGATCATGCTCATCTGCTTGTCCCACGCCGTATCCCACGGCTGGTCGGGGAACGCGACGGTCGGCGCGATGTCACTGAGACGCTTGTACTCGCCCTCGTCGATGCCGGAGTAGACGGCGAGGATCACGTCGGGATCGAGCCCGAGGATCTGCTCGAACGGGATATCGGGATTGGTCGTCATGAGAACAGGCTTGGCACCGTTCAGACGCGAAGCGTCCCAGGGCAGGATGTTGTTCTCGATGCCGGCGCCGGAGAAGCTCTCCATGGCGACCGGAACCTTGTTCAGTGCGATCACCGCATCCTGGCCACTCCATCCGATGGTCACGATGCGCATAGGCTCCGCGTCGATCGTCGTCGAACCATAGGCGTGGTCGACGGTCACGGGGAACGCCCCCGCCTCGGCGGCACCCGAAGCTTCGGCGTCCGATCCGGAGTCACCTGAGGTTCCACAGGCGGAGAGCGTCAGCGCGACGCAAGCCGCGAGCAGTACGGAACGAGTTTTCATGAGTGGTCCTTCGAAAGCCGAATGGTCGACTCGGGACGCTAATGCGTTGCGCGCCTACACCCCGACTCGAAGGCCTCAGATGGCGGTTTCGCAACACAACTCGACACAAAAGACGAAAAACCCCGTGTGCCTTTCCGGTAGTGCGAACTACCGAAAAGGCGCACGGGGCCGAAGGCCCTGCCGTCAGAAGTTGATCATGTGGCCGGCGAGGCCGTGGATCGCTTCCTGCAGTGCCTCACTGAGCGTGGGGTGGGTGTGGACGTTGCGTGCCAACTCGTTGACCGTGAGGTCCCACTTCTGGGCCAAGGTCAGCTCGGGCAGCAGTTCCGAAACGTCCGGTCCGATGAGGTGCCCGCCGAGCAGTTCGCCGTACTTCTTGTCGGCGATCAGCTTGACGAAACCGGTCGGGTCACCGAGACCGTGTGCCTTGCCGTTGGCAGCGAACGGGAAGTTCGCGACCTTGACGTCGTAGCCCTCGGCCTTGGCCTGCTCCTCGGTCAAACCGAACGAGGCGACCTGCGGCTGGCAGAACGTCGCACGCGGCATCATCCGGTAGTCACCGAGTGTCTGCGTCTCCGCGCCGCCGATGGTCTCGGCAGCGACGACAGCCTGAGCTTCTGCGACGTGCGCGAGCTGCAGCTTGGCGGTGACGTCACCGATGGCGAAGATGTGCGGGACGTTGGTGCGCATGTAGTCGTCGATCGCGATGGCGCCGCGATCGGTCAACGCGACACCGGTGTTCTCGAGACCGAAGCCCTCCACACGCGGTGCGAAGCCGACGGACTGCAGAACCTTGTCGACGACCACGGTCTCGATCTCGCCGGACTTGTTGTCCTTGATCGAGACGGTGACCTTGCTGCCGTCGTCGCTGATGGACTGCACAGCGGCACCGGTCTTGATGGTGACGCCGAGCTTCTTGTACTGCTTGGCGATTTCCTTCGAGACGTCGGCGTCCTCGTTGGGCAGTGCCCGATCGAGGAACTCGACGATCGTGACGTCGACGCCGTAGTTCTTGAGGACGTAACCGAACTCCATGCCGATCGCGCCGGCACCGACGATCAGGATCGAACCCGGAAGGTCACGGGTGAGGATCTGCTCTTCGTAGGTCACGACGTTCTCGCTCAGCGAGGTGCCGGGCAGCAGCTTGGTGTACGAACCCGTCGCGATGATCGCGTTGTCGAACGTGATCGTCTCGGTGCCACCCTTGCTCAGCTCCACGCTGATGGTGTTGGCGTCGACGAACGTGCCCTTGCCGTCGTACTCCGGGATCTTGTTCTTCTTCATCAAGAAGTGAATGCCCTTGACTCGCCCGTCCGCGACCTTGCGGCTGCGATCGAAAGCGGAGCCGAAATCGAAGGACACGTCTCCGGACATGCCGAACGTCTTCGCTTCTTTCGTGAAGATGTGCGCGAGTTCGGCGTTACGGAGAAGCGCCTTGGACGGAATGCAGCCGACATTCAGGCATACACCGCCCCAGTACTTCTGCTCGATGATGGCGGTGCTCAGGCCCAGTTGTGCCGCGCGGATAGCAGCGACGTACCCACCGGGGCCGGCTCCGAGGACAACGACGTCATAGTGTGAGGTCACGATTCACCAGGGTAGTCCTGCATCGTTTCGCTGTCCCCAGATGGTCGTATTACCCGTCGGTAGCCCACACTTCTCGGGCAACTCGGGCGAAATTTCCGCCGTACACGGCCTCGATCGACGGCTCGTCGAAGCCCCGCTCACGCAATACCTGATCAAGTGTCAGCACCTCCTCCGGAGGAGTCCACTGCAGTGGCCCCCACGCGGTGTACGCCTCGGAGAACGACGACGGGTTCTGCTCGATCTCTTCGCGGAAGTCGTCGGCGTCGAATGAGAAGTCGGAGCCGATCCCGACATGATCGATGCCGACGAGTCCCACAGCCTCTTCGATGTGGTCGGCCATCGCGGACAGCCGAGCCTGGTCGTCATCCGGTCCGTTGACGCCGAGGAATATGCCCACGCCGTTGATCCCGACGACGCCGCCGGTCTCCGCACACGCTCTGGCCTGATCGTCGGTGATGTTGCGCGGATGCTCCCACAACCTTCGGAGGTTCGAGTGGCTGTAGATCATTGCTCGCTGGGTGATAGCTGAGATGTCCAACCCCGTCTGTACAGAACAATGTGAGCCGTCGACCGTCATTCCGACGCGATTCATCTCGGCAACCAGGTCACGGCCGTATCCACTCAACCCCGTGTCCGCCAGGTCCAAGCAGCCGCAGCCGGCAGCGTTCATGTAGTTATACGTCGGCAACATCGAGCGGACTCCGAGGTCGTAGAAGTACGAGACGTTGGCCAGGTCTCCCTCCAGCGGATTCGAGTCCTCCAGGTCGAAGGCCAGGGCGATTCCGCCGGACTCCTGAATCTCGACGACGCCGTCGACGGTGAAGACAGGGGTGATCTCCGGGAACTCGACCCGCGCCTGCCACGCGAAACTCTTGGCGATTGCCGTCGAGTCCGCGCGAGTCTGCGGCGAGTAACCGACGTTCACCGAAACGTAACTCCCCGCTGGGCGCTGATATCGGAGAAGATCTTCGACAGACGCGTTCGACTGCAGAGGTAGGCAACAATGTTGTTCCCATAGTGGATATGTCCGGTTCACTCACTAATCCCGTCGATGATCAGGGAAATTCACCTGAAACTGGTCGTACGTTCAGCAAATCTCTGGTTCACTGGCGGATAACGCACCGATGCGGTAGAACTTACAAGACTCACACGCCCTGTACCTATCGACAGAGCATGTACCCAGCATGAATTCCCGTACGGGAACAGCAACAAAGGACCGTTCACTCCTGGGCGGATTCGAAGGAATTTTAGGTGGAGGTTTCTGAACGTATGCGTGCTCGCACTTTCAAGCGTGGCCGTCTGGTCGCCGCTGTAGCCGCAGTATCCGTGCTGCCGATGCTGATCAGCCCTGCAGTGTCGTCCGCAGGCGGAGATCCGTCGACCACCACGGCAACTGTTGCCAAGGCAAACACAACGGGTTCCAAGCTCTCGAGCCGCACGGACAACGGGCGCATCGCCACCATCAAGGTGTACTCCCCTTCCATGGAACGCGATATTCCGCTCGAGGTCATCCTCCCGGCAGACGGCAGCGAACCCCGCCCGACCCTCTACCTGCTCAACGGTGCAGGCGGCGGCGAAGACCGGGCGACGTGGCAGCGTCAGACCGACGTCAACGAGTTCTTCGCTGACAAGAACGTCAACGTCGTCACCCCGCTCGAAGGTGCATTCAGCTACTACACCGACTGGGTGAACGACGACCCGTCCCTCGGCCGTCAGAAGTGGCAGACGTTCCTGACCCAGGAACTCCCGCCCGTCATCGACGCCGAGTTCAACACCAACGGCGTCCAGTCGATCTCCGCGATCTCGATGACCGCGACCTCGGTCCTCAACCTCGCCATCGCAGCTCCGGGCCTCTACAAGGGCGTCGGTGCATACAGCGGATGCGCCGAAACCAGCACACCGGTCGGCCAGTCCTCCATCGAACTGGTTGTGGGCATGCGCGGCGACGCTGACGTGACCAACATGTGGGGCCCCCTCGACGGCCAGGGCTGGATCGACAACGACCCCGTCGTCAACGCCGAGAAGCTCCGCGGCACCGAGCTCTTCATCTCCACCGGCTCCGGACTCCCCGGCCCGCACGACACCCTGAACAACGAGGCGATCAACGGACAGGTCGGCACACTCGCCAACCAGGTGATCGTCGGCGGCGTCATCGAGGCAGCGGTCAACTACTGCACCCACAACCTCGCCTACCGCCTGAGCGATCTGAAGATCCCGGCCACCTTCGACTTCAAGCCGACCGGCACCCACTCGTGGGGCT
>NZ_LPNP01000083.1:0-1619 GCF_019266045.1 Rhodococcus sp. MH15
CGAGCATCGAACTCCGCATACGACAACGACACACCCTCGAACGAGAGCGCTACCGCATCCGGAGACGCCGCCACCTGCGCATCGAACCCGTCCAACACCGACACACCCGCAACCTCACGAGCCGTGTCATTCCACCCCTCGAGCACCAACGAACGCTCAACAGAATCCAAAATATCAACGTCACCAACAATGGTTGACCGATCAGCAACGACGGCAGCCAGGATGCGTTCGAATCGGGTTGCCATCGAGGCCACCGTCGACTCGTCGAACAGATCCGTCGCGTACGTGAACGTCGCCGCCATCCCGGCCGGGGCACCGGACTCGTCGAACTGCTCGACCATGGTCAACTGCAGATCGAACTTCGCCGCCACCGCGCCGGTATCGACGCCCGCAACCGTCAGATCGCCCAACTGCAACCCGGTCTGGCGGGCGCTCTGGAACGAGAGCATCACCTGGAACAACGGATTACGCGCCTGCGACCGCGCCGGATTGAGCACCTCCACCAACCGCTCGAACGGCACATCCGCATGCGCAAACGCACCCAGATCGCCCTCACGAACCCGACCCAACAACCCCGAGAACGACTCCGAAGAATCCACCTCGGTCCGCAACACCAACGTATTGACGAACATCCCGATCAAATCATCGAGAACCTGCTCACCACGACCCGCCACCGGAGTACCGATCGCAATATCGGACGTCCCCGACAACCGCGACAACAACACCGCCAACGCCGCATGCACCACCATGAACAACGACGAATTCGACTCACGCGCAGCGTCACTCAACGACACATGCACATCACGATCAATCACGAACGAATACGCAGCACCACGATTGGACGCCACCGCCGGCCGCGGACGATCAGCCGGCAAATCCAACTGATCCGGCAACCCCGACAACGCCGACTCCCAGAAACCGATCTGACGCGAAATCAACGACGACGGATCATCTTCCGAACCGAGAGTCTCCCGCTGCCACAACGCGTAATCCGCATACTGCACCGCCAACGGCGTCCACCCCGGCACCTCACCCCGAGAACGAGCCTCGTACGCCACCATCACATCACGCGTCAACGGCCCCATCGACACACCATCACCACTGATGTGATGAACCACCATCGCCAACACGAACTCCGACTCCGACACCGCGAACAACCGCGCCCGAACCGGAACCTCCACCGCCACATCGAAACCAGCCGACAAGAACTCCGTCACCGCACCAACGACATCGGACTCCGACACCGCCACCGGCGACAAATCCAACCGCACCCGATCCGCAGACAACACCTCCTGGAACCCGACACCGTCGACCTCCGGATACACCGTCCGCAAAATCTCATGCCGACCAACAACATCCGACACCGCAGCCTGCAGAGCCTCCACATCCAACAACCCCGACAACCGAATCGCCACCGGAATATTGTCAACATTGGATCCCGGGTCGAATCGGTTCAAGAACCACATCCGCTGCTGCGCCAACGACAACGGCACACGCTCCGGACGCACCCGAGCAGTCAACGCCGCCCGCGCACCCGAACCAACCTCCGACTCCACCCGAGCAGCCAACAACTCCACCGACGACGCCTCGAACAACACCCGCACCGGAACCTGCGCATC
>NZ_LPNP01000084.1:0-1546 GCF_019266045.1 Rhodococcus sp. MH15
GGCTCGTGGGCCAACCGCCGGATCACGGTGTCACGAGCAGCGCCTTCGCTGCCGCACCGTCGGCACCACTGATCTGGTTCCACCACGCGGCACGCGAGGACCGCACGATCCGGTTCAAGTCGTTGTCCGGTCACGCTCAGACCGAGGCCGCCTTCGCGTCTCATCCCAATCGACCCTGATCGGGTCTGCTGACCCCCTCGACGAGAACGCAGCGACATCACAGCCACCCAACCCCGACCGTCCGGGAAGCCGGGGCACGTCACATGGCCTGTGCTGCGGGCGTGTCGAGTGGGTCGTCCAGGGGCGACGCAGGAGCGTCGACGCGACGTGCTGAGAGGTGGTTCCAGTCGAGCACTAGGACACCGGCTACAGGCATGGCGATAGGTCAGGAACGGCGTCGCTCCCTGCGCAGGAGGGAGCGCAGAGTCTCGGCGTTCGCGTAGCCGACCCGTAGCGCGATCTCGGCGGAGGTGAGGTCCGTGGTTGCTGAGAGGTGCCGAGCTCGTTCGGTGCGAAGCCGTTGGACGAAGCCGAGCGGAGTGAGGTTGAGCGCCGCACGGACTCGTCGTTCGAGGGTGCGCCGGCTGGTGCCGAGCGACTGCGCGACGAAGGCGACGTTGAACGGTTCGTCCAGGCGGGCGCGCACGAAGCGTTCGAACTCGACGACGATCGGGTCCTCGTGCCGGAGATGTTCGTAGGCGACGAAGGCCGCCTGCGACGGACGCTCGTCGATGATGAGGAGCTTGGCGACATGTTGGGCCAGGTCGGGGCTGATCGATCGCACGAGTGAGAGCGCGAGGTCGATGTGGGCGAACGCGGCGCCGGCGGTGACGAGGTTCCCGTCGACCACGACCATGGTGTCGAGATCGAGGGCGACGGTCGGATAGCGCTTCAGGAACTCCGGCCCCAGGAACCAGCTGGTCGTCGCCCGCCGATGATGCATCCGTCCGGTCTCGGCGACAGCGAACACGCCGGTGCACGCCGCGGCGATCCGGGTGGTCGCCTCGTCGAGGCGCCCGAGCGAGGCGATGACCGAACGAGCATCTCGGCTCTGGAGGGCGTCGTGGGTCGCGGCGGCCGTGAGGGTTCCAAGCGCAGGGACGACGACCACGTCGAACTCTGCGGACTCCGACAGCGGGTGGTCCACCGACAGGGTCATCGATGTTGTCGTGGTCACTCGCCGTTTCGGTCCGAGGATGGCGAGTTCGATCGGGTCGATCCGCGGGTCGACATCGCTGCGGGCTCCGTCGGCCACCCGCACGATGTCGATGATCGACGCGACAGCCGAACCGAAGCAGCCGTCGATCGCGATCAGTCCGATACGCATGGCGCGAACAATAGCAATACTGCCGTATACGCCACTTCTCACATGCCCTTGCTCGTCGTACGCTGAACTCGCCCCACGAAGAACCCCGACTTCAAGGAGAACCCCTCATGTCCACACCCGCATCACTTCCGTATGCCTTCGTCGCCAAGATCGTCGCGGCCGATGGACAGCACGACGCGCTCGCCGATCTGCTCGCCGGCGCTGTCGCGCTCGCCAACG
>NZ_LPNP01000085.1:0-75048 GCF_019266045.1 Rhodococcus sp. MH15
GCGGATTTACACGCGCAGCCTTTCCGATCAGTGAGCAGGTAGGAGGGACGTCTCCTGCGCCGCGCCGTCCTCAGCGCCGATCTGGACGATGTTTCGCGGCAGGAAAACGGCTGCGATCGCACCGAGAACCGCTGCAGCAGCACCGATCAGGAACGCGATGCGCATGCCCTCGTCGGTGTAGAACACAGCGCCCTCCATCGCCATCGCGATGTGCGAGTTCAAGACTGTGAAGGCGATGACGGGAAGCACTGCGGGGAATATGCTCTGGAAGACCGCAACCATGCTCGCTGTGGTTGCCTGCAACTGCGGCGGCACTGCTTCAATGAGCAGGTTCGGGATGGAGGCGTAGCCCATACCCATACCGACACCGAAGATTCCGGCAAAGATGATGAGCAGCGGCTTGTTGTCGTGAATGGTGGCCGTCAAGGTGAATCCGACTGCCATGAGGATCATTCCGGTGATCATCAGCAGACGCGGTCGAATGTTGCGTCCCACGAGGAAGCCCACAATCAAGCCACCGACCACAACCATGCCTCCAAGCGGTGCCTGGAAGATCGCGAATCCCTCTGCCGTGACGCCGAATCCGTATCCCAGGCCGAGAACTGCGGGGGTCATCACCATCATCGGCAGCAAAATCGTGAAGACTCCCGATGCGCCGTAGCAGAACCCGGCACCGACGGCGGTGAGCATCACCGAACGCTTGCCGAAGTAGCGCAGGTCGATCAAGGGCTCACGGATGGCTCGAGCAGAGGCAACCCAAGCCGCCAGCAGTGCGACGCCGCCGATCAGATAGGCCAGTGTCGAACCGTTCTTCCAGCCCCAGGTAGGTCCGAAGCTGACGCCGATCAGAATTCCGGCGATGCCCGATCCGAGCAGTACCGCACCGATCAGGTCCAGTGAAGAGCGCAGTCGCACAGCTGATTCCGCGGTAGAAGCAAAGATCATACCGCCGAGGAGAACCAACCCGATGACGAAGAACCAGAAGATGCTCCGGAAACCGTGATTATCGATCAGCCAACCGGTCAGGAACGGCGCCGGGATCGCAATCAAACCCATACCGGAAGTCGCGATACTGACGGCCAAGGCAACAGTTTTCGGCGGAAAAACATCTCGAATGAGGGAGTAACTCAGGAACAGGCAGGGAACGAGCAGACCCGTCAGCGACCGGCCCAGAATCAGGATCGCGTAGCTCGGCGCTATCGCCGAAATGAAGGATCCGACCGCTGCGCCGGCGACAGCAAAGAGCAGGACTTTTCGTTTGCCGTACATGTCGGCGAGCTTGCCGAGCAGAGGAGACGCGACCGCGCCCAGCAGCAGGAACGAGGTGAGCAACCAGGCTCCCTGCGTCGTTTGATAGTGCACCGAGATGGCAGGGAGAGCAGTGGAGATCATCATGTAGCTCACTGCAAGCATCTCGAGAAGTAGAACGATCGACGCCAGGGAGAACACCAGTCGCGGAGTCCACCGCTCGGGTATCGATGTCGGTTCGGGCAAACTGGGAGACGAACCGTCGCTGTGGACATGAGACGCCATGGCTGGAAGATCCTTTCGGGATACCTACGAATTCGATTGACCCCCTGTCGAATACCGTCGACGGGGGCCTTGCCGGGAAGTGCAATGGAACGACAGCTACCGATCTCGGTAACGTGTTACCTGCATCACAGCCCTCGCTTCGAACGCGCGCTACGGAATGTTCCGCGGAGCGGGACAATCAGGACAACGACTGATTGGCCACACGAAGCCGAAGTCCCTGGATTGTGAGCAACGGCAATGATTTTCGGTTCGAACTTGAACGTAGGGAGACGACGCACTGACAATCAGGTCTCCGTTGGTATTCGCAGAGAGATCGAACGCATAGCCGTCGGATCCGCGCGCAGTCGACGATTTGAGCCCGCCTTCGGCCACCAACACCTTCCATCCGAAGCCCTTCCACACCTGGACGAAGGTGTCGAAGTATTCAGCGGACTTGCCCGGGGGAATATCGACCCCCCATTACTTGACGATGACGTCAAGCGACCGGTTCCCGACTGTGTCGTCGTCGACGCAAGGCAGAACAGTCCCATTGCCAAACAATCCGCTGGGAGCTTGCGGATGCTGACGGGACAACGCGGCATCGCTCGGAGCCTGAGCCAAAGTATCGGCCGAATCTCGGATAACAGATTGACACGCAAGAGATTCGGTCAAATTTCTGTTTACTGATGCGCCCCGAACCACGGATTCACCTTCTACGTCAGCTTCCTTCGCGCATCCTGCCAGCGCAATCAGCACCTCGAATATCGCAGCCACACAACGCGTAGGCATCGAGATCGTTCCGGTGACATCGATCATTGCGATTCGGTATTCAATACAGGGAGGTCGCCGGAAGCCGGGATACCGATCAGATTGATTTGCAAACGAATGAACATGAGATTCTGCGCACGTGACCGAACAGCATTGGTACAGACCTCAGATATCCACGCCCCCACCAATGCTGTCGAACCCCTGCACGCGACTCGAGATATAAGCTCTACATACAGGATGCTCCACGCAAACCGCGCCGATCACATTCTTGAACTCAGCTGTCCTCATCCGTTTCCTGGAAGTTGCTTGCAATGTCGTAAAGAGTCCGGCCGCCTCGCAGCCACACACCCGGCCCCGACAGGACGTGCGGCTTCGATTGCGTTGCCCGTTCGATGATGTGCTTTCCAAGGCCCGTAAGAGACCACGATGTACCGTCCGGTTCTGCGCACCAACGCAGCACTTTGGTTGTACCGCCAACCCATTCGGCACGCCCACGGTTATTGTCTTCCGAAATCCATCGTTCGACATCCGCACGAACGGCAGAATTGACTGCTGTGCCTAACTCAAGAGTGAGAAGTTCGCCAGGTTCGATGAGCCCGTATTGCTGAATGATGTGGACAGATTTCTTGTTGCGTCTACGTTCAACGATTTCCATCGTTACCTGGTCCACGGCTTCGTGCGGGATCCCCGCCGTAAGGATTCTGGTCTCAATTCCCTCAGCTGGGAACTCGCAGTGAAATGTCAAGCACAACTGCTGTGGCACTTCGGGTTCCGAATCGTCGATCACAAAGAGCGTTGCCGTGTGGATTTCGATGTCGAGTGCTGTCGGGGCAAGTTCTGTAAGCCATTTGACGGTCGTGTAAACCTGCGGGTGGAAACTCTCGGCGATGAGTACGATTTTGGGGCGCGTGAGGAGATCAGGAGTCCATTCTCCTTCTCCAGCCACCACCGAACGCAACCTGTTCAGAGCTTCAGCGCTGGTAATCGTCGGCATATCGTCAAGTTTCTGCTGATTGCACCAGTCCGCATGCGCTTCGGCCAGCGTGTCCATGGTGAATGATGCAACCATTGCGGCGTACGTCAGTGCCTGCAGATGTATCTTGCTGTCGGAGCCGCGCTTTAACTCTACGACGATCAGTTGGCCAGATGGGTCAAGGGCCAACACATCGAGGCGGGACTTTTCGCGATCGCCCGACGGTAATGCCCACTTGTCATATTGAGTCGCCACTATCTGCACGCCTGTACCGAGAACGTCGGGGTTGGCGACTACCCAACGCTCCAAGTCAGACTCCACCAGATTGTGTCGCTTGAGCGTGGACTGGCCGAATGGGAGGGCGTTCTGGCCATCGATGCGAAAGACCCTCGCAGCATTGAGCACACTTGATCCATTTCTGATACCGACTGAATGTAACTTCTCTGCTGGACAATATATCTCGCAATCTATCGGGGATCGTCCCCCAGATACACCTGTGCGCCGTTTCGGTAGCGGTAACTACCGAAACGGCGCACAGGGGCCGAAGGCCCTACAGAACTATGTTCACCATCTTGCCCGGCACAACGATCACCTTGCGCGGTGCGTTGCCCTCGAGCAGAGCGACGATCTTCTCGTCGGCCAGCGCGATCTCTTCGACAGCCTTGCGATCGGCGTCCGCCGGGACGCTGATGCGGCTACGAACCTTGCCGTTGACCTGGATCGGGTACTCGACGGTATCCTCGACGAGCCACTTCTCCTCGACTGCCGGGAAGGGTCCGTGCGCAAGGGATTCCGTGTGACCCAGACGCGACCACAGCTCTTCCGCGAGGTGCGGCGCCAGGGGAGCGAGCATCAGCACCAGCGGCTCGACAGCAGCACGCGGCGCACCGCCCGGAAACGCCTTGGTGAGGTGGTTGTTGTACTCGATCAGCTTCGCGGCGGCCGTGTTGTCGCGCAGCGCGGTGTAATCCTCGACGACACCGGCGATTGCCTTGTTGAGCGCACGCAGAGTCTCTTCACCAGGAGCTTCGTCGGTGACGCGGGGCTTGCCGGTCTCCTCGTCGATGACAACGCGCCACACGCGCTGCAGGAATCGCGAAGCACCGACAACGTCCTTGGTCGCCCACGGACGCGAGGTGTCCAGCGGACCCATCGACATCTCGTACACACGGAGGGTGTCTGCACCGAACTCGGCGCAGATCTCGTCCGGCGCAACGGCATTCTTCAGGCTCTTGCCCATCTTGCCGTACTCGCGGTTGACCTCGGCGCCTTCGTAGAAGAACTTTCCGTCACGCTCGACGACCTCCTCTGCCGGCACGTAGACGCCGCGGGCATCGGTGTACGCGAATGCCTGGATGTAGCCCTGGTTGTACAGGCGGCGGTACGGCTCGCTCGAGGACACGTAGCCCAGGTCGAAGAGCACCTTGTGCCAGAACCGCGAGTACAGCAGGTGCAGCACCGCGTGCTCGACGCCGCCGACGTAGAGGTCGACTCCACCGGGATCGTTGGGGCCGTGCAGCTCCGGACGCGGGCCCGTCCAGTAGGCCTCGTTCTGCGGATCGCAGAACGTGTCCTGGTTGGTGGGGTCGATGTAGCGAAGCTGGTACCACGAGCTACCGGCCCACTGCGGCATGACGTTGGTGTCGCGGTGGTAGGTCTGCAGGCCGTCGCCGAGGTCGAGTTCGACGTTGACCCAGTCGGTTGCCTTGTTCAGCGGGGGAGAGGGCTCGGAGTTGGCGTCGTCCGGATCGAAGGACACGGGTGCGTAGTCCTCGACCTCCGGAAGAACCACCGGCAGAGCCGAATCCGGCAGAGCATGCGCGTTTCCGGCAGCGTCGTACACGATCGGGAAAGGCTCGCCCCAGTAACGCTGACGCGCGAAGAGCCAGTCGCGCAGCTTGTACTGGATGGTGCCCTTTCCGTGACCGGACTCCTCGAGCTTGCTGATGACGGTGGCCTTGGCCTCAGCCACGTCCAGACCGTCGAGGTAGTCGGAATTCACCAGAGCGCCGTCACCGGAGTACGCGGCCTCCGAAACATCGCCGCCGGCAATAACTTCGAGAATATCGAGACCGAAAGCGTTGGCGAACTCCCAGTCACGGTGATCGTGTCCCGGAACAGCCATGATCGCGCCGGTACCGTAGCCGGTCAGAACGTAATCGGCGATGAAGACCGGAACCTTGTGGCCGTTGACGGGGTTGATCGCGTAGGAACCGAGGAAGACGCCGGTCTTCTCCTTGTTTTCCTGACGCTCCAGGTCCGTCTTGGCAGCGATCGACTTACGGTATGCCGCAACAGCTTCCGCAGGAGTAGTGGCGCCACCGGTCCAGCGTGCGTCGACGCCTTCCGGCCATTCGTCGGCAACAAGCTTGTCGACCAGATCGTGCTCGGGAGCCAGCGTCACGTACGTGGCACCGAACAACGTGTCGGGACGCGTCGTGAATACGTCGATGCCGTATTCACCTGCCGCAAAGGTAACTTCGGCGCCGTACGAGCGGCCGATCCAGTTGCGCTGCATGGCCTTGACCTTGTCCGGCCAATCCAGGTACTCGAGATCGTCGACCAGACGGTCGGAGTACGCGGTGATGCGCATCATCCACTGCTGGAGGTGCTTGCGGAAGACGGGGAAGTTGCCGCGGTCGCTACGACCGTCGGCAGTGACCTCTTCGTTGGCCAGCACGGTACCCAGACCGGGGCACCAGTTCACCATCGAATCGGACTGGTAGACAAGGCGGTACGAGTCCACAACCTTGGCCTTCTCGGCCACGGTCAGCGAAGCCCAGTCGCGGCCGTCGTCGACAGTGCGCTCACCGGACTCGAACTCGGCTTCCAGCTCCGAGATACGACGGGCCTTGCCGGCCGCCTTGTCGTACCACGCGCCGTGGATCTGCAGGAAGATCCACTGCGTCCAGTGATAGAAGTCGACATCCGTCGTCGCCAGGCTACGACGCTCGTCGTGGCCCAGGCCCAGGCGTCGGAGCTGACGCTTCATGTTGGCGATATTCGCCTCGGTGGTCGTGCGCGGGTGGGTGCCCGTCTGCACGGCGTACTGCTCGGCCGGCAGCCCGAAGGCGTCGTAGCCGAGGGTGTGCAGGACGTTGCGGCCGTGCATGCGATGGAAGCGCGCAAAGACGTCGGTGGCGATGTAGCCGAGCGGGTGGCCGACGTGCAGACCCGAACCCGAGGGGTACGGGAACATGTCCTGAACGAACAGCTTGTCGGCGGGCACGCCGTCGGGGGAGGACAGCGGACCGACCGGATTGGGCGCGTTGAACGTGCCTTCCTCGCTCCAGCGGTCCTGCCAGCGCTGCTCGATCTGGCCGGCAAGCTCCGCGGTGTAGCGGTGCTGCGGGGTGGCGTCGACTGGTGAATCGGGGGACTGCGGAGACTCGGTCACTGTGGTCGCTATCTACTTGGCTGACGGAAATACCGATAACCAGGGTAGAGCCTGCACGACCCGGGCATACCATCAACTCCACTCGCGCCTATCCTGTATGGGTGATCGTTGTCGCTGTGGTGCTATTCGTGCTCGCTGTCGCCGTCGGTGGAGTTGCTGTCGCCGGACTGATCGGCAAACTCCCGCGCAACCGCTGGGCCGGTGTCCGCACCGAGGATTCCCTGCGGAGCGAGGAGTCGTTCGCCCTCGCCAACAAGGTGGCCGGTCCGACCATGCTCGCGGCCGCTGGAATGTTGGTCATCGGCGGAGTCGCAGCACTGACCATCGGCGGAGTCTTCGGCGTCGCGGTCGCGATCATCGCCGTCGTCGTCGCCGTCCTCACTGCCGGTTTCGGTGGAGGCATCGGCACCCGCGCAGCCGCCGCACTCCCGCAGCAGAGCGGATGCGGTAACGACTGCAACTGCGGCGGCCACTCCGAGCCTGCCGCAGACGAGCCGGTGGCGGAGACCTCCGAGGCCAAGGCGAACGCTGCCGCTTGCGGCACCGCTTCCTGCGGTGCCTGCGCGCTCAAGGATGCTTGCCAGCCGGCTCATTGATTCACGTGAAACATCGCGTGGTCGACCCGGCCGGGGTCGTATTCGGGCTAGTCGTTCCGCTGTTGTGTGCGGTCTTCGGCTTCGTCCTGACAAAAATTTGGGAGCCCCGCCTCCCGGAACAGATCGCGACTCACTGGACCACCACCTCGCCGGACGGATTCTCCACCCCGTCGGCCAACGCCTGGACCATTGCACTTCTGACGCTGCTCTTCGGTGGCGGCCTGAGTGCGATTGCTGCTCTTGCTCCCGCGATGCTGATGATGCGCCGATTCATGTTGGTTGTCGGGCTGAGCGTGGTCGGGCTCATCACGACAGTGAACTTCGCTTTGCTCTACACCCAACTCGATGTCACCGATCCATCCACGACGTCACTCCCGCTGTGGTCTATCGGTGTCGGCTTTGTCATCGGCGGGGTGCTGGGGTGGATCGGCGCCTCGTTCCTGCGTAACTACCGCGTCCGCACTCTTGCCACGATCGAACCCTCGGCCGGGTTGCCGCGAAGCCGCTGCGCTCTCCCCATCTCCGACGACGTCGGATTCAGCACCAAGGGGTCGGTGATCCTCACTGCGATTACTCTGGCGCCCGGAGTCATCATGGCGTTGGCGATGCGGTCACTCTGGCCGTTGTTCATCTTCGGGGCACTCGGACTGCTCGTCGTCAGCCTGGTTCGCTTCCGGGTGATCGTCGACGAACGGGAAATCCGGGTGATCAACATGGGGATGGCTGCGATGACCTACGGCATCGAGGAAGTTGTCGGAGCCGACGTCGCGGAGATCAAACCGTTCGCGGACTTCGGCGGCTGGGGACTCAAGACCAAGGGTCGTCGTAACTACGGCGTCGTCACCCGCACCGGGCCAGCGGTGGTCATCACGTTCGCTTGTGGCGACCGACTCACGATCACGACACCCGGAGCCGAAGACATCGCCGGGTCACTCAATCGATTGGCCGACGCCCGGACTCGGTAACCGCCGAGCCTGAACCGATCGCTTCCTGAGTCTTCTCGAGATACCCACACGCCGCAGCCCTGGCTTTGGTGACATCGCGTTCGGCGATGGCTTCGGCAACTCCCTGATGATGCGAAGACGTCAGCGACGGCGGATGCACCCCTTCGGTCACCTCGTACGTGGCTCGAACTGTTTCGAGGATTCCGGCAAACAGATCTTTCAGCACGGGATTGTGGGCGGCATCGACAACGGCAATGTGAAACGCGAGATCGACGTCGACGAAGTTCTCCGCTGGGACATCACGCTTGGCGGCCAGTTCACGAAGTATCCGGACGTCGTCGTCGCTGCGACGCTCACACGCCAACCGGACCGCTTCCATCTCGAGCGCACGACGCACTTCGAAGACGTATTTCATCTCGTCGACGGACGCGTGTCTGCCGAGCAGTCCGCCGATGTCGGTCCGAGCGCGCACGAAGGTCCCTGATCCGCGACGGATCTCGAGAACTCCCGTCGAGGTCAATGTCTTGATCGCTTCGCGAACGGTGTTCCGGCCGACGCCGAGAACACTCATCAACTCCGGCTCGGTCGGAACACGATTGCCCACTGTCCAGACGCCGTCGGAGATCTGCGCGCGCATCCAGTCGAGGGATTGCTCGTACGCGGACTCTTTGCGAACAACGGTCATCAGCTCATCCTCACAGCATTAGCGGCGATCATTCCACTCACCTACGATACGTAGGACGACCCATGTATTTTCGCACTCTGTCTTCAGGAGGGGCTTCCCACGTCCGCCACAGCTGTCGCCACCGAAGAACGCACACGCCGCACCAATCGACACTTCTACGGCGTGGGCTACGTCCTCACCGTGATCCTCTTGGGCGCGAACATGCCCACCTCCGTCTACGGGCTGTACCGGACCGAGTTCGGATTCACGCCCACCATCCAGACGCTGATCTACGGCGTCTACGTCGCCGGCCTCGTTCCGGCATTGCTGTTCTTCGGACCGCTGTCCGACGCCCTCGGCCGACGCACCGTGCTCCTTACTGCACTCGCTCTGAGCGTCGTCGGCACGCTCGTTCTGGCATTTGCCGACGCGACGGTGTGGTTGTTCGTCGGCCGGATTGCCCAGGGAATCGCGGTGGGCGCGGCCAGTGCGGCGGGCAGCGCCGCATTGGTGGAGCAGGAACCGAAGTTCGATCACCGACGAGCAGCGCTCGTATCGACGGTGACGGGCGCGTTGGGCGGTGCGCTCGGACCACTCGTGTCCGGTGCAATCGCCCAGTACCTTCCACAACCGCTGCGGTTGCCGTATCTGATCTTCCTCGTCGCGTTCATCCCGGCACTGATCGTGTTGCTGCTACTTCCGCGGATCGGGGACGTCACACGCCCGAAGCGGTTCTTCCAAATGCCACATGTTCCCGCCACTGTTCGCGAGACTTTCTGGCTCAGCTCGCTCGCCGTCGCGCTGTCGTGGGGCGCGGTCGGGCTCTTCCAGTCGGTGGTCCCGTCGTGGATGACCAGCCTGCTGAACATCGACAACCTTCTGCTCGGCGGCGGGGCAGCCGCACTGGTGATGATCTGCTCGGTGGTCGCGCAACTCGGCGGAAGCCGCATGGACCCGCGCACGTCCGTCACCGTCGGTCTGGGAATCCTCGCTCTGGGAATGATCGGCCTCCTCGTGGTCGACCTTGTCCCGAGCCTGGCACAGCTTGGCGTCATCACCGTCGTGGTCGGCGCCGGGCACGGTCTGGCGTTTGCCGGCGGCATGAAGCGCGTCAACGCCGCCGCCCGGACCCACGCCCGCGAGAGCCACGGCGGAGTTCTGGCCGCGTTCTTCACCGTCAGCTACGCGGGACTGGCGATCCCGTCGATCATCGCGGGTATCGCCATCACCCTCCAGGGAATGCAGACGGCCATCATCGAGCTGTCGATCATCGGGACGCTGCTGTGCCTGGCGGTGATGGGCTTCAACCTTCGTGGGGCTCGAGAGCCCGCTGAAGCTCGCCGTTATCCTTAGCCAGGTGAAGTTTCTCAGTAGGTTCTACATCGACGGGTTCATCCTCGGCATCATCATCGCCGGCGTGCTCGGAAGTGTGTTCCCGGTATCGGGTACCGCGGAGAGCATTCTGAACTGGGCCACCAAGATCGCCATCGGCTTCTTGTTCCTGCTCTACGGCGCGCGACTCTCGCCGCAGGAAGCCTGGAAGGGCGTCAAGCACTGGCGACTGCACACCGTCGTCCTCGCCGCGACGTTCGTGCTGTTCCCACTGATCGGCCTAGCACTGCGATTCCTGTCGCCGACGCTGATCAGCGACGAGCTCTACACCGGCATCCTCTACATGTGCCTGGTTCCGTCGACGGTTCAGTCTTCGATCGCGTTCACCTCGATCGCCAAGGGGAACGTCGCGGGCGCGATCGTCAGTGCGTCGTTCTCCAACCTGATCGGCGTCTTCGTCACACCGCTGCTGGTGGTTCTGCTGATGAACACCACCGGCCAGGCGACGGTCGACTTCTCGTCGATCCTCGACATCGTCGTGCAGTTGCTGATCCCGTTCATCGTCGGTCAGCTGATCCGCCCGCTGGTGATCGGATGGCTGCAGAAGTACGCCGAACCCACCAAGTACGTCGATCGCGGATCGATCCTCCTCGTTGTCTTCGCCGCGTTCAGCGAAAGCATGAAAGAGGGGATCTGGAGCACCATCACGATCTGGCAGATCGTGATCCTCACAATCGTGTGCTGCCTGATTCTCGCGCTGGTTCTCGGCGTGACCACTCTCGCGGGGCGCAAGCTCGGGTTCGATCTTCCCGATCAGATCGTCATCATCTTCTGCGGGTCGAAGAAGTCCTTGGCAACGGGCCTACCGATGGCGGCTGTACTGTTCGCGGGCCAGCCCGTCGGCCTGATCGTGTTGCCGCTGATGATCTTCCATCAGATCCAACTGATCGTGTGTGCTGCGATGGCGCAACGCTTCGCGAATCGGGATCCGGTCAGCGTCAGCTAGCGAGCAACTCGCCTCGGGTCGCGTCGACGCAACCGCAACCGCCCTGCAGTTCAGCACAATCGATGGACAGCGCATGGCGGACCGATGCCAAGTCGAGGCAGTTCGCGCCGGTGCATTCGAGTGATCCGTCGGCATGCCGCAGCAAAGAATCGTGGCAGTGATCGACATCCGAAACACAATCCGCGCACTGGATCTGACGCTCAGCGAGCATTACTGCCACCTCTCTCGAAAACGATGACACAGGAATATCATCGACCTCCGACAAGTCAGTTTCGTTCCACCTCGATGGGGTGGCTGGCCAGCATCGCCACGGGTAGCGGCTGGCGTCGTAGCACCCGTGCCCAGACATCGACTCGGGGCGGCGTCAGCACATCCGACGGCAGCGAGCTGATCACCATCCAGTCTTCACGCTCGAGCTCCGAATCCAGCTGGCCCAGAGTCCAACCCGAGTACCCGGCAAAAATGCGGATTCCTTCGACCAGAGGAGCAATGACCTCCGGGTCCGAGTCCAGATCCACCATGACTACCTTGCCGTCCACCCGCCGCAGGCCGGCGACGCCGTCGATCCGCGCACCGTTGCGAGCGATGCCCAGGCAAAGCGCCGAGTCACGCTTGACGGGTCCACCGATGTACAGGGCCGAAGGATGCGCGGTCAGCGGTGACCACTGCGGCAACACGTTCTGCACGGCCGTCTCACTCGGCCGATTGACGACGACGCCCAGGCTCCCGGCGTCGTTGTGCTCGATCATGTAGATGACGGTGCGGCGAAATGCGGGTTCCGTGAGATCGGTCGACGACACCAACAAACTGCCCGGACGAACCTCCGGTTCTATCCAGGCCATTCGATCCTCGGGTTCTTCTGCGTGCGCCACAAGGACATCATCTCACCGACAACTGCGCGCGGAGGAACGAGACACAAGCGTGTTCAGGTCAGACCCGCCACATCGGCAAGTAGTGCCAAATGCCGCTCGAAAATCTCGCTCGCGTCGGTGAACGTATCGCTTCCGTACTGCCCGAACACCTCGAAGTTCACCGAACCGAACAGCGATACCCAGACGAGAGTTGCGCGCACCGCGGCATCCGGCGGCAGGTCGGTGCCCAGTTCTTTCCGCACTCCCTCGAGGTCCGTTGCCAGCGTGTCACTCAGGTCCGGGCCCTCTCGCACCGTGAGTGCACCCGCGCGATGGGCGGCGTCGATGATCCCGATCAGCCGGGTCACGACGAGGGTGCCAGGGCCGGTGGTCTGCTCGCCCGGAGCGTCGTAACCGGGGACGGGGCTGCCGAACAGTAATCCGTATCGAGCCGGCTCCCGGATCGCCCAACTCCGGACGGCACGTCCGAGAGCAATGAACTGTCCGCGAAAATCTTCTGCTGCAACGGCATTCACGGCGGAGTCCACTTCCGCGCCCAGTTCCGTGTACCCGTCCACCACCAGCAAGGTCAGCAGTTCGTCGCGACTGGCGACGTAGCGGTACACCGCTGAGGACACGACTCCCAGATCACGCGCGACGGCCCTCAAGGACAACGCGGCGGCGCCGACGGCAGCAAGATGCTCGCGCCCGATCCGGGTGATGTCCTGCAGCGTCTGTTCGCGCGCCCGCTCTCGGGGAGTCCCAACCATGAGTCCATCTTGCCCCATGACCGAGAGCACTATCAACAAAAGAGAGCACTGCTCTTGACAGCACCGAGGCGCGGGTGCATTCTTGAAAACGAGAGCAGTGCTCTCAGTTCACTCGAAACAAGAAGGAGCACACCATGTCGAACCTCGAAATCGTCACCGGAGCAGGACCCGTCGGATCCGCCGTCGCATTACAGCTCGCCGAGCAGGGAATCAACGTCCGGCTCCTGACCAGGTCCGGCAGCGGGCCCGAGCACCCGCTGATCGACCGCCGACGCGTCGACGTCTCGGACGCCGAGGCCCTGCGCTCGGTCAGCGAGGGCGCCACGGCCATCTACCACTGCATCCACGCTGCTTACAACGCAGCCGATTGGGAGCGGGAACTCCCGGCGGCCGAGAAGGTTGTGCTCGACGCGGCCGCATCCATCGGTGCCGTCGTGGTCTTCCCCGAAAGCCTCTACGCCTACAACTCCGACACCCTGATGACCGAATCCGATCCACGCAACGCCACCGGTGGCAAGCGCGGCGTGCGCACCGCGCTGCTGCGCGCTCGCGAGGCCTCTGCAACACCCACCGTCAGCGTCGTGGCCTCGGACTTCTTCGGTCCCCGCGTCCGCACCGCCCACGCGGGCGAGCGCATGGTTCCGAAAGTCATGGCAGGTAAGAAGATTCGTGTCATCGGTTCCGCAGATCAGCCGCACTCCTTCACCTACATCCCCGATCTCGCAGCAGCGATGATCGCGGCGGCACACAACCCCGAACTTTGGAACTCCGTCCTCCACGCACCCACCGGCCCCGCGCTCACTCAGCGCAAGATCGCCGAGGCCTTCGCCCGCGCCGCCGGGGCATCCCCCGCCAAGGTGGGTGTACTCCCCGCCTGGGTGCTCGACGCCGTCGGCAAGATCAACACCGACAGCCGCGAACTCGCTGAGATGAACTACCAGTTCACCAAGCCGTTCGTCATGGACTCGAGCGCCAGCGAAGTGCTGCTCGGACTCTCGCCGACGCCGCTCGATCAGGCCGCCGAAGCGACCGTCGCGTGGTGGCGCGAGGAACAGGCTCGCGCCGCTGCTGCCTGAACCTGCAGGTGGGGGCTCTTGACGCAAGAACGGAACGGGTGTTCACTTCTTCACATGGCCTATCGCCGCACTCCGGCAGTACAGGAAAGATTGGACGCACAACGCGCCCGGCTGCTCGAGGCCGCCACGACGGCAGTGGCAACCCACGGCTATGCGGGATGTTCCATCGCCGCGGTGGCCAAGAACGCCGGCGTCGGCACCGGGACGCTGTATCGACATTTCGACGGCAAGGGCGAATTGTTCGCCGAAGTGTTCCAATCAGTCTGCAGCCGTGAGGTATCCGCAGCTCGGGACGCCGGAGACAGCGCCCGACATCTGGAAGGCAACCACCGCTCCGCTGTATCAGCGTCAGTTCGGACCTTCGCCGAACGTGCCATGCGCGCACCGGTTCTCGCCTATGCACTGCTGGTGGAACCGGTAGATCCTCTCGTCGACGAACAGCGGTTGATGTTTCGCGAATCGTTCCGCGATTGCCTGGCCACCGCAATTCGCTCAGCAGTCGAATCCGGTGAGATACCGCCACAGGACGCCACTCTGACGGCAGCGTGCATCGTCGGGGCAATCGGCGAGGCCCTGATCCTTCCACTGCGCGGCGGCACCACCGATCCCGCTGCGATCGACGCCATTCTCGCCTTCACCCTTCGATCGTTAGGGAGCTTCGATGACACCCACGCATGAAGTCACCAATCAGGTTCCGCCCCTGATCGATTACGACGCAGCCGAATACGCGCCGCTTCTCGAGGCACTGCAACGTGAAGGAGCTTCGGACGCACTCGAGGAGGTTCATCAGGTTGGAATCCGCGCCGGAAGCGCGCAGGCCCAGGAGTGGGGCGATCTGGCCGAGGAGCACCCACCTGTCCTGAGAACCCACGACCGCTACGGCAACCGTATCGACGAGGTCCGCTACGACCCCGCCTATCACCAACTCATGAGCACCGCAGTGGAATTGGGACTGCACGGCGCTCCGTGGGTTGACCCGAAACCACACGCACACCTCGTCCGCGCCGCGAAGATGGCCGTGTGGGGTCAAACCGACGCCGGTCACGGCTGTCCCATCTCCATGACGTACGCCGTGATCCCCGCGCTGCGGCACAACGCGGATCTGGCCGCGCAGTACGAACCCCTCCTGACCACGCGGCACTACGATTCGGCGCTGAAAGCTCCCCTCATCAAACCCGGATTGATCGCCGGTATGTCGATGACGGAAAAACAGGGCGGTTCGGATGTTCGTGCCGGAACCACAAGGGCAGTGCCACAATCCGACGGTAGCTATCTCCTGACAGGCCACAAGTGGTTCACCTCCGCACCGATGTCGGACGTGTTCCTCGTCCTCGCTCAGGCGCCGGGCGGTCTGTCGTGCTTCTTCCTTCCTCGGGTCCTGCCGGACGGCTCGCTCAACAACATGTACCTGCAGCGTCTGAAGGACAAGTTGGGAAATCATTCCAACGCGAGCAGCGAGGTCGAGTACCGCGACGCTCTCGCCTGGATGGTGGGCGAGGAAGGCCGGGGCGTGCGCACCATCATCGAGATGGTCAACATGACCCGGTTGGACTGCACGATCGGCACGGCCACCGGCATGCGCGTCGGCACCATGCAGGCAGTTCACCACGCGACGCATCGAAGTGCTTTCGGCGCCAACCTGATCGACCGACCCTTGATGCGAAACGTTCTGGCAGATCTGGCGGTGGAATCGGAAGCGTCGACCACCGTGGCGATGTGGCTGGCCGCTCTGACCGACCGCGCAACCGCAGGCGATGCCCACGCCAGCGCACTACGACGCATTTCGTTGGCCGTGAGTAAGTACTTCGTCTGCAAGCGCGGACCGATCCACGCTGCCGAGGCACTCGAGTGTCTGGGCGGAAACGGATACGTGGAGGAATCCCGGATGCCGCGCCTCTATCGCGAGGCTCCGCTGCTTTCGGTGTGGGAGGGTTCCGGCAACGTCGCGGCGCTCGACACACTGCGGGCGATGGCCAAGCAACCCGAAACACTGCAGGTGTTCTTCGACGAGCTGAGACGAGCCAGTGGAGTGGACGGCCACTTCGATCAGGCCGTGCGGGATCTCCAGGCGGCTTTCGGCGATTTCGACGACATCGAATACCGGGCACGAAAGATCGTCGGCGACATGGCGCTCGCGCTGCAGGCCTCGCTGTTGCTCCGCTACGGGCACCCCGCGGTGGCCGACGCGTTCTGCGCGAGTCGGCTCGGAAACAGCTGGGGGAGTGTGTTCGGAACGCTGCCGAGGGGCGTCGACGTCGCGCCGATCCTCGAGCGGGCCACCGTCAAGATCGGCGCCTGACCCACCCACTACAGTTTCCGCTTATGAACCGAGCCTCGAACCGCCGCGAGGCCTGGCAGCGCGTACTGCACACCCTGCGTGAATCACCCGGCCTCGGAAGGCTGGCGCTCGTCCGCTTTTCCAGCCAGTTCGGCGACGGAATGTTCCAGGCCGCGCTCGGCGGCGCTATCCTCTTCAACCCGGAACGCGAAACCGATCCGGTGGCGATAGCGGCCGGCTTTGCCGTACTGCTCCTTCCTTATTCGGTGATCGGCCCCTTTGCCGGCGCTCTGCTGGATCGTTGGGACCGCCGCCTGGTGCTCCTGTGGGCGAGCGTGCTCCGCGGGCTCTTCATCCTGACCACTGCGGTGCTGCTGGTCGCCGGCGGCGGTGACACTCTGTTGTTGACCTGTGCGCTTGCTGCAATCGGAGTCAGTCGCTTCGTCGGGGCAGGCGTATCCGCAGCCCTGCCGAAGGTCGTCCGGCAATCGTGGCTGGTGGCAACCAATTCCGTTCTCACAACCGCTGGTTCGGTGATAGCAGCCTTGGGTGCTTCGGCGGCGGTGGCGATCATCGGTGTGATCGGCGCGGGCGATCGAGCGTCAGGCGCCGCCGTGGCCATCGCAGCACTGGGATCAGTGATCGCGGCCCTCGCCGCGGCCAGGTTCACGGCCCGCTCACTTGGTCCGGTCGCCGACGAAGTGGTCCGCGCCAGTGCCGTCCGTTCGGTGACGGCCGGACTGCGCACCGGGGCAACCGCTGTCTGGGAGGCGCCCGGCGTCACCACGGCGATGATCGGAATCGGAGCGCACCGCATCTGCTTCGGCATCAACACCCTCATCATGGTGCTGGTCCTACGCGACACCTCGAACGGCTCCCAATTACCCGGAGGGATGGCCGGATTCGGCGTCGCCGTCGGCGCCACGGCAATCGGAATGCTGATCGCGGCATTGATCACACCGTTCCTCATCCCGCGGATCGGTCGCTCACGGACGATCACCTACGCCCTGGTGTGCGCGGTTCTCGTCCAGCTCGTCTTCGTGACCACGCTGACTCAGGGGTCGCTGCTGATCGCCGCTTTCCTGCTCGGCATCGCCGGCCAGTCCGTGAAACTCAGCGGCGACGCGGCCATGCAGATCGACATCGACGACGACCGTCGAGGTCAGGTATTCGCCCTGCAGGACACCGTGTTCAACGTCGCGTTCATCGGTGCGATCGCGGCAGCGTCGACGGTGATCGCACCCGACGGCAAGAGCGTCGGCCTGGCCGTTGCCGGTGCGGGTGTCTATGCCGCCGGATTGTCAGCGGTGCTGATCAACCGCAAGAAACGAGAAACTAGCCCTGCTGGGTAGCCCACCACTTCAGCAGTTCGGCCTCGGCCTCGTCACGCTCGAGCGGGCCGCGATCCAGACGTAGTTCCTTGAGGAACGTCCATGCCTTGCCCACCTGCGGGCCGGCCGGGATGTTGAGCAGTTCCATGATGGCGTTGCCGTCGAGGTCCGGACGCACCCGAGCAAGGTCTTCCTGCTCGGCGATGCGCGCGATCCGCTCTTCGATGTCGTCGTACGTGGCCTGCAGCTGCGCGGCGCGACGCTTGTTGCGTGTGGTGCAGTCGGCCCGCACGAGCTTGTGCAAGCGGGGGAGCAGCTCGCCCGCGTCGGTGACGTACCGCCGCACCGCCGAGTCGGTCCACTGTCCCTTGCCGTAGCCGTGAAAACGCAAGTGCAGGAACACGAGCTGTGAGACGTCGTCGACCATCTGCTTCGAGAACTTCAGTGCCCGCATGCGCTTGCGCACCAGCTTGGCGCCGACCACCTCGTGGTGGTGGAAGCTGACCCCACCGCCAGGCTCGTTACGCTTGGTATCCGGCTTTCCGATGTCGTGAAGCAGTGCTGCCCAACGCAATACAAGGTCCGGATCGCCTTCTTCGAGATCGATCGCCTGCTGGAGCACCGTGAGGGAGTGCTGGTAGACGTCCTTGTGCTGGTGATGCTCGTCGATCTCGAGCTTCATCTGCGGAACCTCGGGCAGCACGTATGCAGCCAGTCCGGAGTCGACCATCATGTTGATGCCGTCCACCGGGTACATGCCCAGCATCAGTTTGTTCAGCTCCACCTGCACACGCTCGGCGGTGATTCGCTCGATCTGCGACGCCATCTCCTTGATGGCCTCGAAAACACGATTGTTCAACGTGAAACCAAGCTGCGAGACGAACCGGGCAGCACGCAGCATCCGCAGCGGATCGTCGTTGAACGAGTTTTCCGGCGCCGACGGCGTATCGAGCTCTCCGGCCAACAGCGCGTCCATGCCGTTCAACGGATCGACAAACGTGTAGGAACCGTCCGCGCCGATCTTCATCGCCATCGCGTTGACGGTGAAATCGCGGCGCACCAGATCGTCGGCCAACGTCGTGCCGTACTCGACTATCGGATTACGAGAGACGCGATCGTAAGCGTCGGCCCGGAAGGTCGTGATCTCGATCTCCTGGCCGTGCTTGATGGCGCTGATGGTCCCGAACTCGATGCCCGTGTCCCACTGCTTGTCCACCCAGCCCTTGAGCAGAGCCTGAACCTTCTCCGGCCTGGCGTCCGTCGTGAAGTCCAGATCGCCACTGAAGCGGCCGAGGATCGCGTCGCGAACACTGCCACCCACCAGGAACAGCTCGTGACCGGCCGCAGCAAAACGCTCACCGAGCGGGTTCAACACGTCGGACAACGTGCCGAGCGTTGCGGTGGCGTCGGCAAGCAGTCGTAGGCGGCGATCAGCGTCGGAGGTAGGGACAGTCACGTGAAAGGAGCTTACTTAAGGTGCGCAAATAGCAGAACGCGCATACGAACGCGATAGACCGCTTTGCGCGGGTTACCGGGCAACGCTGCAACGCCAACTAGTATCGATGAGGTGTCTGGTGCCGAACGAACAAACAGGAGTCGCCGCAACCCGCGGCGTCGACCTGCCGTCGGCAACCCCGATAAACCTTTGATGCGAACCGTCCGTGAAACTTCTGCGGGCGGCTTGGTCGTCGACGGCTGGGGAGGACCCCCGGAACGCCTCTGCGCTGCACTGATCGGCCGAACCGACCGCCGCGGACGCCTGCTCTGGTCGCTACCGAAGGGCCATATCGAACAAGGTGAGACCGCTGAGCAGACCGCGATGCGTGAGGTCGAAGAAGAAACCGGTATCCAGGGAACCGTCCTGGCACCGCTGGGCAGCATCGACTACTGGTTCGTGACCGAAGGTCGACGCGTCCACAAGACCGTGCACCACTATCTCCTCCGCTTTCTCGGCGGTGAACTCTCCGACGAGGACATCGAGGTCACCGAAGTCGCTTGGGTGCCGCTGACGGAATTGCACTCGCGCCTCGCATACGCCGACGAGCGCAAACTCGCAGAACTCGCGTCCCAGATGATCGCCGAGATGCCGCGAACGGAAATACGGCAAGAACAGCGCCCGAAGGAACCGGACGCCGGATGAGAATGGCACTGCGGCGGGCCGGTGTGGCCGCTCTGGTGATGGCCGCTGTCGGTTTCGGGCCTGCAACGACGGCCGTCGCATGGGCAGCGCCGTCCAGCCAGCCCAGTGAGCGCGCCCCGGCGCGAAACACCAACGATGCCAAATTTCTGCAGCTGACCATCGACTCCACCGCACCGACCACGGTGACGACCACCAGCGACCGCAACGTCGTGGTCAAGGGCACGGTGAAGAACGTCGGTGACCGTCCCGTCGAGGACGTCGGAGTGAGGCTGCAACGTGCTCCCGCGATCGACTCCAGTTCGGACGTGCGCGCAGCACTCGATTTCGACCAGGCTGTTTTCGACACGGTCGGCGAATTCGACACCGTCGCCACCACCCTCGACACCGGCCAGTCCAAGCAGTTCACGCTCACCCTGCCGCTCCGGAGCACAACCGGGTTGTCCCTCGACATCACCGAACCCGGCGTCTACCCGATGCTCGTCAACGTGAACGGGACCCCGGAGTACGGCGGTGCCGCCCGACTCGACGACGCACGCTTCTTGCTCCCCGTCCTCGGTGTGCCGGCCGCAGCCGAATCGAACGCCACAGCCGGAACCCCCAGTTCGTCCGCCACGGCCGTCGTTCCCCCCGACACGTCCGCCCCGATCGGCGTCACGCTCATGTGGCCGCTGGCCGACGCGCCACGACTCGTCGGCGGAATCCCCGGCGCGGTCAACGAGCCCGTACGCCTGATCGACGACGAACTTGCCACCGAACTTTCCGACGGCGGCCGTCTGGACGCGTTGGTCGATGCGGTGGAGAACGCCACCAAGCCCGAGAGCGATACCGATCGCCGCGTCACGGATGCGCTCTGCCTGGCAATCGACCCCGACCTTCTGATCACCGTCGAGAACATGACTCGCGGATACCTCGTGGCCGACAACTCGTCCGACCCCACCGGGCCGTCGCACGAAGGCCGCGGCAGCGACGCCGCCAACCAGTGGCTCGGCCGGGTGAAGACGCTCGCGTCCTCGATGTGCACGACGGCGGTTCCGTTCGCGCAGTCCGATCTCGCCGCGGTCACCTCGGTGGCCAATCCGGAGTTGACGGCTACCGCGCTCACACGGCCGGCGGACATCGTCGACAACATCCTCGGCGTGACCTCACTGCGAGATTTCGTCTGGCCGGATTCGGGTGTCCTCGACTCGGCCACCGCAGAGGTGCTGAGCGTGAATCCCACCACAGCGATGGTGGCTGACACTTCCGTCGACTCGGCAGCTCCGCAGCTGTCGTCGCGGATAACCGGCTCACTCGACGCGCTTGCCTTCGACACCTCGGCGGCAGCGGCGCTGGCCGCCACCGGCTCGGAGCCGCAGGTCCCGTCGTACATCCCCGACGACACCGCGCCGACCATCGACATCGAATCGCGCAGCGCCCGGCGTCAGGACGCGCTGGGGGCGATGGCCTGGGCCGCGCTGACGCCGACGTCGCTGCCGCGCAATCAGATCTTCGCGCCGCCGCAACTGTGGACCGCCGACAGCAACGACGCCACGGCGGTGCTCTCGATGCTCGCGACCCTCATCCGGTCCGGGCTCGCCTCACCTCAGGCCCTGCCGGCACTGCTCGGCAGGCAACCGGGCGCGACGGACGCCGCCACTCTCGACTACCCGGACCGGGCTACCCAGGACGGTCCGCAAACGTCCGTCGTCGAGACCGCAACCACCCAACTTCCGCGTATCGACGGGCTCGAAGCTTCGCTCGTGGACGATCCGGCGGCTTCGCTCACCCCCCGGGGATTCACGGCGCCGCTCCGCGAAGATCTGCTCCGTTCGATGACCTTGGCCGATCGCCGCAACGTCGACTCCGCGTCGGTCAATCGGGCGGAGCGGGCCGCGACCATCCGCGCCGACAACGTCACCGAAGCCGTCGACGGGATGTACCGGGCCGTCAGTGTGGTGTCTCCGGGCGGCGTCTACACCCTCGCGTCGGGGCAGAGTCCGCTCCTGCTGGTGGCGCGCAACGAGCTGCCCATCGCCATCAACGTCGACCTGCGTGTGGAAGCCCCACCCGAGATGCAGATCAGTGACATCGGTCCCAAACAGCTTCCGCCGCGAGGTAGCCGACAGTTGACTGTGCCCGCGGAAATGAACGATTCTCGCAAGCTGGAAGTCAACTTCTCGCTGACCACGACAGATGGCCGCCAATTGGGTACGCCGACCAGCGTGACCGTACGGTCGAATGCGTACGGTCGTCCCCTGGCCGCCGTGACGGCGACAGCGGGAGGGTTGCTGCTGTTCCTGGCAGGGCGACGGCTGTGGCATCGATTCAAGGGTCAGCCGGACCCAGCAGATGAAGGGTACGAACGCTCATGACCGGGAATCCACCCGAGGAGGGTCGCCGCTCGGCGATCACCCGCAAGAGTGCCACGACCCGCTCGCATCCTCGGATGCCACCGTGGGAGCGCGGTTACCCGATCCAGCCGGTCAACCCGGACGCACGTTTCGACGACGCACCCACCATGACCATCCCGGTGATCCGCGACTACCCCCGGTACCGCGAAGCCGAGATGGAGTTTGCCGACCGGGCGACGACCACGTCGGACGAGTTCGACACCGACGCCCATGTCCAGGTCGGGGAACGCAAGGAGACGAACTCTCGACTCCTCGCGGCAACGGGTTCCATCGCGATCGCGACGCTGACGAGCCGTATCACGGGATTCGCCAAGCAGTTGATGATCCTGATGGTCCTCGGCCCGGCCATCGCCAGTTCATTCACCGTGGCCAGCCAGATTCCGAACATGATCGCGGAACTGGTTCTGGGCGCCGTGCTGACCGCCATCGTCGTCCCCGTGTTGGTTCGCGCCGAGCGGGAGGACGCCGATCACGGCGAAGCGTTTGTCCGACGCCTCTTCACGGCGTCGCTCGTTCTACTCGGCATGGCCGCGCTGCTCGCGACCCTGGCAGCACCCGTACTCACCAAATACGTCTTCCTGTCCGAAGACGGCAAGGTCAGCACCGACCTGACCACGGCGCTGTCTTATCTGCTTCTGCCGGCAATCCTGTTCTACGGGCTGTCGGCGCTGTTCACAGCGTTTCTGAACACCAGACAGATCTTCAAGCCCGGAGCCTGGGCTCCCGTACTCAACAATGTCGTCGTCCTCGTGGTGCTCGTGGTCTATCGCCTGACTCCGGGTGAGATCTCGCTTGATCCGGTCTCGATGGGCGATGCAAAGCTGCTCACCCTCGGCATCGGCATCACCATCGGCGTCATCGTGCAGGCAGCCAGCCTGATCCCCGCGCTTCGCCGCGAGAAGATCTCGCTCAAGCCGCTGTGGGGTCTCGACGACCGCCTGCGCCAGTTCGGCGGCATGGCCGTCGCCATCGTCTTGTACGTCCTGATCAGCCAGATGGGCATGATCTTCGCGACCAAGATTTCCTCACATGCCGACGAAGCCGGCCCTGCCATCTACAGCCAGGCCTGGTTGCTCCTGCAACTCCCGTACGGCGTGCTCGGAGTGACGGTTCTGACCGCGATCATGCCGCGCCTGAGCCGCAACGCTGCGGCTGACGACACCCCGGCAGTCGTGGACGATCTGTCGGTCGCAACGCGTCTGACCATGATCACGCTGGTTCCGATCATCATGTTCCTGACCTTCATGGGTCCGCAGGTCGGTGAAGCGCTCTACGGTTACGGCCGCTTCGGACCCGAACAGGCCGAACGACTCGGCACCGCCGTGAGCTGGTCGGCATTCACGTTGATTCCGTACGCGCTGGTCCTGATCCAACTTCGTGTGTTCTACGCCCGCGAACAGGCCTGGACGCCGACGTGGATCGTTCTCGGCATCACTGCAGTGAAAATCGCTTTCTCGGCGCTCGCTCCGGTCTTCGCATCCAACAGCGATCAGGTCGTGATCCTGCTCGGTGCGGCCAACGGTCTCGGATACATCACCGGCGCCGTCATCGGCGGGTACCTCCTGCACCGCAGCCTCGGAAACCTGCAGATGGCCAACGTGGGCAAGACAGTCTGGTCCGTCGTACTCGCCTCGCTAGCCGGGTCGTTGACCATGCTCGCGGTCGACCGGGTCCTCGGATTCGATCAACTCACCGAGCGTTTCGGCGGACCTGGCTCGATGGTTCGCGTCGCCGTCGGCGGCATCCTGATGCTCGCGATCACCTTCACGATTCTCTACTTCAAGAAGGTTCCGGAAGTCCTGTCGGTAACGGTTGCGGTCTCCCGCAAGATTCGTTCACTGACAGGTCGCGCCGAACCGGACACACGTAACAACACCGACGACGACGTCACCGAGCTGATTCCTGCAATCAGAACGGAATCAAACGAGCAAGAACGACCGGGTGCGCTCCCGTACCCTGGTCATGGGCGTACAGGATCGCAACCCGCGCGTATTCGGGGACGGGCTATCGATGGAGAAGGAGCGAGGGTGAGCGACGACAACGTTTCCGGCAACAAGAGTGCCGGGACTTCTGCCGTGAAAGCGTCCGAACAGAAGTCAACGGCATCGTCGGGCACACCTGCATCCACGAGTTCCTCCGCATCTTCCGGCCAGAAGCCACAGCAGGGTCAGAAGCCACAGCAGCCCGCACAGCGACCGCAGCAGGGCCAAAGCCCGCAGGGTCAGAAGCCGCAGCCGCCGGTGCAGAAGGCCGCTCCGCCGGTACCTCCGGTCAGTGTGTCCAAGACACCTTCGGCGCCCGTGTCGAAGACACCTTCAGCACCTGTCTCGAAGACACCCGCGCCGAAGACGCCTGCTCCGGACAAGAAGGCACCCGAATCTCAGAAGACGGCTGCCGCTCAGACACCGCCCACTGCACCTCGCACACCTGCCGCCGGATCCGCATCACGACCGGCCCAGCGACCGATGCCCCGTGGACCGAAGCTCATCCCGGGCGCATCTGTCGCCGGCGGACGCTACCGTCTGCTCGCGCCGCACGGCGGAACCCGCGGACTGCAGTTCTGGGAAGCTCTCGACGTCAAGCTCGACCGTGAAGTAGCCCTGACGTTCGTCGACGCCGATCAGCGCGGTGACGACGACAGCCAGTCCGGACCGCAGGCAGTTCTCTCACGCACTCTGCGCCTGGGACGAATCAACTCGCCCGGTCTGGCTCGCGTCCTCGACGTCGTCCGCGGAAGCTCGGGCGGCATCGTCGTCGCCGAATGGACTCCCGGCCGTTCGCTGCGTGAGATGGCCGAGACGACGCCGTCGCCGATCGGTGCGGCCCGCGCCATTCGCGCCCTCGCGGCGGCTGCCGAAGCTGCTCACCGCACCGGCGGTGCGCTGTCCATCGACCACCCGGACCGCGTTCGCATCAGCATCAACGGTGACGCCGTACTGGCGTTCCCGGCGACGCTTGCCGACGCCGATTCCACCAGCGACGTCCGCGGTCTCGGCGCCATGCTGTACTCGCTCATCACGGCGCGCTGGCCGCTGGCCGAACCGTCCGCCGGTCCCGTCGGTGGTTTGCTTCCCGCCGGCCGCGGCGCCGACGGGAACATCGTCGAGCCTCGGGTCGTCCGTCCGGAGGTTCCGTTCGACATCTCGGCCGTTGCGGTTCGAGCGTTGCAGTCGGAGAGTGGAATCCGCACTGCTGCCACCGTGCAGCACATCCTCGATCAGGCATCCGTCGTGAACGACAAGACGGAAATGATTCCGGCACTTCGTCTCGGCCACCGCGAACAGGGAGCGTCCGGTCATGCACTGAACGACCCCGAAGCCATCGAGGCCGAGAAGAAGAAGTCGACACGGATGCTCGCGGCACTGACGGCACTCGGCGTCTTCACCGTGATCGTCCTGATTCTCCTTGTGGTGTGGGTAGCGAGCTTCCTCTCGGGTGGTAGTAACGACACCCCTCTCAGCGAGCAGAGTTTCGGATTGACCACCGAAGCCACTGCGCCCGAGAACAATTCACCCGCGCCCGCACCGGCGGCGGCAACCGTGCCGGTAGCTGCCTCGGCCGTAACGGTGTTCTCACCCCAGGGCACGCCGGATCAACCGGCAACGGCCAAGAACGCCATCGACGGCAACCCGGCCACTGCGTGGTCGTCGGACTCGTACTTCCAGCCGTTCCCGTCACTGAAGAACGGTGTCGGCCTGATGGTGAGTCTTGCCGATGCCGCCAACCTGAAGAACGTTGCGATCACGTCTGATTCGCCGGGAACCGTCGTTGAAATCCGTTCTGCCCCTTCTGCGAATACTTCACTGGATCAGACCAAGGAAATCGGATCGGGTGTCCTGAAGAACGGTGTGACCGACATTCCAGTCACTTCGGATGGCTCGGGTCAGTATGTCCTGGTTTGGATTACGCAGCTCAGCACCGAATCCGGACAAAACCAGACATCCATCTCGGAGATTGCTTTCACTGCTGCAAAGTGATCGCCCTTGGCCCTTCTGAAACCTACCGACTGGGCTAATATCCGCCCGTGCACAGTTATCGGGGGGGCACCGGGGGCGGAGCCGGAAATTTCGAATCCAGAAGTCTCGAGAACAAGAATCTCGAGGCGACGGATTTCGAATTGTTGACCGCTCATGTCGCGGGCGATCGACACGCGTTCCGTGAACTACTGCTCCGGCATCAGGATCATCTATGGCACGTTGCCCGGCGTACGAGCTACTCGGACGAGGACGCGGCCGACGCGCTCCAGGAAGGCCTGCTCTCCGCGCACCGCAAGGCGGCGAAGTTTCGCGGTGACGCGGCGGTGCGCAGCTGGCTCCACACCATCGTGGTCAATGCCTGCCTCGACCGGATCCGACGCAACAAATCGCGGGCCGCGTTTTCTCTGTCTTCCGAGAATGCGGAGGAACCCCGCGATCACCGCGATTACGCGGCAGGAGTGGACATGAGCCTGACCGTCGAACAGGCACTGGCATCGCTGCCCCCTGAGCAGCGTGCTGCCGTCGTCGCCGTCGATGTCGAGGGGTATCCGGTGGCCGAGGCCGCCGAGAGGTTGGGAGTACCCGTAGGGACCGTGAAGAGTCGCTGCGCCCGCGCGCGCAAGCGTCTCGCCGCCCAGTTGGAGGACTTTCGCGAAGGCGGGAACCATTCGTGAACCGGCCGCGTCCTATCTTGTAAGGGTCCGCACCGACTGCCGAGGGAGGGTTCATGACAGATCCGTCTGTTCGCGTTCCGTCGCCTCCGTTTTCGGAAGACCTACTCGCAGATCTTCACGCCGGGGTTCTCGATTCCGAAACCAGTGCGGCTCTGTGGCCGGTGGTACACGCAGACCCTGACGCCCATGCATTTGTCACCGCCCTTGACGGCGTCACGGCATCACTCGCGACACTGAACTCGAGCAAGGCCACTCACGAACGGATTCCGAATTCGCTTGCCGAGCGAATCAATTCGGCACTGGATCTACAGTCAGAACAGCTGGAGCCGCCAGCTGAGGCAGCTGTCGTGCCGTTCCGGCGGCGCCCACAAGCGTGGGTTCTCGGTGCCGCAGCAGCCGTGTTGGTAGCCTTCGTGATCGTTGTTGTCGGAACCCGAGATTCCGAACCTGCCGAAAGTGTTGTCGCTCAACCGAGCACACCGGCGACGTCTGCTGTCGACGATCCGGATTCGGCGTCTCTGCTCTCACTCGTCGGATCCAAAAACCTTGGACCACTGGATGATCCATCCAAACTTGCCGGATGCCTACGCGCCAACGGCATCGACGAGGGCCGGCCTCTACTCGGTTCCGGCGAGATTCGCATCGACGGGGCGCCGGCGATAGTCCTACTCTTCACTGGATCGCAGCCGCGTCAGATCACTGCACTGACTGTCGGCATCAACTGCAGCGACGGGAATCCGAATACGTTGTCGGTCAAGAACATCGGCTGACGTCGACGGTCAGCGCGGCGATGCCGCCGGGAGTAAGAGCTCGAGAATTCTCCCACGCAATGCGTCCGTATCATCCTCGACCGCTATCAGACTCGAAAACATCGCTGCCCCGGCCGCCAATACCAGCACGGCCTTGGCATCGAGCAGTGCCGATTCAGGATCTTCGGCGTTCTGAAGGAACAGTTGCGTACTCGGTCCACTGAACCCGCGCCACAATTCGTTGCGCAGGTCGTCGTGGTCGCGCAGGGCCGCCAGCAATCCTGGCGACGCGGCGCGAACCTCGGGACGGGAGAAGAGCTGAGCACTTCCCTCCACCACCCAACGGATCCAGCCGTCGCGATCGGTGCCCTCGAACGGTGTCAGGTCCGGTGTCGCCCCCAGGATCGACCCGAGAACAAGATGTGCCTTCGACGGCCATCGCCGCGACATCGAGGCTCGGCTGACCCCTGCCCGTGCCGCGATCGCCCGGAGACTGAGTTGATCCCAACCGACCTCGAGGAGCATCGCTCGGGTGACCTCGAGGACTGTGTCGTCGATGCGTGGGTCTCGTGGGCGACCTGATCCTGTGGCATTCATCGTGTCGAATTGTCGGACAGATTGGGAGTAGGCGCTATATCGTCGTAGTTACGAGTCCACTGGCATCGTAAAGATCAGGCCGCCGCAGGAAGTTGAAAATGACCACAGCGCCCACACCGTCGATATTCGAACCCGCACGTCTCGGCCCTCTGACCTTGCGCAACCGCATCGTCAAAGCTGCAACGTTCGAAGGCGTCATGCCCCGGGGAGCGGTCTCGGACGATCTGATCAACTTCCACGCCGAGGTGGCCCGCGGCGGGGCCGCGATGACCACTGTCGCCTACTGCGCCGTCTCACCAGGTGGACGAGTCCACCGCGACACCCTTGTCATGGACGAGCGCGCGCTGCCGGGACTACGCAGACTGACCGACGCCGTCCACGCCGAAGGCGCACTTGCTGCGGCGCAGATCGGCCACGCGGGACTGGTCGCCAACACGCTCTCCAACAAGACGAAGACTCTGGCGCCGTCGACCCGGCTGAGTCCGCCCGCGATGGGCCTCGTCAAGGGCGCGACACTCGCCGAACTCGACGGTGTCGTCTCCGACTTCGAACGGACCGCTCGCGTCGCCGTGGACGCAGGATTCGACGCCATCGAGGTCCATCTCGGCCACAACTACCTCCTCAGTTCGTTCATGAGCCCCAATCTGAACAAGCGCCACGATCGATACGGTGGCAGCGTCGCCAAGCGCGCCGAGTATCCGCGTCGAGTCGTCGAAGCGGTGCGACGGGCCGCTGGATCCAGCGTGGCGGTCACCGCGAAATTCAACATGTCCGATGGGGTGCCGAAAGGTCTGTGGCTCGACCAGAGCCTGCCGATCGCCCAGATCCTCGAAGCCGACGGCCATCTGGACGCGATGCAATTGACCGGTGGTAGTTCACTTCTCAACGGAATGTACTTCTTCCGCGGCGAGGTCCCACTGGCTGAGTTTGTCGCCTCCCAACCCAAACTCGTCGGGTACGGGCTGAAGTTCTACGGTCCCAAACTCTTTCCGACGTACCCGTTCGAGGAGGGCTTCTTCCTGCCCTTCGCCCGTCAGTTCCGACAGGCGCTGAGGATGCCACTGATCCTGCTCGGCGGCATCAACCGCGTCGACACCATCGAGCACGCACTGGATGAAGGCTTCGAATTCGTCGCCATGGCGCGTGCGCTCCTCAGGGACCCACAACTGGTCAACAAATTCCAAGCCGAGAGCGTCGACGAGGGGTTGTGTATCCACTGCAACAAGTGCATGCCCACCATCTACACCGGCACGCGCTGTGTGGTTCGGGACGCGCTTGTGGTTCGGGAGGCACCGCGCCCCGCCCCGTGAGTCCCGCGCTGTGAGCTGCCGGCTGTGAGCCACTTTCCAGCGGAGTGCGGGAACAACACCCCTTATCCTGGTGTTGATCGGTACGGCTCTCCAAGAAGCGGAGGGTCTGCACTCACTATTGGAAGGCTCGCATGACCACCCAGCTGGAAAACACGCCCGCGGTCCATGACGTCATCATTGTCGGTTCCGGACCGGCCGGATACACCGCTGGTGTCTACACCGCGCGCGCTGAGCTCCAGCCCCTGCTGTTCGAGGGAACCCAGTTCGGTGGCGCCCTCATGACCACCACCGAGGTCGAGAACTTCCCCGGATTCCGCGAAGGAATCATGGGCCCCGACCTGATGGAACAGATGCGTGAGCAGGCACTTCGCTTCGATACCGACATCCGCACCGAGGACGTCGAAGAGATCGACCTCAGCGGCCCGATCAAGACGGTCGTCGCGAACGGCGAAACGTACGCCGCGCACGCGATCATCCTCGCCATGGGCGCGGCAGCCCGTTACCTCGGCATTCCCGGTGAAGAACGCCTCCTCGGCCGCGGCGTCAGCGCCTGCGCCACCTGCGACGGCTTCTTCTTCCGTGACCAGGACATCGTCGTGGTCGGCGGCGGCGACTCCGCGATGGAAGAGGCAACATTCCTGACCCGCTTCGCTCGCTCGGTCACCCTGGTGCACCGCCGCGAGGAATTCCGCGCCTCACGGATCATGCTCGAGCGCGCCAAGGCCAACGAGAAGATCCGCTTCCTGACCAACGCGGAGCCCGTCGAGGTCCTCGGCGAGAACAGCGTCACCGGGCTCGTCGTTCGTGACACCGTCACGGGTGAGACCTCCACACTCGAGATCACCGGCATGTTCGTCGCCATCGGCCATGACCCGCGCAGTGAGCTCGTCAAGGGCCAGGTCGATCTCGACGACGCCGGATACGTGCGCGTCGCTCCCGGTTCCACCGCGACCTCCGTCGACGGCGTCTTCGCTGCCGGTGACCTGGTCGATCACACGTACCGCCAGGCGATCACCGCTGCCGGCACCGGATGCTCCGCAGCAATCGACGCCGAACGCTGGCTGGCCGACCGCGGCGACATCACCGCCAACACGCTCGACGCAGCCGGCCACACGGTCGACGTCGTCGGCGCTCCCTGATTCATCAAGCTGTCGAACCCAACCCTCGAGGAGTAACAGTGTCGAATACCGTCACCATCACCGACGATTCCTTCAAGCAGGACGTCCTGGGCAGCGACAAGCCCGTTCTGGTCGATTTCTGGGCAACCTGGTGCGGCCCGTGCAAGATGGTCGCCCCGGTACTCGAGGAGATCGCCGGCGAGAACAGCGAGAAGCTGACCGTCGCGAAGCTCGACATCGACGCCAACCCGGCGGCCGCCCGCGATTTCCAGGTCATGTCGATCCCGACGATGATCCTGTTCAAGGACGGCAAGCCGATCAAGACGATCGTCGGCGCCAAGGGCAAGGCCGCACTGCTCAAGGACCTCGCAGACGTTCTCTGACGGCTGGATGAGCATCGTGGATTCTCGCAATCCACAGAATTTCTGAGATAATCGATCGATGTGCCTGATCGGGTCTACGACCAGGCACATCGATCGAATTCGTTAACCGATCCGAGAGGCTTTCACGCATGCACAGACTCCGACACGGCGATCACGGCCCGGCCGTCGCCGAGATTCGGGGCACATTGACGAAGCTGGGATACCTCCATCACGGAACTTCCGTTATTCGACGTGAAAGCGCCGACGGTGCCCACTGGGTTGCACCCGACGCCATCTTCGATCATCAACTCGACAGCGCCGTTCGCGCCTTCCAGCAGCAGCGTGGGCTCCTTGTCGACGGCATCGTGGGCCCGGCCACCTATCGGTCACTTCGCGAGGCCTCGTACCGCCTGGGCGCCCGTACGTTGATTTACCAGCTTTCTGCGCCGCTGTACGGCGACGACGTCGCAGCTCTGCAGGCCAAATTGCAGGACCTCGGCTTCTACGCAGGTCGGGTCGACGGTTTCTTCGGCCCGCAGACCCACGAATCTCTCTCGTCTTTCCAGCGTGAAATCGGGATTGCCGCCGACGGTATCTGCGGACCGCAGACACTCCGTTCGCTGGAACTTCTGGGAACCCGCGTCACCGGTGGTTCCCCACATGCGATCAGCGAAGAGGAACTGGTGCGGCGCAAGGGCCCGCAACTGGGCGGCAAGCGCATCGTCATCGATCCAGGCCTCGGTGGTCCGTCCACCGGCACCATCGTCAACGGCATCTCCGAAGCCGACATCCTGTGGGATCTGGCTATGCGCCTCGAGGGGCGGATGGCAGCAACCGGGATGGAAACCTTCCTCTCCCGCCCGCACAACGCCGATCCGAGCGAGGCCGAGCGCGCGCTGACGTCCAACGCATTCGACGCCGATCTGATGATCTCCCTGCGCTGCGACAGCAACTCGAGCCCGTCGGCGAACGGCGTCGCGAGCTTCCACTTCGGAAATTCGCACGGTTCGGTCTCGATGATCGGGCAGGTGTTGACCGGTTTCGTTCAGCGCGAGATCGTTGCGCGAACTCCGTTGCGGGACTGCAGAACTCACGGTCGAACGTGGGAGTTGTTGCGCCTGACCAACATGCCGACGGTACAGATCGATCTCGGCTACCTGTCCAACGCGTCCGACGTTGCGGTACTGACGAATCCGCGGATGCGTGACACCATCGCCGAAGCCATCTTGATCTCGGTCAAGCGGCTGTACCTACTGGGTCAAGACGATCAGCCGACCGGCACCTTCACCTTCGCCGAGCTTCTCGCAGAAGAACTTTCGGTAGCCGACCGCATTTCGTAGGTCCTGCGGTCGGCACCTGCTCACACTCTGGCGAGTTCGCTGATCTCCACCATTTCGAGAGCTGCGGCCTTCAGTAGACGGTCGAGGGCTTCTTCGACGTCGACTTTCCATTCGTGATCTCGATTGAGTTCGAGACGAAGGCGCGGATAACGATGGTGCGGTGCCACGACCTCGAAACCGTAGTCCTCGAGGAACTCGGCACTGATCATGCATTCTGCGGGTGAACATTCCAGAGCTGCCGTTGCACTGGCCACGTCGGAAGCTGGCCCCAAGTCGCCGCTACGGATACCGAATGCCTCGAGCGCACGAACTCCTCGTCGGACCAGATCTGTCACGACAGCGGCCAGCAGGCTCGGCCCTAGTTCTTCCTCTATGCCCGAGGGCTCGAGGCGAAGGCTTGTGAGAAGCACTGCGTCCGAGCTGACCGGGCTGGTGGGAAACAGTTGCGCGCGCGGGATCATGCGGGGAGGGGCGTACAACGCACTGCCGAGCGGCTTTCCGTCGCGGACGGCGACCTGTCCGCACGAACCCCACTCGAGCATGACCATCGACAGCCAGGCTTCCTTCTCGAATTCCTGATCACAGAATCCTCGGGCGTCGTGAAGCGCGCCCGGGTCCATCTCCCAGAACACGCATCGGCGCGCATGGGCGGAAAGCTGATCGAGGCTGTCGAGTGTGAGAGAGGTGATGACGTGAGTCGACACTGACTAACTCACTCTCCGTAGGTCCCCGAAGCGGTTTTGATGCTCGCCCGCTGCTTTTCTCTTCTCCAGGATAGGCCAGCTACGACAAGTCGGCAGTGGCACGAGAGTTGATCGCCCTAATGTATTGCTGTTCAACATCTTTCGTCCCGGTTCAAGATTTCGAGAAGCTCGGACCACCTAGATTTGTCACAGTGACGAAAATAGGTGGTGTGCCCGGTCATCATGATTACGTCACCAAACGGGCATCCGAGTTCTCTACTTGGATTTCTGTGCTTCCATCATTCCGACGATGCGTTGTAGGTCGTCGACCGAGCCGAATTCGACCACAATCTTTCCCTTCCGCTTGCCCAGACTGACAGTCACCCGAGTGTCGAACGAGTCCGACAACCGCTCGGCCACATCCTGCAGACCCGGCATCACGATGGGCTTGCGCTTCTGTGGGGGAGCGATCTCATTATCCGCCCGGTTGGCCAGAGTGACTGCTTCCTCCGTCGCGCGAACAGACATTCCTTCCGCGACGATGCGCGCCGCCATGACCTCCTGAGCGTCGGCACCCGCCTCGAGGGACAGCAGTGCGCGAGCATGGCCGGCCGAAAGTACACCGGCCGCAACGCGACGCTGAACCGCCACCGGCAGCTTCAGCAGACGAATCATGTTGGTCACGACGGGACGCGAACGTCCGATCCGATTGGCCAATTCTTCGTGGGTGACTTCGAACTCCTCGAGCAGCTGCTGATACGCCGCTGCCTCCTCGAGGGGGTTCAACTGCACTCGATGGATGTTCTCGAGGAGCGCGTCGCGCAGCATCGAGTCGTCATCTGTTTCACGAATGATCGCCGGAATCTTCTCCAGCCCGGCTTCCTGGCTCGCGCGCCAGCGACGCTCACCCATGACAAGTTGGTACTTGTCACCGTGACGACGGACCACGATCGGCTGCATCAAGCCGAACTCGCGGATCGAGTGAACCAACTCCGCGAGTGCTTCCTCGTCGAAAACGCTGCGAGGCTGCTTCGGGTTCGTCTCGATCAGGCTCGGTTCGATCTCGAGATAGACCGCGCCGGTCGGCTCGAGTTCGGTCTCCGGCTCAGCTTCCACCGGAGCCTTCGCAGCCGACGCCTTGGTGGCTTTCGGCGTTTTCGGGGCCGCCTTGGTCGGTGGGGGAGGGGAGGGGTTGCGCTTGTCGACGCCGATTACGACGTCCGCTGCAGCCGATCCCAGACCCGGCGCCGTGGCCGGCCCAGTGGGGATGAGAGCAGCCAAGCCGCGGCCCAATCCACCTTTGCGTGCTTGACTCATCTCACTGCTCCTGGGTCGTCGTGGTGGCAGAGCGGGCGGCAAGTTCACGGCCGGCGTCGAGGTAACTCATGGCGCCACGCGAACCCGGGTCGTAGTCGAGAACTGTCATCCCGTATCCGGGAGCCTCGGACACCTTCACGCTGCGCGGAATCACAGCGCGCAGAACGGCCTCACCGAAGTGCTTGCGTACTTCTTCGGCGACCTGGTCGGCCAGCTTGGTGCGCCCGTCGTACATCGTCAGAAGGACGGTGGAGACATGCAGATCCGGGTTGAGATGAGCCTGGACGAGTTCGATATTGCGGAGCAACTGACCGACCCCCTCGAGGGCGTAGTACTCGCACTGGATCGGGATCAGAACTTCCTTGGCAGCGACCATCGCGTTGACGGTCAGCAGTCCCAGCGAGGGCGGGCAGTCGATGAGGACGAAGTCGACGTCAAGCTCTGCGAGCACCTTGTCGTTGAGCGCGCCTTTGAGTCGATTCTCGCGGGCAACCATTGAGACCAATTCGATCTCGGCGCCCGCCAGATCGATCGTTGCCGGGATGCAGAGAAGGCGCTCACTGTGCGGGCTGGTCTGGATCGCCTCCGGGGCCTTCACTTCGCCTATGAGCAGCTCGTAGCTCGACGGGGTGCCCGAGGTATGGACGACGCCCAGAGCGGTGCTGGCGTTGCCCTGAGGGTCCAAATCGACCACAAGGACAGTGAGCCCTTGAAGAGCGAGCGCCGACGCAAGGTTCACCGTGGTCGTCGTCTTGCCGACGCCACCCTTCTGGTTCGCGATGGTGATCACGCGGCGGAACGCCGGCTTCGGCAGCGTCACCGAATGGGGATGAAGCACTTGGCTCGCTCGATGCGCGGCCGCCCCGATGGGGGTCTCCTCCGAGGAGATCGCCGCGTAGGGGGCGGTGAAATTGTCGTCGTCGTTGACGATCTGATCCGCACCCGCACTCGTGTGCTGCTTCGGTGTTTCACGTGAAACGGCGGATTCAGATCGACCCGACATTGACTGCTCCTTCGATTGGGAATCGATCACTAGGTGCTCTCATCATCTGTACATTGCTCTCGATTGCATGCGTGTAAATCATCAACGCTGGCGGCGCTTCGGGAGACGTTCGGCCTTCACCACAACAGTGGGGGTGCGGAGAATCTTGGCTCCGCATTCGAGTATTTCCAACTTACCTGCGCCCAACTTGGTGAGCGCCGTACGGTCTCGCTCGATCTCCTCGGAGGCGCTCGAACCCTTGAGTGCCAACATCCGGCCGTGCTCGTGAATGAGTGGGAGGGACCAACGTGCGAGCTTCTCGAGAGGCGCCACAGCTCGCGAGGTGACTACATCCGCGCCGCCCGCTTCCTTCACAACACCCGATTCCTCGGCTCGCCCTCGGACAACCAATACGTCCAATCCGTTGGACTCGATGAACTCCGCGAGGTACACCGAGCGTCGAAGCAACGGTTCGACCAGAGTCACCTTCAAGTCCGGGCGGGCGATTGCGAGAGGGATACCGGGTAGGCCGGCGCCGCTTCCAACGTCCACAACCGACTCGCCTTCGGCAATCAACTCACCGATGACGGCGCAATTGAGAAGGTGACGCTCCCACAGTCGAGGGACTTCACGGGGACCAATGAGCCCGCGCTCGACACCATCCGTCGCCAGGGATTGGTAATACCGTTCCGCGATCTCATATCTGTCACCGAACACTGCGCGCGCAGTCTCTTGTTCGTCCCAGTCAACCGACGCCGCACCATTCTGTTCCACGTGAAACATCCTCCCGCGTAAACCGCGAAATCAACAATCAAGACCGAAATCATTATCCGCTCTGGAGCCGACATGTGTTCGCTTCTGCACACCGACTCGCTGTGAGTCTGCCGACTCGTTCATTCTTTGGGAAGTATTCGGCCCAAAATTCAAGCGGGGGAGGGGAGGGGTTCACGTTCCACGTGAAACATTGCGCTGAAAAATCTTCCAATTCTGACGCGTTTCACGTGAAACATAGCCGGGCGATCGAATGCAGATAGGAGCGCAATTCTTAGTATCATCACAGTGACGAAACTGCCATGGGTAGTTACATGGATGAAATTCTGACCCAAAAAGACCAATTTTCGATGAAAAAGTCGTTGCAAAAGATCGCCGACGTCGGACTGCAGAACGGACTCGGTCAGTCAGATCCTCTCTGTAGGTCGACTCGGAAAACAGACTTCGATTCCAGATCTCGGACAGCTTCGGTATCTCATCGCCGGTTGTTGCGAGCCATATATCCGTCGGCTTGACACTCCTGTTGCGGGACGCCGGAGGCTTGGCATCACAAACCGCGAATCCAAGGAGCTTCGCATCACAGGATGCGCATGGCGAGTTCGCCTTCGATGTGGATACCGGTGTCGGCGGGAAGATCAAAGTCGAGCAGGGGACCTGCCCGATGCGCAGGATGAATTCCTGCGCCTGGACTCGAAAGCGCTGCAGGATCTGCGCGATTAAGATCCGCGCTTGGTGCAGGAGTTGTTGGACGGCAAGGACTACCTGTTGGTGCATACCGAACCCGGAACCAACAAGATCACCGCTTACGAGTTCGATCCGGGCACAGCGAAGTCCTTCCACCTCGAACAGTCCGGATCCGCCCTCATGACGAGACCAGCAGCAGGTGTGGGCGCGACGCCGATCGCACACCCCGCGAGTCAACCGAACTCAAGGCGGTCCCATGATTACCCCGACGCGGTCCGCAGTGTATGGACCGGAGCCCGTGTAGGCGATGTCGATTCCGGTTTGCTTGGCAAAGTAGTCGCCGCCGATCTCACCCCGAAGCCCGCAACAACATCATCGACTTTGCGTGGCGACGAAGCCCATTCGATGTGAGTGGTCCGATTCGTGTGAGGAGCGCGCAAACCTGTTCCCGCACCGGATGCGATCTCGCCGACCTCGATCGCTAGTCCTCGTCCTCGTACTCCGGTTCGGGCTCATCCACCCATGCCTGATATCCCGGACTCGTCAGACGCAAGTCGATCGCATTGACACCCAGGTGCAGTGAAATGACCGCTTTCGGCAGGTCCCACCGGAGAGCTGTCTTTGGTTCGGGTTCGGCGCTCGTGGCTGTCCCCAGGAGTGCGGTAAATGCCACATCGAGGTTCGTGAACCCTTCGTCCAGCAGCGGGCGCACCACTGTCATGGGCGTAGCGTCATCTGCCACGTCCGTGACGAAGATCGAGATCCAATTCATTCTCTGTTGCCGCCCGAACATTATCGATTCGGACTGACCAACACGGAGTCCGGTCCGAATCGAGGCGCCGGTCTGATCCAATTCAACGACCTCCCATCCAGCCTGTGCGCAGAAGGGTTCCAGGTCGTCGACGGACCAGGTCCAGTCAAATTCTGCGGCGAGGCGGGCAATCCGGGTGGCGCCTTCGATGTCGACGTGCATGTGCGGATGCTACTTCCTTCGTGATCGTTGTTGACGACGCCCCAATCCGGGGGCCGTCAAAGTGAGGGCTCGCGGGTTGTCGGTCATCGGATGCCAGCGCCGAGGTGGCGACCTTGCCAGCAGGCCTGACGACGTCAGGTCGGGGATCCATTGTGGTGGCAATCTGAGTCGGAGTTCGAGGGCTCGGGCAACAACCATCGATCCGGTTTCACGTGAAACGAAGGCCGACTATTCGGTCTGGGGGAGGGGAGGGGCTCACATGTAGTACGGCATGTTGTCGATCGAATATCCGAACATGCACAGTGCACCCCCGACGAACAAGAAGGCAATCGCGAAGCTGAGCATGACCGGTCTTCCGGATCGCCATGCCAGTGCAAGTGGAATGAATACGACGGCGACTACTCCCAGCGGCAACAACCAGCAGAGCCAATACTTCAGACCGCCCGGCGGAAAGGACTGGACTTCCATCTTCTGCTGTAGTTCGAAGACCACGGGCCAATAGCTCAGGCCGCACACGAGCATCCCTATCAAGGCCCCAAGGGTCATCAATCTGAGAGAGAATCCGGACCGCTCGTTGGACATGTCGACAACGATAGGCAGACCTTCACCGTGGCGCCGGATTCGGTTTCACGTGAAACACTCTCGGACACAAAAGCGGGCCCCGGAAAATCCGGGGCCCGCATTCGATCAGGGGGGGAGTGTCAGTCCTTGAGGACAACCACTCGACGAGACGGCTCAGCGCCTTCGCTCTCGCTGGAAACACCGGCGACCTTGGCGACGGCGTCGTGCACGATCTTGCGTTCGAACGGCGTCATCGGAGCAAGCTCTTCGCGTTCGCCGGTCTCGAGAACACGCTGTGCAGCTTCCGCACCGAGAGCGCTGAGTGCCTCGCGGCGGCCCGCCCGCCATCCGGCGATGTCGAGCATCAAGCGGCTGCGCTCGCCGGTCGACTGTTGAACAGCCAGACGAGTCAGCTCTTGGAGAGCATCCAGAACCTCACCCTTACGTCCCACAAGCTTGGTCAGGTCGTCGCCGCCGTCGATGCTGACGATCGCCCGATCGCCCTCGACGTCAAGGTCGATGTCTCCGTCGAAATCGAGAACGTCGAGCAACTGCTCGAGGTAGTCGCCGGCGATCTCGCCCTCTTCGATCAAATCGTCATCGGAATCGTCGATGTCTACATCCACATCGGTAACCGGCGCAGTGGTCTCGGTGCTCACGTCTGCGTTCTCTCCATCCACAACGATGTCAGCTTCACTGGACATTGGTCGTTCTCTTTCCTGGATCAGCGCCGTTTATTGCGCTTGGGGGAGTTGCCGCGGTTGCTCTGTGGCCGGTTCTGTTTGGGTTTCGACGTGGAACCACCACCGGAACCCGAGGGCTTCGGCTGTGGCTTCTTGAGCGAAACTTCCGGGGCGTCACCGTCGTCGTCGGCTGAATCCGCGGTCTTCAGCGCAGCCGGAGATCCCTTCTTCTTGCTGGGATCAGGACGGGCACCGGGCTTGGGCGCATTGTCGTTGCGGCGAGTGATCGCTTCCTGCTTCTTGGCTTCTTCTTCCGCGTCGATCTTGCGGAAGACGAGGTGCTGCTGACCGTAGGTCCAGATGTTGTTCGACACCCAGTACAGGAGGATCGCGATCGGAAGGAACGGTCCACCGACCAGAACACCGAGCGGGAAGACGTACAGGGCGAGCTTGTTCATGATCGCGGACTGCGGGTTCGCGGCAGCTGCTTCGCTCTGACGGGCAACAGAAGCGCGTGAGTTGAAGTGCGTCGCGATGCTGGCGATGATCATCAGCGGAGCGGCCACGAGAATGATGTTCAGCCGTGACGGAAGCTCGGGAACGTTCTCGGTGACGTAGGCCTGAAGCTGCGCAACCGGCGTCGTGATCGCGGCCGAGATGGGCGCGCCGAACAGACGAGCATCCAGGAACGACTGGACGTCAGTGGCCGAGAAGACGTAGTTCGGGGTGTTGAGGTTGTCCTCGGCGCTCATGCCCAGCTGGCCCATGCCGGTGCCGGTGCGGTTGAACGAGCGCAGGACGTGGAACAGACCGATGAACACCGGAGCCTGAGCCAAGACCGGGAGACAGCCCATGATCGGGTTGAATCCGTGCTCCTTCTGGAGCTTCTGCATCTCGACGGCCTGGCGCTGACGGTCGCCCGAATACTTCTTCTGCAATGCCTTGATCTGTGGCTGCAGTTCCTGCATCTGACGCGTCGTGCGGACCTGCTTCACGAACGGCTTATACAGAACCGCACGCAAGGTGAACACCAGGAACACCACGGAAAGCGCCCAGGCTATTCCGTTGTCCGGGCCGAGAATGAACCCGAAGACCTTGTGCCAGACCCACAGAATCGCGGATACCGGATAGTAGATGAAATTGAGCACGGCTCTAAGTACTCCTCTGTTCGTCCGTCGGACTGTGACACGCTGCGCGTGCTTCCGGACAGCTATGGCGGCTACCCGCATCACGGTCACGACGGGCAGGGACAGGGTCCCACCCTCCAGAATGCCAGGGGGCACACTTCGCCAACCGCACCACAGTCAAGAAAAGGCCTTTGATCGCCCCGTGAGTGCGCAGCGCTTCGACTGCGTATTCACTGCAGGTGGGGGTGAACCGGCAGGTCGGCATCCTCAAGGGCGACACATACGTCCGGTACAACTCGATACAGAAGATGAGAACAGTGGCGGGAGCGCGACGCACAGCCTTCAACACCGTGATGACACGGGAGGCTCTGGGAGTCTCGATCTGCTCAGAGAGCGGAGTACTCATGGCTCTTCACTTACCGACACCAATAGGTTCATTTTGGTCAGGCCCCCGCGCAACTGCTTGGCCAGTTCGGCTGAACTGGCGGTAGCTGCACCCGGAAGTGCGCGGATAACCACGTCTGTCTCCGGTGAAACCTGTCCGACGAAATCTGCACAGATATGACGAAGCCGGCGTGCGACTCGATGTCGAATCACCGCCGGCCCGACAGCCTTGCTCACGATCAGCCCGAACCGGGGACCGTGATTTGTTACTACCAGCGCCTCTACTTGCTCGCGATCGAACGCGTGCACGACAAGGTCGCGTCTTCCCATACGACGTCCACGTCGCACCGCCACGGAGAAATCCGCGTGGCGACGCAACCGGAACGGCTCAGGCAACACCCCGAGCTCCTGAACTCGAAATCAGATCAGGCGGTGAGGGAATCGCGGCCCTTACGGCGACGCGCCGAAACGATTGCACGACCCGCACGGGTACGCATACGAAGACGGAAGCCGTGAACACGCGCGCGGCGGCGATTATTCGGCTGGAACGTCCGCTTGCCCTTGGCCACGGTCAACACTCCTCGAAGTTCATTGACGCCTCCCGGCGTCATTCAGTGATCGACGCCTTACGGCGCCTTTGGATACAACAGGTACAGAACAATCAGCTTCACTCGTTGTGGCTTGGAAGACCATTCCGACCTGACATATGTAGCCAGCACGAAGCGATCACCACCAGCGGGTGACCGTTAGAGGTTACTTACCACCGTTGCCAAGGTCAAACCAGCCCGATTCGGAGCCCTCCCGCGGCAACCACGGCGACACGCCGATACTTACATCATTCCGCAGATTCCATTCACAGTGTGCATACGGCCGTGACCTCGAGCGAGGCGGCAAGTGTGACCTTGGCAACAGTTCCGCTACGGACTGCAGGTGACCCGAAGGCAACCCGGACAGTTCCACCGGCGCATGCTCTCGACAAGGCCTCATCAGCACATACGGGCACGAGCGCCGGACGCGACCCCGAATCCCGAGTTTCCACATTCATCCACAGGGCTGTGAGTGTTGACGCATCCCCGACACCAAGTGGCGAACGCCTCGAGTTCCGACAAAGTTGCAGGTAGATCAATTTCTCGATCACTTTGACGAATTTGGTTGACGAAAAAACCGACTCAGTGCAGGTTTGTCCACATCTGTGGATAATTGTGTGGAAACACAGCCCAGGTGGCATATTCGTAGCCTGTTACGGGGTTCTCACCCCGGGTGGTAATCCACCGAATCATTCGACGCCGCAGCCATACGCTCGGCAGCTGCAGCACACCCACTGTCGGCGAAACACGGGAAGGAACCACGTGAACGACGATCCCAACGCGCTCGCACGGGTCTGGGTCGACGTGGTTGCAGAACTCACGAGTGATGACCCCGGAAGTAATCTTCCGGCTTTGAGCAGCAAGCAGAAGGCATTTGTCCGTCTGGTGAGGCCTCTTACACTTGCTCAGGGTTTTGCACTCCTCTCGGTTCCATCGCCATTTGCTCAAGAGACGATCGAGCGCGATCTACGCGAGCCGATCCTGCAGGCACTCGGACGCCACCTCGGCGGCCAGGTCGAGGGACTCGGTGTCCGCATCGCACTCGAAGACGATGCCGACGCACCCGCCGAACCGGTCGAGGAGCGCACGGGCAGCCGTCAGTTCGAGTCGGTCAACTCATCGGGCGCATACCGTCGGCGCAGATTCACCGAAGGCGACGGCGAACCTTCGGACTCCGAGACTGCCGAGACCGAAGAAGTCGACGACGACCGCGAAGCACTCGCGAGCGTTCACGAATCGTGGCCGTCGTACTTCACGAAGCCGCCCGCTACTCCTTCTGCTTCGGGGTCCGGCGCCAACAGCCTCAATGCGAAGTACACCTTCGACACTTTTGTGATCGGATCGTCCAACCGATTCGCTCATGCCGCTGCCGTCGCGATCGCGGAGGCGCCGGCGCGTGCCTACAACCCCTTGTTCATCTGGGGAGCTTCGGGCCTGGGCAAGACGCACCTTCTTCACGCCGCCGGCCACTACGCACAGCGACTGTTCCCCGGCATGCGGGTCAAGTACGTCTCGACCGAAGAATTCACCAACGACTTCATCAACAGTCTTCGTGACGACCGCAAGGTCGCGTTCAAGCGTCGCTACCGGGAAACGGATGTCCTGCTGGTCGACGACATCCAGTTCATCGAAGGCAAGGAAGGTATTCAGGAGGAGTTCTTCCATACCTTCAACACCTTGCACAACGCGAACAAGCAGATCGTCGTTTCCTCGGACCGTCCGCCCAAACAGTTGGCAACCCTCGAGGAGCGTCTGCGGACGCGCTTCGAATGGGGCCTGATCACCGACGTTCAGCCGCCTGAGCTCGAGACGCGTATCGCGATTCTGAGCAAGAAGGCGAGGATGGATCGCCTCGAGGTCCCGCACGACGTCCTCGAGTTGATCGCCAGCCGTATCGAGCGCAACATTCGTGAACTCGAGGGCGCGTTGATCCGCGTCACCGCTTTTGCCTCGCTCAACCGCCAGCCGTTGGATCTGACGTTGGCCGAGGTGGTCCTGCGCGATCTGATGCCCGATTCGTCGAGCCTCGAGATCAACGCGGCGACGATCATGGCGGTGACGGCCGAATACTTCAACATGTCGATCGACGACCTGTGTGGGCCGGGTAAGGCCCGGCCACTCGCTCAGGCCCGCCAGATCTCGATGTATTTGTGCCGTGAGCTCACTGATTTGTCCTTGCCGAAGATCGGTCAGACGTTCGGCCGTGACCACACGACGGTCATGTACGCCGACAAGAAGATCCGTAAGGAAATGACGGAACGCCGCAAGGTGTACGACCAGGTTCAGGAGTTGACCGCAAGGATCAAGCAGCGCTCCAAGCGTTGACCTGCACTTATTTCGATCGATGCCGCTCGAGGCAGAGGTTCCCTCGAGCGGCATCGGTGTATTCGAAGGGTTCCACGTGCGGTCCCCTCGAGGGCGGTTGGTCACCTCGAGGGACGACACGCCGGAGTCAGACACGCCGATGAGAACAAACTCTTCGTTTCTTGTGAAAAGTATTCACATCTGTGGATAAGTGTGTTGATAACTCCGAAAGTCTGTGGAGTTCTCGAGGAGGAATCCGAAAACTTTCAGAGAGTGCACAGAGGGGGTCGATTGGTCCTCGAGTCTGTCCTCGAGAAGTGCACAGGCCCTCGAGGGGACCTACCAGCGTCGACAACCGTTGCTCCACAGATTGCACAGGACTTATTACTACTACTGAGAATTTCCTAGGAAAAGCTCTTTGAAAATAGTTCTGGGGACAACTCCTGTGGAGAACCTCGCCTCAGGCTGCGCTCGCCGCGGCTTCGGCTTTCCACTTGCGCCCTCGAGGGCATACGGTGGGCATCGCTTGGTCTGTGTCAGACTTCAAGTGAGCTGATGCAGATCCGCAGCAGACGAACATGCCTACCGAGAGGAATAACCCGGCGATGGAGCTTGGAAGCCTGAAGTTTCGCGTTTCCCGGGAAGAGTTCGCTGATTCAGTAGCGTGGGTTGCTCGTAGCCTGCCCTCGAGGCCGCCCGTGCCGGTTCTCGGCGGAGTTCTTCTCGACGCAACCGAAGCCGGCCTCACCGTTTCCGGGTTCGACTACGAGGTATCCGCGCAGGTCCGTGTCTCGGCAGATGTCACAACTGCAGGTCAGGCACTCGTCTCCGGTCGCCTCCTCGCAGATATCACCAAGTCGCTTCCCAACAAGCCGGTCGATGTGACCCTCGAGGGCACTCGCGTGCTCATCTCGTGCGGAAGCTCCAAGTTCTCCCTGCCCACGATGCCGGTCGAGGACTACCCCCAGCTTCCGACGCTTCCGCAGCAGTCCGGGTCCATTCCCGTCGACCTGTTCTCCGAAGCCATCAGCCAGGTAGCTGTTGCAGCCGGCAAGGACGACACCCTTCCGATGCTCACGGGTATCCGTGTCGAGATCGAACAGAATTCGATCGTCCTCGCCGCTACCGACCGCTTCCGTCTCGCCGTACGTGAACTCGAGTGGACTCCGGCCAATCCCGACGTCCAAGCTGCTGTTCTCATCCCGGCCAAGACTTTGTCCGAGTCCGCGAAAACGCTTGCCGGCAATGCAAATTCGCCGGTCGAGTTGGCTCTCGGCTCCGGTACGACCATCGGAAACGACGGACTCCTCGGCATCGTCAACGACGGACGCCGCACCACGACGCGCCTCCTCGACGCCGAGTTCCCGAAGTTCCGTCAGTTGCTGCCTGCTCAGCACACCGCGATGGCAACGGTCGAGGTCACGCCTCTCATCGAAGCCATCAAGCGTGTAGCACTCGTCGCCGAGCGTGGCGCACAGGTTCGCATGCAGTTCTCCGCTGACGGCCTGCTCCTCTCTGCGGGTGGCGACGACGCCGGCCGCGCGGAAGAGACGCTCAACGCGTCGTTCCAGGGCGAAGCACTCACCATTGCGTTCAACCCCGGTTACCTGATCGACGGGTTGAACTCGCTTCACAGCGAAAACGTTCTGTTCGGCTTCACCACTCCCAGCCGTCCGGCTGTTCTTCGCCCCGCGGCCGAGGAAGAGCCCACGGCAGACGAGTCCGGTAACTTCGCTGCGCCCTCGAGCGAGTACACGTACCTGCTGATGCCGGTTCGCCTTCCGGGCTGAGTGGAACCCCGCACTTCAGTTCGCGCCTGACCAGGGAGAACAGTATGAAGATCGGACTCGTAGGTCTCGGCAAGATGGGCTTCAACATGCGTGAGCGCTTGCGCGCGCATGGCCTCGAGGTGATCGGATACGACCCTCGACCGGAAGTCACCGATGTCGGGTCACTTGCCGAACTCGCTGCTTCCCTCGAGGGACCTCGAGTCGTCTGGGTGATGGTTCCGGCCGGTGACATCACCCAGAGCACCATTGCCGAGCTGGCGGATGCCCTCGAGGGTGGCGATCTGGTCATCGACGGTGGGAACTCGCGTTACACCGACGATACTGTCCATGCCGAGCTTCTGGGCGCCCGTGGGATCGGTTTTCTCGACTGCGGTGTCTCCGGTGGCATCTGGGGCCGTGAGAACGGATACGGCCTGATGGTGGGCGGATCCGAGACCGACGTGGCGAAGGCAATGCCGATCTTCGACGCTCTGCGCCCCGACGGCGACGCTGCAGACGGCTTTGTCCACGCCGGCCCCGTCGGTGCTGGTCATTACGCGAAGATGGTGCACAACGGCATCGAATACGGCCTGATGCAGGCGTATGCCGAGGGGTACGAGCTCCTCGAGGCGGAAAGCCTGATCGCGGACGTTCCGGGCGTGCTCCGAGCTTGGTCGAAGGGAACCGTCGTACGTTCGTGGTTGCTCGATCTGCTTGTCGACGCCCTCGAGGAGGATCCGGAGCTTGCGCAGATCACGGGCTATACCGAGGATTCCGGTGAGGGCCGCTGGACGGTCGAGGAAGCTATCAAGCACGCGGTCCCCGCTCCCGTCATCTCCGCTGCTCTGTTCGCGAGATTTGCTTCACGACAGGATGATTCACCGGCCATGAAGGCGGTGTCGGCCTTGCGCAATCAGTTCGGTGGTCACGCCGTCAAGAGCGCCTCGCCCAAGAATTCGGCTTCTGGAAGCTAAGTGTTCGTTCGTAGATTTTCGCTGCGTGACTTCCGATCCTGGGATTCGCTGACGCTTGACCTCACGCCGGGAACAACCGTGTTCCTCGGTTCCAACGGGCACGGTAAGACGAACGTCCTCGAGTCACTCGGGTATCTGTCGACGCTGTCGTCTCATCGAGTGTCCACGGATGCACCGATGATCCGCAGCGGTTCCGCCAGTGCTTTTGCCGGTGCAACGGTGGTCAACAACGGGCGTGAACTGACCATCGACGTCGAACTGATCGAGGGAAAGTCCAACCGCGCCAGGATAAATCAGTCTCCGACGCGTCGTCCGCGGGAAGTGCTGGGGATTCTGCAGTCGGTGATGTTCGCGCCGGAAGACCTGTCGTTGGTTCGCGGTGATCCTGGCGATCGTCGACGCTATCTCGACGAGTTGTTGACGTCCCGGATACCCCGAATGGCTGCTGTCCGTGCGGATTACGACAAAGTTCTGCGTCAGCGCTCAGCCCTACTCAAAACTGCCGGTGCGGCTTTGCGTCGCGGTTCTCGTGGTGGCGAGTCCGACAACGTCCTCTCCACCCTCGAGGTGTGGGACGGGCATCTGGCCGCTCACGGCGCACAATTGTTGGCCGGGCGCCTCGAGTTGGTCCATGATCTGGCGCCGCATCTGGCGGAGTCGTATCGTTCCATCGCACCCGAATCCCGGCCGGCGTCGATTCGATACAAGAGCAGTCTGGGGTCCTCGTTGGATCCCGAATTCACCGATCCTGCAAGGATTTCCGGTATCGACGACGTTGCATACCTCGAGGAGAGATTCCATCTCGAGTTGGCGCAGATGAGGTCGAAGGAAATCGATCGCGGAGTGTGTCTGGTCGGTCCGCATCGGGACGACCTGGAGCTGATTCTCGGCGACAGTCCGGCGAAAGGTTTTGCCAGCCATGGTGAATCGTGGTCTTTTGCGCTTTCGCTGAGACTGGCAGGTTTTGCTCTGTTGCGCGCGGACGGCAGCGACCCGGTCCTGATGCTCGACGATGTCTTCGCGGAATTGGACCGTCGTCGCCGTCGTGCGCTCGCCACCGTTGCCGCCACCGCAGAACAGGTACTGATCACAGCTGCTGTTCCCGAGGACGTACCGGACGAACTCGAGGCGGCCAAGTTCGGCGTCGAAGCCTCCGATACCGGAGACGGTCGGATATCCCGGATAGTGCCCGTAGGCTCGACAGATCAGGAGGTCGAGTTCGATGACTGAAGACAGCAGCGCGGCTCCGGAGCCCGAGCTCAAAGGGATCGATCTGGCGCGCCGTGCCCTCGAGGAGGCACGCGCGACGGCAAAGGCCAACGGCAAGGCCGTCGGGCAGGGGCGATCGTCGCCCAAATACGGAAGTGGCCGACCGCGTCGACGCAGCGGTTGGTCCGGCCCCGGCCCGGATGCGCGGGACCCTCAGCCGTTCGGTGCTCTCACCAGCGCTATCTCCAAATCGCGTGGGTGGTCCCCCAAGGTGTCCGAGGGCACGGTCCTCGGTCGGTGGCCGCAGGTCGTCGGAGAAGACATCTCCGCGCACGCCGAGCCGATTTCTCTGAAAGAAGGTGTTCTCAGCATCTCCGCCGAGTCGACGGCGTGGGCTACCCAGTTGCGCATGATGCAGTCCCAGATTCTGGCCAAGATCGCTGCTGCCGTCGGTGACGGCGTCGTGAAGACACTGCGGATCACCGGTCCGAGTGCGCCTAGCTGGCGCAAGGGAGAAAGGCATGTGAAAGGCCGCGGACCTCGCGATACGTACGGCTGAGGAAAACTCAACCAGGCCCTGGTTCTACCTATTACTTCGTGTTACAGTTAAAACTCGCTAGTGAGTGAACTGTGTCACAAGGCTGTCGTTCCCCACCGATCGGCAGGCATGAAGGAGTAGCTAGATGTCGCAGAAGATATCGACACCCGCTTCGTCGTTCGCCGAGCCGGATCACATCCTGTTGCAGGCTCGCAATGTCGAGTTCGACTGGTCCGATCTGCCCATGCACTGGATTCCGGGCGATCCGTTCAGCACACACGTTCTCAACGTGCTTCACCTTCTCCTCCCCGCCGGTGAGGAATGGTTTGTCGAGACCTTCAAGGAAGCTCTTCCTCTGATCGAGGACGAGAAACTCCGTGAGGACGTCGTCGGATTCATCGGCCAAGAGGCGATGCACTCCAACGCGCACTCGGGTGTCCTCGTCCATCTCAAGGAAAACGGCCTCGATCCGACGCCGTACACCCAGCAGATGGAGTGGGCATTCTCGAAACTGCTCGGACCGCGCCCGATGACGGGTCTGCGCGCCGAGAATCACCTGGTGGAGCGCTTGGCGATCATCGCGGCCATCGAACACATCACTGCTTTCCTCGGCGACTGGGTGCTCAACGCCAAGGGGCTGGACAAAGCCGGCATGCACCCGACCATGCTTGATCTCCTTCGCTGGCACGGCGCCGAAGAAGTCGAACACCGAGCCGTCGCGTACGACGTCATGCGCTACTTCGACAAGCGTGAGACCCGCCGGATCCGTACCCAGATCCTCGTCACGCCCGCAATCGTGTGGCTGTGGATTCGCGGTACCCGGTTCTTGATGCGCAACGATCCCGAGCTTGCCGCTCAGGCTCCCAGCCGTCGACGCCCCCACCTGTCCGATTTCATCGCGGCCGGTAAGCGCGGCACAGTTCCCACGTCGTTCGAGCTGGTCAAGCGGATGTCGACCTACTTCAGCAAGTCCTATCACCCCAGTAACGAGGGCTCGACCGCCCAGGCGGTGCAGTACCTGGCGTCGTCACCCGCAGCTCAGGCGGCTGCACGGTGATTTCACTCTCGAGGGTCAAGGACGTCATCTCCGGGCACGACGGGTTGCCGCGTTTTCCGGCGCCACCCGATTTGTCCGGAAAGAACCGTCCCGACCGTGCCATGCGCATCACGGAGTTATTGGCGGACAAGTACCTTCGGGTGTTGACGGCCTACGACTACAACCCCGAGATCGCTGGCCACAACCCCGACACGGCCATGAACATGGTGGTCAGTACGCGTGAGGTGGTGGCGACCGACGAGAACGTCGTTCGCCTGCGCTTCGAATCCGCGGACGGCTCACCGATTCCGCCGTGGCATCCGGGTTCGCACCTGGACTTCCATCTACCTTCGGGTCTGCGGCGTCAGTATTCGCTGTGCGGCGACCCTGCCGACCGCACGGGGTACAGCGTCGCGGTGCGCCGGATCCCCGACGGCGGTGGCGGTTCCATCGAGATGCACGCTCTCCAGCCCGGTGAGCACGTCACGGTACGCGGACCACGCAACGGCTTCCCGTTTGTCGGAGAAGGCAGCGCGTTGTTCGTCGCCGGCGGCATCGGTATCACGCCGATCATCGCAATGGTCCGTGCGGCAAGAGAATTGGGGATGGACTGGTACTTCGTGTACTCGGGCCGCTCCCGTGAATCCATGCCGTTCCTCGACGAGATCGCAACCTGGGATCCCGAGCGTGTCTTCGTGCGCCCGGACGACGAGTTCGGATTGCCCACCACCACAGACCTTCTCGGACGAGCGCCGGTCGGCGGCGCCGTGTACTGCTGTGGCCCGACGCCGATGCTCGATGCCGTCCGCCGCGGTTTCCGCGATACACCCTCCACCGCTTTGCATTTCGAGCGGTTCGGGGCTCCGCCGGTGATCGACGGCAAGGAATTCGAAGTGCAGCTTGTCAATTCGGGTCAGGTACTCGCCGTGCCCGCCGACGAGTCCGCGCTCGACGTCATCAAGAAGGCATTGCCCGGTGTCGGGTACTCGTGTCAGCAGGGTTTCTGCGGAACCTGTCGTGTGAAGGTGCTCGCGGGTAAACCCGATCACCGCGAAAGGCGTCTGACCGACACCGAACAGGAAACGGAGATGCTCATCTGCGTATCCCGTTCCGACGGTGGACGTCTCGTTCTCGATCTCTAGATATTTCCCGACTCCGAAGGGTTCGACAATGTCGAAGCACTCTCCTGTCCATGCCGTGACCGCGCGTCGCGTGACCAACGGTTCCGTCAGCCTGGCCGTGTTCGAGCAGGGCAAGGCGGACGGCGAGACCATCGTCCTGGTGCATGGTTGGCCCGACACCCATGAACTGTGGAACCGCATCGTGCCTTTGCTGGCAGACGACTTCCGCGTCGTCAGCTACGACAGCCGCGGGGCCGGTGAGAGCACAATCCCCTCGAGGGTGCAGGACTACCAACTGAGCGCACTGGCCGGCGATCTTTTTGCCGTCATCGACGCGGTCAGCCCGGGCAAGCCGGTGCACGTCCTCGCGCACGACTGGGGATCCGTCGAAACGTGGGAAGCGGTCTGCGAGCCGGGTGCCGAAGAGAAGATCGCGTCGTTCTCGTCCATCTCGGGCCCCAATCTCGATCATCTCGGCAAGTGGATCCGGGCGAGCGCGTCCAAGCGTCGTTTCCTCGGCCCGGCGGCGCAGGGAATTGCGTCGGCCTACACCGTTCTGTTCCAGATTCCCGGGCTGTGCACCCTTCCGTTGCGTCTGTGGTTCTCCAAGCACTGGCCGGCATTTCTGGGCTTCTTCGACGGTCTGGACCCCCGTGTGGTCAACACCGCGCCCACCATCGCCGACGACATGGTGAACGGACTCAAGCTTTATCGCGCTAACATCCGGCCGTCTCTCGGCAAGCCGCGGGATCGGTACACGGACGTGCCTGTTCAGCTCATTCTGAACAAGTACGACAAAGCCGTTCGTCCGGTGGGATACGAAGACACCGAAAAATGGGCCTCCGACCTGCAGCGACGTGAAATTGCCGCGGGACACTGGTCACCGTTTTCACATCCGGGCGAGGTTGCCGAACATGCGCGGGCATTTATCGCGAGCCTGAGAGAGCGTCGCTCGGAGAAGCAAAGTTCCTAGCGTTTCACCTTCCGGGGATCGTAAAAATTCGTCTGCGGCGCAGCCAGGGGTGTCATTGGCCGCTTCTAGTCGGTGCTTACCAGTAAGATGGTCAACGGTAACTAGCGGCAACATTCTCGAACCCGCTCCGACGACACCCGCAAGGGCTTGCTGACGGCTGCGCTCGAGTATTGACGGAGAAGGAGAGCTACCCACCCGTGGCTGCCCAGAAGTCAGATACAAGCACTTCCAGCAAGGACTACAACGCGTCGTCCATCACCGTCCTCGAAGGACTCGAGGCGGTACGTAAGCGTCCAGGCATGTACATCGGTTCCACCGGTGAACGCGGTCTGCACCACCTCATTTGGGAGGTCGTCGACAACTCGGTCGACGAGGCGATGGCCGGACACGCCACCAAGGTCGAGGTCACCCTCCTCGAAGACGGCGGAATCCGCGTCATCGACGACGGCCGTGGCATCCCGGTCGGCATGCACGCCTCCGGAGTTCCCACCGTCGAGGTCGTGCTGACCCAGCTGCACGCCGGCGGCAAGTTCGACTCCGACTCCTACGCCGTCTCCGGTGGTCTGCACGGCGTCGGTATCTCGGTGGTCAACGCGCTCTCCACCCGGCTCGACGTCGACATCAAGGTCGACGGCTACCGGTGGCAGCAGACGTACACCGATTCCAAGCCGGGAGAGCTCGTACAGGGCGACCCGACGACGGAGACCGGCACCACCGTCAGTTTCTGGGCCGATCCCGAGATCTTCGAGACCACCCGCTACAACTTCGAGACCGTTGCGCGTCGTCTGCAGGAAATGGCCTTCCTCAACAAGGGCCTGACCATCACGCTGACCGACGAGCGCGCCGAGGTCATCGACGACGAAGCTGCCGAGGTGGCCGAGGCTCCCAAGTCTGCTGCCGAAGAAGCCGAAGAAGCTGCTCAGGCAGCGCCGCGTAAGTCCAAGACCCGTATCTACCACTACCCCGGTGGACTCGAGGACTACGTCCGGCACATCAACAAGAGCAAGACCCCGATCCACAACTCGGTCGTCGGATTCACCGCCAAGGGCACCGGCCACGAGCTCGAGGTCGCAATGCAGTGGAACTCCGGCTACTCGGAGTCCGTGCACACCTTCGCCAACACGATCAACACCCACGAGGGTGGTACCCACGAAGAGGGCTTCCGCGCCGCACTGACCGCAACGGTCAACAAGTACGCGCTCGAAAAGAAGCTGCTCAAGGACAAAGATCCCAAGCTCACCGGTGACGACATCCGTGAAGGACTCGCGGCCATCATCTCGGTGAAGGTCGGTGAACCCCAGTTCGAGGGTCAGACCAAGACCAAGCTCGGCAATACCGAGGTCAAGTCCTTCGTGCAGAAGGCGTGCAACGAGCACCTCGCGCACTGGTTCGAGGCGAACCCCGCCGACGCGAAAACCATTGTGAACAAGGCTGTTTCGTCGGCGCAGGCCCGTGTCGCCGCACGTAAGGCGCGTGAGCTGGTCCGTCGTAAGAGTGCGACCGACCTCGGTGGCCTGCCAGGCAAGCTCGCCGATTGCCGCTCCAACGATCCGGAGAAGTCCGAGATCTACATCGTGGAGGGCGACTCCGCAGGCGGCTCGGCCAAGTCCGGCCGAGACTCGATGTACCAGGCGATCCTCCCGCTTCGCGGAAAGATCATCAACGTCGAGAAGGCGCGTATCGATCGCGTCCTCAAGAACACCGAAGTCCAGTCGATCATCACCGCGTTCGGCACGGGCATCCACGACGAGTTCGACATCGCCAAGCTGCGCTATCACAAGATCGTGCTCATGGCCGACGCCGACGTCGACGGTCAGCACATCGCAACGCTGCTGCTCACGCTGCTGTTCCGCTTCATGCGGCCGCTCGTCGAGCACGGCAAGGTCTACCTCGCGCAGCCGCCGCTGTACAAGCTCAAGTGGCAGAAGGGTGCGCAGCCGGAATTCGCGTACTCCGACCGCGAGCGCGACGCGATGGTCAAGGCCGGCCTCGAGTCCGGCAAGAAGATCAACAAGGACGACGGCATCCAGCGCTACAAAGGCCTCGGCGAGATGAACGCCAAGGAGCTGTGGGAAACCACGATGGACCCGACGGTGCGCGTTCTGCGTCTCGTCACGCTCGACGACGCGGCTGCTGCCGACGAGCTGTTCAGCGTGCTGATGGGCGAAGACGTCGAAGCACGACGCAGCTTCATCACCCGCAATGCCCGGGACGTTCGTTTCCTCGACGTGTAGGCCTGCGGCCCTGTGAGCGGTTGAGGAGTCCCCGGACTCCTTTTCCGCGCACAGGGGCTTGCCCCCTCTTTTAAGAAAGTGAGCTCATGACCGACACCACGTTGCCACCGGACGGTCCGCAACACGACCGGATCGAACCGGTCGACATCCAGCAGGAAATGCAGAACAGCTACATCGACTACGCCATGAGCGTCATCGTCGGTCGCGCTCTGCCGGATGTCCGCGACGGACTCAAGCCGGTGCACCGCCGCGTGCTCTACGCGATGTACGACAACGGATATCGCCCCGACCGCGGATACGTGAAGTCTGCCCGACCGGTCGCCGAGACCATGGGTAACTACCACCCCCACGGCGACTCCTCGATCTACGACACGTTGGTTCGTATGGCCCAGCCGTGGTCGCTGCGTTACCCGCTAGTCGACGGTCAGGGAAACTTCGGCTCCCGCGGCAACGACGGCGCAGCCGCCATGCGTTACACCGAGTGCAGGCTCACGCCGCTCGCGATGGAAATGCTGCGCGAAATCGACCACGAGACAGTCGATTTCACCCCGAACTACGACGGCAAGACGCAGGAACCGACGGTTCTGCCCAGCCGTATCCCGAACCTGCTGATCAACGGTTCCAACGGCATCGCCGTCGGTATGGCCACCAACATTCCGCCGCACAACCTGCGTGAAGTTGCCGAGGCCATCTACTGGGCGCTCGACAACTTCGAAGCGGACGAGGAAGCCACCCTCGCGGCCGTCATGGAGCGCATCAAGGGACCCGACTTCCCCACGCACGGGCTCATCGTCGGTGGACAGGGCATCCAGGACGCCTACACCACCGGCCGTGGCTCCGTTCGTATGCGCGGCGTCGTCGAGATCGAAGAAGATGCCAAGGGCCGCACCACAATCGTCATCACCGAGCTGCCCTACCAGGTCAACCCGGACAACCTGATCACCTCCATCGCGGAGCAGGTTCGTGACGCCAAGATCGGTGGCATCTCCGACATCCACGACGAGTCCTCGGACCGCGTCGGCATGCGCATCGTCGTCACCGTCAAGCGTGACGCCGTTGCCAAGGTCGTGCTGAACAACCTTTACAAGCACACCCAGCTGCAGACCAGCTTCGGCTGCAACATGCTCTCCATCGTCGACGGAGTGCCGCGCACGCTGCGCCTCGACCAGATGATCCGTCTGTACACGGCGCATCAGCTCGAGGTCATCGTTCGTCGTACCAGGTACCTGCTTCGCAAGGCACAGGAGCGCGCCCACATCCTGCGCGGTCTGGTCAAGGCCCTCGACGCTCTGGACGAGGTCATCGCCTTGATCCGTGCGTCGCAGACCGTCGACATCGCTCGCGCCGGATTGATGGAACTCCTCGACGTCGACGAGATCCAGGCCGACGCCATCCTCGGCATGCAGCTGCGTCGTCTGGCCGCCCTCGAGCGTCAGAAGATCGTCGACGAGTTGGCCGAGATCGAACTCGAAATCGCGGACCTCGAAGACATTCTGGCTCGCCCGGAGCGTCAGCGCGCGATCGTTCGTGACGAGCTCAAGGAAATCGTCGACAAGTACGGCGACGACCGTCGTACCCGCATCATCGCCGCCGACGGAGACGTCAACGACGAGGATCTGATCGCCCGCGAAGACGTCGTCGTCACGATCACCGAGACCGGTTACGCCAAGCGCACCAAGACCGACCTGTACCGCTCGCAGAAGCGCGGCGGCAAGGGTGTTCAGGGTGCCGGCCTCAAGCAGGACGACATCGTCTCGCACTTCTTCGTCACGTCGACGCACGACTGGCTGCTGTTCTTCACCACGAAGGGCCGCGTCTACCGCGCGAAGGCTTACGAGTTGCCCGAGGCGAGCCGTACAGCTCGCGGTCAGCACGTTGCCAACCTGCTGGCATTCCAGCCGGACGAGCGCATCCAGTCCGTCATCCAGATCAAGACCTACGAAGACGCGCCCTACCTGGTGCTCGCCACTCGCAACGGTCTGGTCAAGAAGTCCAAGCTCACCGACTTCGACTCCAACCGCAGCGGCGGCATCGTCGCCATCAACCTGCGCGGTGAAGACGAACTGGTCGGCGCTGTCCTCTGCTCCGCCGAAGACGACCTGCTTCTCGTCTCGGCACAGGGCCAGTCGATCCGCTTCTCGGCCACCGATGAGGCACTGCGTCCGATGGGCCGCGCCACTTCCGGTGTCCAGGGCATGCGTTTCAACGGTGACGACGAGCTGCTCTCGCTCAACGTCGTTCGTGAAGGAACATTCCTCCTGGTCGCCACGTCGGGCGGTTACTCCAAGCGAACCGGCATGGAGGACTACCCGGTGCAGGGTCGCGGCGGCAAGGGCGTGCTCACGATTCAGTACGACAAGAAACGTGGCACTCTGGTCGGTGCGCTCATCGTCGACGACGACGACGAGCTGTACGCGATCACCTCGGGCGGCGGCGTCATCAGGACGGCTGCCAAGCAGGTTCGTAAGGCGGGACGCCAGACCAAGGGCGTGCGTCTGATGAACCTCGGCGAAGGCGACACACTGCTCGCGATTGCGCGCAACGCCGACGAGCCCGAAGAGCTCGCTGCAGAGACCACCGACAACGCAGACAATGCCGATGGAGCTAAGGAGTCCTAGTGAGCACTCCCAACCAGCCGGGCAGTGACCAGAAGAGCGAAAGCACTTCAGGTTCGACGCCACCGAAGCCGGAGCAGGCAACTGCTCCGGCGGGGCCGCAGACCTCGAAACCTGCAGCTCCAGCGGACGGCGGACCCAAAGCTTCCGAGGCAGCTCCGGCGCCCAAGGCACCGGAGCCGCCTCGCGGCCCGTCGGCTCAGAAGCCGGCGGGTGGGGCTTCCGACGCCGCGGGTGCGGCCAAGGGTCAAGCTCCTTCCGCTCCTTCAGTGGCTCCGGCTGCGCCGGTAACTCCGGCAAAGGGTGACGGTCAGGCTCCGCCGCAACCGGTTGCCAATCAGGCTCGTGGCAGCCAGGCGCCGCCGTGGCAACGCGGACCCCAGCCGTCGGGTCAGCCGCAGGGGCAGCCAGCTCAGAACCCGGCTGCTCAGAACCCGGCGTCCAAAGCCCCGGCGTCGAAGACTCAGCCACCGCAAAGTCAGGCGCCGCAAAGTCAGCCGCAGACCAACATCACGCGCCCAGCCGGCGCTGGTGCTCCTGCGGGTCGTCCGGCAGCTCCTGCCGGGGGTAAGCCGCCTGCGGGTCCGCAGCGTCCTGCAGCGGCAGGCCCTGCGCAGGGTGGTCCGGCGCAGGGTGGTCCGGCCAAAAACCCCGCGCAGGGTGGTGCGCCGAAGGGACAGCCGCAATCGGGTCGTCCCGCTGCCGGTGCACCGACGGGTCGTCCTGCCGGCAACCCGTCGGCACGTCCCGTCGTGACGGGAACGGCGGCTGCCGCAGCTACCGGTGGCGTCGCCGGCGCGGCAGCAGCCAAGGCTGTTACACCCTCGGGCACAAATCCCAAGGCTGCAAACGCCACGGTCGCCAATCCCACGGTCGCTAATCCGAAAGCAAAAGCCGCCGCGATCGACGGGCCGACTCGGCACATCGATCGCAAGGATCTACCCAAGGACATGCCTGACCTCTCCGAGGCCAAGCATCCGTTGCCTGCTGCGGTGAAGGGTGAGAAAACTCACGCCGTATCGGCTTCGGTCGTGGACGGTGCGCCACTGCGCGCAACGGTCCAGATCCGTCGTATCGACCCGTGGTCCACGCTCAAGATCACATCCGTGATCTCGGTGTCGCTGTTCTTCGTGTGGATGGTGGCCGTCGGACTGCTCTACGTCGTTCTCGACGGCATGGGCGTCTGGGATCGCCTGAACAACGCGTTCACCGACATCGTTGCCGACGGCGGCTCCGACGGTCTGGTGACGGCCGGCCAGGTGTTCGGCTACGCCGCACTGATCGGTATCGCGAACATGGTGCTTTTCACGGCACTCGTCACGATCGGATCGTTCATCTACAACCTCTGCAGCGACCTGGTTGGCGGCGTCGAGGTAACTCTCGCCGACCGCGACTGACCTGCGAAAACATTGCTCCGCCGGGCCCGTTTTGGTGTCAGCGGCCCGGTGGGGTAATCTTTGGAATCGGTTCAGGGGCCTATAGCTCAGGTGGTTAGAGCGCTTTACTGATAATGAAGAGGTCGGAGGTTCAAGTCCTCCTAGGCCCACTCCCATGTGCCGAAGAAGGGTTGCTGGAATGAAGGTTTTCCTGCTTGTCGGGGCCGGAATTCTGGTAGCTCTCGGGGTCACCAAGCTGATCAAAAGTCAGCGCGGAGACAAGGTTTGGCACGATTTGGAAACAGGATAGAACCTAGGTACTCTGACTCCGGTCAGAAAACCGAACGGGGCCTTAGCTCAGTTGGTAGAGCGCTGCCTTTGCAAGGCAGATGTCAGGAGTTCGAATCTCCTAGGCTCCACAGTAAGAAAACACCCTCCCGGGATCCGGGAGGGTGTTTTTGTATGCCGATGTACCCGATCTCTGCTCGCCCCGGCCGGTGCCCGGCTTGCCCGACTTGTGTGCCCCCTGTTTTTGAGCGAACGGCACTTTCGGCGCACTGGAGGCGATGAACATGCCGTTCGCTCGGAGTGGGGTGGCCGGAACCGCGCCCACTATGGACCGTTCGTCCCGAATTCTCCGGAAAGTCTAGTGGTCATAACCAGCCGGGCGTAGCGTGAGGAGAACCCAATTTCAGGAGGTTCGTAGTGCTTCACAACGACATTCCCAGCCACGGTGAAATTGCCGCACTCGCGGAGGTGGAGGGGCCCACCTGCATCACCATCGTTACTCCGACTGAAGATGCGCCGCAGGATTACGACAAAGCGCGCATAGCCTTCAAAGACCAGGTCCGCTCGGCACTCGCATCGGTGGAGGATCCGGCCGAGCGCAAGCTGTTCGAGGCCGAATACGCAGAGCTCGACGACGACGACGATTTCTGGCGCTTCCAGTCGCGCTCATTGGTCACGTACGCGACGCCGGAGCGTCTGGTGACCTTCCGCCTCCCCAACCGTCTGCAGGCGCTCGAAACGGTCAGCGATCGGTTTCATCTCAAGCCACTGCTCCGTTCGGTGACGTTCCCCCAGACGGCGTTTGTTCTCGCTCTGGCAGAGGGTTCGGTGCGACTGATCGAGATCGCTGCCGATCAGCCGGCCGACGAGGTCCGTGTTCAGGGAATGCCGAAGAACGCTGCGGATCACGCGGGCAAGTCGTCAATCAACAGCCGTACCGAAGCGGGTCGGTTGTCGGGGTCGGACAGCCGAAAGTTGCGCGTCAATCAGTACGCCCGCGCAGTCGATCACGAGGTCCGCGGTGTGCTCGCCGGCCGTGACGTCCCCTTGATTCTGGCCGCTGCGGAACCCATCGCGTCGGTGTATCGCTCCGTGAATTCGTACCGCCACCTGGTCGACAAAACCGTCGAGGGAAACCCCGAAGCCTTGTCGACGCAGGAAGTGGCGGACGGTTCGCGTCCGGCGCTCGACGACTTCCATGCCGAGCAGCTGGCGGCGGTGCGGGACACCTTCAATGTGCGCACGGAACAAGGTCGCACTCAAACCGACGTCGCCGACGTGGCAACAGCCGCGACGTACGGACAGGTCGACACCGTTTTCATCGACATCGATTCCGTCGTACCCGGAAGTCTCGATCCCCAGACGGGCGCTCTCACGACCGGTGAGTCGACTAACGGAAGCACCTACGGGGTCGTCGACGAGATCGCTCGTCGTGCGCTCCTGACGGGTGCACGGGTGCTCGCTGTTCGCGCGGAGGACATTCCGGGCGGCGGCGCAGTTGCCGCGATTTTGCGCTTCGCCCCGTAAACAGACTGGACGCGTGTGCGCTTCGTGACCTGATTCGGGCACGGGGCGCATACGATTCCGGCATGAAACGTGTGTGGGAACGGCTGCGCCTCTACTGCAAGACGCTGCACCCGGTCGGGCTTGCCTTTGCTCTGGTCTTCTTCACCTGGTCGATGAGTCCGTCCCTGTTGCCGCGCGCGTGGTACCTGCAGGGCGTTGCGACGGGCATCTCGCTCGCGATGGGATACGGCGTCGGCGTGACGGTCGCCTGGATGATCCGCAAGTGCGGCGTCGAACCGCAGTGGTCGGATCGCACCAAGAAGATCGGCTGGCGAATCCTGTTGGTCGCGGCCGTCATTCTGGTGCCGACGTTCTTGGTCCTCGGTTCGTGGTGGCAGCAGATCGTTCGCGATCTCGTGGAAGCTCCACGCACCAATCAAGCGAATTATCTTCTGGTGCTGATGATTTCGCTCGGAATCTGGTTCATCCTGCTCGAGGCAGGCCGTGGTCTTCGGTTCACCACCAACAAGCTCACCGCCGTCGCACTACGGTTCGTTCCCCTCGAGGCGGCGAAGGTCGGCAGCTTGATCGTCATCTTCGCCCTCGGCATCTTCATCGTGAACGGTGCGCTGTACAACGGGCTGATCGCCTTCGCGAACTGGAGTTTCTCCGGTGCGGATCACGAAACACCGGACGGCATCGAACAGCCCATGATTGCAGAGCGCAGCGGTTCGCCGATGTCCGCCGAGGCTTGGGATTCTCTCGGCCAGGAGGGGCGCACCTTCATGGGTAGCGGTCCCACCGCAGCCGAGATCTCTGCATTGACCGGACGTGAAGCGAAGCAACCGATCCGGGTGTATGCCGGACGTGAATCCTCGGACTCGATCAACGGTGTCGCACAGCGGGTCGTCGACGAGTTGGAGCGCACCGGCGGATTCGACCGCGGAACTCTCGCAGTTGTCACGACCACCGGTCGCGGTTGGGTGAACGAGGACGTCGCGTCGGCGTTCGAGTACGTCGAGGGCGGGGACACGGCGATCGCGTCGATGCAGTACTCGTTCCTTCCGAGTCCGTTGGCCTTCATCGCCGACCGTGAGACGCCGATGATCGCCGGCCGCGCGCTGTTCAACGCGGTCTACGCCAAGTGGATCGACTTGCCCGTTGAGACGCGACCCGAACTGGTTGTCTTCGGTGAGAGCCTCGGCTCCTACGGTGGCCAGGCCGCATTCGCCGGCGCTCAGGACATGATGACGCGCGTCGACGGCGCACTGTGGGTCGGAACCCCCAACTTCACTGCTCAGTGGCAGGAAATCACGGACAGTCGTGACTCGGGCTCACCGGAGATTCTGCCGGTGATCGACGGTGGCCAGGCAATTCGGTTTGCCGGTGATCCGGAAGATCTGGAGCTGAAGTCGGACTGGGACGACGATCGCATCGTGTACTGGCAGCACGCCAGCGACCCGATCACGTGGTGGTCCTTCGACCTGCTGCTCAACAAGCCGGACTGGCTCAAGGAACCGCTGGGTCGCGACGTGGATCCGGGAATGACATGGGTTCCTCTCGTGACCTTCTGGCAGGTCACCCTCGACATGGTCTTCTCGGCTGACGTCCCGTCCGGGCACGGTCACAATTACGGCGAGGATGCAGCGGACATGTGGGCCAAGATCCTGCACCCCGAGGCCTGGACCTCGGCTGATACCGACAAGCTTCGTTCGCTGCTGACCACCAATCTGGAGCCCACGAAGTAGTCGTAAACGGTTGTAATTCAGCCTGTTAAGGCGAAAACCTCACGAAAAAGTGTTACGTGAGGTATGTGTTACTCTGCGTTCGCTGTGTGCCAAGCCACAGCGCAAGCGAACGTGGGGAGATCGAAACGTGAAGAGCAGAGCATGGTGGGCGGCCGGGGTCTCCGTCGCGGCACTGGTCATGGGTGCTGTGACGGCCCCTGCCGCAACGGCGGAGCCGGCGGATTTCTACACGCCGCCGTCGGAGCTTCCGGCAGGTGCCAACGGAGCTCTCATCAAGAGTGAGCCGTCACCACTGCTGCTGAGCGTGCCCGGATCGAACGGTGCGTGGCCGGCAACCGCCACCAAGATCATGTACCGAAGCGAGGACGCCAAGGGCGCCCCCGTTGCCGTGACGGGCACCTATCTCGAACCGTCGAACCCGTGGACCGGGCAGGGGGCGCGTCCACTGGTTGCCGCAGCGGTAGGAACGCATGGGCAGGGCGATCAATGCGCACCATCCAAGCTGTTCAACACCGGTATCGAGTACCAGTTCCCGACGGACGTCATGGTCGGCTACGAGTCCATCTGGGTGAACACGTTGCTGCTCAACGGCATTGCCGTCGTCGTCACCGATTACGAGGGCCTCGGAACTCCGGGCGATCACACCTACGTCAACCGTGAAGCCGAAGCACACGCGGTTCTGGACTCAGTGCGAGCCGCTCAGCAACTCCCGAACACGAGCATTCCCGCCGACGGCCCCATCGGACTGTGGGGTTACTCGCAAGGTGGTGGAGCTGCCGCTGCCGCAACGGAATTGAAGCCGTCATATGCTCCCGAGCTTGATCTCAAGGGCACGTATGCAGGCGCTCCGCCCGCCGATCTGGCGGCGACGCTGCAGCAGGTCGACGGCACGTTCCTCACCGGAGTGATCGGATACGCGCTCAACGGGATCCTTGCCCAGTACCCCGAGGTTCAGTCGCTGCTCGACGCCGAGATCAACGATCGCGGCCGACAGATGTTGGCCGCCACCAAGAACCAGTGTGTCGCCGAAAGTGGATTGCAGTTCGGCTTCCAGCAGTCGTCGAGCTTCACCAATTCCGGTGAATCACTCTCCGCAGTTCTGGCGCGTCTACCCATGGCGCAGGCAATCCTCGACGAGCAGAAGATCGGCAAGCTGACGCCGGAGTCGCCCGTGCTCATTCAGCATGGCCGCTCCGACGACATCGTTCCGTTCGGCCAGGGACAGCAACTGGCGCGAGACTGGTGCGGCAAGGGCGCGACGGTGCAGTTCTCCGTCAACGAACTGCCCCCGATCATTCCGGGACTGGCAATCAATCACGCGACGCCGTACCTGGTGGGTACCCCCGAATCCATCGGATACATGATCGATCGCTTCAACAATGTCCCGGCGCCGTCCAACTGCTGACGGCCAGGCATCGAAAAGCCCCGGAACACAGTGTGTTCCGGGGCTCTTGTATGTCGACTACGCGGTCTTCTCGGCCGAGTTCTCCTCGAGGCGCGGGGGTGCGGAAGCGACCGGCGGATGCTCGCGTCGGCGGCTCTTGAAGAACACCGCGCCACCGATCACCGCAACACCGGCGATGACGAACACCGTGACGCGCTTGCGGCCGCGAGGCTTCTCGGTGCGTTCCGCGGACTTCGTGGGGATAGCCTTTGCGCGCTCGACGCCCTTCTTGGCGAGGACTTTGCCCTGACGGCCCAGGAACAACCCGACCTGCCCAGCGCCGCGAGCGACCGACGTGGCGACCACCGCAGCGATGCGGCGAGCGTTGTCGGCTGCCTCGGACTCTTTGATGCGAGCCGCTGTCTCTTCGAGGTAGGCGGCAGTCTCGTCGAAGGTGTCCTCGACGCGGGCGCGCGCGTGATCGAAGGTGTCGGGCAACTGCGTGCTGAGGGACTCGGTCACTCGTGTCATGACTTCACTGTGCCATAACAGTGGGGCGAGGACAGGGAGACTTTTGCGGGGCGACATCCGCGAGAACGCCGGCAATGGCACGATGGTGGTGTGACTTCAACTCATCAGACCGCAACCGCAACGCTGCACACGAACCGCGGCGACATCAAGATCGCTCTGTTCGGCAACCATGCGCCGAAGACCGTCGAGAACTTCGTCGGCCTCGCCGACGGCTCGAAGGAGTACACCACCGCAAACGCCGCCGGCACCAAGACCGGCCCGTTCTACGACGGTGCCATCTTCCACCGCGTCATCGACGGCTTCATGATCCAGGGTGGCGACCCCACCGGAACCGGCACCGGCGGCCCGGGCTACAAGTTCGGTGACGAGTTCCACCCGGAACTGCAGTTCGACCGCTCCTACCTGCTGGCCATGGCCAACGCAGGCCCGGGAACCAACGGCTCGCAGTTCTTCATCACCACCGGCCCGACGCCGCACCTGAACCGTCGCCACACCATCTTCGGTGAGGTTCTCGACGACGATTCCAAGAAGGTTGTCGACGCTATCTCCTCCACCGCCGTCGATCGTGGCGATCGTCCGGTCGAGCCCGTCGTGATCAACAGCATCACCATCTCCTGAACAGGTAAAACAAGCAGATGACGAACCCCGGTTGGGGCGGCGGTGCGAGTGAGGGCATCCCGCCCCAACCGCGGTGCGTCCGCCATCCAGATCGACCTACCGCACTTTCCTGCAATCGGTGTGGACGTCCGGCATGCCCGGACTGTCTCCGTGAGGCGGCGGTGGGATACCAATGTGTTGACTGTGTAGCTGCCGGTCAGCGTGACGTCCGTCCCGTTCGGGGCGTCGCCGGAAATGCCGTGAGCCCCACCCGCGCGGTCCCGGTCGTGACGTACACCTTGATGGGGCTCAACGTCCTGGCGTTCCTCGCGACCTTCGCGCAGTCGCGAAGCATCATGAACAATCAGGTCGGCTCGTCGATCTTCGCGAACTGGGCACTCAATCCGGGGCTGGTCGCCAGCGGTGACTGGTTCCGGCTCATCGGCTCCGGGTTCCTGCACTTCGGAATCCTGCACCTCGCGGTCAATATGTACGCCCTCTACATCCTGGGCCGCGACACCGAAATCGTGATGGGCCGCTCGAGGTACATCGGCATCTACCTGGTTTCGCTTCTCGGCGGTTCCGCCTCGGTGATGGCATTCCAGCCGGTGTTCTCCTCGCTCACGGCCCTGTCCTGGACTGCTGGGGCGTCGGGAGCGATCTTCGGCATCATGGGCGCACAGGCAGTCCTTCTATTGCGTTTGCGTCGAAGCCCGGTCCCGATCATCTCGGTGATCGCGATCAATGTGATCATCAGCATTTCGCTGCCCGGGATCTCGTTCTGGGGTCACGCGGGAGGTCTGGTGGCAGGTGCCGCAACGGCCGCTGCATTCCTGTACGCCCCGCAGTGGTTGGGCGCCGGTGAGAACCGCGTGAAAGCAGTGCGTATCGGCTGGATCGCTTTTGGTGCCGTCACCGTGGTGACAATCGGAGTCATCGTGCTCCGCGTCGTCCAACTGCGCGAACAGTTGGGAATCAGCTAGCAAGAATCCTAGGGCCCAGCCGTTCTATGGCTCAGCCGCCGATGATGGACTCGCAGGCGAACGTGATCTCGAAGCTCGACGTCTCCGTCGGGTTGCCCTTGTCCCGGGCGCCGATTCCCTCGCCCGTCACCACGAAGGTATTGCCGTTCTGCTTGGCACTGGCAGATCCGCCGGGCAGTCCCGGTGCGTATCCGGCGGTGTACGGCAGACCGTTCGATCCACCCTCGCTTCCGGCGATTCCAGCAGTCTGAACCGTGCCCGATTCATCGACGATGGCTGAGACGGTCAACATGCCGTAGGTGGCATTTTCCGCGTCGAGCAGTGTCATAACTGTCGTGCCGCCGTCCTTTGCGCACTTCGTCTCGAATTTGGCGTCGAGCGTCTTCCCGCCGACGGTGGCCGAGGATGTAGCGGACGAGGCGCCGGCAGCGCTCTTGTCGGAGTTGGTCTTGTCGGAGTCGCTGCCGCAGGCGGAGGCGAATAGAGCGACCGCCGCGAGGGTGGCAGCGACTGCGGTGGAGGACCGGCGGGTCATCGTGGTCCGAACCAACTTCGTCATGTTCTGTCCTTCAAGTCATGCGGTGCGTCCGCACTTGCTCTGGCTGTTTCGCCGACAACACTAGCCAGTGACTTGGTGCTCGTAGCTCTAAACCCCCAGCTCAGACGGGTTTGTCGCCTTCGACTGTTCAGGGACGTTCGTCGGGCTGCCCGGGATCATCTGCCGGATCTTTGGGAGCAATCGCACATGCAGAGACGGCTTCTGTAGAGATTGTCCACATAGGTTGGGCTCGGTCGTGCTTCTACTGTGGCTTGAGTCACTTCCTAGATAGCAACGCTGACCTTTTCCGAGGAGTACCCCTGCCATGACCTCCACCGATAGCACCACCACTGACGGTGGGGTTGCGCCGAGCGAGATCGAATCTCGCGTGGTGAAGAAGGTAGCGCGACGACTGATCCCCTTTTTGATCCTGCTCTATTTCGTGAACTATCTGGATCGTACGAACATCGCCTTCGCGAAGCTCACCATGAGCGCCGACCTCGGGATGACCGAGACGATGTTCGGCCTTGCGTCCGGTCTCTTCTTTGTCGGCTACCTGCTGTTCGAGGTGCCGAGCAACCTGGCCCTGCACCGCTTCGGCGCCCGGTTGTGGATCGCGCGGATCATGCTCACCTGGGGCATCCTCGCTGCTGCGCTGGCATTCGTGCCGAATGTCGGCAGCCTCTACTTCCTGCGCATCCTGCTGGGCATTGCCGAAGCCGGCTTCTTCCCCGGAGTTCTTCTCTACCTGACCTTCTGGTTCCCGAAGAAGTACCGCGTACGCCTGATGGGCCTGTTCCTGCTGACGCTTCCGCTCTCGTCGGCGCTCGGCGCCCCGCTTTCGGCGGCCATCATCCAGTACGGCGACGGACTGTTCGGCCTCGCCGGATGGCGCGTGATGTACCTGATCGAGGGTCTGCCCGCCGTGATCTTGGCGTTTGTCGTCTGGTTCTACCTCACCGACCGTCCCGCCGACGCGAAGTGGTTGACCCTCGAGGAGCGCACCTGGCTGATGAAGTCGATGGCCGACGAGGAGAAAGAACTTGGCGACGCCGGTCACCAGTCGGCCGGTAAGACCCTGCGCGATCCCCGCGTCATCGGTTTCGGTCTGGTCTATTTCGGAATCACCTACGGGCTTTACGCTTTGAGCTTCTTCCTGCCCAGCATCGTCGCGGGATTCAAGCAGACGTTCGACACCGATTTCTCGCTCGTCGAGACCGGCCTGATCGTGGCCGTCCCCTACGCGATCGGCGCTGTCGCGATGGTGCTGTGGAGCCGCCATTCCGACAAGACCGGTGAACGAATGTGGCACGTTGCAGCCCCGACGCTCCTGGGCGCGGTATCCATTCCGATTGCGCTGTACCTGGATTCACCGTTCACCGTCATGATTGCGGTCTCGCTCACTGCTGTCGGCGTCCTCTGTGCGCTCCCCGTCTTCTGGTACCTGCCCACCACGTTCCTGACGGGTGCCAGCGCGGCCGCGGGTATCGCCATGATCAACTCGATCGGCAATGCGTCGGGCTTCGGTGCTCCGTACATCACCGGCTGGCTCACCGATGTGACCGGAAATGCCAAGGCAGGCCTGTGGGTGGTGGGCGCCGTGATGCTCTGTGCCGCAATCCTTGTGGTGGCACTGGCAAAGCGATCGAGCAAGCCCGCTCAGATCTGACCGAGTTTCCCGGCACTGGCACGCAGCCGGATCAGGAGCGCAAGATCGAGCGCCTGGTCCGGCTGACGCCACTGTGTACCGATCAACCTGTCGATCGACGCGAGCCGTTGGTACAGAGTGTTGGCGTGAATCGCGAGCGCGGCGGCGGTCGCGGAGTGCTTGCAGTTGTGCGACAGGTACGACGCGAGGGTGTCCAAGAGCGGAACGCCGCGTCGTTGCTCCTCCCCGAGGAGCGGGCCGAGGGAACGCTCCGTCAGGGCTTCGAGTTCTTCGCGGCCGGTGCGGCTGAGGAGAATTCGGTAAATGCCGAGTGAACTTGCCGGTTCCACGTGGGAGGCCCGCCCGAGAGTCTCGAGGACGTCGACGGTGTGCTGCGCCTCGACATACGCTCGCGCCAGACCTTCCGCTCCCACCGCGGGATCGGCGATTCCGACGGTCGGGTTCTCCGCCGGCTGCACCCACGCCGCCGCAACTGCTGCCGGTGACATTCCGGGAATCAGTGCGATGACCCGTGAACCATGTTCGGCAACAACGGTTCCCGAGGGGAATGCAATTTCCTCGATACTGCGCCGCGCACGGTCGACGGCGTCGGCCGGGCGGGCCACCACGACGGTGTATGAGCGGTCGGGGTTGAGTCCAGCCAGGCGGAACTGACCGGTGACTTCGGCCGGCGTCGGCGCTGGCCTGGTGATCAGATCGACCAGAAATGCGTCGCGTGCTCGACGGGTGGCTTCCCTGGCCGCCCGTTCGCCGACCAGTGCCAGCGCAATGGCGGGAGCAGACCTTTCGAGTGCCAATCTCATGGCGGCGGTGGGTTCATGACGCGAGAGTAGGAACAGAACTCCGAGTTGGTCACCGGCACTGCGCACTTCGGTGGCGAACAGGAACTGCTCACCGACGATGAGCGTCACTTCCTGCTCGCGTCGGTCAGCGGCAAAGATGTCGAAGACCCGATGCACGCTCTCGCTGACCCGTTGCAGTCCCGGTGGGATCTCGGATGTTCCGGTCACGAAGAACACGGGCGAGCCCGTCGACGCCGAGGTTTCCTCCACGAGTTCACGGACTCCACCGCCGCGCAGGACAACTTGTGTGAGCGAACGATCCCAGGTCAGCGTCTGTTCGAGAAGTGCTGTGCGCTTGGCAAGTTCGGTGTTCGCTGCATTCACTTCTGCAACCGTCGCGCGATAGCGTTCGAGAGAGCGGGCATTCTCGATGGCTACCGAGGCATGAGCTGCGAGGGCGGACAGCAACGCAACTTCCTCGTTGCCGAATCGACGCTCCTGACGCTTGCACGCGCAGAGGGCACCCAGGATCTTGCCGTTCAAAGTCAGCGGAACGGCCAACAGGCCGCGCATGTTCTCGGCCCGTGCTGCGTCGTCGGCCGGTCCGATGTGTGCAAACGAGGGATCGTTTCGGTAGTCGGGAGACCAAGCAGGAGAAGAGTTCTCGACCACGCGACCGATCAGACCTTCGCGGAAGGGAACCGTGAGGCCGAGCAGTTGGGAGGTGTACGCACCGCTCGTGACTTCGATGATCAAGATGTCGTCGTGAATGAGAGCAAGGTACGAAAGGTCTACTCCGAGTAGCCGTTTGGCCTGATCCACGATCTCCTGCAGAAGGGCGTGGTGATCGTGCATCGTGGTCAGCAGCGACGCGATGTCGTTGAGTGCCCCGAGTTCGGTGGCGCGCTGTCGGCGCTGAGCCAGGAGACTTCGTAGTTGAAGTGCCGATCGGGCTTCTCGCTCGATCTCGGCGGCGACCTCGGGGCCTGACCCAGCGGCCAACTGATCGCGGTGTTCGATCAGTTCCTCGGTGGATGCCTCGGCCAGGAGAAGCTGTAGCCAGTTCTCGTGCATCCGCGCTCCCTTGTCAGACCAACTCGTCAGACCAATGATGAGTATGGAGAAAATGTCCATACGGTTTATGGTTTCTCGGAGTAAATCTACATGGGGTGGTGTAGCGGCCGTCACTATCGTGGAGGCATGACACTCCTCGAGATGCTCGGCTCGCAGATCGATGCGGATCGACTGATCACCGACCCCGACATCATGGCGAGCTACATCCACGACGACGCCGAGTGGGCTCCCTACGAGATGCCTGTCGCAGTGGTCCGCCCGCGCACAGCCGAGCAGGTACAGACAGTTGTGCAGGCGTGCATCGCCCACGGTGCGCCCGTCGTCACGCGCGGCGCCGGAACCGGTCTGTCGGGCGGAGCCAACGCAGTCGCCGGCGGCGTCGTGATCGCATTCGACGCGATGAACGCCATCAAGGAGATCAACACCCTCGAGCGTTTGGCCGTGGTCGAACCCGGAGTGGTCAACGATCACCTCCGCGACGCCTGCGCCGAGCACGGCCTCTGGTATCCGCCCGATCCAGCCAGCGCACCCTGGTCGACGATCGGCGGCAACGTCGCGACCAATGCCGGCGGCCTGTGTTGCGTCAAGTACGGCGTCACCAAGGACTACGTACTGGGCATGCAGGTGGTCACCGGAACCGGTGAGCTGGTTCGGCTCGGGCGTCGAACTGCCAAGGGCGTGGCTGGGTTTGATCTCTCGGCACTCATGGTCGGCTCCGAAGGCACTCTCGGGGTGATCACCGAGGTGACCGTCAAGCTTCGTCCTCAGCGCGATCCCGAACGCACCATCGTCGGATACTTCGACTCCATCGTTGCTGCGGGCAAGGCCGTCGAAGCCGTCGCCGCAGACGGTCTCACGCCGTCGGCCCTCGAGCTGATCGATCGGCAGTGCCTGCTTGCCGTCGATGCCTGGAAGAACATGGGCCTCTCGGCCGACGCCGAGGTTGTCCTGCTCGGCCGCATCGACACACCGGGCGAGATCGGCGACGCCGAAGCCGAACGAATGTTGGCCTGCTTCAACCGCTCCGGGGCAACCTGGAGCGCCAGATCCACCGACCAGGAGGAAGCCGACGCCCTGTTCTCCGCCCGGCGTCTGGCATACCCCGCCCTCGAGCGGCTCGGCCCGGTGCTCACCGAGGACATCTGCGTCCCCAAGGCGGCGGTCCCGGAGATGTTGGCGCGCATCGAGGCCATCTCGGCCCGGCACGACACGCACATCGCGAACATCGCGCACGCGGGTGACGGCAACCTGCACCCGCTGCTGATCACGCCACACGACGACGAAGCGGCGCGGAGGCGTGCTCAGGCCGCTTTTGCCGAGATCATCGACAATGCCCTCGAGTTGGGCGGAACCGTCACCGGTGAACACGGCGTCGGCCTACTGAAGATGGGCGGCTTGGCGCAAGAACTGTCACCGGCCGTCGTCGCGATGCATCACGCGATCAAGGGTGCACTCGACCCCCACGGAATCATGAACCCGGGCAAGGTGATCTGAAAGGCTGGCTCCGTAACCGAATCGGTTTCCGGAGTTACGCCGTCGAAATGACGAGTTCCTACGCTCGAGTTGAACCGTTTGGCCAACTCGACGTATGGAGTGATGAATGTTCTCTTCCGATTTGACGCTGGCAAGTGTTGTTCCGCGGCGCGTGGAGACGGTCGAGGCCGTCCGGGCGGCAATCGCTCTCGACGGGGCCGCGGTCTTCGGTGGCCTGCACACCGAGGAAGATGCCATTGCCTTCGCGTCGAAGTTGCTCGGTGAGAAGTGCATTCGCGTCGGCCGCCAGTTCGAGGCGAGTGCCAAGAGTCAGGATGCCGAAGCCGCTGTCGTCGACACGCAACCAGTGGACGAACGCGGCCGCAAGCGCTCGTTCGGTATCTCCGGAGAGCGGATGACCGCCCACAACGACGGTTTCGCGTTCGGCGATTACGCGCCCGACTATCTGTTTCTGTGGTGCAAGCGCCCGGCGTACCCGAGTGGCGGCGACTCGTTTCTCATCGACGCGGTCAAACTGACCCAATTGCTCGCCTTCGATCCCGCAACGGCGGAGCTGGCCGAATTCTGTTGGAGCACAGACATCGACCATTCGGAACCGAACTTCCCGCAGAACACATTCGCGCCGATCGCCCGGACGGTGCCGAGTGGACGCAACCAGGTTCGGTATCACCCATATCTCGCGCCGATCGCCGGCGAATCGGAAGAAGCGCAGTGGCCGCTGGTGAAGCAGTGGAGTGATGCCGTGATTCACGTGCGAGACAGCGGGCCGATGTTCCGTGCCGAAGCAGGCGAGATGATCTGCATCGACAACTACCGGGTGCTTCACGGCCGCGACGGGTACACCGACCCCGGCCGTGAGCTGTACTCGATCTGGGGATGGTCGAGCGACGCAGTCGCGGTGCCGCAGCAGGCTCTCGACATCGTGCAGCCGGACCTCGCGGCACTCGTCATGTAACCAGCGCTTATTTCTCGGGCGGTACCAAAGCGTGAACGGCGAGCACGTCCAGAACGTCCTCCGGTGACGTGCCGAGATCCCAGCGTCCGAAGATCAACAGCTTCTCCGTGTCGGTGGGACGGTCGACGATGTCGATCTCGAGCATCGGGACGCGTCGACCGAGGCGCGGGTAGCGGACGAGACGGACCCGGTCGATCTGTTCGCGGGTGAACTCGTGGCGGGCGCGCAGGCGCTGCACCGCGATCGACTTGGTTCCCGCGTCTTCGATCACAGCCAGGCGGGGGCGCTGACGCAGGGCGAGTCCGCCCATCACGAACAGCCCGATCACCGCGAGGGCGAGCAGGAAGCGCCCGGCAGGCTCCGTGGGCGCGATTATCGAGGCGATCGCGAGGGCAATTCCGCCGCCGAACATCGCGTAGACAACACCCATCGGAGTGGCCCACGAGATCACCTCCGTGACGTTGTCACGAGGCTGTGGATGAAATTCATCCTCGAGCATGTGGATAACTTCCTAGGTTGTCCACAGGAGTTATCCACAATGGGGATGAATGACACCCATGTAATTGAATGACGGTCACGATCCGGGTCGAATCAGATACTCGCTGGTCAGCGCCATCTCATGGTCATCACAAGGCCCACAACCATGAAGCCGAAGCCGACGAGGAAGTTATAGTTTCCCAAGTCGTTCATCCACGTGATCGAATCCGCGGCCAAGTAGTACACAATCAGCCATGCCAGGCCGACAAGCATGAATCCGAGCATCACCGAGACGTACAACGTGCTCGACGGACCCATCTTCACCTTCACCGGAGTGCGGTTTGCCGGGTTGACTGTGTAGTCGTTCTTCTTACGGACCTTCGACTTGGGCATGACGTCCTCGCTCTACGGTGTGACCTGCATGTGTTACCTACACGCTAACGTAGCTGTGTCCAGTTGGTCACCGGCCGACCTGCACAATCCGGGAGGAGCCACGTGTCTTCGGGTGAATCTTCACGAACCGTCTGGCACATCGGTGTACTTGCCGTCTGCCTGGTAGCCGGTCTGATGGTCGCCACGGCGCAACGATCCGCCGAGGAGAACCAGCTCCAGGTCACCGAAAGCACCAGGCTCTCCGATCTGGTTCGCAGCGCCCAGGCCAATGCCGAAAAAGTCTCGGCCGACCGGGACGAACTTGCCGCCCAGCTCGATTCGCTGCAGCAAGACGCCGCTCGGTCCGACGCCGGAGTGGCCGCCGCGCTCGGTGACATCAAGAACATCTCCGCCGACGCGGGACTGACGGAGATGACCGGCCCGGGTGTTGTCGTCACGATGACGGACGCCCCGCGCAACGCCGACGGCAAGTATCCGGTCGACGCCACCCCGGACGACCTCGTCGTGCATCAGCAGGACGTCCAGAGCGTGCTGAACGCACTGTGGGCCGGCGGGGCCGAAGCGGTGGGCATGCAGGACCAACGGATCATCAGTACGTCGGCGCCGCGGTGCATCGGAAACACCCTCCTTCTTCACGGACGTACCTACAGCCCGCCGTACGTGATGAGTGCCATCGGCGACGTCGCGCGCCTCGAGGCGGCACTCGCCGCCGAACCGGGCATTCGGATCTACAAGCAGTACGCGACCCGCTTCGGCCTCGGGTACACGCAGGCGACGCCGTCGCAGATCACGGTCCCCGCCTATACCGGCGGATAGCACAGGCGTTTACCCTGCTCTCATGAGGATTCTCGTCGTCGACAACTACGACAGCTTTGTGTTCAACCTGGTGCAGTACCTCGGCCAGCTCGGAACCGAAGCCGTGGTCTGGCGCAACGACGATCCACAACTGACGGCCGACCTCGAAGGTGCAGTAGCGCAGTTCGACGGCATTCTCCTGAGCCCGGGCCCCGGAACTCCGCAGCGCGCGGGAGCGACGATGGATCTGGTGAAGGTCTGCGCCGACACCAAGACCCCGCTGCTTGGCGTCTGCCTCGGACATCAGGCGATCGGTGCGGCTTTCGGCGGAACCGTCGACCGCGCGCCCGAACTGCTTCACGGCAAGACGAGTCTGGTTCACCACAAGGACGTCGGCGTCCTGGCCGGACTGCCCGATCCGTTCACCGCTACCCGCTACCACTCGCTGACGGTTCTCGAGGACACCATTCCCGAGGAACTCGAGGTGACCGCCCACACCGAGAGCGGCGTCGTGATGGCGATGCGCCACCGCGAACTGCCGATTCACGGCGTCCAGTTCCACCCCGAGTCCGTACTCACCCAGGGTGGACACCGGATGCTCGCGAACTGGCTCGCAGTCTGCGGTGAGGCGCCGCCGGAAGGGCTCGTCGCAGCCCTCGAGGCCGAGGTCGCGTCGGCGCTCGGCGGCGCATTGCCCGCAATTCTCTGACACCTGTCCACAAAAAAGTGCCTCCCGGGAATCTCCGGGAGGCACTTTTTCACTTTGCTAGCGGCCGGGGATTCCGAGCGCTCCGACGCTGACGGTGATGACCGCGTCCTTGGAGATCTCCGAGCCCGGAGGCTGGGTCTGCGAGACGATCTTGCCCACCATTTCCGGGGTGAGCGTCGTGCTCTGGTTCTGAACCAGCTGCGAAGCGGTTCCCGCCCAACCGGCTGCGCGAAGCGTGCTCAACGCCTCCGACACCGTCTTGTTGGTCAGATCAGGCATCGCGACCTGGTTGCCGTTGGATACTCGCAGCGTCACGGTCGAACCCTTGGTGGCCGACGTGCCGCCGGTCGGGTCGGTCGAAACGACCTGTCCCTTCGGCAGACCCGAATCGATCTCCGTGATCTGAACGACGAACCCGGCACCTTCGATGTTGGGCCTCGCCACCTCTTCACGCTGACCGGTGACGTCCGGGACACGAACCTGCTCCGGTCCGGTGCCGACGGTGATCGAGACCGCGGAATCGAGAACAACCGACACTCCGACGGCAGGATCCTGATTGACGATCTTGTCGACCTCGGCGACGGTCGATGCCGCCTTGCCGATGGTCGGATCAAGTCGGAGTCCGACGGAGTTGAGCTTCTTCTCCGCGTCGTCCTGGCTCAGCCCGGTCAGGCGTGGGATCGCGACCTGCTCGGGGCCGGTGGACACGTCGATGGTGACGGTGCTGCCCTTCTCGATGCGCACCCCGGCAACCGGACGCGTCGTGATGACGTTTCCGGCGGCGATCACCTTGTCCGTCTTCTGCTGACGCTCCACCTGGAATCCGGCGTTGGTCAGCGTCGCCTCGGCGACGTCGGCGGGCTGGTTGGTCAGGTCACCCGGAACGGTCACCATCTCGACCTTCGGCGAGTTCACCCGAATGAGGAAGAACGTCACCAGACCGATCACCAGAAGCGCCGCGATGCCCATCAGGGCGTAGCGTCCGCCCTTCTTCTTGGCAGGCGGCTCGGCGGCGCGAGTTGTCCTCGCAGCAACCGGCTCGACCGGATCGGGAGCAGTGCGGTAGTTCCCGGTGTCGGAGCCGACGGCGCCGAGGATGGTGGTGCGGTCCTCGTCGTTCATCACCATCGGCGCACTCGGACGCTGACCGCCCAGAACGCGTACCAAGTCGCTGCGCATGTCGCCGGCGCTCTGGTAGCGGTTGGCCGGGTTCTTGCTCATTGCCTTGAGAATGATCGAATCCAGCTCGCGCGGAATGTCGGGATTGATCTCCGACGGCGTCTGCGGATCTTCACGAACATGCTGGTACGCCACGGCGACCGGTGAATCACCCTTGAAGGGCGGCTCGCCCGTCAGAATCTCGAACAGCACACAACCGAGCGAGTACACGTCCGAACGCGCGTCCACCTGCTCACCTCGCGCCTGCTCCGGCGAGAGGTACTGAGCGGTGCCGATCACGGCGGCCGTCTGCGTCATCGGGCTCGACGCGTCGGAAATGGCACGGGCGATACCGAAGTCCATCACCTTCACGGCGCCGGCACGGTTGATCATGATGTTGGCGGGCTTGACGTCGCGGTGCACGATGCCGTTGCGGTGGCTGAAGTCCAAAGCGGCACAGACGTCCGCGATCACTTCCATCGCCTTGCGCGGAGCCATCGGCCCGGTGCTGCGCACGATGTCACGCAACGTGTCGCCGTCGACGTACTCCATGACGATGTACGGCAGCGGCCCGGCGTCGGTCTCGGCTTCACCGGTGTCGTAGACGGCCACGATCGCCGGATGGTTCAGCGCAGCAGCGTTCTGCGCCTCACGACGGAACCGCAAGTAGAACGTGGGATCGCGCGCGAGGTCTGCACGCAGCACCTTGATCGCGACGTCGCGGCTGAGTCGGAGGTCGCGCGCCAGGTGAACCTCGGACATTCCGCCGAAGCCGAGAATCTCACCCAGCTCGTAGCGGGAGGAGAGATTGCGGGGTGTCGTCATTGGTCTTGTCCTAGCGGTTCTTCAGCGTCTCCGGGATCCGCCAACGGCTCAGTGGTCGTTGTGGTCGTCGTTGTCGTCGTGGTGGT
>NZ_LPNP01000085.1:75165-86960 GCF_019266045.1 Rhodococcus sp. MH15
GGTGGTTGTGGTCGTCGGAGTTGTTGTTGTCGTGGTCGGCGTTGTCGTGGTGGTTGTCGGCTCGGTCGTGGTTGTCGTCGGCCGAGTCGTCGTTGTTGTCGGCTCGGTGGTCGTCGTTGTCGGCCGAGTCGTCGTCGTGGTGGGCTTGGTCGTCGTCGTGGTCGGCAATGTCGTGGACGTGACGACGGGCGGCGTCGGGTCGCTCGGACCGTCGGTTGCGATCCAGACTCCGCCGATGATCAACGCCAACAAGATCAATCCGCCGCCGGCCCACGCCACGGCCTTCTGCCCACTGGTCAGTCCGCCGGCTGCCGCGTCGTCCGCAGCAGCGGCGCCCGTCACCGGACCCGCGTACGTCGGCGGCATGACCTGCGTGGCACCCGTTGCCGGCAACGCGCTCGCGGCACCGGTGGCGAGCAGACCGGGCGGCGGTGGACGCCTTCCTGCCCGAACGGCTGCAACGGCGTCGGCGAACTCGCCGCCACTGGCGTAGCGGCCGGCCGGATCCTTGGTCAACGTGATGTCGATGAGCTCGCGGATGTTCGGCGGCAGGTCGGCCGGCATCGGAGCCGGGGTTTCCTGCACGTGCTTCATCGCGACGGTCAGCGCGCCGTCACCGGTGAACGGGCGTCGACCCGAAAGTGCTTCGTATCCGACGATTCCCAGCGAGTACACGTCACTCGCCGCGGTCGCGTCCTGACCGAGAGCCTGCTCGGGCGCGATGTACTGGGCGGTGCCCATCACCATTCCCGTGCGCGTGACAGGAGAGTTCTCGACGGCCTTGGCGATGCCGAAGTCCGTGATCTTCACCTGGCCAGTAGGCGTGATGAGGATATTGCCCGGCTTCACGTCGCGGTGCACGACACCGGCGTCGTGTGCGACCTGCAGGGCGCGGCCGGTCTGCTCGAGCATGTCGAGGGCATGCGGAACCGCCAGGCGGCCGACGCGTGCCAGGACAGCGTTGAGCGGTTCACCGTTGACGAGTTCCATCACCAGGTACGCCGTGGAATCACCCGAGCTGTCGCGGGTCTCGCCGTAGTCGTAGATTCCGGCGATACCGGGATGGTTGAGCTGTGCGGTGGTGCGGGCCTCGAAGCGGAAGCGCTCCAAGAACTCCGGATCGGAAGAGAACTCGGACTTGAGTACCTTGACGGCGACGCGACGGTTGAGCCGGGAGTCGGTGGCTTCCCACACCTGACCCATCCCACCGGTGGCGATGAGACGGATCAATCGGTAACGATCGGCGATCAAAGCGCCGTTGTTCAACGCCACGGTTCAGCCCCCTTGGATTCCGGCTGCGATGACTGCACGACCGATCGGCGCAGCAACCGAGCCACCGGTAGCGGCAAGTCCGCGGTCACCACCGTTCTCGACGATGACGGCCACGGCGACCGTCGGATTCTGCGCCGGTGCAAAAGCGATGTACCAGGCGTGCGGCGGAGTTTCCCGCGGATTCACGCCGTGCTCGGCGGTACCGGTCTTGGACGCGATCTGAACGCCGGGGATCTTGCCGTCGCCGCCGGTGAAGTTCTCCGAGCCGATCATCAGATCGGTCAGCGTTGCCGCAACTGCCGGCGAGATCGCCTGACCCATCGACACCGGTGACGGCGTACTGAGATCGGTCAGATCCGGTGCCTGCAACTGGGAGATCAGGTTGGGCTGCATCCGCACACCACCGTTGGCGACGGTAGCGGCGATCACTGCATTCTCGAGCGGGGTCACCGCGACGTCGCGCTGGCCGATACTGGTCTGGCCGAGAGCCGCGTCGTCGGAGATGTCGCCGACGGTGCTGTCCGCAACCGGCAGCGGGATCGCGGGAGTGTTGGGTCCGATGCCGAAGGCGCTGGCCTCGTCCTTGATGGCGTCGGCGCCGTCCTTGATGCCCAGTTCGACGAAGGCGGTGTTGCACGAGCGCGCGAACGCGTCGCGCAACGACGCCGTCGGGTTGGGTCCGCACGTGCTGCCGTTGTAGTTCTCGAGGGTCGTGCTGGTGCCGGGCAGCGTGATCTGCGGAGCCGCGGTCAGCTGGTCGTCCGGTGTCGCACCGTTGCCAAGAGCTGCGGCCGTGGTGAGCACCTTGAACGTCGAGCCGGGCGGGTAGGTCTGCGAGATAGCGCGGTTGACCAACGGATCGTTGGGATCGGCATTGAGCTCGTCCCACGCCTTCGTGGTTTCGGCGCCGTCGTGGCTGGCAAGCAGGTTCGGGTCGTAGCTCGGAGTGCTGACCATCGTCAGGATGCGTCCGGTGCTCGGCTCGATGGCGACGACGGAACCGGTGTAGCCCTTGCTGGTCAGCTGGTCGTACGCCACCTGCTGCATCGCCGGATTGAGCGTCGTGACGACGTTGCCGCCGCGCGGATCGCGTCCGGACACCAGGTCGAAGAAGCGCTGACTGAACAGCCGGTTGTCCGAGCCGTTGAGAATCGGATCCTCGGTGCGCTCGAGGCCGGCGCTGCCGTACTGCATCGAGTAGAAGCCCGTGACCGGTGCGTACGGGTACGGATTCGGATACTCGCGCAGGTACTTGTACCGGTCGTCGGTGGCGCGGGAGGCGGCAAGCACCTGACCGGAAGCCGAGATCTGACCTCGCTGGCGTGAGTACTCGTCGAGCAGCACCCGCGAGTTGCGCGGGTCGGCTCGCAGGTCGTCAGCTTTGATGACCTGTACGTACGTGGCGTTGGCGAGGAGCGCGACGACCATCACCATGACGGCCATCGCGACGCGGCGCAGTGGAGTGTTCATACGCGCGGCATCATCTCGGTATTGGCGTCAGCGATTGGGGGCGGACCTTTCTTCTTCGTCACTACCGGCGCACGAGCCGCGTCCGAGATCCGGACGAGGATGGCCAGCAGTAGATAATTCGCGAGCAGCGACGAGCCGCCGTACGACATGAACGGTGTTGTCAGACCCGTCAGCGGGATCAGTTTGGTGACGCCGCCGACGACGACGAAGATCTGGATCGCGATCGTGAACGACAGACCGGCGGCGAGCAGCTTGCCGAAGCTGTCGCGCACTGCCAACGCCGTACGCAGGCCGCGCACGATGAGAAGCAGGAACAGCATCAGCACAGCGGCCAGGCCGATCAGGCCGAGCTCTTCGCCGATGGTCGCGATGATGAAGTCCGTCTTCGCGAACGGCACCTGGTTGGGGCGGCCGCTGCCCAGACCTGTTCCGGCGATACCACCGGTGGCCAGGCCGAACAGCGATTGCGAGATCTGATAACCGGTGTTGGCGTAGTCGCCGAGCGGGTCCAGCCAGGTGTCGACGCGCACGCGCACGTGTCCGAACATCTTGTAGGCGAAGAAGAATCCGATGGCGAGCAGTCCGCCGCCGATCACCAGCCAGCCCACACGCTCGGTCGCGATGTAGAGCATCACCAGCACGGTGCTGAAGAGCAGCAACGACGTACCGAGGTCGGTTTCGAAGACGAGAACGCCCACCGAGACGATCCAGGCGAGCAGGATCGGACCGAGGTCTCGGGCCCGCGGAAAGTCCATGCCCAGGAAGTGTTTACCGGCCGAGGTGAACAGGTCGCGCTTGGCGACGAGCACCGACGCGAAGAAGATGATGAGCAGGATCTTCGCGAACTCACCTGGCTGAATGCTGAATCCGGGCAGGCGAATCCAGATCTTCGCGCCGTTCACGCTCGAGAACTTCGCCGGCAGGATCGCGGGAATCGCCAGGAACACCAGGCCCGCCAGGCCGAGGGTGTAGCTGAACCGCGCCATCAGGCGGTAGTCCTTCAAGAACACGAGCAGCAGCACAAAACCGGTGATCGCCAATGCAGTCCACATGACCTGCTGGTTCGCATCCGGAGACGGTGCCTCGACGCCGTTGTAGAGCGCTGTCTGTTCGTCGGCGAGGTCGAGCCGGTGGATGAGCACCAACCCCAGGCCGTTGAGCAGGGCGACGATCGGGAGCAGCAGCGGATCGGCGTACGGCGCATACCGCCGAATTGCCAAGTGCGCGATCAGGAACAAGCCCGTGTACGCAAGCGCGTACTTGGCCAGATCGAGAGTGATCTTCTGTTCCTGGCTCGCCTCGACGAGCAGAAGCGAGACCGTCGTGATGATGACGGCGAAGCCCAGGAGCAGCAGCTCCATGTTTCGACGGGTCGACTGGACCGGCGCCGGGGCAAAACCTCCGGGCGGACTCGGAAAAGCCGTCCCCGCAGCTGCGTTGGACGACATCAGTTGACCGTCCTGCAAGTCTGACCGGGAACTTCGGTCGGCGTCGGCGTAGTCGTGGGTGCCGCCGTCGTCGGCGCAGCAGGCTCCCCGGGCGGTGCGGGGGGCGGCGTGGTCTCCGGTGCCGGCGGGGGAGTGGGCGTGGCCGTCGTCGTCGGAACCGGCTCACAACGAGGCAGCAGATCGCCGCCGATGAGACGGATCATCTGGCTCTGCGCATCCTCACGCTTGCCTGACGGCAGCCCGGCGCGCACCTGCTCCTGCGCAGACGGCTGCAGATCGGTGACCTCGAGGATGTTGCAGTTGCTGGGAATCGCGTCGGGGGAGACGAGGGTCAGGACGTCGTCGTCGCCGACGCAACCCACCAGATCCGCGTCTTGCAGCGAGTAGCCGAGCACCGAACCAGGGATGCCGCGCAGCACCGTCACGCGGCCGTTGTCTTCGCCGACGTAGTAGTTGTTGCGGATGACGGCGCGGCCGATCACTGCGCCGACACCGACCAGCGCGATCAGCACCACGGCCAGGACCACCCACCACAACCGGTTCCGCTTCTTCTTCGGTTCCGGTTCGGGTTGGGAGACAACTCGCTTGGGCGTCGCGCGCGGCGGACGCATGGCAGCGGCGCGGCCGGCAGCGGTGTTGGGGGGAGGGGCGTCCTCTTCCTCTTCCGTCGACGCGGCGCCCGCGACGATGGGATGCGACTGGCCGTAGTCGAGGTCGATGACATCGGCGACGACGACGGTGACGTTGTCGGGACCGCCGCTGCGCAGCGCCAATTCGATGAGGCGATCGGCGCACTGCTCCTGCGAGCCCTCGCGCATCGTGTTCTCGATGGTCTCGTCGCTGACCACGTCGGAGAGGCCGTCGGAGCAGAGCAGGTAACGATCGCCGGCGCGGGCTTCGCGCACGGTGAGCGTCGGCTCGATCTCGTTGCCGGTCAACGCCCGCATGATCAGGGATCGCTGCGGGTGCGTGTGTGCCTGTTCGGCGGTGATCCTGCCCTCGTCGACCAACGACTGAACGAACGTGTCGTCGCGGGTGATCTGCGTCAGGTGGTCGTCGCGCAGCAGGTAGGCGCGCGAGTCGCCGATGTGCACGAGACCGAGCTTGCTGCCGGAGAAGAGGATCGCGGTGAGCGTGGTGCCCATGCCGTCGAGTTCGGGTTCTTCCTCGACGTGATCGGCGATGGAATCGTTGCCCTCGCGGGTGGCTGCCTCGAGCTTGCCGAGCAGATCCTCGCCGGGCTCGTCGTCGTCGAGATGCGCCAGGGCGGCAATCATCAACTGCGACGCGACCTCACCGGCCGCGTGTCCGCCCATACCGTCGGCCAAGGCCAGCAGGCGTGCACCGGCGTAGACGGAATCTTCGTTGTTGGAGCGCACGAGACCGCGGTCGCTGCGCGCCGCGTAGCGGAGAACAAGGGTCACGGGCGTAGCTCGATTACCGTCTTGCCGACGCGAACCGGGGTGCCCAGCGGCACGCGCACCGCAGTGGTGACCTTGGCGCGGTCCAGATAGGTGCCGTTGGTCGAACCGAGATCCTCGACGTACCAGTCGGCGCCGCGCTGCGAGAGCCGCGCATGGCGCGTCGACGCGTAATCGTCGGTGAGAACGAGCGTCGAATCATCGGCGCGGCCGATCATGACCGGCTGAGAACCCAGGGTGATGCGGGTACCGGCGAGGGCGCCCTGCGTGACCACCAGGTACCGAGGCACCTTCGCCTTGCCCAGCGAGGGCAGGACCTTTCCGGCGCGGGTGTACCGCGGCGGAACCCTGACCCCGGAGCCGGCATAGATGTCGGAGCGGAGAGTGCGGAGGACTGCCCAGACGAACAGCCACAGTAGGAGCAGGAAGCCCGCCCGTGTGAGTTGCAGAATCAGGCCCTGCACGGCTGTCCACCTCCTTCTATGGCTCGAGCCCCGCCGCAGCGGGGTTCGAGCATTGTCGACTGGCAGCATCATAGGGGGCTCTGGGCCCCGAAGATCACGATACTGACAGCCGCGTGACGGCGGCGCGCCGACGGACCGCCGAATGTTCGATTGTTATCGAAAAAATCCTGGCGTCCGTTTCTCAGCTCAGAGAATGCGAACCAGAATCTCCGAGTGACCTGCACGAATGATGTCGCCGTCTGCCAGCTGCCAGTCCTGGACCGGTGCTCCGTTGACGGTGGTGCCGTTCGTGGATCCCAAATCGGACAGCATCGCGGTGCGGCCGTCCCAACGGATGTCGATGTGGCGACGTGAGACGCCGGTGTCCGGGAGGCGGAACTGAGCTTCCTGGCCGCGGCCGATGACATTGCTGCCGTCGCGAAGCTGGAAGTGGCGTCCGCTGCCGTCCTCGAGCTGCAGGGTTGCCGTCAGGCTCTGGGCCGTCGGTGCGTAACCACCCTGCGGCTGGGCGTAACCCTGCTGCGGGTAGGCCTGCGTCTGCTCGAAGTTGCCGCCCTGCTCGTAGCCACCCTGCTCGTACGGCTGCTGTGTGTACGCCTGCTGGTCGTAGCCGCCCTGCTGGTAGCCCTGCTGGTCGTAGCCCGGCTGATCGTAGGACTGGCCGTTGTACGGCTGCTGGTAACCCTGCTGGTCGTAACCGCCCTGCTGGTAGCCCTGCTGGTCGTACCCACCCTGGTACGCCTGCTGGCCGTAGCCCTGCTGGTCGTACGGCTGCTGCTGGTAACCCTGCTGGTCGTAGCCGCCGCCCTGCTGGTCATAGCCCTGCTGGTCGTAACCGGCCTGCTCGTACGGCTGCTGCTGGTTCGGGTACGCCTGCTGGTCGTAGCCACCCTGCTGCTGGTTGTAGCCCTGCTGGTCGTCGCCCGTGCGGTAACCGTCGCCGCGGTCGTAACCGTTCTGGTACGGCGCTTCCTGGCCCTGCGGAGCGGCGTAACCGCCGTCGTCGTGGGAGTACCCGTTCCGTGCCGGCTGCTGCGGTTCGGGCTGGCGACCCGCCGGTTCGCGGCTTGGTTCGTAGCCTGAGTTCTGCGTCATGGGGCCGGCTCCTGGTTGTGACGGGACTGGATTGGAAACAGGGGGAACAATCGGTGCGGGTCGCTGAGGCGGCCGTTGTGGAGGCCGCGACGAAACCTGCGGAACATGCGACGGCGGGGATGCCTGCTCGGCGTCACCATCCGGGTCGACGGTTCCGCGGGTGCGGAACTGACCGGTGTGGAGCGTAGGCGAAGGCTCGAAGGTGACCGAGATGTCGCCGTACGTCTGCCAACCCTGATCGCGGATGAAATCCTGCAGGTGTCGGCTGAAAGCTTTTGTCGTCAGTTCGCGATCTGCTGCCAGCTCTTCGTGATCGGAGTTGTTGATGGTGATCACGTAGTTGTTGGGGGCGAGAAGGATTCCGCCGCCGAGGTGCTCGACGCGGTCACGTGCCTCCTGCTGGAGCGCCGCCTCTACTTCCTGCGGCACAACACCACCACCGAAGACCCGCGCGAATGCGTCGCCGACAGCTCCTTGGAGCTTTCGTTCGAAACGCTGCACGATGCCCATCGGGCCCTCCTCTCGCCTCGCATCTACGACAGCAAAATGCTCGGCAAGTAGCGCCGGCACCGCCTTGTCGCGTGTCGTCCAAACTGCTGTACAGGTTCCACGGTACTGTCAAATGACGCTTCGGCAGTACCTGGCCGCTGTTTCAGCATGGTATCGGTTCTGGGCTTTCGGGTGCTCGGTGTTCATCGATTCGTGCCCTGAGCTGCACGAATAGAACTTTCAAAGTTTGTCGTGATAATGTTTCGGCGTTGCTCGGGCGAGTGGCGGAATGGCAGACGCGCTGGCTTCAGGTGCCAGTGTCCTTCGGGACGTGGGGGTTCAAGTCCCCCTTCGCCCACCACAAGACGAGGCCCTAACTCCTTTGAGTTGGGGCCTCGTTTTTTTGTTGTCGGCTAACTGGCCGCAGCCTGAATGAAGCTCAGAACGAAGTCCAATGCGGTGCCCGCAAACGGGTCGCCGACTGGTTGAGGGGCCGCGGCGGGCGCAGTGATCTGAGGGGTCATCATCCCTGGCGGCAGTGTGCCGGGCGGGAGATTGATGATGGCGTTGATGTCGTAGATGGTGTTGCCGGGACCGTTGGTCACCGCGAAAGAGATACTGCCGAAGTCGACGACCGGAGTGTCGGCTGATGCAGTACCCACTGCACTGCCGAAGGTGATCGCGGCAGCGAGCGCGCCAACGCCGAGGGCGGCGGTGGTTCGGGACAAACGAGTAGGCGTTTCGAGTCCATTCACAGATGTGCTCCCTTTCGTGGTGACAGCATCCGTGCGTGGACGCCGAGCAGCCAGGAGATTGCAACTACTGCCGAGGAAGATAACGGACATTCACCCCATGGCGGAGTGGTTCGGCACGAAGTGCTTCGTCGTTCCCAGCAGTCAGAGACTTGGGACTTGCCCGGGTGACTGCCCAGGAGATTCTTGTCGTCTTGGTTGAACGTCTGTTGGCCGACGAACCCTCAGTAACGGGTAAAACGTGACGTTCTCGCTCGACGCTGACCCTTTTCGTATGTACGTATATCCGTAGATGCGGACATACACGGAAAGCTAAATGGGGGTCCCACAAGGAGGCAACCCGGCGAAGCTCCAGACCGGGAACCTTTGGAAGGAAAAACCCGATCATGAACGACTTTAGCCTCCGGGCTGCCCGTATCCAGCTAGGCGCATTGCTCGCCGCACTCGCACTCGCGATCGTCATTGCACTCGGCATCACCACCGGCGCATTCGTACTTTCCTTCGCCGTACAACGCGACCTTGCAAGGCAAGCGCTGATCCCCGAACACCTGACCTGGATTTTCCCGGCGATCGTCGACAGTGCAATCCTCGGCGCGACCATCGCCATCGCCATCGCCATCGTCATCATCAGCAAGCTCAACATGAACAAACGCGACAGAGGCTTCTACATAGCGCTTGCAGTCAGCGTTGTCGTGATCAGCATCCTCGGAAACGCGTACCACGCCTATCACGCAGCAATCGCCGCACGGCAGTTCATCGTCGGTGGGGGAGACCTCGGGTTCAGTCCCCTCGCGAGTACAGCACCGCCCTCGACGTCGAGGCTCAACTCCTGTGCTCGCTGCTCTGGGCGCCGGCTGAGAGCGCGAAACGTGCCGTCGCAGCTCTGACCAGCGCAGACTTCTACCGGCCCGTGAACGCGGCACTGTTCACCGCCATCGAGGAGCTAGTCACTTCCGGCAAACCGCACAACAGTGCCCATGTCTTCGCCACCTTGCAGCAGGAAGGACGCACCAGCGGGCACCTCGGGAAACAACTCACCAAAGCACTCACCGACATCAGCACCATCGGCGTCCCGTCCGCTGAACTCGAGCACAAGATTGCCGCAGTCCTCATCCAGGCCTACCGGCGCGGATTCCGCGAAGCAGCACGATCCCTCGCCCAAGCCGCCGAAGAACTCCCCGAAGACCAACTGTTCGAACACCTGCTCAGCATCGGCCGCGAACGCCGCGCAGCCTCCCAACGCCTCGCAGCCATCCGCGAAGGCCGCCCATGACTAACAAACCGAGAGTGTTGAAACACAGCATCTTCGGAGTCCTCGCGCTCGCCGTCGCAGCCCTGGACTTCACCATCGGCACCAAACACATGATCACCGCCGGAATCATCGCCCTCGCCGCCTCCGTCTACAGCTTCACCAAAGCCGCCAGCCTCCGAAAAGCCCCAAACGACAAAGGGAATCGACCATGACGACCGAAAAAGACACCAGCAAACCCGGCTGGAAAGCGCACACCGTCGTCGCGCTGATCAGCCTCGCCGTAGGCATCATCTTCCTCACCGGCGGAACAACCATTTCACTCATCGCCGGAACAAGCCTCCTCGGGCTTGCCGTCTACCACTACGTCGTAGCCCTACGCCTCCGCCGAGAACTCAAGACACCCGCCGAAGAGGAGGGTTGAACGTGAGCGACGACGAACACGATGCCTGGCAACTGCACCACCACGGAGCCAGCTGGGACGACATCGGCACCGAAATGGGATGCAGCCCCACCACCGCGCAAACCCTCGCAACCGCCTACGAGAAACGCACCGACAACGCCGCCGCACAAACCCAAAACACTCTGTTCTGAAAACCCGTCCGTAGGTCCGTGTCGGAGCTACCAGGCACAATCGCCGGAAACGACAGAAAGGAACGCCATGAACAACGAGATCACGAATGGCGGAATTGGCAGCGAACCCGATCGACGGACACTTCGACTTCGCGCACCTGCAAGCAATCCACCGACACCTACTCGGCGACCTGTACGAATGGGCCGGTGAAATCCGCACCATCGACACCGCGCCAGGCGATCTCGGCATCCTCCACGACCCACCCGCCGCCATCCCAGGCGAACTCGACCGAGTGTTCACCGACATCAACAGCGGCGTCTACGTCAACCACCACAGCCACGAAGCGTTCGTCCAGGACCTCGCCGGACACTGGGGAGATCTCACCAGTGTCCACCCGTTCGTCGACGGAAACTCCCGCACCCAAAGGGTTTTCTTCGACCAACTCGCACGCGACGTCGGATGGGCAATCGAATGGCGCGAACTCAGCGCCGACGCCGTCCAAGCCGCCCGCAACTTCGCCTACATCGACGGCGGAACCATCCTCGCCGACGTCCTACGACCCGCGATCAAACCTGTCACCGAAGTGCCCATGGACTCCATCGCCACCGCACCCCGCGAGAACGTCATGACGTTCCCCGAGCACTGGCAGGCGATGATCGAGCACCACGACACCATGCCCGAACAGACCTATACCTGGGCGAGCCAGATCAAACCCGAAGCACCACAACATGACCCACAGACGACCGAGATCCGGCCAGCCCCCAAGCCGGCCGCTCCGGAACCGGAACTAGCCGACCTCGACACCACCAAGTTTCACACCCACTGGAGCCCCGAGGTCGACCACCAACTCATGAACAGCCGCACCATCCCACAACACAGCAGCAGACCAGAAGGACCGAGACTGTGAGCATCATCGGATACGCCCGCGTCTCCACCCTCGAACAAAACCCCGAACTGCAAGAACACGCACTCCGCCAAGCCGGAGCGATCCGCATCTTCACCGACTACGAATCCGGCTCCAAAACGCAGCGCCCCCAGCTCACCGAATGCCTGAACTACCTACGTGACCACGACGGTGATGTCCTCGTCGTCTGGAAACTCGACAGGCTCGGACGATCCGTCCGCCACGTCATCGACACCGTTCACAACCTCGGTGAGCGCGGCATCGCATTCCGTTCCCTCACAGAAGGATTCGATACCACCACCGCAGGCGGCGAATTTCTCTTCCACATCATGGCAGCCCTTGCCCAAATGGAACGCCGCATGATCGTCGAACGTACCCACGCCGGCCTCGAAGCCGCCCGACGTCAAGGTCGACGCGGCGGCCGGCCGACTGTCATGACCCCGGAACGCACTGAACTCGCCCGTGCACTGCGCGAGCAAGGGAGGAGTCTTGACTCCATCGCTTCGACACTGGGCGTCGGTCGGTCCTCTGTCGGGACTGTAAGAACAACGGTGTAACTCTGAAAGGAGATACGCCACTATGACTGATGTGATTGATCGTGAGACAGAGACGAACTCGGCTCAGCCGGGTATCAGCGATGCGCGGCTCAAAGAGCTG
>NZ_LPNP01000086.1:0-335 GCF_019266045.1 Rhodococcus sp. MH15
TCCGGAGGATCAACCGGCGGAGTCGTCCCCGGAACAACGAAGTTGTTCACGAAAACCCCACCGACCACATCGGCATTGACCTTCACCGAATACGTCACCGTCTTCGTTTCGCCGGCCGCCAAGGTTCCCGTCACCGAGAAACCATCCGTGCCGACCATCGTCGCAACCAACGGAGCATCAGCAGCCAGACCACTCAATGCACCCTTGTCCACAACCTGACGCAAATCATCGAAGTACGCCACCTCACCCGCACCGTTACCGGTGTTCGAGAACGAAAGCGTGTACTTGATGTCCTGACCGGCAACAACATTCGAACCCGACACCGGATCAGAAGA
>NZ_LPNP01000086.1:369-1646 GCF_019266045.1 Rhodococcus sp. MH15
ACAGCGATCTTCGGAGACACCACCGGGTGTTCGGTCGTCACCGGCGGAGGAGTGATCTCCGGACCCGTCGGCGGCTTCGCAGTACCGGTGACCTTGTTGTTGATCAGAACCCCGCCGGCAACACCGTCGTTGACCTTCACCTGATAGGTCAGAACAACCGACTTACCGGCCTCGAGCACACCAGTCCACGAGAGCGTGGTGCCCGACAGCGTCGGAGCAGCGGCAGCAGCACCGTCGACAGTCGCCTTGAGCGAACCGTCCACCAACGTCGCGTTGTCGAGAACCTTCGACAGATCATCGGTCAACACCACCGGATCAAGAGTCGTGTTACCCGTATTCGCACCCGTCACCGTATACGTGATCGTCTGACCCGCAGCAACATTGGTACCCGACACCGGATCCGCAGCCTTCGCGACCGTGAACCCCGGAACCTTCACCGGGTGTTCGGTCGTCACCGGCGGAGGAGTGATCTCCGGACCCGTCGGCGGCTTCGCAGTACCGGTGACCTTGTTGTTGATCAGAACCCCGCCGGCAACACCGTCGTTGATCTTCACCTGATAGGTCAGGACAACCGACTTACCGGCCTCGAGCACACCAGTCCACGAGAGCGTGGTGCCCGACAGCGTCGGGGCAGCGGCAGCAGCACCGTCGACAGTTGCCTTGAGCGAACCGTCCACCAACGTCGCGTTGTCGAGAACCTTCGACAGATCATCGGTCAACACCACCGGATCAAGAGTCGTGTTACCCGTGTTGGAACCGGTCACCGTGTATGTGATCGTCTGACCCGCAGCAACATTGGTACCCGATGCAGGATCGGCAGCCTTCGCGACCGTGAACCCCGGAACCTGAACCGGATGCGTCGTGCACAGCTGCGTCACCGGATCACACACCTCCGGAGGATCAACCGGCGGAGTCGTACCCGGAACAACGAAGTTGAGCACCGTGTTGTCGGCATTCGCCGCAACGCGATCGGCATCAGCCTTGACCGTGACGGTGTACGTCACCGTCTTGCTCTCACCGGCCGCAAGGGTTCCCGTCACCGAGAAACCATCCGTGCCGACCATCGCAGCCGTCAACGGAGCATCAGCACTCAAGCTGCCCGCAACCAGATCAGCATCATCGAGCAGACCACGCAGATCATCGAAGTACGCGACCTCACCCGCACCGTTACCGGTGTTCGAGAACGAAAGCGTGTACTTGATGTCCTGACCGGCAACAACATTCGAACCCGACACCGGATCAGAAGACTTCACCACAGCAATCTTCGGAGACACCAC
>NZ_LPNP01000087.1:0-364 GCF_019266045.1 Rhodococcus sp. MH15
GTACCCAACACTTCTCTGGTGCCGTCGATCGACACCCCAGTCGCGACGACGAGGGCGTGAGAGACCACGTGGGCACCGATCCGGACCTTGCAATACGTCGCGTCGAGAAAGATGTACGGAAAGCTGGTGTGCGTCAACGTGCGTTCGCGGAACCTCGCGATCTCGGTGTCGAGACCTGCGCAGATCCTCGAGACCTGGGATTTCGAGATTCCCGAGTCGACACCCAGCGCGGTGACGAGGTCGTCGACGTTGCGGGTGGATACGCCGTGGACGTAGGCCTGAAATGATCACCGCGTACAGGGCCTGATCGATGCGCCGACGTCGTTCGAGCAGACTGGGAAAGAACGACCCGGAGCGCAGCTTC
>NZ_LPNP01000087.1:457-24145 GCF_019266045.1 Rhodococcus sp. MH15
TTACCCCGAAGCGATGGTCCGCATCGCCATGATCGTCCTCAGGACCCGCCGACTCGCCCGAACGTGACCGGTTCTCAAACACGTTCTAATAGAGCTATTCACCGCTCTACTGGAGTTGCAAGATCTGATGTATCCCGAGTTTTCCGGAGTTCGTTTGTTTTACTTCAGGTATTGATGCACCCGAGAGAGGTTCACGATGCCCCGTCGTTATCCGCCTGAGTTTCGCCGGAAAGTCCTCGATTTGTTGAAGTCAGGCCGCACGGTCGCCGAGGTCGCCGCAGGTCTCGATGTCACCGAGCAGACCATCTACAAGACATGAACCGCGCCCTTCCGTTGGCGAAGAATGCACAGCGTCCCGATCGGCTTCCGCTTCGCGTACTTGCCGGCGGTCTGCGGCTGGACGCAACCCTGCCCGGAAAACCTCATGCCTGGGCCCGCTTAGTTTCTCTGCACTGTGCAATCCTTTGCGGCCGAACTTGAACGGACCCGATGGTTTGTTGGCCAACTAACCTGCTGTCGAAATCTCGCTTGGTGGCTGTCGATGGGATTGGTTGTTGCAGCGCGTCTGGAGCGAGTGGGTCCACGTCTTCGCCGAGAGACCCTGGTCGCGGCCACCCGAGGATGGTGTTGCAACCGTTCGGCGGCTTCGTCGGCGGCAGTGGTCCGGGTATTCACGTTCGAGGCCGAGTGCGGCGGCCATAAGCAGCCCGAATGCCGAGTGTTTCTGCTGGCCCAGGGCCTTGGCCAGGTGTTGTCAAGTTGTCTGGAGTACAGCAGTTTTGGGGTGCGGCAAGGCATCGCACGGGGAGGTCGGTCAGGGAGCGATGGTTTGTTCGGTGACCTGATCCCATACCTGGAATCGGATGGCCAGTTCGGTGCGGTGGTCGGTGGCAGCCATCCGGTGCCGGGGTGGGCGGAAGTGCGGCGAGATCCGGCTGAACACTGCGAGGAATCGTTGTGCTGAGCTGACAGTGCGGAAGCCCTTCATCGCTCGTTCACGTTGGCGGGTGGGTTGGTGGGAGTTCTCGCACCGATTGTTCAAGTATTTGTTTTGCCGGTGCTCAGTTGTCGACATCATCGTCCGGTGGGCAACACGATACGAAGCGAGCTTGTCGGTGATCAGCACCCGCGGCGGGCGAGCGTGCCGCTTCAGGAGTTTCTTGAAGAACCTGGTCGCCGCCGCCTTGCCGTCCCGCTTCCCTTGGATCAGAATGTCGAGCACGTTTCCGTGCTGGTCCACCGCCCGCCACAAATACTTCTGCATGCCGCCGATCTTGATGAACACTTCGTCGAGATGCCACTTGTCACCTGGTCGGGGCACCTTTCGTCGAAGCCGGCGGGCGTACTCGGGCCCGAACCTCGCGCACCAGGTGCGGATCGTCTCGTACGTCACCTCGACCCCGTGCTCGGCCATCAGTAACTCGATGTCGCGGAACGAGAGGGTGAATCGGTGGTACAGCCACACACAGTGCGCGATGATCTCCCGCGGAAACCGGAACCCCTTGTACGTTGACGACACCCGTAGATCATCCCAGATCAGCGGATCTCAACAACTTGACAATGCCCCCCCCGACCCGATGTGGATAGTTCTCGATGAGCGTCTGGCGAGTCATCAGAGTTCCTTTCTGAACGGCGGGCGGGTACGAACCGGGCTCTTGCTGCGCCAGTGGGATGTCAGCGCCGTTCGTCAAAGCTCCGCCGCTGACCGTGTGAGTCTCGCTCGGGACTGGCTTACCCATTGCGCAAGGAATCGGGAGAACCCGTATGGGCGAAATCGGTCCGGACGAAAGGACGCTGCTGTGTGATGACCTGTTTGCTGAGCATGAAATCACGGGGACGATTGATGCAGTCTGCAGCAAGGAGTTCGCCACCACGGAGGTAGAAGCAGCTGAAGCTGCGGCCTACGGTCGGATCGCCGCTTAGAACAACTTGGTCATATCCACAGCTCAGACCGGCAATCTGGAGTTTGACATCGTACTGATCTGACCAGAACCAGGGCAGCGACACTGCGCTCTTGGACTTCCCGCAAAGGGTAGCCGCGGCGAGTTTCGCCTGATCGGTTGCTCCGGGTACGCACTCCAGCCGGACTCGGCGACCGTATCGAGAGATGTACTTGCTGGCACAGTCTCCGGCGGCAACGATGGCTGGGTCACTGGTTCGGGCGTGCTCGTCGATCACCACACCATCGTTCAGGGTCAAGCCCGCCGCCTCGGCGAGTTCTGTTCTCGGTTCAACACCGATACCCACGATGACCAGATCAGTCGGAATCGACTCGCCAGTAGATAGTGTGACCTCGCGGACGCAATCGTCTCCGACTAATGCTGCGACTTTGGCGCCCGTCCGGATATCGATGCCCTCCTCTCGGTGGATCCGCTCGAAGAACGTTGATACGTCGGGAGCAGTGACCCGCTCGAGGACGCGAGTGGTCGCCTCGAGCACGGTGACTTCCAGGCCCAGTGCCCGTAGCGAGGCGGCCGTCTCAAGTCCGATGTAGCCGCCCCCGACGATCGCCACCCGCCGCCCGGGGGCGGCGGACGTGCGGATCTTCTCGACGTCTGTGGCGGTACGAAGGTAATGGACCCCGGCGAGCTCGAACCCAGGAACGCGGAGCTGACGAGGGCGGGCTCCCGTGCACAGCGCGAGCTTGTCGTATGTCAGTGTGTCGCCGGTGCTCATAACGATGTGCCCAGCCGAGCGGTTGATCGCCTCCACGTGCGCGTCCAGAAGCTGGATGCGCTGCTTGGAGTAGAAGTCCGAACTGCGGATGGTGATCTCGTCGAGTGAGCATTTGCCGGCCAGGTAGGACTTCGACAGCGGAGGGCGTTGATATGGAGCTGCCGACTCTTCGCCGATGAGGACGACCTCACCGCTCCAGCCTTCTTGGCGCAGACTCGCCGCGAGTTGGGCTCCGGCATGGCTGGCACCGATGATGAGGGCTCGCTGCGATGTCATGTGCCGGACTTGGGGGTCAGGCGCACCATCATCTTGCTGATACCCCTCACGAAGTTGGACTGCACGTACTCGGGTTCGCCGACGACCTCGATGTTCTCGAAGCGGGGGAGCAGCTCTTCCCAGAGAATTCGCAGCTGCATTTCGGCCAGTCGGTTGCCCATGCACCGGTGTACGCCGAACCCGAAGGCGATGTGGTTGCGGACGTTGGCCCGGTCGATGATGAAGTCATCGGGCCGCTCGAACACACGCTCGTCGCGGTTGCCTGAGGCGTACCACATCACGACCTTGTCACCCTTGCGGATGAACTGACCGTTCAAGATAGTGTCAGTCTTGGCGATTCGGCGCATGTAGGCCAGCGGCGTTTGCCACCGGATTATCTCGGAGACCATGGTGGGGATCAGGTCAGGGTTGGACTTGAGCTTTTCGAACTGGTCTGGGAACCGGTTCAGCGCCAGAACGCCACCACTCATCGAGTTCCGGGTCGTATCGTTCCCTCCGACGATCAACAGAACAAGGTTGCCCATGAATTCCATTGGGCGGTCGACCAGATCTTTGGTGTTCTCGTTGCTCTGCAGCATGGTGATCAGATCGAAGCCGGGTTCTTCCCCAGCTGCTGTCCGAGCCTTCTTGTCATACCACAGAGAACTCAAACCTCGCGCCATCTCGCGCATTCCGTCGAACGTCTCGTCGAGGTCCGCAGGACCACCGTTCGCTTCCTCGAACGAAGTCGCGATATCTGACCAATGAACGAGTTTGCGACGTTCCTCGTATGGGAAGTCCAAGAGCGTCGCGAGCATTCGAGCTGTCAGTTCGATCGAGACAGCCTGGACCCAATCGAACGGCTGATTCACCGGCAAGTCGTCTAGTACCTCGCGAACCCGAGACCGAATGAGCGTCTCCATCTCACGCAGGTTCTTAGGCGCGACCACCCCCTGCACAGCTGCTCGCTGCACGTCGTGGCGCGGTGGGTCCATCGCGATGAACATCTCGATATCGAGAAAGCGAGGCGGGGACCCGATCACTATCATCGGTTCGGCGGAGAAGACCTCATGGTTCTTATCGACCGCGACGATGTCTTGGTGCCGCATCACTGACCAAAACGGCCCGAACGCGCTGTTGGGCTGAAAGTGGACCGGAGCCTCGTTTCGCAGGCGCTCATAGTAGGACTGCCAGCGGCCTTGGCGATAGAGAAAGGGATTACTGAGGTCGATATCGGCGAGTTCGACGTCCTCGACGGGAGGGATGGGACTCTCTACGAAGAGTTTCTTCCCATTCGTCTTTGTCACCCAGCGCCGAGTCCTGTCGTACAGATGGGCGCCTCGGATTTGAAGATCCATCGGAATGGCCGACCGGATTCTGTCCCCGACTTCTACATGATTGCTTGACACGACTCTTGATCCCTTCGTCGTTACATCTGGAACTCTGGCACCTGGACGACCAGGCCGTCCCAGTCCGCGGACGCGGTCATCTGGCACGACAGTCGGGAGGTCGGCAGCCTTTCCGGGTTCATTGCGAGCATTTCCTCTTCACTTGCTCCCGAGAGGCCGACCTGTTCGGACCACTGCGGACCAACGATGACATGACACGTGCCGCACGCGGCTTCGCCTCCGCAGTCAGCGTCGATTCCGGGTACTGCGTTGTTGACGGCGATCCGCATGAGTGACTGCCCCTCCTCCAAGGGCACCACGTGCTTCTCTCCCTCATGTGAGACGAAGGTTACGTCTGTCATCGCTGGCTCCTGCGTGGTTGTTCGGGTAGTAGCTGCTCACAGCATTGCTAACAACGACGACTGCGGCTAGGTTGATTGAGGGCAGAAGCTTGTTAGTTTGGCTCAGAAGGCGGGGGCGATGAATCTTGATCGCGAGGGCGTGCCACCGCTCGTGTTCGCGCAGTTACTTGAGAGCCCAGTTCTGGAGCAAGACGCCGTTGCACGGTTTCGCGAGATCATGGATCGTGAGCGAAGCGACGTCGAGTCACTTCTCGCCATCAACGCCCAAGTTCCCCTGCGGTGGATCAGGGAAGCCTTGCCCGATCTCGACGTCGACCAAGCAACGACCCTCGGTTTGGCGTTCGCCCAGCATGCTCATCTGACGTCCTTCGGACCATTAAGCGTCCCACTAGTAAGCGCAGGTTCCGCAGGCGAGATATTGGATTTGCTTGCCTACCTGCCGCTAATAACCCCAGCCCTGAGTGCGCAGTTCTACGCAGGTGGATACGGAGTGTCTGTCGCGCTCAATGGGCAGACGGGCGATCGAGTCCTGGACTCCCTAGTGGTCACCTACTGTGGTGCGGTCCTGCTGAGGCTGCTGAATATACTCGTTGGCGATGCACCAGACATCACACTCTCGCTGGGTTGGCCCGCTCCGGAAGGTCTGCCCGTGGATCAGGATTGGTTAGCTGGTCGCCTGGTATTTGACGCTTCACTGTCCATTCTGCATTTTCCCGTTGACGCGGTCAATCACGTCTGCCGGTTCTCTGACCCCGTGGCGTATCGACTCGCTAGCGGTGACTTGCAGCGAAGGCTCGACGAGCGGAGTAAAAACTCCTCGTATTCGGACAAGGTGAGACGTCTGATAGAGAAGCGTCCCGCAGATTGTGGAAGTCAGTGGATTGCAGACGAACTCTCCATCTCTACGAGCACACTTAAGCGGCGCCTCTCTGAGGAAGGGATGACCTATCGCGGACTGCGCCAATCGATCATTCGTGAGTACGCGATTCTTCGTTTACTGGACGGATCTGTGTCCGCGAGCGAGATCGCCACGGACCTCGGTTACAGCGACCTCGCCAGCTTTTCACACGCTTTCAAGCACTGGACCGGCCACCCGCCGACGGGGTTCCGTCGTAGGTAGCGCTGCCTCTTGGTTGACTCGTACAGGGCAACTGGCGATGCACGGTGCCTTCCGCTTCGCCCGTTCTTTGGGCGTGGCGTTCAATATCTTCAGGCTCCGCCGACATCCTCGACGTATTCGGGCCTGGTGCTCGCGGCGGTGAGTTTGGCCTAAGCCCTTGAGTTTCTCTGTGACTGCAAAAAGTGTTCAACCTCGACCACGATGAACAGGGCAGTGGCAGTAATAACAGTGCGGCCCTCTGCATCCTCCATCGTGGACGTGAGGTCCAATTTCCGGCCCTCGCGAGACCGAACTGCAGCGCGCAGGATGTACGGGGTGTCGAGTAGTGCTGGCGCAAGATACTCGAGCTCGAGACGGCGCGTCACGGCGAGCTCGCCGACCGAATAGAGCAAGAAGCCGAAGAGGTCGTCAATCACGGTCGCTACCGCGCCGCCGTGTGCAATGCCGGGTGCCCCGACATGGCGCTGGTCGAACTGGTGGTGTGCGATGACGCCGTCTCCGTCACGCCGTACCGAGAGGAAGTGACCATTCGGGTTCTCTGGTCCACAGCCAAGGCAGTTGGGGTGGTGGGGAGGAAGCTCGGAGGAACCGGATTCCATGCGCGTAAACGAGCGCACCCAGGTGTCGATATCGGTACCTATCGGCCCGCCGGCCTTGTCGCGAAATGTGTCCATGTCCAGACCTTCCTGTCGATGAAGTTGTGCTGGGTGTGACATCTCTGCTCATGGCGACGGAGATATCGCCGACACCCGCACGTCCGACCCGTGACCCAACCTCGACCGGGACGTCCAAGGGGCCCTGAGGCCCGATGCGGGTGGCCTGAGCAACTGGCTGCCGACGGCACGATAGTCAGGTCGACAAGGCCGACTGAGCCGGGACACCTTGTACTGTACGAACATACAGTATGCGGTACCGACGTATAGTCTAGTGTGGGGTCCGTAGGCTCGACCGCAACTGAAGGGGAACCGCGTGAATCGTTCCGCACCAGGCGCCGCGGGCCAGGATCTCACTGCCAAGGCGCGCATCCGCAACGCCGCACTGGATCTCTACGCCGCCAACGGCGAGGACGGCACTTCGTTGCGAACCGTGGCGACCGCGGCCGGAGTGACAGTGGGTCTCGTGGTCCATCACTACGGCACAAAGGACGGCCTGCGCGAGGCGGTCGAGCGACTGGTCGTAGAGCATTTCGCTACCGCACTTGCCTCGGCGCCCGTGGACGTCCCAGGCGCCGACATCGCCCGGATCCGCAACGATGCGGTTGCCGACATGCTGGTCAGGCGTCCCGAGGTGGTGAACTACCTGCGCCGCGCGTTGCTAGATCCCGGCGGTCAGCGAGGTGAGTTACTCGAACGGCTCACCGAGCTGACACACCGGGAAGTGATAGCTATGCGGCAGTCTGGTGCGGCGTCTAGGGTCCGCGCCGATGCTGTTCAGGTGGTCGACGTCATCGTCACTCAGCTGGGCCGTTTGTTCCTCCAGCCGCTCGTGGACTCGATGTGGTCCCATCTTGGGACGTTCACTCACACCGAAGGCGACGACAAGCCGGAACTGAGTGTTCGCGTCACCGAGACATTGGCACCGCAAGGAACGCCGCAATGACCTTGGTCATGGAAAGTCGCTGGCTTCGAGGCCGGACGATGCCGCGAGCAGCCGCAGTCGAGAATAGTTGCCGCGTGACGGCCACAGTGGACTCCACTCTTAGGGGCAAGAAAACGAGATCCTGTGGCACGCCGTTGCCTATCTGTCGCAGGCGAACCCGCCAGACGGCGATATGCCCGTGTGGGGCAAGAAGGTCGGCTTTCGGAATGTCTCCGACCACGCCCACACAGGGGGCAACGGAATCGCGCACAGCCTCAGACCGAGCAGCTCCACCAGTCGCGCCCACCGCGCCTGCTGATGAAGTGCCGAGTTCTGAGGTGCCGAGTTGCCAGTGCGAGACCGGACGAACGTGCGAGCAGTTCGGGGAGCGGTCGAGTTCGCGAGATTCACAACTCGGGATCGTTAGCTTGTCATAACGTACAGCTATCGGCAGGCCATTTGTAGAGGAGGGCACGGTCATTACGTCAGGCGCCGATCGCCGTCTACAGCGTCGGATAGACCATCGTGGTTCCGGCTCTCAAGATCACGGTGCTCACCGCCCACACCCCGAACCCACCACGAGTGTGCGGAAGCTTGTGCGGTGCGGATCGGGGTCCGGGCTCGACCGTCACACTCACTGACATCAACTCACTGATCCCGGTTCACAACTATCCTGCCGCACAGGGGTCTGGGGAGCGGGGCAGCGCCGGGGTACGCTTGCCCGGCACAATTTCATACTCGTCCACACGGGAGTCCGCTTCGGAGCGCGGGCTGAGAGGACGACCAGCCGGGTCGTCGACCGTAGAACCTGTCCGGGTCATGCCGGCGTAGGGAGATCTGAGAACGCCATGGGCACACACACGTCCGCCAACGGCACCAGCACCGCCTCGATCGAGGCCGTGACCTGCGGTCCCATCCATTCCAGCACGAAGACCTACCTCGAAGTCTCCGCGGAGGGCAGCACACTGCGCGTGCCCGTCCGGCGGATCTCGCTGACCAACGACACGACGTTCGACGTCTACGACACCTCCGGCTCGTACACGGGTACTCCAGCGCGCAGGAGTGCCACGACCTCGCCGCCGGCCTGCCGCCCACTCGCGGGGGCTGGGCCCACCCGGGGGCCGTCCCCGCCTCGGCGGAGGACTCCACACCGGTGCGCACCCAGCTGGCCTGGGCGCGAGCGGGGCTGATCACGCCGGAGATGCGCTTCATCGCCGAGCGTGAGGGAATCGACGCGGAGGTGGTGCGATCCGAGGTGGCCGCCGGCCGCGCCGTCATCCCCGCCAATCACCGCCATCCGGAGAGCGAACCGATGATCATCGGCAAGCGCTTCCTGACCAAGATCAACGCCAACATCGGCAACTCCGCGGTCACCAGCTCCATCGCGGAGGAGGTCGAGAAGATGGTGTGGGCCTCCCGGTGGGGCGCGGACACGATCATGGACCTGTCCACCGGCCGGGACATCCACGAGACCCGCGAGTGGATCATGCGCAACTCCCCCGTCCCGGTCGGCACGGTGCCGATCTACCAGGCACTCGAGAAGGTGAACGGCGACCCGGTCGCCCTGACCTGGGAGTTGTATCGGGACACGGTGATCGAGCAGTGCGAGCAGGGCGTGGACTACATGACGGTCCACGCGGGCGTGCTCCTGCGGTATGTCCCGCTCGCCGCCAAGCGGGTCACCGGGATCGTCTCCCGCGGCGGCTCGATCATGGCCGCGTGGTGCCTGGCGCATCACCGCGAGTCGTTCCTTTACACCCATTTCGCGGAGCTGTGCGAGATCCTGGCACGGTACCACGTGACCTTCTCCCTGGGCGACGGCCTGCGCCCGGGATCGATCGCCGACGCCAACGACGAGGCCCAGTTCGCCGAACTCCGCACCCTGGGTGAGCTCACCGGGATCGCCAAGCGGCACGGTGTCCAGGTGATGATCGAGGGCCCGGGACACGTGCCGATGCACATGATCGTCGAGAACGTGCGCCTGGAGGAGGAGTGGTGTGAGGAGGCTCCGTTCTACACCCTGGGGCCGCTGGCCACGGACATCGCACCGGGCTACGACCACATCACCTCCGCCATCGGGGCCGCGCGGATCGCCGAGGCCGGCACGGCGATGCTCTGCTACGTCACGCCCAAGGAGCACCTGGGTCTGCCCGACAGGGATGACGTCAAGACCGGCGTGATCACCTACAAGATTGCCGCGCACGCGGCGGACCTGGCCAAGGGTCATCCGGGTGCGCAGGCGAGGGACGACGCGCTCAGTACCGCACGGTTCGAGTTCCGGTGGATGGACCAGTTCGCCCTGGCGCTCGACCCGGACACCGCGCTGGCCTACCACGATGCGACGCTGCCCGCCGAGCCGGCCAAGACCGCCCACTTCTGCTCGATGTGCGGACCCAAGTTCTGCTCGATGCGCATCTCCCAGGACATCCGCGACTACGCCGCCGAACACGGGATGGAGACGGTCGAGGCGATCGAGGCGGGGATGGCCGAGAAGTCGGCGGAGTTCGCCGAGCAGGGATCCCGCGTCTACCTACCGATCAGCCAGCAGTGACCTGCTGATCCGCCGGCGACGTCCCGTCGTGCGGACGCCAGACGGCCCGAGAGTGTGTGCACTCCCGGGCCGTCTCCTCGGGGCGGCTCAGGCGTCCCGGCGCAGGGTGATCACCAGACCCCCGACCCACAGCGCCACGCAGACCCCGGCGAACCACGCGAACGCGGGCCACTCACCCCACGTGATGAACCCGCGCACGGACTCGCCCTGCGTCCAGAAGTCACCGTTGGCGAACGGAATCCACGTTGATGGAGCGAGGAACTAGACGGCTCCACTTCACAATCGAAAGCCTTCACCTGTCAGCCGAACCTGGGGAAGATGGTCTCGGCGCCGGAGAGTAGGTCGCACACCCCGGCAACGGTGACCTACCGGTCGTCGCCGTGTTCGTACGTACTGGGGTGGCGCCCACGACCAGTCCGCCTTCGCGCGAGACCAGGTACAGCGGCCGGCCGCGCACGCACGCACCGCCCCTCGGGGCGGGTCCTCGCACCGAGCCGGGCGCGCAGCCGGAGTACTTCTCCTTGACCGGACGCACGATGCAACTGACGAGTCTGTCCGGTATCCGCGCAGGTCAACGATATGCCGAGGATCGCTATTCGGCGGACTTAGAGACACGACGTCCAAATCGAGACACCTCCATGGTCATCCTGGGCTGGGCTATTCCGCAGGTTAGGGAGGGTCTCGAAGCTGCGCGCGAGTGGAGGGCTCAAGGTCCGGCGATGATTCACCGGAGGCAATACGCAACTTCCGTTTGACATAAGGCCCGGTTATCGGTCCATGCTCGTGGCCAACACCGACGCCGGGATCGACGGTCGGTTACATCTGGGGGCAGCGGTCCTCGGGCTGCGCTGTCAGCGAAGCGGTCCCGCCGGGGCGGGCGAATCCGGCCGTCGAGGCAACCGGCGCAGGTACTCATCCCAGGTGAGCTCCCATCACCGGTGACGTTCGAGGTTTCGATGGCGGTCAGTGAGGTGATGGGGCGACGTCGTTGTCGAGAAAGTCCTTCAATCCGCCGCTGAAGACGTCGTTGTCGTCGCCGGCGACCATATGGCCGGCCTCGGGGACGTCGATCAATGTGGCGGTCGGGATCAGCTCGATTAGTTCTTTGGCGCCTTCTTCGCTGACCACGTTCGATTGCGTGCCACGAACGAGCATTGTGGGAACGGTGATCGCGGCTGCGGCGTCCCGGGCGCGTTCGTATCGCACGATGGAGTCGACTTGGCGGGTGGGTTCGTCGCCGTGGCGCAGAAATGCCGGGTCCCAATGCCAATACCAGCGGCCCTCACGCAGGCGCAGGTTTTTGCGCAACCCCTGCGGGTTGGGGGTGCGGGCTCGGTTTGGGGTATACGCCGCGATCGCTTCGGCAGCGTCGTCGAGGCTGTCGAACCCATCAAGGCCGCTGTGCATGAACGCCATGATCGCCGCGGTGCCGCCTGATTCGACCTTCGGTGCGATATCGACCAACACCAGACCACGAGCGAGCTCGGAATTTTCCCCTTGTCCGATCAACGAGGTCATACCGCCCATCGAGGCACCGACCAGTACCGGCGTTTGCCCCAACTCGCCGATGACCGAGGTCAGGTCGGCGACCAACGCATCGATGCCGTAATCGCCGTCCGGTGCCCATTGGCTTTGCCCGTGGCCCCGTGCGTCTAGGGCGAGTGCGGACCAGCCGTCCGCAGCGAGAGTGCGTCCGGTGTTTCGCCAGGAATGCCGGGTCTGCCCGCCGCCGTGCAGCAACAGCACCACACCTTTACTCCCGGCGCCGGAATCGCCCGCGGCCGCCGGTGGATCCCACCGATCGGCGGCAAGGGTGACACCGTCACCGCGGAACTTGGGGTGTGTGACTACGGGATCCATGACATTTCCTCCCCAGCATGATCGAGTGGAGCATCTCCAGTCATGGTGCCGTACGGGGTGAACAACGAGGCACACCGCACTGGTCCCCGGTAGTGGGCAGCAATGCGCGCTCGCGTTGAAACATCCGGGTCTTCCTCACGTCATCTCGCCATGACTGGAGACCCAACCTGCATGGTCAGTACGCCTAGCCGATGGCCAGGCCGTGGCCAGCAGGTGGTGGCAGTGGTTAGCTCCGGCCCTTGCATCGACCACGTGGGCCGTGCTGGCAGTGGCCACCCTAGGTAGGCTTTGTGAAACTCGCTGTTCCACGGTGACACGATTTGCGTGTCGGCTGAGGTAATCGACCTTCAAGAGTCGTCTTCCTGTCCTGAGAAGGGGATCGTCGTGTTTGTCCACATCACCTACACCCGTGATGGTGACGTAGTCGCGTCGTGCACACGAGCGATCCCTGATCGGAAGCGGCCGCGGTGAGCGCTCCGCTGCGCTCGTTTCTTATCGTTGCTGGAGATGACGAGAAGAAGCTGGGGAAGGTGGCCGAGTCGGGGGCAGATGCGGTGATCCTTGATCTGGATGATTCAGTCTCAGCCGCGCGGAAATCGATCGCACGGGGGCTGGTGGGGGAGTTCCTCTCCAGCCATGCCGATGATGCCTCGATGCCGCAGCTCTGGGTGCGAGTCAACTCCTTCGGCACAGGGTCGGTACTGACGGACCTGGCCGCCACGGTGACTTCCGGAACGTCGGGAATCATGATCCCCGAGGTCGACGGCCCTGCCGATGTGCTTCGGGTGCATCACTATGTCGAGGCGCTGGAGAAGTCGGTCGGCCTTGAGCCTCAGGGGGTCAAGCTCATGCCTGTGGTGACCAAGGCCGCGCTCAGACCGTTCGGTCTGGGCGACTACTCAGCGGCGGCGATGCCGAGATTATACGGTCTGACCTGGGGAGCAGGGAATCTCGATGCGGCGCTCTGGAAGGCAACGAACTTGACGCCTGAAGGAAACTGGACACAGACCTCCCGGCTTGTCCGGTTGCTCGCCCTGAATGCGGCACGGGCTACCGGCGTCGAGGCCGTCGAGACGTTCCATGTAGATACTCGGGACGCCAAGGGGCTCGCCGAGTCATCGCGCAGGGCGCGAGCGGAGGGTTTCAGTGGCCGCATTGCGATCCATCCGGCGCAGGTACGAGTGATCAACGAGGCGTTCACGCCGACCACTGATGAAATCGACTCCGCTACGCACCGTTAGCCGCCGGGAATCGCTCCGCACGCTCAGCGATGCCGCAGTCGAAGACGCGATCCAGGAGATGGGGTAGCGGCGGGATGGCCAGGGTCAACGCGCCGAAGCAATAAGTCGAAGCGTATCGCTATTGACCCTTTCGAAACGTTGGAGTCGACACGAGTTTTCGGACACCGCTGGACAGGGGAAACGCATTGGCTCGGTGAGTGTCGCGCAATCGATCTTGGTCTCAACAGGTCAACGCATCACCGACGATAACGGATCAACCCCAGAAGATCGGATCGCCACCGTTTTCGATGTGATCGAGTAAATCCTGAATATGAGGGCTCGGATCCAAAAACTGGTAGCGGTGAAATTTGAGGTGGCGATCCCGCCAATACAACGTCCACAACCCGGTTTTCTTCGTGTAATACAGGCGGGCGATCGGAAATCGCGTCCACTCCGCGCCGAAGTCCTCCCGCCACGGCGGCCGGCATTCGCAGATCGTCACATGACGGGGCGCGATGTCACATTCGACCTGGATCTCATGCCGATACTGTTCCGGCACTCGACCCGCGCAATACTTCACGACCCGAGCGACATCGAGCTCAGGAAGACCGGTGGCAGCCATGCCCACCATCATGCCAACCGCCATCGGTGGCCGACTTCGCTATCCGGTTGAGCCGGAACCGAGCACCTGTTCTTCTCGTTGGCATGGACTGTCCCAATCGAGCACCCGACGAGGTCGATCGTTGAGTCTGGTCGCGACCCTATTCAGGTCATCCTGGGTGAAACTGCGCAGGTCAGCGTTCTTGCGCAGGTACTGCCGCAGCAACCCGTTCGCGTTTTCGTTAGTCCCGCGTTGCCATGGATGATGCGGAGCGCAAAAGTAGACAGGCATGTCGAGCGTTGCGGTGATGCGCTCGTGTTCGGCCATTTCCCGTCCCCGATCCCAGGTCAACGAACGACGCAGATGCGCAGGTAGCCGGCCTAGATAGGCAATCAGCGCATCCGCGACCGTCTCGGCCCGGTACCCGTCAGGCAATGCCACCACATGCACGGCGCGTGATTGCCGATCTACCAGCGTCGCGACCGCTGACGGGCGGATTCCGAACACGAGGTCACCCTCCAGGTGCCCGGGCTCACTACGATCGTTTGCCGCAGCTCCTCGAAGATCGATCGAAACCATATTTCGTATCCGCCCACGACCGTGGGAGCGTTTCTTCCCGCGAGGTCGACGTATCGGCCGATCGGTACGCAGTTCGTGAAATACAGTGCTGTCGAACACTTTCCGCGACGGTATGTAGAGGCAACGGTAGATCGTCTCGTGCGAGACCCACATCTGCGGATCGGCCGGGTACTCACGCCGAAGCCAGACGGAGATCTGTTTCGGTGACCACTGTTTATGGAGCTTGTCCGTGATGACTGTCCGCAGAATCGGCCGGGCACACAGGATCGACATTTTAGGGCGGCGGGCACGGACATACGCCGCTGCATCCGCCGGGGCCGCACGGTAAGCGACACGACCGCCGTTGCGGGCGATCTCGCGTGCAATCGTGGACGGGGATCTTCCGAGTGTCTCGGCGATCGTCCGAGCGCTGTCACCTGAGGCAATTCCGCGGGATATTTCTTCGCGTTCACCTGCGGTGATGTGACTGTTTCTTCGTGCTCGTGGGACGGGTCGGATACCGCCGGACTCACGTAGGAAACGACGAATTCGGGGCATCGTTTCCCCGAGGACTCGCTCGATTTCTCGTATCGATTCTCCACGGCGGTGAAGATCCCAGATCAGGTTCTCCTGCTCCACGGTGAATCCGAGCGCTTTGCTGCCCATCCATGCCTCCACGGTCACGCATCATCTCACCGGTAGTGATGCGTTGACCTGTTGACACCAAGATCGTTTGACGGACGATCGAGTATTTCAAGTTGTGAGATCGGTTCTTGAGTGGCGCTTCCTCGGGCGCCCGGTCGCAGCGTCTTTCGTGCCAGGCGCGCCGATTGTCGGTGCCCAGGCAGGTCGCGGTAGGGAGCCGTCAAATAGAGCGCTGGCCGAACCGGTACCCGGTCATTCATGCGGCCAAGGAGCATTGACATTGTGCTCCAGCTCACATACGGTCCTCAACATATTCAGATGAAAATAATTCATATGGATATGTCCGGGGTGGCGCCAACTTCGAGTGCCACCATCTACTGCCGTCCCATCTACAAGGAGAGTGTCTTCATGGCGCTGTCAGTGCAAGAACTTCTGGCGGACAAGGGCATACGCCCGCCGCAAGACAAGATCGCCCAGCTCGAGTCGAAGTGGGCCGAGATCGTGGAGCGTCGCGGTGATCTCGAGAACGTGGCAGTTGACGACGCGGACATCTCTGTTCGCAATATCCCGGGAGGCGACCATGTCCGCTAACGAACTCGTCACCAAGTCGGTGACCGAACTTGCGCCCCTGATCGAGAGCAAGCAGGTGTCACCGGTGGAGGTCACCACCGCTCTGCTCGACCACGCCAAGGCTCTCAACCCGGAGATCAACGCCTACATCAGCTTTCGCGAGCAGGCGTTGGCGGATGCCCGGCGGGCCGAGGATGAGATCAGCCGAGGTGACTACCGCGGAGTCTTCCATGGAGTCCCCTTGGCACTGAAAGACAATCTGTACGTGGGCGGCGAGGTCACCACGATGGCCTCGAAGATCCACAAGGACTTCGTACCCGCAGAGGACGCTTCAGTGGTGCGGCGGCTCAGGAAGGCCGGCGCCGTGCTCACCGGCAAGCTCAACATGCACGAGTACGCGTGGGGCATCGATAACAACAGCCCGCACTTCGGCAGCGTCCAGAACCCGTGGAATCCGGCGAAGGTTCCGGGGGGCTCCAGCGGCGGTTCAGGTGCAGGCGTGGCGGCGCACATGACCTACGCGACCCTGGGTACCGATACTGCCGGCTCGATCCGGATTCCCTCCGCCGCGTGTGGAATCGTCGGCCTCAAGCCCACACACGGGCGTGTCCCCAAGGACGGCTGCTTCCCCCTGGCTTGGACTCTCGACCACATCGGGCCGATGACCAAGACTGTCGATGATGCCGCAGCGATGCTGCAGGTGATCGCCGGGTTCGACGGGGCGGATCCGACAGCGGTGGACACGCCGGTCGGGGACTACACCTCAAATCTCACCGGGGATGTCTCCGGATTGGTGATCGGCGTCGAGGAGGACTACTTCTTCCGAAATGTCGACACCGAGATCGAAAGACTCGTGCGCGGCCAGATCGACGAGCTCGTCTCCCGGGGCGCCAGGGTGGAGACGGTCAAGATTCCGACTCTGCGCCACTCGGAATGGGCGGAGCTCGCAACCAGCCTGTCGGAAGCATCGGCGATCCACCACAACGACCTGCTGAACCGTCCCGACGACTTTGGGCCCGACATCCGCTTCCTCTTTGAACTGGGCGAGTTGTTCTCCTCGGTGGACTACCTCCAGGCGCAGCAGGTTCGGCGCCAACTCAAGAACGACTTCAGAGCGGCCCTCTCGAAGGTCGATGTCCTGATCGCCCCGACCCTGCCAGTCATGGCTCCAGACATCGGATCCTCCGAGGCCGACCTCAACGGAACGAAGGTCGATCTCATCGACTCCTTCATCCGGTTCACCGGGCCGAGCAACCTGACCGGTCTGCCCGCGATGACCGTTCCGGTCGGTTTCAACGGCGACCTCCCCGTCGGCCTCCAGATCATCGGCCGGTCCTTCGACGAGCGCACCGTGCTCAATGTCGGCAAGGCGATCGAAGCCGGCGGACCCATGAGGGATCGGACTCCTCCCGTCCTTCGCTGAGCCTGCTCGACCCACTGCGCCTGCCCGACCCGGGTACCCGGACTGTCGATGCCTCCCGGCACCGCAGCCCGGTCACCCGGGTCGGTTGGGTGTTGCCTCTCCTCACCGAAGGGATGTCACATGGTTCCCGTGGCACTGTTGTTCGTAGGGGCGGTGCTCCTGGTCAACGGGTTGGTCTTCCTCGACCGGGTCACCCCGAAATCGGCCGTCGCGATCAATCTCCTCACCGGCGCGCTCCTGGTCGGCACGGCACTTGTACTGGTTCTGCCCTCGGACAGCGCCTCGCCCGACGGCCTGGCTTCTGCGGTGGCGGCCGGAGGTTTCGCATTGTTCGGCTTCACCTACCTCACCGTCGCGACCAACTCGATCTCGAGCGCTCCCGGATCAGGGCTCGGCTGGTACTGCGGTTGGGCCAGCGCGGTCGCTCTCTTCCTGTCGATGGTGCACTTCCTCCAGATCGGGGACGCCCAGCTCGCTTGGCTATGGCTGGCATGGGCCGTGCTGTTCGCCGCCTTCTTCCTCGCCCTGGCCACCCCCGCAGCGGAGTGGATCGGCAAGGCGACCGGGATGCTCGCGGTTCTGCAATCGATTTCCACAGCGAGCATCCCCGCGGCCCTGATGCTCACAGACAAGTGGGCGGACACACCGGTGCTCGCGATCGCCGGCACGCAGATCGTCGTGGTCATCGTCTACGTTTTCCAGGTCGCCGATGCTCGGCGGCGGTACAGATCGACCGCGACCCGCCACCGCGCGCCTGCGACGATTGCGAACTGAGAACCACACCGGAGGTTTCATGCGATCAGTGGTGCTGTCGGCCTTGCTGATCGGAGTGCTGATCGCCTACGCACTGTTCGCGCCCCGGGCCCAGACGATTGAACTGCTTGGTCGTCTGGGCCCCATCATGCTGTTCCTTGCCACCATCTCGATCGTGATCAACCTCGCTGCCGCGGCAGGCTTGTTCCACCGGGTCGCCGGGTTCGCGGCCAGAGGTAGGGCCGCCAGCGGACCGGGGCTTTGGATCCTGGTCGTGCTACTAGCCGTGGTGTCCACGACCTTTCTCTCCCTTGACACCACCGCTGTGCTGGTCACGCCTCTGGTGCTGGCGCTCGCAGCACGAGCCGGCAACGATCCGGTACCTCTGGCCCTGACGGTGGTGTGGATCGCCAACACGGGATCGCTCCTGCTTCCAGTCTCCAATCTGACCAATCTGCTGGCGGTGGAGACGGGACTGTTCGATGGGACGAGCCACTACGTGAGACTCGCCGCCATGCCTGCGGCTGCATCGCTCGCGGTGACGGCCGGGTTCGCCTGGGTGGTGTTCCGTCGCCGCCTACGCACTCCTCGCCGAGCCCCGGATGAGACCCGGGGGGCGAGCGGTTCGGGACCGCCCCACCCTCTGCTACCGCTGACCGGGATCGTGGTGTCGGCGCTCCTGCCGTTGCTCACGACCTCGATCCCCTTCTGGTGGTCGACGTCGACGGCGGCCATCATCCTGGTGGTGGCATTCGCACTCGCTGATCGATCAGTATTGCGCCCGAACCTGATCCCGTGGACCGCTCTGGCCCTGGCGGTCGGTCTGACCGTTGCGGTTCAGTTGGTTCACTCCCTCGGTGTCGAGGACCTCGTTCGCGGCGCGTACGCGCACCTGGACGGCTCTGCCAGCGCGCCCTTCGTGTTGGCCGCAGCAGGCGCGGTGTTGAGCAACGCGGTCAACAACATTCCCGCGTATCTCCTACTAGAGCCCGCGGCGGGTTCCAGCCCCGACCTGATCGCCCTGCTCATCGGATCGAACTTCGGGCCGATCGTGACCCCCTGGGCCTCCCTGGCCACGCTCTTGTGGGCCGATCAGCTGCGCCGAGCCGGACTCGCGGTCCCGTGGAAGCAATTCGTTGTCCTGGGGATACCGCTGGCGGTGAGTACGGTCGCGGTTTCCGAGCCGCCCTCTCCCTCTCCCCGGGCTGATCCTCCGATAGGGACCAGGCGCCGCTCAGAGAGTGGCAACCACCTCGAAGTCCAAGCCGCTCGCCTGAGCCATATAGATCTGCTGCCGCGCTTGATTCCCGTCGAATCGAACGACCCCCCGCGGACTGTCGAACTCCAGCCCGTCAATCTGGGCGTCACAGCGATCCGGGTCCAGGCCTCCTGCCCGACGCGCAAGATGACTCAGTGCGTAGACCCCTTGGTAACAGGACTCCGCCATGTTGTTGAGAGCCGGCGCCTCATGACCGTTGGCGTCCACGTAGTCGCCGATGAACCTCAACGAGGACTCCGTATGCAAGGTGCGGAAGTACGCCGCCGACGCGAACAGGTTCTCCGTCGTCTCGGCGCCTCCGGCGAGAAGCATGTTCTCTTCCATGAGTGGACTGAACCGGAGTATGCGGTGATGGAGGTCGCGGGCGGCGAAGTGCCGGTTGAAATCCACGGCGTCCTGCCCGACGAGCAATGTCAGCACTGCGTGACATCCGCTCTGCGCAGCAGTCGCGGGCAGCTGGGGGTCGTCTGCCCGGCCCATCGGCACGAACGACGAACCGACGATGTCCAAGCCGAGCGCAGCAGCGAACTGCTCGATCAACTGATGCGTACGTAAGGGCCAGATGTAATCGGCACCGACGACGTACCACGACCGCACACCATGGTGGTCGCGGAGCCACCGCATCGCTGGGTATATCTGCTGTTCAGGAGATTCCCCCGAGCAATAGACGTTGGAGCTGACCTCACCCCCCTCGTAGAGCGAGGTGTACATGTACGGGATCCGGCCGCGGACGACCGGTGCGAGATGTCGACGGATCGAGGAGATGTGCCACCCGCTGACCGCGTCGAGGCGGCCAGCATCGACCATGGCGGAGACCTCGGCTGCTATCGCCCGAGGGTCGCGACCGCCGTCGATGTACTCAAGCTGGACTTCACGCCCGTCAAACCCGGTCCCAGAGTTGAGCTCACGGCCCGCGAGGTCGCTGACGGCCATGCACGAGGGGCCGAAGATGCCACCCGGTCCCTGTAGAGGGATCACCATGCCAACCCGGTAGACCTCCGAACGGTGGCGTGACTCGGATGCTAACATCGAATCCTCTCGGGTAATGCCGTCGGAGTTGCGCCGTGTTGCCCCCTCCGTCTCGCAACAGGGAATGGCACCGAAAGGCAGGAGACTCAGTGACTCCCATGGACTCTGATGGGTCTTCGGCCCAGATGACGACGTCTTCCAGAGACATAGCCACACTCAGCTCATCATCGGCGCTCGTCTCGCTGCTTCAGGCTACCAAATCGCTTGTGACCTCGCTCACTGCCATCGGTTCGGAATTCAACCTGACCGCCGACGATGTACTCGTGCTCGATGCGCTCGCCCGCCACGGGAACCAGTCCATGGCCGAACTGTCGCGTCATGCCGTCACTTCGGGAGCCACTCTGACGCGGTCCGTCGACAGGCTGGTCTCCCAGGCACTGGTCTACCGCGAGGTGAGCGCCGAAGATCGCCGCCGAGTCGAGGTTCACCTCAGCGGTAGGGGTGCTGAAACTCAACAGGCACTGACCGCACAGCTCGCCGACCTCAACGCGGAAGCTGGCCGTCTACTCGGAACCCCCGGCTCAGTCCCGGACTGAGCTAGCACTCCACTGCTCGACGGCGACTCGAGATGGACCTGCTTCGGCGTCGAGCTCCGCTGTTACAAAGACAGTCATGTGTCGCACATGGTGGTGCTTCGCGCGACACGCTAGTGCGACATGTCTACGGGGCGCCGCGCCTCGGTCGGAGCACTGTTGATCTGCACGGCTCGGTTGAGGATCGTCAAACAAGACATTCAACATGCGGTATCTCGTGCTCAACAGAGGGACTGGTGCGCGGATGGGTGACCCGGTTAGCCGCTCGGCTTCAGGGGCCTGATGGGTCAAGGTTCGTCCCCAAAAGAAGAGTCAGGTATCTCTGAAACCGCATCAACGGGGCTGGGAATAAACCAGATGTGCCTGATTCGGGTGTCGGCGCTCTTCGGCTTCGGGCGCGGGGCGTTTCACTTCAGCACACCGAGCGCCAACGCCCAAAGGAAAACGAGTCCGCCGTCCAACAACGCGATTCACGTCTCGAGGGCCAGACTTGCCACTGTCATCGGACCACTCCAACCGATTCGGCCCGATTGCTTGTCGCGGCATTGAGGCCGGCCTGGCGACCGGTGCGACGGTAGTAACTCTTGGCGCAAAGGTTCTGGTGATGCCAGTATGCGCGTAACGTCAAGGGAAGTTCGGGCATCCAGAACGCCTCCTCGATGGGTTCTGCCGGCTGATGCGCACCGATCTCGATGTCGGCAAAGACGATGCCGGGGCCGTCGACGGTGTTGCGCGAGGCCAGGACGCTGCCTTCGGCATCGACGATTTGCGTTGCCCCGACGTAGTTCGTGTCGTACGGCGCTGTCATCGATGTGCCCGGTAGGAGCATGAAGTCGGTGCGAAACTGCCCGCAATGGGATGCCTGCAGGACCGGAGCTCCGACTCGGCGGGCAAACTCGGTGGGGGCATTCTCCGAAAGGTACCTGTTGTATTGCGTCAAAGGACCAAACATGCGGTCAACGAGCCCGCCCCAATTGCTGGGGAGCGTCCACCAGTGGGTGCCGGTCATGACGACATCGACTCGGCCAACGAGCCTGCGGGCGGTCTGATTGCGGATCAGCTCCCAACAGACGGCCGCACCCATGCGGCCGAGGCTGGTTTCAAACGCTCCATCGTCGTTTCCGGGGCCGTAGAAGGCGTTTTCCCACATTGTGGGCAGATCCTTGTCGTGCAGATGGGTCTTGCCATCGGGCTCAAACAGGTGGTAGCGGTTGTAGATGCTGTCGCCCTCGGCGATCAGCATGGAGCCACCAATGTGACAGCCATACCGTCTTGCTGCTGCTTTGAACATGTCGACCGCAGCATTTTGTGGCGGGAGAACGCTCTGATGAACTTCACCGCGAAACGGCAGCGGAGACGTCGCGAACTCGGGAACCCCAATGAGCTTGGCGCCTTTGCGGGCCGCTTCGGCGATCATGGCGTCCAGTCGACGCATATTCTCAGCGACATCGCCGGGCACCCCTTCGAACTGGATGGCCGCGGCCTTCGTGGGTTGCGCTGTGTCGCTCATCGAAATCTCCTGAAGTTCTTTGACGGGATTGTTGAGTCCGGGGGAAGGTTTTTTGGCTCCCCGTATTCTGCAGAAGCGAGACCTGCCTTGCCGAACATATGGCTGTTCGGCGTCTGCCGGCAGGCGTTTCGCGCACGGCGATGAGGCAATTCGCGCTCAGGGTTACCGAGAGGGGACAAATGAAGCAATTTTTCGTGGATGGTCCTGAAGAGTTGGAATTGGCCTGCAGTGAAAGTTTTGTGCCGCTGCGCGTGAATTCGGCGACCGATCAAGTCAAGGGCAACCTCCGCCATGTACAAGTGACTGCGGATGTCGGGATGGCTCGCGGAATCTGCAGTACGTCGGAACTTGTCCGAACGCAGCGGATCATCGCTCAGGAGCCTCACGAGTACGTTCTCTTATCGCTGTTCACCGATGGTGCCGGAGCTGTCAGGCAGTCGGACCGTTCAGCGGCCGTCAGACCGGGCATCGGTGCGCTGTACGACACAACACGACCGTATACCTTGAGCTTCGGGCAGCAAATGACACAACTGGTCCTCCAGGTGCCGTATTCTTCTCTGGGTTTGCGCCGAAACATCATTGAGAACGTCGTTGCGCGCCCACTCATCGCCGACAAGAATCGACCACTGCGAGTGCTCCGATCGATGATCGAAGTCGTGACTGAAGGGGCAGGCAACGATGAAGGCGATGGTGATTCGCTGGCTGATGTGGCGGTGACCCTGATGCGGTCGGCCATCGCAGCGGAAACATCGAGCGGAAGCGAAGGCAATCTCAGCCGTGACGCCCACCGTGAATTGATGGTCCATTTCATCCACGCAAACTTCGCGGACCCGGAACTGACGCTGGCCGATGTGGCCAGGGCACACAACGTTTCACTTCGGTACCTCCAATCGACCTTTGCCGAGGTCGGTTGGTCGCCAGCTTCGTATTTGCGACGGTATCGTCTTAGCCGCGCCCGCGAGCTGTTGCGCCGCGGTTCCACGGTCTCATTTGCGGCCTCACAGTGCGGGTTTGTCGACATGGGCACGTTCAATCGTGCGTACCGACGCCAACGCGGCTACTCGCCCTCCGATGAATACGGTCGCGAAGAAAGTCGGTAATCCGGAATGGCCACTTAACCCGGACGACTGAGACGGGTAGGGGGCCCCACTACGAGGAGGCCCGCTACCCGTCTGAGTGATTCAGTCGCCGGATAGGCTCAGTGCGTCAGAGGGTGGGGTGGTGGCTTCCCCAGTCAGTGGCAGCTTCTAGGGCGGCCGACAGACGGAAGGCAGCCAAGATCTACAACTCGGCATCGTTAAGTGGAAGGGCTGCGTATCACTTTTGGTCTGCCGCGAGGATTTCGGACAATGGAGATGACTATTTCAGGCCGCGATCGCGGGCTGCTGATAACTGTAATGGACATCGTTCGGGAATCGGTATCCGAGCGCTGAATGTCGACGTCGCGGGTTGTAGAAGCCTTCGATGTATTTGATGATGTCTTGTCGCGCTTTGGCTTTGGTGGAATAGATCGTGCGGTAGACACACTCGTTCTTTAGCGCCGCGAAGAAACTTTCGGCCATGCTGTTGTCCCAGCACACCCCGGTCCGTCCCATCGAGGACCGCATGCCCAGAGAGCGCACCAGCGAGCGGTAGGCGCGTGAGGTGTAGACGGCGTATTCAACCGGTCGAAGCAACACGTTGCTGTTGAACCGATCGTAGGTGTTCGTCCCAAGCTTCAGCGGGGGTTCGCCAATGGAGTCGTTTCCGTGGTCGGGTGTTGAGAGCATGGGCGACT
>NZ_LPNP01000088.1:0-406 GCF_019266045.1 Rhodococcus sp. MH15
ACAAATCCAACCGCACCCGATCCGCAGACAACACCTCCTGGAACCCGACACCGTCGACCTCCGGATACACCGTCCGCAAAATCTCATGCCGACCAACAACATCCGACACCGCAGCCTGCAGAGCCGCCACATCCAACAACCCCGACAACCGAATCGCCACCGGAATATTGTTCGCCGACGACAACGTATCGAAACGGTTCAAGAACCACATCCGCTGCTGCGCCAACGACAACGGCACCCGCTCCGGACGCACCCGAGCAGTCAACGCCGCCCGCGCACCCGAACCAACCTCCGACTCCACCCGAGCAGCCAACAACTCCACCGACGACGCCTCGAACAACACCCGCACCGGAACCTGCGCATCGAGCGCCTGCCCCAACCGAGCCGCCACCCGAGTAGCAATCAA
>NZ_LPNP01000088.1:469-13340 GCF_019266045.1 Rhodococcus sp. MH15
GCACCCGACGCCGGCACCACATACCCAACCAAGCTGTCACCCGACTTGGAGTCAGAGTGCATCACGACGACGGCGTCGTTTACGTTCTCATGCGTGAGCAGGGCTGATTCGATCTCACCCAGTTCGATCCGCTGACCACGCAACTTCACCTGGAAATCACTACGGCCGATGTACTCCAGCTCCCCCGATTTGGTCCATCGAACCAAATCTCCGGTGCGGTACAACCTGGCGCCGGCTGATCCGAATGGATCGGCGACAAATCGCAGCGCCGTCATAGCAGGCTCACCGTGATATGCACGAGCCACCTGCGGTCCACCCAAATACAGTTCACCGGCCACACCCACCGGCACTGGCGCCAACCGGCCGTCAAGCACAACAGTGGACGCGTTAGCGACGGGCGTACCGATCGGGACGACCACCGCCTCAGGAGTCGCCTCCCAAGCTGTTACCACCTCGACCTCGGCAGGCCCGTACCAGTTGTGCAGGCTCGCCGAGGCGTACCCGCTGAATCGGCGTACGGTGTCGGCGCTCAACGCCTCTCCTGCGACAAAGACTCGACGCACCGATTCCGGCAGCGGCGCGGGCACCGCGGACATGAATGCGCTCAACATCGACGGAACGAAATGCACCGTCGTGACCCGCTCTTGAGCGATGGTTTTCGCAAGATAATCTGCGTCCCGGTGTCCATCGGGAACCGCGATGACCAGTTTCGCGCCAGTTTGGAGAGTCCAGAACAATTCCCAGACCGAAATGTCGAAGGTGATCGGCGTTTTGTGCAGTACCACATCCGAGCAATCAAGCCTGTAGGTCGCCTGAGCCCACACCAACTGGTTCACCGTTGCGCTGTGTGTAATGGCAACGCCCTTGGGTCGACCTGTCGAACCTGAAGTGAAGATCAGATACGCCGTGTTTTGCGATCGCAAAGGCGAATTGCGTTCAGAGTCGGCAATCCGGCGAGATGGGAACCCGTCCAAGTTCAGAGCCTCGACAGTCACCATCCGTCGACCCGTCGACGCGAACTGATCGCGAGCGGTAGTCAGAATCAGTACCGGATCCGCCGCCTCTACGACGTACTCGGTGCGTTCTGCTGGATGATCTGGATCGATAGGAACGTAGGCGCCCCCAGCCTTCAGAACGGCGTAGATCGCAACCACGAGGTCAATGCTCCGACGCATCGCCACACCGACCAACTGCTCAGGTCCGACTCCTTCGGAAATGAGGTGACGCGCGAGTTGATTGACCTTGGCATCGAACTCCGCATACGTAAGTTCAATTGCGTCCATGGCCAACGCGACAGAGTTAGGCGTCCGCGCAACCTGCTCGTCGAACAACGAGACCAGCGTCGCATTGTCCGAGCACAAAGATCCGGCCGAAACAGCTTGTGCCAGTACCTGTTCACTCTCGCTCTGTGAGAGTACGGGAATATCACCCACCAGTACGTCCGGAGTTGCGGACACTGTGCTCAGAATTCGCAACAGACGATCGACGAATTCCAGCACCGTTGATTCGTCGAACAGGTCGGTTGCGTAGTTGAACGACCCGTGTATCCCTGAGGGTTCTCCAGACTCGCTGATGACCTCGGACAGAGTGATCTGAAGGTCGTATTTCGCCGTTCCCGAGTCCGCTTCGATCCCGGAAATCGTGAGTTCTGGCAACACGAACTGCGTTTGCGCAAAGTTCTGGAACACCAACAAAACCTGGAACAGCGGTGAGTGCGCAGTAGAACGCACGGGGTCGATCTCATCCACCAACCACTCGAACGGCACATCCGCATTGGCAAACGCCGATAGATCGATTTCACGCACCTGCTCCAGGAACGAACCGAATCCCTCCGACGCTTCGACGTTCGTGCGTAAGACCAGCGTGTTGACGAACATACCAATCAGATCGTCGAGTTCGGCCTCCCCGCGTCCTGCGACAGGAGTACCAAGCACCACGTCCGTGGAACTGCTCAGTCTGGACATCAAAACAGCCACAGCCGCGTGAATGACCATAAAGACAGTGACGTTGTGACCCTCTGCAAGCCTCGACAAGTCTGAATGAAGGCGTGCATCGATCGTGAAATTGACTGTCGCTCCGCGTAACGACTGAATCGCGGGCCTTGCACGATCCAAGGGGAGATTCAAAACGGGGGGGACGTCAGCCAACTGAGTTCGCCAATACGCAATTTGCTTCGACGCGATCGAGTCCGGGTCACCATCTGAGCCCAACATCTCGCGTTGCCACAACGCATAGTCCGCGTACTGCACTCCGAGAGGTGCCCACCCCGGAACCACCCCCCGAGATCGGGCCTCATACGCGACCATGACATCGCGCCCGAGTGGCCCGACTGAGGAACCGTCTCCGGCAACGTGGTGGATCACGACAACCAACACGTAGTCGCCAGAGCCAAGGCTGAACAGTTTCGCTCGAACGGGGACCTCAGCACCGACGTCGAATCCCTGTCCGACAACCTCTGCTACGCGCAGCATTACAGACTCGGCGTCGACCTCGACTGGACTCAAGTCCAGCACGACCTCTTCGGGTGGAACAATTACCTGCATTGGTCCATCTGGATCGCTTGGGTACAACGTTCTGAGCGACTCGTGCCGTGCCAGGACATCGGAAACAGCAGCTTTCAGCCCCGCCACGTCCAGCTTCCCTGAAAGCCGGATCGCGAGAGGGACATTGTAGACCGGCGACTCTGGGTCGAGTTGGTTCAGAAACCACATCCGTTGCTGTGCAAGGGACAACGGCACCCGCTCCGGACGCACCCGAGCAGTCAACGCCGCCCGAGCACCCGAACCGATCTTGGTCTGAACCCGGGCAGCCACGCGCTCGACCGAGGACACCTCGAACAGCACCCGTACCGGAACCTGCGTATCGAGCGCCTGCCCAAGTCGGGCAACCATCCGAGTCGCAATCAGCGAATTGCCACCCAAAGCAAAGAAATCATCATCAAGCCCGACCCGATCCACACCCAACACCTCGGCGAAAACCGAGGCAACCGACTCCTCCACCGGAGTCACCGGAGCCCGGAACGCCGCAGCCTCGAACACCGGCTTCGGCAACAGCTTCCGATCCAACTTCCCCGAAGCATTCAGCGGGAACGCATCCAACACCATGATCTGCGACGGCACCATATACGACGGCAACACCGACCCCAACGAATCCACAAGCGCCGCAACATCAACCACCGCTCCCGACGTCGGCACCACATACCCCACCAACTGATCACCGGTCTTGGTCGACACCACCGCCACCGACGACACCGACACCGACACATCGGCCACCAGGGCCGACTCGATCTCCCCCAACTCGATCCGCTGACCCCGGAACTTCACCTGGAAATCAGTGCGCCCGATGTACTCGAGCTCCCCCGACCAGCCCCACCGCACCAAGTCCCCCGTGCGGTACATCCGATCGCCGACACTGCCATGAGTGAACGGATTCGCGACGAAGCGATCCGCCGACAAATCCGGACGAGAAACATACCCACGAGCCAACTGATCACCCGCAAGATACAACTCTCCCGCAACACCCGCCGGCACCGGACGCAATCGCGAATCCAAGACGAAAACCTGCGAATTCCACTGCGGCACACCAATAGAAGCCACACCACCGTGGACAGCATCCGTCACATCCGCGAACGTGATCGACACCGCGGCCTCGGTCGGACCATACAAGTTGTGAACCCGCGCGCTTGAAACAACACCGAAATCGCGCACCGTCTGCGCCGGCAACGCCTCACCGATGACGAACACATCACGTAGCGAATCCAACTGGCTGGCAGAGACTTCCCCCGCGAACACCGACAGCATCGTCGGCACGAAGTCCGTCACCGTCACGCGCTGATCAGCGATCACCGACGCCAAATACCCCGGATCCCGATGACCGTCATGAGTGGCCACCACCAACCGAGCACCCACCGCCAACGGCAGGAAGAACCCCCACAAAGACACGTCGAACGTCGTCGCAGTCTTCTGCAGATACACATCCGACCCGGTCAGAACATACTGCCCCTGCATCCACGCCATCTGATTGACGATCGCCGCATGCGAAACCGCCACACCCTTCGGCTTCCCCGTCGACCCCGACGTGAAAATCACATACGCAGCATTCGAAACACGCAACGGCGCAACACGATCCACATCAGAAACAGGCGCATCCGAGAATCCGGACACGTCCAGCTCGTCTATCAACACCACATCGAATTTACTCGGCAACACCACACCGTCACCAGCAGTGGACAACACACAGACCGGTGCCGCGGTCTCGAGAATATGACCATTGCGCTCGACCGGATGATCCGGATCCAACGGCACATACGCCCCACCCGCAGCAACCACTGCATACATACCAACCACAAGGTCAACCGACCGGCGCATCGCCAACGCCACCAACGACTCCGGCCCCACGCCCACCGAAATCAGATACCGTGCAAGACGGTTCACCCGAGACCCGAACTCCGCATACGTCAGAGACTGCCCCTCGAACACCACCGCCACCGCATCCGGCGTCGCCGCCACCTGCGCAACAAACCCGTCGAGCAACAAAGCACCAACAGTCAACTCGTGAACAGTGTCATTGACCGCCACCAGCACCTGCGAACGCTCGCCCTCACCGAGCAACTCCACATCCCCGACAACCGAATCAGGCTCCGCCACCATTGCTTCCAGAACACGCACCAACCGCTCCGCAAACGAAACAACTGTCGACGCGTCGAACAGATCCGTCGCATACGTCAACGACATCGGCATCCCCACACCGACGCCGTCCTCCTCCAACGGCGTCACCGTCAACTGCAGATCGAACTTCGCGATCTCGACACCGGCGTCGAAACCGGCAATCGACAGTCCCGGCAACTCCACGACATCCTGCGCCATGTTCTGAAAGAACAACGCAACCTGGAACAACGGATGATGGGCCTGCGACCGCGCCGGATCAAGCACTTCCACCAAACGCTCGAACGGCACGTCCTCGTTGCCGAACGCCCCGAGATCGACCTCACGAACCCGACCCAATAACGCCGAGAAAGACTCCGAAGAATCCACCTCGGTCCGCAACACCAACGTATTGACGAACATACCAATCAGATCGTCCAGCTCCGGCTCACCCCGCCCTGCGATCGGAGAGCCCACCACAACGTCGTCACTACCGCTCAGCCGCGCCAACAACACCGCCAACGCCGCATGCACCACCATGAACAACGACACATTACGATCAAGCGCCAACTGCTCGAGCGCTCGATGTAACCGCGCGTCTATCGAAAACTGGTAACTCGCACCCTGATTGGATGCCACCAACGGCCGCGGGCGATCCGCCGGCAGCTCGATCCGCTCCGGCAACCCCGCCAACACCGACGTCCAATACCCCAACTGCTCAGACATCAACGACGACGGATCACCCTCGGACCCCAACACCTCACGCTGCCACAACGCGTAATCCGCATACTGCACCGCCAACGGCGCCCACCCCGGAACCTGTCCACCCGCACGCGCCACATACGCCATCGACACATCACGCACCAACGGACCCATCGACACACCGTCAGCAGCGATATGGTGAATCACCAACGCCAACACAAACTCCGACGAACCCGTCTGGAACAATCGAACCCGTAATGGCACCTCGACCGTGACATCGAACCCCTCTGCCACCACTGGCGTCAGCACACCGAGCAAGTCGGCCGCGTCGACAGTTTCGGGCAATACAGTTTCCACGAATTCGTCCACCGGAAGTACTTGTTGGAACCCGATGCCCTCGAATTCCGGATAGACGGTCCGCAACACCTCGTGCCGCGCAACAACATCCGACAGCGCTGCGGACAGTGCCGAAACATCGACGGCACCGGACAACCGCAACACGATCGGAATGTTGTTCACACCAGACACAGAGTCGAATCTCGACAAGAACCACATCCGCGACTGTGCAAGGGAAAGAGGTATCCGCTCCGGACGAGAGCGAGGGGCCAAGGCAATTCGCACACGCCCCGCTGAATCTGACAAAACAGATGCAAGACCGGAGACTGTCGAGTACTCGAAGAGCGTTTTGACCTGAACCCGCACATCGAAAGCCGCACTGAGACGCCCGGCCAATTTCGCAGCAATCAACGAGTTGCCGCCGAGTTCGAAGAAGTCGTCGTCAGCGCCGACTCGGTCCACCCCCAAGAGTTCTTCGAATATGCGCGCGACCACGACCTCACCATCGGAGGATGGCGCTACAAACTCTCGGGCCTCGAATACGGGATCAGGAAGTGCTGCTGAATCCAGCTTTCCTACTGGCGTCAAGGGAATCTCGTCGATGACAACGACAGCCGCCGGAATCATGTGACGGGGAAGATCCGTCTTGACCACAGCCAGGACGTCATCCCCGGACAGCACGGCTCCAACTGCAGGAAGCACATAAGAGATGAGAGCCGTTTCACCGCTGGGCAACACTCGCCCGAGCGTTGTCACGAACTCGACCCGTTCGTCGAGTGCGATGACCGCGTCGATTTCAGTCAACTCGATGCGGAAGCCACGGATCTTGACCTGGGAATCGGACCGTCCGACGTATTCGACGCTACGATCGCCGGCAGCACTTTCCGTCCACCGCACCACGTCCCCCGTACGGTACATTCGTTCACCCTGTGCCCCAAAGGGATTCGCGATGAATCGATCGGCCGTCATACCTGCCAAATTGTGGTATCCGCGCGCAACCTGCGGCCCTGCAAGATAGAGCTCACCCGTAGTCCCCGTCGGTACAGGCTGCAAGCGGGCATCCAATACCAAAGACGCTGCACCACGAATCGGACCACCGATCGTGACGGGATCACCCGCGCCGAGTTCCGTCATGTTCGTGACGATCGTCATCTCGGTCGGGCCGTACGCGTTGACAAAGTGGCGTCCGGGCGCCCACTTCGCGACCAACTCGGGCGGACACGCTTCACCCGCGACCACGACGACAGCAACATCGTCGAGTCCAGATGGATCCACCGATGCGAGCACCGAAGGAGTAGCGCCGACATGCGTCACTCGCTCTGTCTTGATCAGCTCGGCTAGCTCGGGCCCACCGTAGATGCTCGATGGGGCAATCACCATGACGGCGCCAGCCCCGATCGTCTCGAGTAGTTCGAAGATCGATACGTCGAAGCTTGGAGTCGTGAAGTGCAAAACCCGCGAATTGCCGTCGAGCGACAGCATGCGAATTTGCTCTCGCTGCAGGACGGCTAGCCCCGAATGCGAAACAACAACACCCTTGGGTCGCCCTGTGGAGCCGGATGTGTAGATGACGTACGCGGCGTGCTGCTCACGCAGTGTCCTTACCCGCTCGTCATACGTCACTGGCGCGCCGGAGACAGCGGCCAACGACTCGACAGTGTCCGAAGCATCGATCGAGATCCACCCGACCGAGTCGGTTAACCCGGCGCGTGCACCCTTAGTGGTCAACCCGACCGAAACTCCAGAATCGCTGATCATGTAGGCCACGCGATCGGCTGGATAGTTCGGATCCACCGGGACGAAGGCGGCGCCGGACTTGGCGACTGCCCACAGTGCCAGAACGGACTCGATGGACCGCGGTATCGAAATTGCAACCCGATCCTCTGGCCCCATGCCGCCGGCGATCAACAATCTCGCCAAACGAGACGATTGCTCGTCCAACTCTGCGTATGACAGCGAACGTCCTTCGAACCGCAACGCCTCCCGCTCGGGCCCCAGCTCGACGGCCGCCGCCAGCAGTTGCGGAAGCAACGAGGTGCTGGCACGACGGCCGCGTGCCGGACGCTCTCGACGTGCCTTGCGAGCTACCGAAGTCCCTGGCGTCACACCATCGGAGCTCATGCGGTCACGACCTGCACTCGAACGGCATGCTGGAGGAACACGTGCTGCGTCAAGACAATTTCACCTTCGCTTTGGTACTGCAGTTCGATCAGTATTCGCAGGAATCCGATCACTTCCGAGGTTCTACCCTTGACCTGGGCAAATCGCGTTCGACGTCCCGGTAAAGCCCCAATAGTTGATCGGACACACCGAACCATTGTTACAGCTGTCGCGGAGTGGACATCATCGGACTGTTCGGGATATGGGAGTCCATCAACTTCGTGAACGGCGGCGTCAGCTCAGAGTCCACGTCGCGGGATCACACGCCAGGCGTAGATCTGGCAAAGCTCCTTCGACAACACCTGTGAAGACGTCTGTCGGACCAACCGCGTGCGAAACCCACTCCTCTGCAAGTAGCTCCTGTACCTCTGCGTCCTTCGCCGCTTCCGAGTACAGCAGTACGACGCCACCGACCGCTCCGCCAAGCAGAATAGTCAGAATCGATGTTTCGTCTTCCTCGGGACCGAAGTACATCAAACGCGATTCATAGTCGACATCGTGCTTCTGCGACATCGCGTCCAACTTCGCTGCGAGCTCTCCATGGGTGATCTGGCCAGGGTGCGAACCGGCAACCACGACCGCGATGTCGTCCGCGCTCAGCGGACGAAGCCGGTCCGTGTAGTTCACGGAACGACTCGAGTACGACGCCACCAACTCGATAACATCTGGCTGGTCCAAGTCGAGGCTCGTGTCCAGCGGTACGTCAGATTCGGCCTCACCCGAAATCAACGCCAAGGCCACACTCGGAGCCGTTTCTGTCCCACGTGCTGCTCCTGTAGCTCCTACCAGAGCTGCCGCGCCGGCTTTGGACAGCGCCCAGGCCGCCACCACCAGTTCGATGCCACGCAATCCTGTGATCCCCACCGTGTCGCCCGGACCGATCCCAAGATTGATCAGGTGGCGAGCGAGGCGAGATGATCGTGCATCGACCTCGTGGTAAGTCATTTCCTCCTCATCGCACACGACTGCGACAGCATCAGGATCAGCCTCTACGGAATTTGCCAATCGCTGTGGCACGAGTCGGCCCGTCGGAGCGCCAACGGCCGGGGGCGGCGTTGTGTCCACGGAGCCGAGGACTTCTGCTCGTTCGGAGTCGGTGAGCAGTTCGATGTCACCAATCGGACGTGAAGGATCCGAGGAGACCCGATCTAGAACGCGGACGAAGCGCTCGACATGTGCGTCGGCGGTTGCTTGGTCGAAAAGGTCCGCAGCGAAAACCAAATGGCCGAGCAACCCTCCCGTTACCGGATCTGAACTGAGATTGAGTTGGAGGTCGAACTTCGCAGTCGCCTCCACACCCTCGACAGCCGTGATCTTCAAATCCGGCAGACTGAACGAGGCTCCTGCCATCGGTTCGACCGACAGTGCAACCTGGAAGAGCTCGCTCGCTGACGCCGACAAGGCGCCGGTTACTTCCTCGAACGGGATGTCTCCGTTCGCAAATGCCTCGAGATCGACGTTTCGGACGAGCGAGACCAAGTCGCCGAATCCCGCTCCGAGATCCGGAGCGGTCCTGAGTGCAAGCGTGTTGACGAACATTCCGACTATGTCGTCCAGTTGCTGCTCACCTCGCCCGGCCACTACCGTTCCGATCGCGAAATCTCGGCTTCCACTCAACCGTGCGATGAGTACTGCAAGCGCAGCGTGCACAACCATGAACAATGTGGCGTTGTGTTCGCGCGCAATCTCGTTGAGCCGCGCCGCCGTCTCCGCGTTGACGGAGAACTCCGAGACACCGGCACGTGCAGACATCTGCGCGGGTCGCTGACGGTCGGAAGGCAATCCGGGCGTCGACGACACACCGTCCAACGTCCGGCGCCAGAAGTCGAGTTGCCGTGCAGCCTGTGAGCCGACCTCGCCAGCGCTACCGAGTACTTCGCGCTGCCAGATCGCGAAGTCCGCGTACTGAACAGTCAACGGCGTCCACGACGGCGCGGTGCCGCGCACGCGAGCCTCGTAGGCGACCATCATGTCTCGGGCAAGAGGTCCCATCGATTCACCGTCAGCGGCGATGTGATGAGCGACCAAGACGAATATGAAGTCTGCCGGGCCCAACTCGAGCAACCCAGTGCGTACAGGTACCTCCTGAGCTACGTCGAATCCGGTCGTCACCAACTCCACGACGCGATTGAACGCCGCGGCCTCGTCGTCCACCTGAATCGTTTCGAGAGGCGAAAGGAGTTCGTCGATCGCGACGATTTTCTGAACCGGCCCTTCGATGTCACTCGGGTAGCTGGTCCGGAGCGACTCATGTCGAACCAAAACGTCGTGAAGAGCCTGGCGCAAAGCCGCGACATCCAAGTTCCCTGTCAATCGCAGAGCCAACGGAATGTTGTATGCCGCAGAACCGGGATCCATCTGGTTTACCAACCACATTCGCTGCTGGGCCAAGGACAGAGGAAGACGTTCTGGACGTTCCCGCGCCTCCAACTCCATCCTCGCACCGGAACCTGCGGTCTTTTGGACTACTACAGCCAAACCTTCCACTGTCGAGTTCTCGAACAGCACGCGCACCGGGACCTGCGCATCGAGTGCCTGCCCCAATCTTGCTGCCAACCTGGTAGCGATCAACGAATTACCACCCAGTGCAAAGAAATCGTCATCCAGACCGACCCGCTCCGTGCCCAACACATCTCCGAACACCGACGCAACAATTTCCTGCACCGCTGTGACCGGCGCCCGAAACTCTGCTGCCTCGAATACCGGTGACGGGAGAGCCTTTCGATCCAATTTGCCCGACGCATTGAGTGGAAGCTCGTCGAGGACAAGAACCTTCGAGGGCACCATGTACGTCGGAAGCACGGCCCGGGCAGACTCCAGAACTTCCGACGCATCTACTGCAGTTCCCACGACATACCCGACCAGGCTGTCGCCGAACGTCGCATCGCTGTGCAGGACGACCACCGCATCTGAAACCGCCTCGTGCGAGATCAGAGCAGATTCGATCTCGCCGAGTTCGATACGCTGCCCCCGCAGTTTGACCTGGAAATCCGATCGGCCGATGTACTCGAGCTCGCCCCGACCGTTCCACCTGACGAGGTCGCCGGTTCGATACAACCTGCTGCCGCCATCTGAGGCGCCCCTTTCCCCGCCCGCAAAGGGGTTGGCGACGAAACGCTCCGCCGTCAACGCCGCTCGGTTTCCGTATCCGCGACCGACACCGACACCACCGACATACAACTCGCCGATCACGCCCGGCGGCACCATACCCAACGACCGATCCAGAACGAACAGATCCATGTTCGGCACCGGTGCACCGATCGGAACGCTGACGGTGTCATGCGCAGTCACCGCGTGGAACGAGACCACGTCCGACGCTTCCGTCGGGCCGTAACTGTTCACCACGCGTACTCCGCCTGACAACAAACTGCCAAGACGATTAAGCCGGATCGACTCGCCTCCAAGGAACACAACATCGAGAACGCTCAAAGCAGACTCCTCGTCGGAATCCACCACGGCTTCGAACGCGCTCGGCGACATGTTCGCCACTGCAACGTCACCGTGCCCGACGCGAGCAACGATCGCATCCGGATCGAAACCGTCCGAGGCAAGCACTACGCTCCGACCGCTGCTCAACGCTGCCCAGACGTTCTTCTGCGTCAAGTCGAAACTCGGTGACGACGCGATCAATAGACCACCAGTTTCGGGCAACTCGCTGCGGTACCAGGCCACCGTGTTCTCGATGCCGGCCATCGGCACCAACGTCGGCTTCGGACGACCCGTCGAACCGGATGTCGAAATGACATACCCCAGGCGGTCCCCCGCACCGAGTTCACGCCATCGATCCGTCGGCCTCTCCACCATCGGCGAATCGCGCATGATGCTGTCGAGGACGATCACGTCCACCGCCAGATCGAGAGTCGTCGTACTCACCGCGCATCGGGCACCGGTGTCGGCGATTATCGCTTCGATCCGATCCTGTGGGTACGACGGATCGATCGGCCCGTACGCAGCACCCGCCTTCCACGCCGCCAACATACCTACGACCCACTCGACCGACCTCGGCACGATCAACGCGACGACGTCATCCGGACCGACGCCGGCCGCCGTCAATCGCTCGGCCACCACGTTTGCGTAGGCGTCGAGCTGCCCATAGGTCAGCGCCTCGCCATCGCACTCGACGGCAAGAGAATCAGGCGTCCGCCCAACCTGTTCTTCGAACATCGCAGTCAAGGACGCGCCTGCCAACGCTGTGCGCCCACCAGCGGACCAGCTGAGAAGGTTGCTGCGCTCAGCAGCGGTAAGTACGTCGATATCACCCAACCGAACTGACGGATCAACAGTGATCTCAGCAAGGATGCGCCCGAACCTGCAGGCAAAGCCTGCCACCGTCGACTCGTCGAACAGATCCGTCGCGTACGTGAACTGCGCCGCCATCCCCGCCGGGGCACCCGCCTCGTCGAACTGCTCGACCATGGTCAGCTGCAGATCGAACTTGGCCGCCACCGTGTTGGCGTCGATTCCCGCAACTGTCAGATCGCCAAGTCGAAGCACCGACTGCTCCATGTTCTGGAACGACAGCATCACCTGGAACAACGGATTACGCGCCTGCGACCGCGCCGGATTGAGCACCTCCACCAACCGCTCGAACGGCAGATCTACGTGCGCAAACGCACCCAGATCGCCCTCACGAACCCGACCCAACAACCCCGAGAACGACTCCGAAGAATCCACCTCGGTCCGCAACACCAACGTATTGACGAACATCCCGATCAAATCATCGAGAACCTGCTCACCACGACCCGCCACCGGAGTACCGATCGCAATATCAGACGTCCCCGACAACCGCGACAACAACACCGCCAACGCCGCATGCACCACCATGAACAAGGACGAATTCGACTCACGGCAATTTTTTTCAAAGAATGATGCTCTGGCGCGTCGATAACGAAAGCGTGTTTGGCGCCACGATTGGACGCCACCGCCGGCCGCGGACGATCAGCCGGCAAATCCAACTGATCCGGCAACCCCGCCAACGCCGACTCCCAGAACCCGATCTGACGCGAAATCAACGACGACGGATCATCTTC